>NZ_BJKB01000002.1 GCF_010725055.1 Gelidibacter japonicus | reverse complement strand
TATCGGACTTTCTGCGTTGCGTCCGTTGTCCAGGCAATATTTGTTTACCAGCTCATCATAGATAAAGGTAAAATCAATTAATTCGTTAATTTTCCTGAGAAGATTATCTTTGGGAACAACCAAGTCATATATATCGGAATACGCACTCAATTGAATCTTTTGCTGCTGTAATAACATATCCAAGTGTTTGTTAATCAGTAAAAAAGATACGAAAAAAGGAGTGAAAACACTACGGTTTACACTCCTTTTTATCTCTTTTTACCCCAATATTTTTAAGGGGACTTTTTCAGTGGCCTCGTTTACTTGAGCGTTTTTTTGTTTTAATGATTTTCAAAGCGAAGCTTTGCTGGAAGCGCGAGGCGAATCCAATACTACTATTATTATCCTCACACTTTTAAGCTTGCTTGAATTTAAAGGTTTGGATTTTTTGTTCTCAAAGCGGAGCTTTGGGGATGCGCGGAGTGAATCCAGCACCAAGTGAAAATATGTTCGCCTAACTTGTAGTTTAATTCAGAAATTTGACCGAATGCAGAAAAATGGATTCATTGGAATTGACTATTTGAGAAATAGTCCCGTTGCTTAAATTGTATGAGAATATTCCAGTTTTAGTGCAATAAAGAATTTCACTAGAGTCATATTTCCATGACACATCATAGGAATAAATATCATTGACTATTTTACTTGAATTATTCGAAATATCATAAATGGTTAAAAAATTCTGCCAATTGTTGCCATTATCGGAAAGGTCAGAACTAAAGTAACTCATTTTACTGCCATCAGTTGAAAACTTTGGATTGGTTGCTACCACTTCTTGAGAGGTTATCCTCTTTAATTGCCGATTTTCAATATCAAACGTAAATATGGCTTGGTATTGCCCATAAGCTATCAATTTGCTATCTGGAGACCATTCGGCATTGCCCGGAGACGCAAATTGGTCAAACATTTCGATATCTTGAAAACTTTGTTGAGATAAGGAGAATACTTTAAAGTTTCCTGTGCTCGTAGGAGCTTCATCGTTGGGTCCAACAATTGGAATGCCATTTCTCACCAGAAGGGAATTCCCGTCTGGGGACCATTTTGGAATTCTAAAATTACCTTCCAGATGTTCAGTAATGTTTTTCATAGTCCCACTGTTTAATTCCACTATGAAAATATCTTCATAGTTAGAGAACGCTAAGTTGTCCATATTAGGTGACACATGAAAACTGTGAATTAGAATGTTGGGTAAATTTGCTATGATCCTCGTTTTATTAGATTTAGGATTGAATTCAATAATATCCTGTCCATCCAAAAAAACAATCTTCGAATCAATGATTTGATATTGGATTCTCTTATTTAATATTTTAATTGGTCTGGTGTTATTACCATCACTGACCAGCAATTTAGAGTTGCCAGAATAATCTTGGAATGAAGCGGTCTCAATATAAACGAACGAATTATTATTATAATTTAGGTCCCCATCATCGTTGCTGCATGAAAATGTACTAATGGCCATTATAAGAATAGCTATAAAAGTTCTGAGTGTATTCATTTTTTGTTTTTTTGTTTTTTTTTGTTTGGATGGTTGTCATAAAACTTCAGTTAAAATGACTCGTAATTTACTGAAAACCCAAAAGATGGATTTATCGCTTTTTTTGAAAGAAGTGAATTCAAGAACCATGTTTTTAGTAGCATATAGTTTGACTTTTTAATTTTATGTGAACGTTTGATGTGTCTATTCAATTTATGTTATTGTACAGGGTATTTTGATATTCCAGGTTCACTATGTTCAAAAAGTCCAGATTCATAGAAAAAATTTGCCATTGCCAATCCATCGCCTTTGGAGTTTTTTGTAGCTCTTAACTCGAACCATCTTTCCATAAATTGATTTTGTCCGACGAGTTCGGTGTTGGTTTGGGCAATCATTTGGTTTAAATCTGTCAAATCATTTTCATTCAACACTTTTACATAAAAACTGCTTCCATAACTGTCAATACATAAATCGCCTATTGGTTCCCAAATGAGATTGGTACAGTTATTCGTTTTTAGTGTGAAATGCGCATAGGAGATGATAGGGTCTTGGTTTAAGTCTGAAATTATTTTGGATATTTCTTCGCAACTTTTGGAAGCCTTTAATTTTAAAGGTATTTCCTTAAACTTATAGTTTTCAGCTTTATGGATTAGGTAGTTGTAGTTTTGATCGAAAGTGTTTAGAGTTGAAATGAAATCTTCAATGTCATGATTCGGATAAATACTGTCAACTGCAATTAAAATATAATCGTTCGACATTTCTCCCAACAAATCCTGGCTTCCGTTATAGTATTTAAAATTTATAAAACCACAAGGATCTTGGTTATGTTCAGTGCCATCATTATTTGAACAGGCTATTAGTGTCATACCCATCAATATCAATGAAATATAGTTTTTTACGTTCATGTCTTATAAGTAGATGTGTTTTGTTGAAGAATGATCAAGATTATAAACTCTAAAAATTCCACTCTCAGTCATTTATATGAGCTGTAAGGTTAGGGCAATCTTTCTACGGTGAGACGCTTCTCATTCAATGTTTTAATTTCCCAATGGTTATCCATCTGACCAGCCATTCCATTATCAATGGTAATGGTAATGATGGAGTCATTTCTTTTCCATGTTCCTTGAAAATCAGCAAATATCAACGGCGGTGTGCCACACCAACCGGAGCTTCTTTCCAAACTTATGTTTTCTGTTAAAAAAGCCACGCCATACGCATCATTTTTGAATCTTTTGGCTCTTTCAAATGTCGTTCCTGAGTCGCTATAGACAGGGTTGATCCAATACCCAATCAACATGTCCGATTCATCAATCACTATGGACTCATTATCATTATCGCATCCAATATTGACCATAATAAAAAGAAATAAAAAAGCTTTAAATAGTGTTTTCATATCTCCTGTGTTTTAATTAATGGTTAGGTTGACTGTTATGAACTCCGTTGGACTTGATTTAAAATTCAATTCGTAATTGCCTACTTTATTGGTGATAAATTCATAATTGACCGTTATGATAGGTAGGTTATCTGTACAAATACAGCCTACATATTTTGCTTCAACTTCAATAGCACTCGTGTTTCCGTTTTTCTTTTCAATAAATTTTCCAAATCCGCCACAGCCGTTATTGACCTGAAAACTTACTTCAATATTAATAATCTTATTGGTTACTCCAGTCTTAGGAGCCTCTACAGAAGTGACAAATGCAGTTTGGGTCGAAATACAATCCTCGTTTTTATCATCATCACTACAACTTATGAGCAAACCGTTAGTCATCATGAAAAGTAGTAGGATAATTTTCTTTGGTCTCATAGTTAATTTGATTCTGGATGGTTTTTTATAAGATGCATAATTTGGCAATAGGTTGCGTAAAAAGTTCTATAAATAATTAATTACGAGGCTCTCAATAAAATAGTATCTCGCTGATTTTATTCGTGATATTTAGGTTTAATTTACTAGTGATCCTTTTAAGAAGGAGCTTAGATATATATCAATAGGTATATATCAATTGGGCGTCCCATTTTTCCAAATTCAACCAGATTTCCTTTTTTTGAATTCTTAGAGGGGTAAGGTCAAATGACATTGTTTTGCCAACTATGGCGTTACAGAGTTCTGTATTGTCTATAAACAACTTTAGATCTCTTTGTGGAATTGTTGTTTCGGAAACTCTCCCGGCATCAACCAAGTCCATTTTTATTGTACTTCCTGTACAACCACCTGATAGAATACCAATGACCAAACAATCGTCCGTGATTTCTGCCGAGGTGATCTCAAAGCCATTTCTTCCAGTGCCGTCATCGTCTGGACGATTTTTAAACATATAATTATTAATAATGACGAATTCGTCACATAAGGCTGAAGTTGCAGGATCATCCTTTTTATTGCACGACAATAGAAATGACGTAAGAATCAGGATTGGGAATATGAACTTTTTCATACAATTTATTTTTAACTAGGCAATTCAATTGGAGCAAATATGCTCCTAAGTTATTGAAATTACATCTAAACCCAATTTTGTTTGAGAAGAAAGCCTTATAAACTCTTTTAATCCTGCTTGGTTTTAAATTATCGCCATAATAATACTGTCTATTCCATACGGTTTTTAAACTTATGCCCGTTTCAATTTATTTGCGAAATTCTAATTCAAATCCTTTTCAAATACTGCGGTTTCTCAAATTTATTGGCGTGTTAAGGGATTGTAAGTTTAAGTCAGATGTGGATACGGTGCAGAAACGACTTAAAATAGGGTGAAAACTTGAAGAATGAAATGAGTTGATACTGGGATGGATAAAATGTGGAAATTGAGAAAAAGAAATATTCTCATTTGATAAAGGAGGAATTCATTGAGAATTGAATTAAAAAATGGTCAAAGAACCATCAAGAATGGATTGTTTAGCTAATAACTTGAGGCCATATAGCGAGGGTAAAAAAAGAAGGAACGCAGATTTATTTAATGGAAAAACTTGAAGCTGTTTTACAATGTTGTAAACAAAACCATTTTTTAACGAAAGTCAAGTGTGATTTTTACTTTTTAGGAGTTACATCGTTTTTTATCTCACAAGCTCCGGTAGAGCAACTTGCTCCTGCGCAAGCAAGTCCGAAAAGGCCCATAGTTGCAGGCCAAGTTCCAAGTACGATTCCAATCCATTCACCTTCCCATGCGCTTAGTACAATGACCCAAATTCCTATAATTAAGTGGGCTGCCCGTATCCAGGTCCAGCCAGTGAAAATCCTGTTAAGCATAGGGTAATTATATTTTGTTATTGAGAGAGGTCCAGCCTCCGCCGTTATACACTTGGGTGAATCCCTTTGACCTGAGTATACTTCTTGCTGAAGCGCTTCGCATACCGGTGGCACAACAGGTAATTACTGGCCTATCTTTGTTTTTCAATTTGTTCAGATTCACAGTTAATGTTTGTAAAGGAATGTTTTTAGAACCTTTAATGTGACCACCTGCGAATTCTGCGCTGCTTCTTACATCTATGATAACTCCACCTTCTTTTAATAGTTGAACGTAATCTGGAGCTGGTTTTATTCCTAAAAGTTCCTTAAGTTTTGAAATCATATTATACTTTTTGTGAGGTTAAATGGTTTACTTCCAGCCATGAGCCGCCATTGAGGCATTTCACACCTTGATGGTTTAAGAAAATCTCTGCCTGTCCACTTCTCATTCCAGAGGCACAGCATAAAATCAATGGGGCCTTCATTGCTTTTAGATCTTCTATTCTCCGTGGGATTTCGTTAAGAGGAATATTTACAGATCCAGAGACACTCCCTCCCATAAATTCCTGGGGAGTGCGCACATCAACAATAGTGCATTCACTGTATTTAATAACTTCTTCACTATTCATAATTGTATTTTTTTGTGAACTTCACTTGAAATCAGCATTAAAGTTCCTACCAATTTAAGATGGCAAAATTAAAACTAAAGCACGCTATCCACAGTAACATTGGTTACATAACAAAGTTCATATTAAACCGATATGTGGTTTTATACGAAATCTGTGAAATGGATAAATAACTAAAAAAAAGCCATAACGAATGTGTAAACTCCCCGGAAATGAAATTTGTTTTTGGGGAACCCAGAAATGTATTTCATGTTTTCTAACTACTCTGAAGCATATAATCTAAGAAAGCCTATCGATTACTGCCTTCATTTTTGATTGAACTTCTTGTGCAATAGCCTCTAATTCTTTATTCTCTACAGCGGTCATTGAAGCCGCCGGATCTACTGCAGTCACTTCGGTTTTGCCATCTTCTGTTTCCTGTACAATGACGTTACAGGGTAGCATCGTTCCAATCTTGTTTTCTGCCGAGATAGCCTGGTGTGCCAATTTTGGATTACAGGCCCCTAGAATCTTATATTTCCTGAAATCCACGTTCAGTTTGTTTTTGAACGTTTCCTTTACGTCTATCTCGGTAAGAATTCCAAAACCTTCTTCTTTCAATTCTTTCGTGATTTTATCTATGGCCTCTTCAAATGAATTGTCGAGGACTTTTGAAAAATAGTAGCTCATAATTTATGTTTTATTTAATTTAATCTTTTTTTAGTTGATCCACCAAAACCTGATCTATTGGTCTTATCTAAATTCCACAAGACTTCCTCTGCTCAGTTAATGGTTGACAACAATAAAATCGGCAGCCATCGTTGTGTAGAGTTGAGTAGTGAAAATCTTAGAAAGATCAATGTCTATGCCCTTAAATAAGCATTAGCAGCTCGATACAGCGTTTTGACCCAATCTTTTGCATATCAATACCGCTGGAATTATTTATTTGTATAAAGTTAGCAAATTGTAGAGAGAATGGAAGTAACATATGTTACATAGCCTGATCTTGAGTTTTAAAAAATGTACTAAAACAGTACGAAAGAGCACAAGGGACCTGGCTTTTATTCAAAAACAAATAGAGATGCAAATCCCATTCAAGTGACCTGCCTGCTTCTCATTCCACCGCGACACGGTTTTACCATGTTCTGAATTTTTATTTTCGAAAATAATACCCTAATTTCAATTTTTGAAATCAGGTTTAAATCAGGAATCTCTCGCGAATAAAGTGAATTGGATATATAAGAAGCTATGATTGGCACCTGCTGGTAACTTTTCGTTGTATTTATTTTTCCGTAAAGTTTATTGGGTAGAAACGATAATAAACCATTAGGGTCATTGCTCTTATCATGGGGATAGAAAGTTGGGGCGTCATATGACCATTATCCACTTGAATAATATATTTCTATTTGTAGAACGAGAGATTGCAAGTCTGCTAACGGAGCATGGTGGACTGGATTTCCGAAGAGAATGAAATAATAAATCATAATAAATTAGAACAGGAACATGGAAAAATCAAAACGCTATCAACGAGGCATGGAAGTCATAAAGAAATATGAAGACCCATCGGAAAAACCGGCGTACTCTATCACTTTTGACAGTTTAATGGATCTGGATTCAGAGTTGGAAAATTATATTGTTGAGTTTGCTTTTGGAGATATTTATTCGAGAGGCGGACTGTCCGATGAAAATAAAACGCTGATTACAATTTCTTCTCTAGTTACCCAGGGATTGGAACCACAATTAAGACTGCACGTCAATATTGGTCTCACCATTGGATTGACTCCAAAGGAAATAATAGGCGCCATCATTCACTTGCTGCCATATACAGGATTTCCGCGGGTGCTGAATGCCTTAAAAGTGGCAAAAGAAGTTTTTATTGAAAGAGATATTAAATAAACAATCAAGTTAATTAACTGTGGAGCTTATCAATTGCACTCCGAAATGGGACGCAATTGGTTTTAATAATCTATTAAAATTAAATCAAAATTCCTTAGGAATTAAAAAAGTAATTCGAGTTCTTTCACTATTGAAACTCAGCAGCCAATGGATAACCTAGTAACATTTTCAATTACAGTATTTACCGGTTTTTTTGCGATCACCAATCCAATCTCAAACATGACCGTTTTTTTATCCTTGACCCAAGGTGCTGATGAAAGAACAAAACGGGATATCAACAAGAGGGCAAATATTATTGCTTTTATCATTGTCGTCGTTTTTGTCCTGTTGGGGAAATATATTTTCGAATTGTTTAATATTAGTATTCCTGCATTTAAGATTACTGGAGGAATCCTAATATTTTACATTGGTTTTGAAATGCTGCAATCAAAAAAATCGAATGTAAAGAACATTAAGGATGTCCATATTGATGAGAATATTGCGGTCTCACCATTGGCCATTCCTATTTTGGCCGGGCCAGGAACAATTGTTACCGCTATGAACTTTGTTGCCAATGTGACACCATTCCAGGTGTTTTTAGTCATTGCCATTTTTGGATCGATGAGTTTATTGACTTATATAACTTTTAGACTTAGTAAGTATATTGTTAAAGTTGTTGGATATAATGTGATTTCAGTAATTGGAAAAATAATGGGATTGATCATTGCGATTATTGGAACTGGGATGATCATAGAAGGGGTTAAACTTTCATTTAATTTATTGTCATAACTCGTGCTATCGTTTGATTCAAAGAATATTGAATAAAAAGAGCTGTCATCAACAAAATGACAGCTCTTTCTGAATAAATCAAATTAAACTAAACTATTTAATTAATGGCAGAGTTGGAGTTAATCTCTGATAATGGTATTGGCAAATAAGCGTGAGATGCCGCACTAAAATTACTTCTACCGGCTGCCTGCATGGCTTGGTCTAACATATTCCATCGTCGTAAATCAAAAAACCGTACAGATTCTAAGGTCAATTCCATGGTTCGTTCATGGATAATTTGTTTTTTGACATCAGCCTGAGAAGTTACTGTTATTGGAGGCATATGGCCATGTACTGCCCTTACGTTATTTATAAAATCAATGGCCTGAGGTGTAGCACCGGTTTCGTTCAACGCCTCAGCATACATCAGTAACACATCAGCATATCGCATCAATACCACATTAACACCAACATAGCTATTGTTCCAAACATAATTAGGTAACCATTTTCTAAAATAAACGGCATTATCATTTGTGTTTTCATAAGTTTCCATCATTAGCTCGTCCCATGTACTTCCCTGCATTTGGTTGGTGTTAGGGTCATTATAGAACGGATCTCTAAAATAGAGCGAACCGTAAAGTCTATTGTCATACAGGCCGTTGCTGGCAATCATGCCTTCACTTTTCATTTCGTTAACAATGTCCATGGTGGCAGCAATACCACCCCAGCCACCTATCGACCAATCGCCTACAAAAGCATGTAGTCTTGTTGAGTTATTCGACGTGGCATCTGCGGTTTTAAACTGCAGTTCAAAGATGGATTCTTTATTATTTTCATTTTCGCCATTAAACAAGCTTGAAAAATCGGACTCTAAGGCATAGGAACCTGCTGCGCCTTCAACAATTGGCTTAAACGCCAGTGCTGCATTTTCAAAGTCGGAGGCTTCAGATGAAGAAGGATCACCAGCTTTATACATATAGGCTTTACCCAAATAGGCTAAGGCGGCTCCTTTTGTGGCTCTTCCAGGCTCGGTATTGTCCACTGTTTGTAACATCTCAGCAGCTTGTTTGAAGTCGTTGATAATCACTTCCCATGCCTCTGGACGAGTGGATAGCGGCTTGTCTAAGGTTTCGTTGGAGATTAACTCAGTCCTTAAGATAATTTGCTCATAAAGCGTCAATAATTTAAAGTGGTAATAGCCTCTTAAAAAAGTAGCTTCTCCAATTATTTGCTTTTTCTCCGCCTCCGATATCTTGTCAGAGGTCATTTCTCCAACTTTGGTAATCACTTGATTGGCAAAATTTAATCCTTTATAGTTTGTGGTCCATATCACATCTATAAAAGTATGGCCATTGGTGTAAGTGAAATTATAAATGGACATCCAATGTGCGTAGTTGCTTGCATCCGGTCCAGGTAGGGCATAATCAGATCTGAAATATTCAACCACTGGACGTCCTTCCTGCCATCCATCCCAGAAATTGCTTCTCGATTCCAATTCTGAATAGGCCGCTACTAAACCGGACTGCGCATCTTCGGCATTTCTCCAAAAACTGGCAGAGGTTAATTGGTCTACGGATGTTTGTTCTAAGAAATCATCGTCATTACATGATGTTGTAGTTGTTATTATTAAAGCAACTAGAACTATTTTATATACGTTTTTCATTTTATTATGTTTTGTAATTTTTAAAATGCTAATTGTACTCCAAAAATTATCGATTTATATTTCGGATATAAATTAATATCAATACCTCTTGACAATACGCTTCCTCCAACTTCAGGGTCTAGGCCACTATATTTGGTGAATGTAAATAAGTCCTGTCCGGTAAGGTAAACTCTCAATTTATCCAACTCTAAAGTTTCCAGAATATTGGTCGGTAATGAATACCCAATCTGAATGGTCTTGATTCTTAAATAATCGCCTTTTTCTAAAAATCTCGTTGAGGCCCTACTGTTTCTGTTAGGGTCGCCCAATACCGCTCTTGGAATGTTGGTGTTGGTGTTGGAAGGCGTCCATGCATTCTCCGCTTCAGCTCTAAAATTCCTTCCCGTATCCAAGCTTAACAATCTAAAATCGTTGCCATTGTATATTTTGTTGCCTCCAACACCTTGGAAGAATATATTGAAGTCAAATTTTTTGTAATCGGCTGAAAGACTCAAACTGTATTCGTATTTAGGAATTGCCGTGCCTTGATAGGTTTCGTCTTTTGAATCTATTACACCATCACCATTTTGATCTACAAACCTGATGTCTCCAGGAGAGGCATTTGGTTGCGCACCGTGAGCATCAATTTCGGCCTGTGATTGGAAGATCCCATCGGCTACAGGTAAAAAATAGGCTCCAGGCTCATAACCTACTTGGGTTTGGTTCACAAAATGATCCGATCCAAACAATAAACCAATCCCATATAATTTTTGATTGGCGTTACTGAGTTTTGTTACTTCGCTGTTAATGGTGGTAAAGGTTCCAAAAGCTGAGTAACCAAATTCACCATCTTTATTGACATAGCCCAGCTCTAATTCCAATCCTTTATTTTCAAATTCTCCAACGTTTACAATCGGATTGTTGACCCCGCTTGATGGGGAAACCTCTTTTGTAATGAGTAAATCTTGAGTAGTTGTGCTATAATAGTTGATGGCCCCTTTTAACTTATTGCCCAAGGAGGCAAAGTCGATTCCGAAGTTTGATGAGGTGTTGGTTTCCCATTGTAGGTCATCATTCTGCAAATCGCGCGCGATACTTCCTAAATATGAGGTTTGTGGATTTCCAAATACATAACCTCCATTACTTCGGTCTTTTCCTTGAGAGATAAGGGCGATATAATCGTAATATCCCAAAGCACTATCATTACCTGCTTGCCCCCAGCTGAAGCGTAATTTTAGGAAGTTGAAGATATTTTGATTCTTCATAAAATCTTCATCTGTTATCTTCCACCCGGCGGCCACAGAAGGGAAAACACCATATTGATTGTTCTTCCCAAATTTTGAGCTACCATCCCTTCGGACACTCGCTTGAAATAAGTAGCGATCATTGTAGGCGTAATTAACCCTTCCAAATTGAGATACCAATGCATATTCTGCGTTTGTTCCTTCGGCCGAATAAGTGCCGTCGCCAAAGGCATTCATAGTGTTGAAACTTGGATCTAATATTGTAGCTGGGATTTTATCGCCATTCTCATCAAACTTATAACCTTCGGCTTGGACGTAGGTTTCCTTAAATGGTTCAGAGATTCGTTGATATCCCGCCAATAAATTAACCGAGTGCTTACCTAGATCAAACTGGTAATTGAGCGTGTACTCTTGATTTAACCTTCTGAATTCACTGTTGTACTCAGAAACAAAGGCGTATTCATTCTGTGGATTGTCATCAATATCCCTTACCTGAAATGGCGGATGGAAAGCATAAGTGTAATTATCTCTGTTGGCTAAGGAAAAGTTTGCGTTGGCATTAAGCCCTTCAATAATTTCATATGTAAAACCTACATTTCCTAAGAAATACTTCATCTTGGTGTAGCCATCAATAATAGCAGCTTCACCAACTGGATTTCGATGGTCAGGTAGATCGCCACTTCTATAGCCATAACCTGATGGTTTAGACGGATCTAAAACAGGAATCAAGGGTGATATGAAATAGGTTTCCCTAAGTGAGAATTTATAATCCTCTTGATTTGTTTCACTGTAATTTAAACTCGTGTTAATTTTTAATTTCCCTTTCGTGGATGAAAGGTTGGCATTGATGCCTTTTTTGGTAAATCCAGAACCGATTAAAATCCCCTTTTCATCAGCGTAACTTCCAGCTACGCTATAATTGATATTGTCAGAGGCACCACTTACGCGAACATTCAATAGGTTTAATTGACCGGTTCTGTGGGTTTCATCAATCCAATTGGTATTCACATTGGGTGGGTTTTGAACATATTGCGGTAGACTAGCACCTGCATTCTCATACATTTGTCTATGTACGGAAACGTATCCATCGGCATCAAGTAACTTCATGGCCTCTCTAGCTGTATTGGAGCTTAAAGAACTTTCTATCTCGATCTTTGTTTTGCCAGCTTTACCCTTTTTTGTGGTAATGATAATGACGCCATTAGCTGCTCGTGTTCCGTAAATAGCACCAGAAGCCGCGTCTTTTAAAACTTCAATGGACTCAATATCATTGGCATTTAAAAAATACGGGTCAGCTTGTACACCGTCAACAATATAAAGCGGTTGATTGTTCCCAAAACTTCCAATGCCTCTAATGGTGATATCTGATGTAGAACCAGGACTTCCAGAAGAAGAGGTTACCGTAACACCAGAAACCCTACCTTGGAGTGCGTCTACAGGATTTGTGGTCACCACTTTTGTGAGGTCTTCACTTTTGACAGAGCTTATGGCTCCAGTGACATCACTTTTCTTTTGGGTACCATATCCAACAATAACGATTTCATCCAAATCTTCAGCACTTTCTTGTAATGACACGTTAATGGTTGTTTGGGAGCCTACCATAATTTCTTTAGTTGCAAAACCCAAGTAACTAAAAACCAATATGGTTTGGTTGTTTGGTACTTCAAGAGAATAATTTCCGTCAAAGTCAGACTGTGTCCCAACAGATGGATCGCTTTTTACCATAACCGTTGCTCCTGGAACGGGTATTCCAGAATTATCTGTAATTGTTCCTTTCACCAAGATGCCTTGAGCATGCGTGTTGGTCATAAATCCAAAAGACACAAATACAAAAAGTAATAAAAACAGACTTTTATAAGAGTGAATTTGATTTTTTGATTGTTTTTTTTTCATGTTAGTAATTTCTTTATTAGTTAGCTGAAACTTCGATTTAACTTAAGTTTAAGAATACCAAATATGAAATTATTTTGAGACAAAACATTAGAAACCACCTTTACTTGACCTTTACAACCTATATAAATTTTAATTTTATTGAGGCTTTTGAAATCTGAATTTAATTATTTAAGTATCTGATTATGTGGGAGTAATTTGCTGATCAGTGTGTTTTGTTGGATGAGATGTGGGCAAAAGGTTGTCAGAAATAACCTTATACCTTAAATGTTTTCTAAAAAAGTTACAAGATTGTCTTTTGACTCCAAGCCGAGCTTTTTTCTTAATCGATGCCTGCCAATTTCCACCGAATTTAAAGAGATATTATTTATATTGGCAATTTCCTTGGAGCTAAGTTTGAGTTTGACCTGAACAGCAAGCTGAACATCTTTATCCGTTAAATGCGGGAATTCTTCTTTGATTTTAAATAGAAAGTCGCTTTGCAGATTTTCTATATTGGCATGGAAGCGTTGAATGTCTTCATTAAAATCAAACTTAAACGTATATTCTTTTATAAGATTATCAATGTTTTTTTTGAGCTCTTTTAAATCGGTGAATTTTAAATCTTTTAAAGACTTGGTGAAGTCCTTATATATGGAAGTACGTTGCGAGATAAACAAGGCTAGGTTTGTGAGTTCTTTTTGGCGAAACTCTAACTTGTGTTCAAGATTCTCGCGTTCTAAAGATTGTGTTTTTAACTTCTCTTTTGAGAGTTTGTGGCTCTGCAAGTAGATGGCCTTCTTCTTTTTTATATTATTCCAGAGGCTTCCAATAATCAGGACTGCAATAATGACCAATAATAGCGCACCAATGAGTAGAAAATTTCTTTTTTGTGCTTCTAAGTGTCGTTCTTGTTCTAAGAGTTTAATTTCGTTTTCACGTCGTTCGGCCTCGTACAAAACTCTCATTTCGGCGAGTCTTTCACTTTCAGTGCTTGAGAATATTTCAGAGGATTCTTCTATGTATTTCTTGTAGTAACTGTAGGCCTCCTTATAATTATTTGTTGCGACATAATAATCGGAGGTGATTTTATTATTCTCTAAAATTAATTCTTTGTTATTCTTGATCGTTTGAATAATCATTCTCGATTCTTCCAATAAAGCGTGGGCTTTTTTAAAATCCTCCTGTTTCAAATAGACAATGGACAGCTCATGCAGGATATAGACTTTTTTGTGATCGAATTTGATTTCATTGGTAATCTCCAGCGCCGATTCTAAGTATCTTATGGCTAAACCAAGGTCATCGATTTTACGATAACAGATGCCCATATTGGTCATGGCTTCGGCAATTCTGTCCTTATTGTCAAGCTCTTCGATGAGTTTTAAGGATCGCTTAAAAAAGGATAATGCTAAATTGCAATCGCCTTTCCCCTCATAAATCAGTCCTATACTATTGTAACTGTAGGCAATCCGTTGTTTTGAACCTATTTTTTCGTGTATTTTGAGTACTTCCGTATGATATTCCAAGGCTTTGTCAAAATATCCAATGTCATAATAGAGCCATCCAAGCGTGCGTAAGGTAAAAGCCAAATCGTAGTCATTTCCAATCTCTTTCCGGATTTCTAGAGATTGTAAACCATATTGTAAGGCCTTATCATAAATATCATTAAATAAATAGCCTTGGCAAAGATTGATAAGGGCCAAGCCTTCTTGCTCTTTTTGATTGAATTCCTTTGATAGTTGTAAGGCTTCTGAAGCATATTCTATGGTTTTGTCAGGGTTGATTGACCAATAGATCTCTGCAATCCTATTTAACAAGGGTGTTTTTTTTACCCGATTCACTGTAGGTAAAATGGTCAACAAACTGTCCAATTCAACTTGCGAATCAGCTGGGTTTTCATCCCATATATTCGTTTGTGCCTGTGTTGTAAAACAAATGCATATAAAGGTGAAAAGAATAAAATGCGTCAACTTTTTCATGAATTGGAATTTCTTAGTAACAGAGCTGTACTTATACTTTTTAGAATGATTTGCGTGTTATCAAATATCGACAATATTAATTTAATATTTTTAATGAAAGAGGCATTTGTAAGGTCAAGTAAAGGTGAGTTTTGTGTTATTGTCAATAAAAAAACGAAATTTGCTATGTCATAATATAAATGGATTTAAAACTTTGAAATGGTTAAAAAGATGTATCTGAAAACAATGGCCAAATATGTAATTACACTCGGATTGTTATTTAATTTGAGTTGCAATACTTCAAAAGAATCACAGAAAACTGAGAAAGCAAATAATTTTCTGGATTTCAGTGAAAACATTTTGGATTATCATATCACGCCGAAAGATGCTAAAGACAGATCAGGTCTTATGTTTTCTGATCAGGGCGCTTGGTTTGCCTATGGGATGCCTGAAGATACAACTGATGTGATTGGCTTTACAGGACCTTTTTTAATGACACAGCAAAACGGGGTTTGGTTAAGCAATTCTTTTGCAAATACTAAGATTAGGGTGGATAACAATCCTGAATCCTTAAAGACCGAATCTTCACGTAGTTATTCAAGTCACTTGGAAATGAATTATGCATGCGATAAAATAGCCGTTAGCGAAACCTTGCTTTTTAAAAACGGCCACACCGCTTTATTGCAGACCAAAATCAAGAATACTGGTAATGAAACGATCGATGTGGAAGTGCTTTGGGGAAATGCGCCAATTTTGATTGAAGGGATTTCATTATCGCAAAATGATCACACCATCACTATTAATTCCACAGAAACCGATGCTATAGGCTACCTCACTTTCCCTAAAAATACGCAGGTTGAGTTGGTTGATAGCTTAAACTATAAAGCAAAAGAGGTTCTGACTCTAAAACCCAACGAAACCAAAGAAATTGTGGTGGCACAAACTTTTATTTTTCCTGAATATTCCTGGGAAGAAGAGAAACAAAGCATAGCTAACGTGAATTTTGATTCGGTTTTTGAAGTTCGAAAAAGCGAAAAGAACAATCAGTTAAAAGCCATTATTGAAAATAGGAAACCAGAATTTAAAGATGATAAATATGCTGGGGTTCTGGCCAAGTCACAGTTGACCTTACAAAATAACTGGCGAATCCCTGCTGGGGAATTGACCAACGAAGGCTTATTTCCAAGTTATCATTATATAGGCTTCCACGGGTTTTGGGCCTGGGATTCGTGGAAACATGCTGTGGGATTAGCCTATTATGACATCGACTTGGCAAAAAATCAAATGCGGGCCATGTTCGATTTTCAAAGTGATGATGGATTTATAGTCGATTGTATCTTTCGAGATACCACAATTGAAGCGCATAACTACCGCGACACCAAACCACCACTATCGGCATGGGCGGTTGCTAAAATTTATGAAAAGGATAAGGATGCCGAATTTGTAAAAGAGTTGTATCCGAAAATCAAAAATTACCACGAGTGGTGGTACGCTAAACGCGACCACGATCAAGATGGATTATGTGAATATGGTTCTACCGATGGAACCGTAGTAGCCGCAAAATGGGAAAGTGGAATGGATAATGCCATTCGTTTTGACGATTCCAAAATTCTTAAAAACGGAGAAGGTGCGTATTCTTTAGATCAGGAAAGTGTCGATTTAAACGCTTATTTGTATGCTGAAAAACTTTATTTAAGTGAATTGGCAGAGATAATCAATAAATTAGAGGATGCAAAAACCTATAAAGACGAAGCAGCACTATTGAAAGATAAAATCCAAGAACAATTCTATGACCCAGAGGACGGTTGGTTTTATGATACAACTCTTGACGGTAAAACTTTTATTAAAGGTGAAGGAAGTGAAGGCTGGACCGCACTTTGGGCAAATGCCACAACACAAGAGCAAGCTAATGCTGTAAAATTTAAAATGATGGACCCTGAAAAGTTCTATACGAAAGTCCCTTTTCAAACCATGAGTGCGGATCATGAGAAATTCAATCCACTAAAAGGTTATTGGAGAGGCCCGAACTGGCTGGATCAGGCTTATTTTGGTGTTCAGGGATTACGCAATTACGGATTTAATACAGAGGCAGATCAAGCGACCATCCGAATTATTGAAGGTGCCAATGGCGTTTTAGGAAAAGGAAAAGCCATTCGTGAGAATTACCATCCCATCACTGGAGAAGGTTTAAACGCCCAAAATTTCAGTTGGAGTGCAGCACATCTTATCATGCTATTACAAAACGACTAAATGAACTACGACAACTTAAAAATATCAAATCAGCAGGCTGAAGACATTCTCTTCAAGCTATTCCAGATTAAAGGAAAGGCAACAGCACTTCCTGGCGAATTGGATTTTAACTTTAGAATTAAGGTTGATAATGGGCCTGGTTACATTCTAAAAATATCCCGGCCGAACGAAAATGAGAACTATCTTGATTTTCAACAACAACTATTGCAGTTTGTTGCAGATCATGGGCGAAATCTAATGGCGCCCAAAGTTATAAGTGATACGAATGGAAATGCTATTTCTAAAATCACCGATGATTTTGGAAAGGAACGCCATGTGCGGTTATTAAGTTGGGTTTCTGGCCGCGTTTGGAGTGGCATCAATCCGCAATTGGATGATTTGCGCTTTAGTTTAGGTAAACAATGCGGATTGTTGACCCTATCGCTGCAAGGGTTTGACCATGCAGAAGCACATCGCGGATTTGATTGGGATGTGGCACAATCGCTTTGGACAAAAGACCATGTTGACCTGTTTAGAGATGAAGAAAAAGCCATCGTTGAATATTTTCAAAATCTGTTTGAAGTCTCTCAAGATACCTATTCGAAATTAAGAAAAGCAGTCGTTCACAATGATGCCAACGATAATAATATCATTGTCTCCTCCGATTTACTTGAACCTAAAGTTGAAGCGGTCATAGATTATGGCGACGCTGTTCATACCCAGATTATAAATGATGTTGCCGTTGCTTGCGCGTATGCTATAATGGATCATAACGACCCGTTGGAAGCGGCTTTGCCGATTGTTCAAGGCTATCATTCGACGTTTGAATTGCAAGAGGACGAATTAGCGCATTTATACAATGCTATTGCCATGCGATTGGTGATTTCAGTGACTAAATCGGCCATCAATAAAATTGCAGAACCTGATAACACCTACTTGTTGATCAGTGAAAAACCAGCTTGGAAAGTGCTTGAGAAATGGCGCAATATAAGTCCGGATTTTGCGCATTTCAGTTTTAGAAATACCTGTGGTTACGAAGCACATCCTAAGACAAAGGCGTTTAAGGATTGGGCTGAAAAACAAAGTTTTGAACTAAACCACCTGTTTCCAACCATTGACAAGAACGACGTACATCACGTCGATTTGAGTGTGTCGAGCAAATGGATCGGTCACCAAGAGGAATTTAACGATCTGGACCTCTTTCAGTTTAAAATTGACCGGCTTCAAAAGAAAAATTCTAACAAAATTATCGCCGGTGGCTATTTAGAACCTCGTGCTTTATATACGTCGGATGCTTATGATAAAATAGGAAATTCCGGAAAGGAAAGTAGAACCATCCACTTAGGGGTTGATTTTTGGTTGCCAAGCGGCACTCCAGTTCATGCGCTATTTGATGGCGAAGTGGTTATTGCTGTCAATGACGCTGGTGATAAGGAATATGGTGGATTGGTTATTCTAAAACACCAAGCCGACGACTTTGAATTCTACACCCTATATGGGCATTTATCGGTTGAAAGCGCTACTAAAAATAAAGTTGGGGACACTATAAAGAAAGATGAAAAAATCGGAGCATTAGGAGCTTCACAAGAAAACGGCAATTGGGTGCCTCATCTTCATTTTCAGCTCATGTTGTCACTTTTAGATTATAAGAATGATTTCCCCGGCGTTGCGTATTATAATCAAATAAACGTGTGGAAGAATATCTGTCCAAATCCGAATGTGTTATTTAAAACCGAAGCGCTTCAAAAAATTGATGGCACTTCCAATGCCGAATTAATCAACTATAGAAAGCAACATTTAGGCAAAAGCTTAAGTCTTCAATATAAAGAGCCCATCAAAATGGTTCGCGGTGCGGGTCAATATTTAATGGACCAGTACGGACGTAAATATTTGGACACCGTCAATAACGTGGCGCATGTTGGTCATGAAAATTATGACGTGGTAAAGGCAGGTCAAGAACAAATGGCTCTGATCAATACCAATTCGCGCTATTTGCACGACAATATCAATGCCCTGGCCGAAGAACTTATTGAAACCTTGCCACCAGAATTAAGTGTTTTACATTTTGTCAATTCGGGCAGTGAAGCCAATGAACTGGCCATTAGAATGGTCAAAGCGGCCACTGGCGAACGGGATATAATAGCCAGTGAAGTGGGCTATCATGGCAATAGTAATATGTGCATCGACATTAGTTCTTATAAATTTGATGGAAAAGGAGGAAGTGGTGCTCCAGAACATACCCATATTTTCCCTTTGCCAGATGCGTTTAGAGGAAAATATAGAGGCGAGGACAGCGCAGAGAAATATGCAGAAGAAGTCCAAAAACAAATCGATGTTGTCCATAAAAAAAGCCGTGGCGTAGGTGCATTCATTATAGAACCTATTATCAGCTGCGGCGGACAAGTTGAGTTGCCAGAAGGGTTTTTAGCCAAAGCCTATGAAAAAGTGAGAGCAGCTGGCGGCCTTTGTATTTCTGACGAAGTCCAAACGGGTTGCGGCAGGACGGGGAAAACATTTTGGGGCTTTCAATTACATGATGTGGTTCCAGATATTGTCACTATTGGCAAGCCTTTAGGTAATGGACATCCCCTTGCTGCAGTGGCTTGTACACGTGAGGTTGCAGATAAGTTTGCGAATGGCATGGAATACTTCAATACTTTTGGTGGGAATCCAGTGTCCTGTGCTATTGGTGCTGAGGTGATACGCACTGTAAAGCGGGAGAAATTACAGGAAAACGCCTTAAAAGTCGGAACATTTTTAAAAGATGAACTCCGTAAATTGGCTCACGAGTTTCCAATTATTGGTGATGTGCGTGGACAAGGTTTATTTCTTGGAATTGAATTGGTGGATGCGGATATGAATCCATTGGCAGCCCAAACCGATTATTTAGCAGATAGAATGAAAGATCACGGTATTTTAATGAGTACTGATGGTCCAGATCATAACGTATTGAAGATTAAACCCCCAATTATTTTTACTAAAGATAACGCCGAAGAATTGCTCTTTTATTTGAGAAAAATATTAGCGGAAGATATCATGCAATTTTAGAATTATTCGAAACGGAACGTGCATACTAACAGCATAATCGCACAGCGGAATGAGTGTTTGCGGACCATTCCGACGTTCGGAAATTATTAAAAACCAAGCTTGCCATCGTGGCGGGCATTAAAAAATTACACATGAAATTAAAATTATTTAGTGCCATCGTTTTATTTATAGTTTTGGGTTGCAAAAACGCACCTCTATTGGAAGTGCCAGAACAAACGTCCCATTTTAACCACGAGGTATTTGAAGACCATAAATTGCCGCCAAGAGCGACCTATTTCGCATTTGAATCGGCTGACCTTAAAGAAAAGGAAAATTCAAAACGCTTCTTAAGTTTAAACGGACCGTGGAAATTCAATTGGGTTAAGGATCCAAAAACCAGACCTACAACATTTCAAAATGTGAATTTTGACGACTCTGATTGGACAACAATTCCAGTTCCTGCAAATTGGGAAGTGGAGGGCTACGATCATCCAATTTATTTGGACGAGCGTTATCCGTTTACCACGACCTGGCCAGATGCACCCACCGATTATAATCCCGTTGGTACCTATAGAAAAGAAATTACTTTAGATAAAGAGTTTTTATCTGAAGACGTCATCTTACATTTCGCAGGTGCCAAATCGGCAATGTATCTTTATATCAACGGCGACTATGTAGGCTATTCCCAAGGCAGTAAGTTGCCAGCGGAATTTAATATTACCAAGTATTTAAAAGAAGGTAAGAATTTATTGGCTTTGCAGATGTTCCGTTGGAGCGATGCCAGTTATTTGGAAAGTCAGGACTTTTTGCGCATGAGTGGTATTGAGCGCGACGTTTATTTATATACGCAACCAAAAGTTTCCATTTCAGATTATTACGCCTATACCAATTTAGATGAAAACTACACCAACGGCATTTTTAAAAACACCGTTTCAATAGCCAATCATTCTAATGAGCCTGTCAAAAGAAAAGTGTCCGTAGAAGTTTTTGATGGGGAAACATCAAAATTTACTGATTCTAAAGTTTTAGAGATTCCAGCGAATGATAGTATTCAATTTTCTTCAGAAAGCATTTTTGAAAACGTAAAACAGTGGTCGGCCGAACAGCCAAATCTATATACTTTGAAAATAGTTTTAAAAGATGATACGAACGCAAAAAACGATCAATTCATCACCAGAAATGTTGGGTTTAAAAGTGTAGAGATCAAAAACTCTCAAGTGTTGATAAACGGAAAGGCTATTTACATTCGTGGCGTTAACAGACACGAAACGGATCCTCTTACTGGGCATATCGTATCACGGGAATCAATGGAAAAGGACATTCAGCTAATGAAACTAAATAATATTAATGCGGTGCGGACGTCACATTATCCCAACGATCCGTATTGGTTGGAATTGTGCGATAGATATGGTTTGTACGTGGTAGATGAAGCTAATATCGAGAGTCACCCGTTAGCCATAGACAAAAACACGCAAATAGGAAATGAAATGAGCTGGTTGCCAGCACATGAAGCGCGTACGCAACGCATGTACTATCGCGATCGGAATCATGTTTCAATTTACTCATGGTCTTTAGGGAACGAAGCGGGAACGGGGGAGATTTTTAGAACTACTTATAAGTGGTTGAAATCACATGATGATAATCGGATTGTGCAATATGAACCTGCGAGAAAAGAAGATTATACTGACTTGTATTGCCCAATGTATCCAAAGCCAGAATTTCTGATCGAACACGGAAAATCCAATTCGGATAAACCATCCATCATGATCGAATATGCGCATGCCATGGGAAATTCGGTGGGCAACTTGCAGGATTATTGGGATATAATTGAAACCTACCCTAATCTTCAAGGCGGTTATATTTGGGATTGGGTAGACCAGGCTTTAGAATATAAAGATGAAAATGGGAATCCGTATTTTGCCTATGGACATGATTACCATCCCGACTTGCCAACCGACGGGAACTTTTTAAATAATGGTTTGGTCGATCCACATCGTGTGCCACACCCACATTTGACCGAAGTCAAAAAGGTTTACGAACCCGTCCAATTCAATTATTTGGGGAATGGCGTGATAGAAGTTGAAAACAAGAATTTCTTTGTGGATTTCTCTGATAAAACCATTGCTTGGAAAATATTGGAAAACGGCAAAGAAGTTTTTCAAGATGAGAATATTAATATTGATGTGAAGCCTCAAGAGACTGGGAAAATAAAACTTGAGAAATTTCCAACTTCCTTATCTTTAGGAAACGAGTTTATACTCCAAGTCAGTTTAATTCAAAAAGATGCCAAAGATTTAATTCCGAAAGGCTATGAAGTGGGCTGGGATGAGTTTGTACTTCAAAAAGGCCAATTTAATATGCCAATTTCGTCTGAAGGGAAATCTCTTGAAATCGTTCAAAACAACGATACATTCACAATTAAAAATGACCTTGTTGATTTGAAGGTCAATGCAGAAACAGGAGAAATCCAATCGTGGACTTACGACGGAAAGCTCATCACCAATAAAGCGATCCGCCCAAGTTTCTGGCGTGCACCAACAGATAATGATTTAGGAAACAATATGCAAGAATGGGCTAAAATCTGGCAGGACGCCACTTATAAATACAGCTCTAACTTATCTTTAAAGCCTACTAAATCCAATGATGGCGTAACCTATAAAGTCAATTATCTATTGCCAAATAATGAGGCGAAAGTAGAAGTTAAATACACCTTGAAAACCGATGGAAGTCTAAATGCCCATTTTAGCTTTACGCCCAATCAAAAGGATCTGCCTAACATCCCTCGTTTAGGGATGTACATGACCTTATCCAATGATTTTACTGATGTGTCTTGGTATGGAAAAGGAGAGACGGAAAGTTATTGGGACAGGAAAACAGGCTTAAAAACAGGGGTTTATGCTGGGAAAATCGTAGATCAGTTTGAAAGATATCTCCGTCCGCAGGAAACAGGAAATAAAACGGATGTCCGTTGGGTTGAAGTTACATCGCCTAATGTGAAATTAACCGCGTCAAGTACTATCTTACTTAACACAAGTGTTTGGCCATTTGATATGACTGAAATCGATTTTAATAGTGATGATGCCAGCGAATCGGCTTCTGGTTTGGTGCCTGTCACCAAAAAGCACGGCGCCGATATTAAAATTGGCAATACGGTGCAATGGAACATTGACTATATGCAAATGGGAGTTGGCGGCGATACGTCGTGGGGACGATTGGTCCATCCGGAATACACAATTCCTGCCAATAAGGGGTATGAGTACTCGTTTACTATACAGCCTAATTAATAATCATCTTAAAATAGATAAATATGTCGGGGTAGCTCTAATCAGCTACCCTTTCTATTTTCAATTTCTGATAGAATGAGAAGAGTAGTGGGGCTGCCATATTGAATGAGTTTATCTATAAATTGTTGTAGGTGTAGTTGATCGCGGAGCACAACCCGAACGTGGATATTATAAGGCCCAGTTATTCTGTATACTTCCTGGACTTCGGGGAAGGTATTGATTTCCGATAAAATATATTTCAACTTTCCGTCAAAGATTTTCAGTAGAATAAATACTTCCAGCCCATTTCCTAAAAGAGCTTGATTTAATTTAACACCATAAGATTTTATAACTCCCAGATCTTCTAATTTCTGAACGCGTTCTCGAACCGCGGAGGGAGAAAGCGCTATTTTTCTTCCTATTTCTGCAAAAGAGGCTCGAGCATTTATTTTTAATAAACCGATTATTTCTCTATCTATATCACTGACCATCGATTCGATTGTTTTAAGATAAAAATACACGTTTTATTTGGAATTATGTGGAGATTGCCACTTAATCTATTTACATATTGATTGCGTATCTCGTAATTTTATACTGTTTAATAAGATGATTTTATGATGTCCTTAGAAGTTTTTTTTATTCTCGCAATTGGAATATTCGTGGGTTTTTATGTGCAGACTGTTGTCGGGTTTGCTGGGTCTTTGATGGCGCTTCCTATTTTGCTTTTTAAAATGCAACTCCCTGATGCAATCGCTTTTATTTCCATTTTTTATCTGTTTTCGAGTGTTTTTCTAATCATGAAGGAATGGCGGAATATTGATAGGAAAATCATTCTCCAGTTGGCATTGACCTCGGTGATAGGCGTCATTTTAGGGATTGTAGTGCTTAGCTATGCAAAACCCATCATTTTAAAAAGAGGGTTGGGAGTCTTTATCTTACTGTATGTAGCCTATGTCTCTTTTGGAAAAACGAAAATAAAACTTAATAAGAATGGAGTTATTGGATTTGGAGTTATGGGTGGTTTTTTTTCAGGTGTATTCTCAACTGGTGGACCTTTGTATGTGATTTGCGTTGAAAACACCGCTCATAGTATAAAAGTGTTTCGAGCCACAATGATAGGAGTTTTAGGACTGGTTACCATCACTCGTGTCCCAGCTTTAGCAGTAAGTAGGATATTAAATGTCAATCACTTAAAAATGGCATTATTTGTCTTTCCCATATTTCTACTTGCTCAGTTTTTAGGGAAACGGACGTTTTCGAAGATTGATGAAAAATTATTTAAAAGATCATTGATGCTGCTCTTGTGTGTTTCGGGAGCGATTATGATATTTTAACTTCATTGAGTTTCAATATTTGTCGGTAAGGTTCTACACCGATGGAATATACTAATCGAATTTATAGGTCACCCCAAAGAGAAGATTCCCTTTAGGCATCGGCACTAAATTCGTTTCAGTGTATTCAGCATTGAAAATATTATTAGCCGACATTGAAATGTCAAAATTATGATTTTGATAGTTTAATGAGATGTCCATCACACCATAGTCATCTCCTGCGTTACGAACGGCGTATTTATAGAGAATCGTTTGTGAGAAATTCTTGATCAATTGAGATCTGAAATTCGCGATAAATTGATGTTTCAACGAATTGATGGCATATCTGGAGTACGGAAGGTCTAATTCCTTTATTTTATCCTCAATAAAGGTATATCCAAAATTGATTTTCTGATCAAAGGTCAACATCGAAAACCCATAATCGACGGAGGTCTCAAAGCCTTTGGTATTAAGACTTCTGATATTGGTGGCCTGAAAAGGTTCATCCTCGGTGGTTTTGATGAAGTCTATTAAATTTTTTGAATCCCTATTGAATAAACTTAATGTCAAATTAAACGTCGACTTCTTAAACTTAATTCCGAATTCCTCAGCAATGGCTTCTTCGGGTTTTAACTGATCGTTGCCCAAAGTGGTGGGGTCGCTGTAGAACAAATCAGTATAGGTGGGGATTCTATACGTATAGCCTACGTTTGCATAAGCACGAAGGTTTTTGGTAATATCCACGCCAGCATCAATTCCAGGAAAGGCGTGAAACTTAAAATCTGAGTAATAAGACATGGCAACTCCTGGGGTTAAATCGACACGATCATTCAAAAGTTTAAACCGTTGTTCCAAAAACAAGGTCGTTATGGTTCGCGAGTGGTTGCCTAAGTTATTACTCGATATGAAGACTTTTTCAAAATTGACGCCGAAGCCTGTAATTCCAATATTTGAATGATAAGATCCATTTATTTGAGCGCCAATTTTATTGGAAATATGCAGATTTCTATAGCCGGTTGGATTCTGTCTATTGTACAAGTAGAGGTCTTGATTGCGCCTCCAATAAACTTGTGGCGTGATGGTCAAGTTATTCTTTTTATATCGTGTGGTGACCCCTACAAGACTCGTTTGGGTTTCTTCGTATTGATCAGTTGCCGATGGCGTGGCGTAAAATCCGTTCGCTCCAAATTTTCTTTCAGTTAAGGTGGCCAAAACTTCAATTGGGGTGTTTTGAGTATTGAAGGCGCTCTTAAGAAAATAGTTTTCCGTGTCATAATCGGTGTTATAACGATAGCCTTCAGAGACGTTTTTCGAATAATGCATTAAGTGATTTGAGTTTTCAAAATTGTTGCTGGCGGTAACTGCAGCACCCAACTGGTCATACGAACCACCACTCAATGCGATGGACAGTTGATCAGGACTTTTTTTCTTGGTAATGATATTCACCGCACCCGTAAATGCATTTTGTCCATAAACTCGTGCAGCTGGCCCTTTAATAATTTCTACACGTTCAATGATTTCTAAAGGTAAAGCTGCATTTAAAATATGATGTCCCGTTTGCGCATCGTCCATTTTGATGCCGTCAATCAGGAGAAGTGTTTGATCGAATCCACCTCCTCTAATATATAAGTCGGCCTGCATACCATTCGTGCCGCGTTGTCTTATATCCAAGCCTGCTACTTCCTGTAAAAGTTTCGCCAAAGAAGTGGCTGGACTCAACTTGATGTCCTCTGCGGTGATAATCATTATAGAGCGTGATTCTTTTGAAAAAGGTATTTCAATGCGTTGCGCCGAGATGATGATTTCGTCGAGATCCTGGGGTGTGTTTTGGTTTTCTTGGGCTATTAAACAGGAAGGAATGAGAAATACTAAGGGTAGAATTCTAAAATTCATTGTGGTTTTTGGTTGGTTTTAATATGGTGTCAAAGTTAATTAAACCACTTGTGGAAATCCTAATAAAAAAGTTTATACTATTTAAAATACTACATATGGGACTATTCCCAGTTAAATTGTTTCCCTCATGTGGCTTTTAATAGCCCGACGCCTACTTCTATTAAACACACAGTTTCTAATTCAATACCTCGTCTTTAAACATTATAGTAGATTTTTATGCAAATTCTCTTAAAATCTGTTAAATAAACTTAAGTTTTGGTACTTCTAAATTTAAAAAATTAGATTTGTGTAACCATGAACTATCCTGAATTTATATAACCATCTTTTAATGAAAAAAAGATACATTATTATCGCCATTATTATCTGCGGAATAATTGCGCTCATCGCTAATAGAATTAGTGTGAATTCCAAAGCCAGCAGTCCGAAAGGTGCTCAACGAACAGCCACTGTGATGAGTGTTGAAGGGAAAGTCCTCCAAGCCGAGAAATTTGCAGAAAACCTTACCCTTTCCGGCACCTTGGAGGCCAATGAGGAAATTGAGATACGAAGTGAAATCTCCGGAATTGTAGAAAGTATCAATTTTGAAGAAGGTAAAAAGGTTTCAAAAGGACAAGTTCTGTTTAAAGTCAATGACATTGAACTTCGCGCCCAACTGTCGCAAGTAAAAACGGCGCAACAGTTGGCTTCTGAAAATCAGAGAAGAGCTAAGCTGTTATTGGATAAACAGGCGATAAGTCAGGAGGAATTTGATGTGTCCAACGCCGATTTTGAATCTGCACGGGCCCAAGCCGATCTGATTGCGGCCCAATTATCAAAAACAACCGTTCGTGCTCCTTTTTCGGGAACCATCGGTTTGCGCGCTATTTCTAAAGGTACTTATGTTACGCCGTCAACACCAATTGCCAAACTGGTCAATACAAGTCAGCTAAAATTAACATTTGCCGTTCCGGAAAAATATGTTTCCCGTATGAAAGTGGGCACGATATTGACATTTACAACCTCCAATTCCAAAGAAGAACACACGGCGAAAATCTATGCGATAGAGCCACAGGTGGATATTGCCACAAGAACTTTGAGAATGAGAGCTATTGCCGAAAACAAGGAAGATAAATTGTACCCAGGCACTTTTGCCTATGTGACCTTACCACTTGAAACTGTCAATAACGCATTATTGGTACCAACAGAAGCCTTGATCCCTATCCAAAACGGCAAGAAAATATTCGTCATGGAAAATGGAAAAGCCAAAGAGGTGGAAGTTGAAACTGGAGCCAGAACGGACAGTGAAGTACGTGTGCTGTCTGGAATTAAAGTAGGTGATACCATATTAACATCTGGAGTCATGTCACTCAGAAATGGTACCCCGGTAAAAGTGAATTTAAAGAATCAATCCTAACTGATGAGTTTATCTACTTTAAGCATTAAACGTCCCGTACTGGCCATTGTCATGAACTTGACCATTATGTTGTTCGGGATTATTGGTTTTACCTATCTTGGGGTACGGGAGTTTCCTTCTATTGATCCGGCACAAATATCTGTGAGGACTAGTTATTCAGGTGCGAATGCCGATATTATTGAATCCCAAATCACGGAACCACTTGAAAAAGCGATCAATGGTATTGATGGAATCAGGAATATAACGTCCTCAAGCAACCAGGGCTCCAGTCGAATCAGTATTGAATTCAACCTTGATAAAGATCTTGAAGAAGCCGCCAATGACGTGCGTGATAAAGTGTCACAAGCCATTCGGAGCTTGCCTCAGGATATTGATGCTGCACCGGTAGTGTCAAAGGCTGACGCCGATTCGCGTGCCATTATTTCCATGACGGTTCAGAGCGATAACAGGAACATTCTGGAACTTACAGACTATGCGGATAATGTTTTAGCTCAGCGTTTGCAAACCATTCCGGGAGTAAGTAGTGTTCAAATTTGGGGACAGCGAAAATATGCCATGCGTTTATGGATTGATCCATTAAAATTGGCGTCGTACGGTGTAACCGTTGCAGAAGTGAGAAGCGCATTGTTGTCGCAAAACGTCGAGTTGCCTTCTGGTAAATTAACGGGCGCCAATACCGAATTGACCATAAAAACTATTGGTAATCTCTCTACCGAAGAAGAATTTAATGATATCATCATTTCCGCTGAAAATGGGAAAGTAGTACGTTTTAGTGATATTGGAAAGGCTACCCTAGAAGCTGAAAACATGGAAACCAAGCTGAGCGACTCTGGGCAACCTATGGTGGCTTTGGCAATTGTACCACAACCGGGAACCAACTATGTAGCTATCGCCGACGCGTTCTATGAGGAATTTGACAAGCTTAAAAAAGATTTGCCTGCCGATTTCAAATTGAACGTCGTGATTGATGATACCTTATTCGTCAAACGCGCCATTACCGAGGTTGTGGAAACCTTGGGGATTTCCATTGTTTTAGTCATCTTGGTCATCTTTTTCTTCTTTAGAAACTGGTCCATTGCCATGCGACCACTAATCGATATTCCTGTATCCTTGATTGCGACCTTCTTTATAATGTGGATGTTTGGGTTTTCTATCAATGTATTGACCCTGCTTGCTATTGTCCTCGCCACGGGATTGGTGGTAGATGACGGGATTGTGGTCACTGAAAATATCTATAAAAAAGTAGAAGAAGGCATGTCGCCCATTGAGGCTGCAATCAAGGGTTCCAATGAGATTTTCTTTGCGGTGATTTCCATCTCGGTGACGCTGGCAGCAGTTTTTCTTCCTGTAATTTTCTTGGAGGGCTTTGTTGGCCGATTGTTTCGAGAATTTGGTGTGGTTATTGGTGCGGCCGTTTTGATTTCGGCCTTCGTCTCTTTGTCATTGACGCCTATGCTGAATGCCTATTTGATGAAACCTGGAAAGCAGAACCAAACACGGTTTTATCTTTATACAGAACCTTTTTTCGTGAAGATGAATAATGCCTATGCCAGTTCATTAGGCAAGTTCCTGAAGAATAAATGGTGGAGCTTCCCTGTATTGGCCATCTGTATTGTGATGATTGGGGTGTTCTATAGTTTGCTTCAAAAAGAAACAGCACCTTACGATGATAGAAGTTATATCGGACTTAACGTAACGGCTCCAGAAGGTGCTTCATATGAGTATATGGATCGGTTTATGACCGAGATCACCGATTTAATCAATGATTCCATTCCAGAAAAAAAAGTGAGTTTAATTATCACTTCTCCAGGCTGGGGATCGTCTTCAGTGAATAGCGGTCGTGCGACCATTTCATTGGTGGATCCAGGTGATCGCGATCGCTCTCAGAAAGAAATTGCCGAAGATCTTTCCCGATGGACCAGAAATTATGAAAATGCCCGTGTGAGTGTCTCAGAAACCCCAACCATCGCTGTAAATAGAAGGGGAGGGATGCCAATTCAATATATAATTCAGGCTCAGAATTTTGAAAAGTTACGCGAAGTAATTCCTGAGTTTATGGAAGAAGCCGAGGATCATCCGGTCTTTTCCAATACGGATGTGAATTTGAAATTCAACAAACCTGAAATCTATGTCACTATTGATCGTGAAAAGGCAAAGAGCTTGGGCGTTTCGGTTTTGGATGTTGCACAAACCTTACAATTATCGTTAAGTGGCCAGCGTTTCGGTTATTTTATGATGAATGGAAAGCAGTATCAGGTGATCGGACAGTTTGATAAGAAAGATCGTAGTAAACCGATGGATCTTACGTCAATGTACGTCAAAAATGATAAGGGCGAATTGATACAGATGGATAATTTAGTGACCACTGAAGAACATAGTAGTCCGCCACAACTATATCACAACAACCGTTATATGTCGGCCACGGTTTCTGCAAGTTTGGCACCAGGGATGAGCATAAGTGATGGTATTGATGCCATGGAGAGCATTCGGGCGAAGGTTTTGGACGAAACTTTTACCACTGATTTGGGGGGTGAGTCGAGAGATTTTGTGGAAAGTAGTTCCAATACCCTTTTTGCGTTTGGATTGGCTTTATTGCTCATATTTTTAATTTTGGCGGCTCAGTTTGAAAGTTTTATAGATCCATTTATTATTATCCTTACCGTGCCTATGGCAGTTGCGGGCGCTTTATTTTCATTGTGGTTATTTGGGCAGACTTGGAATATTTTTAGCCAGATTGGTACCATCATGTTAATTGGGTTGGTGACGAAAAACGGGATTTTGATAGTAGAATTTGCCAACCAACTTCGTGAAGAGGGCATCCCGAAGGACGAAGCTATTCGAAAGGCTTCAGTCTCCCGATTGCGTCCAATTTTGATGACGAGTTTAACTATAGCGTTGGGAGCATTGCCAATTGCATTGTCCATCGGAGCGGCTTCAACAAGTCGTATCGGAATGGGGGTGGTCATTATTGGCGGCACCATGTTTTCGCTTGTTCTGACCCTATTCGTCATTCCGTCTATTTATATGATGTGGTCAAGAAAAAGAAAACATCATCCAGAATTTGATAAAATTGATACTTATGGAACCGTATAAGCTCTGGCCGCTATATCTGAGTATGTGTTTGGGATTGTTTTCATTGAATACGCATTCGCAAGATCTATTGACACTTGAAAAAGCGGTGGAAATTGCCTTGGAAAATAATTACGATATTCGTTTGGCAAGAAACAATTTGAAAACAGATTCTCTTGGTGTCAGTCCTGGATTTGCTGGCATGCTCCCGCGGGTTTTTGCCCAGGCCAACACCAATAACAGCACTCAAAATATATCGCAAACCCGTTCCAACGGTGACATAATCGAATTGGATAACGCAAAAAACAACAGTCTCAATTATGGCGTTGGACTGGATTGGACGATTTTTGATGGTTTTGGCATGTTCGCACGTTATGACCGATTGAAAGAACTTGAAAAATTGGGAAAAGCAGAGTTGCAAAGTGCCTTATTGAATCGGGTGAGCGATGTGATGATCACTTATTACGATTTGGTCCAGCACCAGCAGCAATTGACCGCTTTAGACAGTACTCTGGTAATTTCCCAGCAACGGGTAGAACTTGCTGAGAACCGGTTCAATATTGGCAAGGCTTCCAAGTTGGAAGTGCTGAATGCACAAGTAGATCTCAATACGGATAAGACGCTTCACATTAGAGAACTTGAAGTGTATGCCAATACAAAAATCAGACTTAATGAAATTATGGGTCGAGACCCAGAAACCAAATTTAAGGTTAGGGATGAGGTGTTGATAGCGAGTGATTTGCAGCTGTCTGAACTTGAGGATTTGGCAACGACTCAAAATCCGGAATTGCAGGCACAATTGATCAGTAAACGGATTTCTGAATTGGAACTAAAGCAGGTTAAGGGGAATCGTTACCCTAAAATTTCAGCCAATACGGGTTATAATTTCAGCGATTCAGAATCAAGTTTGGGTTTCACTACAAAAAATAATGCGCATGGATGGAATTACGGATTTTCTGCCAGTATAGATATTTTTAACGGCTCCAATCAAAATAGAAATGAAAAAATAGCTAAGCTTCAAATTGAAAATTCAACAATTGCCATAGCCCAGCTGACACAGACTATAAAATCACAATTACATACCGCATTCCAAACCTATCAAACCAATCTGAGCTTGATTGAACTCGAGACCAAGAATGAAAATATTGCGAAAGAAAATCTTGATATCACTTTAGCGAAATATAAAATAGGAACGATCCCAACTATAGAATTCAGAACAGCACAACTCAATTATATACAAGCCTCCTTGCGTTTAAGCAACGCTATTTACCAGGCTAAATTGTCTGAAATCACCTTGAAGCAACTTGCGGGTAGTTTGTCTTTGAACTAGTTAGTGAAAGTCTTCGTCTTTTTAGTGAAAGTCTTCGTCTTTTTTGGGTTATTTACTTCGGTGTTGATTATTTTTTATACTTTTAAGCCCTATCCTTTGTTCAAACATGTTTACGTCCTATACTAATCATGCGCTGTTGAAACGAATAGCTGTTGATGATATAAAAGCTTTTGAAGAGCTTTATCAGAGATACGCAGGCAAGATGCTTGTGTATGCCTTGAATATATTGAAAAAGAGAGATGTTTGTGAAGACTTGGTCCAGAATGTTTTTATCGATTTCTGGTCGAAAAGAAAGACCAATTCTATTGAAAATGTAGAGGCTTATCTCTTCCGGGCCGTTAAATTTCAAGTGTTTAATTATTTCAGAGATTATAAGTTTTCAAATGAGGATTTAACTCGTCTGAATATTGTTGACGTCTCCATGAATGCTGCAAAAAAAATGGAATATGACGAATTAGAGTCTACCATTCAAGATGTTGTCAATCAATTACCGCCACGTTGTAAGGAAATATTTGAATTAAGCCGGTATGATCACAAATCTAATAAGGAGATAGCTGAAACCTTGAATGTGTCCATTCAGGCCGTAAAAAATCAAATTTCCAAAGCCTTGATCACGATTAGGGCGAATCTTCACAGAGAAGAACTACTCTTCTTTTTCATAGTATTCTTTGAGAACCATTTCTAAAATTAAATTTTGATTTCGGTTTAAGGTTCTTGTAGTCAAGTGTTTGAGGTTGGTTTTATGCTTTTTATAAAAAAAATCTCAAATCTGACGTGTACCAATGTGTTCTTTTCGGTACATATAATAAATCAATCGATTTTAATTTTTATTTCAATGAATTTAAAACAAGCGAAAGAGCTTTTTGATAAATATATAAATAATCAGTGTTCTCCTGAAGAATTAGAATTATTAGAAACTTTTCTTGATTCCTATCAAGATGGGAATGCTGTTCTATTTGACAACAATCTACAGGATGTTAAAGAGAGTCAAGACAAAATTTGGCAAGATATCCTCACTCAAATAGAGGACAAGACTTCACGCAGAAAAACCTATCCGTTCAAATCTTATTTGGCTTATGCTATTGCGGCATCTGTGGTTGTCTTTTTGGCTATTGGAGTTTTTAACCAATTTGATAAAGTTGAAACTGAAACACAATCCAAAATTGTTTCCGAGGAGTCTATAAAGATAGGTACCGATAAGGCCATATTGACACTGGAAGATGGTACCAGTATTGCTTTGGAGAAGGGTAAGAACTATGATGATGATAATATACGTAGCGACGGTGAACGTGTGATATATCAAGGTGATGAGCAAGAAAATGTTGAAAGCAAAATAACATACAATTATTTGACAATTCCTAGAGGTGGTCAGTTTTTCGTAAAACTATCTGATGGCACTCAAGTTTGGTTAAATTCAGAAACACAGTTAAAATACCCTGTTAGCTTTATTAAAGGACAGCCTCGCAATGTTGAGTTAGTTTATGGCGAGGCTTACTTTGATGTATCACCAAGTAAACTTCATAATGGTGCAACATTTAGTGTCACTTCCAAGGGACAGCATGTTGAAGTACTCGGGACTGAGTTTAATGTAAAAGCCTATCAGGATGAAGACTTGACTTATACGACATTAGTAGAAGGTATGGTTATGGTAGCTACTGAGAATCAAGAGGGATTGAAGCTTAAACCAGGACAGCAAGTTGTTTTAAATGAAATGGAGAACACATTGGTGGTTTCATCAGTTGATGTTTACGGTGAAACTTCATGGAGAAATGGAATGTTCAGTTTTAAGAATTTAGCCTTAAAAGACATCATGACAGTGTTATCAAGGTGGTATGATGTTGACGTTGCATTCAAGGATAAAGAGGCAGAAAATATAAAATTCAACGGTGTCTTGAGTAAACATCAGGATCTTGAAAAGATTCTTACAACCATTCAAAATACTGGATTTATAAATCAATTCGAAATAGAAAATAAGAAAGTAACTATAGAGTAAAAAAATAAAGGGACAAGTCACGACCTCTCACAGTAATGAACTTAATCCCTTTTGAGTATTTAATTAATTAAAAATTTAACTAACTAAAACACAAATTTATGGAAATTAAGTTTACCAACACGCTATTCTATCCTCGGAAAGCAATTGTAAAATGTATCATGAGAACATTTATCCTTTTATTTTGTACTTCAGTATTTAGTTTGACATCAACGACAATTTTATCGCAGAATGCTAAAATTAGTATTGACGAGAATAAAGTGTTGTCCATTGACCAAGTTTTTGACCTGATAAGGACGCAAACCCAATATACATTTATTTATCAGGAGGATATGTTTAAAAATGCGCCTAAGGTTACTTTGGAAAAAGGAGTAATTACAGCAAATAAACTTCTGGAACTTAGTTTAGGGAACAACAATTATGATGTTATCCTAACTGGTACCAATGAGATTATTATCAAGAAGAAACAACAACAGTCAGTTGTAACTGGTCAGGTCAAGGATGAAAACGGTATGCCACTGGGTGGGGTTACGGTATTGGTTAAGGGGTCTGCCAATGGTGTCGCCACTGACATAGATGGGAGGTACTCAATAAAGGCCTCAAAAGGAGAGGTTTTAAAGTTTAGCTATGTTGGCATGATGCCAATGGAAGTTCCAGTTGGGGAAGATTTATTAATAAATATAGTTCTTACGGTAGATTCTGAGTCTTTGGAAGAAGTTGTTTTAGTAGGTTATGGGTCTCAAAAACGGAGTGATATTACGGGTTCAGTTTCTAAAGTTAATGTTGTTGAAATGAATAAAACTAATCCAATAAGTGTTGATAACGCACTGGTTGGAAGAGCTTCTGGTGTTCATGTAGTGACTGCTTCAGGTGCTCCAGGAGCTAATGCTTCTATAAGAATACGTGGTATAACTTCAGTATTTGGTAACAACGAACCTTTATATGTTATTGACGGTTTACCAATGGAAATAGGTCAAGGGCAAGGCAACGATTTTTATGCTCAAAATTTCTCAAGTACTTTGTCGCCACTTTCATCGATCAATCCAATGGATGTTGAGAGTATAGACATTTTAAAAGATGCATCCGCAACCGCTATATATGGATCAAGAGGTGCCAATGGAGTAGTTATCATAACTACTAAAAAGGGAAGTTATTCTTCGGTCCCAAGCATTAGCTTAAGTTCTACCACGACCATATCAAGCTTTACGAATGATTATTCCATGCTTGATGCAAACCAATATCATAGCGTTGTTGAAAAAGCATATGGAAATGCGGGAGCGACAATTCCTAATGACGATGAGCTTTATCCGTTCGGTAGAGAGGTAAATACCAACTGGCAAAAGCAAACAGATCAAACAGCAATTAATACTAACTATTATTTAAATGCCAACGGAGGCTCACTTAATGGGTCTTCACTTTATTCCCTTTCTGCGGGCGTTACAGACCAAAAAGGTGTTATTTACGGCACCAATTACAAACGAAACAATTTAAGAGCAAAACTGGAAACGAGTTTATCTGATAAGTTAAGAGTAGGTGTCAATTTTAATTATAGTGACTCCAACAACAAAGGAAGTAATTCAACTTTCTATTACCAAACTATAAAATACAGACCAGATATTCCAGTTTTTAAGGAGAATGGTGAGTATGCCAATGATCCTTCGAACTTTCTGGCAAACCCTTATGCCAAAGTAAGATACCCTTCTTACGTGGATAGTCAAAACTTGATGCTTTCCTTGTTTGCTGAATATGAGATTACTAAAGGACTTCAGTTTAAATCAACTTATTCCTATACTAAAGGTGACAATGAAAGCTTCAGGTATACTCCAAGTTATGATCCATTTGAGTTAAGAAATAACAGAAAAGGGACTTTAAATCAATCAAATTCTGATTACTCTTCAAGAATCTGGGATAATACGCTGACTTTTAGCAAGTCTATAAAAAAACATGAGTTTAATGCTGTAGGTGGAGTTTCTTTCACAGAAAATAAAAGTGATTTTACTAGTATTAGAGCCACCGATTTCCCTGATGATGATGTGATGGTTACTCCTGGAGCAGCGTCTAGTTTGAACTTAACTAGTGGTGGGACCATTAGCGGACTGGCTTCATATTTTTTAAGAGCTAATTATAATTTTGATAATAAATATTACCTAACATTCACTGGAAGAGCGGATAATTCAACAAAATTTGGACCTAAAAACCAGTGGGGCTATTTCCCATCGGGGGCTATAGCATGGCGAATTTCTAAGGAGGAATTTTTTAATGTCGATTTTATAGATGATTTAAAATTGAGAACGTCCTATGGGAAAACGGGATCTGCCAATTTTTCAGATTTCCAGTATGCAACATTCTTTGAAGCTGGAAGTTATTACAATAATAACAATGGGGTTGTATCCAATACTATTCCTAATCCAGACATTAAGTGGGAAACCACCGATCAATTGGATATCGCTTTGGATTTCTCAATTTGGGATAGAAGAATCAATGGTAGCGTGGGCTACTTTAATAAAAACACTTCCGATCAGATTTTACTGCGTGATGTCATTCTTGAAACAGGAGGAACAAGCCAATATTCAAATATTGGGGATTTCTTGAATAAAGGTTTTGAATTTCAGGTTGGTGTGGATATCATTGCTACTGAGAGATTTCAATGGACTTCTGAGTTTAATTTGACCACCATTAAGAGTAAAGTGTTAAAATTGAATGGAGGTTATTACAGGAATTTGATTGAAGGAGAATCTATTAGTTATTTCGAAGGGTATAGAGTAGCTAAGATTTTTCAGAACCAAGAGGAAATAGACGCTCTAAATGCGGCATCTCCAAATGGTGTTTATCAATCAAATAATACAGCTCCTGGAGATTTTATGTATGTTGATGTCAATAATGACGGTTATATTGGTGGAGATGATAGAGATATCATTGGAAACGCAGAACCCGACTTTTTTGGTGGATTCAATAACATCTTCAGATTTGGCAATTTTGAAGTCTCGGCCTTATTTAATTATAGTGTTGGTAATTATTTGTATAACAGCAATAAGAAGGATCTGTTGATCTTTAGTAATTACAACAACAATTATTCTAAGGAAATTCTTGGGGCATGGACATCACAAAATCCGAATGTGGATATCCCTCGATTAGTTTCTGGCGATCCAAACAACAATAGAAGAGATTCTGATTTTTTCATTGAGGATGCCTCCTTTATTAAATTGAAAAACTTAAATGTCACTTATAAATTTAATCCAGACATATTAAAGAAGTTGTTTATACAACGCGCAAGTATCTCATTGTCGGCAAGCAATGTGTTTGTAATTACAAAATACAGCGGCCTAGACCCAGAGGTAAACTATAACGCTGCCAGTAATTTCAGCCAAGGGTATGATAGTGCAAGCTATCCATCCGTTAGAACTTTTACATTAGGATTAAACTTAAACTTATAATATTATGAAACTATTTAAAATATATACATTCGCTATTCTCGTCTTAGCGCTTTTAGTTAACACCTCCTGTAACTTAACAGATGTTACAGATGTAGAACCAGTATACCAGGTTTCTGAAGACAAGGTGATTACCAATTTAGATCAAGCTCAAACCGTTTTATATGGTACGTATGGAATTCTAAAGAATCTGGAGTTTACAGGATATGCTCCTGGATTGACATCGTTGATGGGTGTTACCATGAAACCCGGATCGTTTGCTGGAAGCTCTGAGAATGCGTTTTTTAATAACGATGTGTCTCCTGATAATTTTTATGCAGAAATAATTTATGCTAAAATGTATTTCTTGATCAATAATGCTAATCATGTAATCACTAAAACGGCATTACTAGAGGCTGATGAAACAAGAAAAAAGGAAATCATCGGAGAAGCAAGAGCGTTGAGAGCCTTGTCTCATTTTTATTTGTTGCGTCTTTGGGGGCAATTTTATGATATCAATTCCGAATATGGTATCGTCTTGAAAGAACAGCCAATTAAAGATGCTACAGTGCAACCACGAGCTACAGTATCAGAAGTCTATGAGTTGATTTTGGCCGATTTGGATTATGCCATTCAAAATGCGCCTGACTTTTCAGATACATTTTACACCTCAAAAATATTCGCAAAAGGATTAAAGAGTAAAGTGTTATTGTATAAAAAAGATTATTCACAAGCCGCACAAGCAGCTTTAGAAGTTATAGAATTAGAGAACAGAACACTCGAAGATACTTTTGCCGATATTTTTATAAAAAAAATCATTGATACTAAAGAAGTACTCTTTCAAACGCCTTTTGATAATCTAAATGACCGTAATAATAAGGCATTTATATTTCGAGCTTATTATTTGCCTTCAGAATATTATGTTGATTTCATGGAAGGTGATGCAAGAAAGGATGCAGCAATTGCTTACACCACATCAGGAGCTGCACGAAATGCAAAGTTTAATAATTCTACCTATAACGGAGTTCCATTAACTGCCGATACAGAGTATTTCCTTCGTTTGGACGAAGTCTATTTGATTTTTGCTGAAGCTGTTTTAAGAGGTGATGACGATTCAGGTGCTGCACTCGATGCTCTCAATAAGATTAGGGAACGTAGTGAAAACCCACTGATTACAACGACCAATAAGGCCGAACTTCTGGAAATCATCCGCAATGAAAAAATATTTGAATTGGGTGCTGAAAGTGGTGAAGATTGGTTTGATTTGGTGAGGTTTCATAAAGAGGGAGATCTTGATATTAATAGTTTTAAAACAATTTCATCCGATTCAAAACTTATTTTACCAATCCCTATGCAATCTGTCGACTTATCCGATGGTTTAATTATTCAAAACCCTGATTACTAATGAAAAATACTATGATCATAGTAATGCTGAGTTTGGTGTTCTACACATGTAAGGATAAACCGACTGAAGTGGCGGAAAAAATTGAGAATCATAAAGAAATTGATTTTCAAGAAACAAATTTTGACGGTCTTTTAGCTAAGGCAGCTAAAGAAAATAAATTAATCTTCATTGATTGTTACACTTCGTGGTGTGCCCCTTGTAAGTGGATGGATAAAAATGTCTTTGTAAAACAGGAAGTCTATGAGTTTTATAATAAATCCTTCATCAATGCGAAAATAGATATGGAAAAAGGAGAAGGCCCAGAACTTGGTAAAAGATTTGGTGTCCAATCCTATCCAACCTATCTCTTTATCAATTCAAAAGGAGAATTGGTACATAAGGCTACATCAAAAATGGAGGCTGAAGAATTTATAACAGAAGGTAAGAAGGCCATAGATCCTTCGAAAGCTTTGGGCTCACTCTCTCAAAAATATGATGAGGGTATTATGACTAATGAAGAAATGTTGGATTATTTGATGGCGTTGAACCAAATCAGGGACTCGAAAACGAATCAAGTTTATGACAAGTTGCTTTCCAACGTTGATGATAGCTGGCTGAAGTCGGTTTCAGGTTGGCGACTTATTGAAGCGTTTGTTTATGATGATACACATAAGCTTTTCAAGTTTTTAGATGCCAATAAACAGCATTATATAGATTTGATTGGAATTAATGCGGTTAATAAGGTATACAAACGGGCACTGACCAGAAATATATACCGTACCTCTAAAAATACAGATGCAAAGCTGTTTTTTGAACAATTGGATTCCTTGAAAAAACTGTCTGATACGCCTCGTGATGTTGCCATCATACATTCTGCTTTCTATGCAAACACCGACAATGCTGATGAGTTTATTAAAACTACGAATGATTATGTAAATAATTACTTGCAGGATGACCCAGAAACGATAGCATTTATCGCACGCTCTGCGGCTCGTGAAGAGCAGAAAAACATGGCCATTTTAAAACAAGCTGCTCATATCATTGATAAGGCCTATAAAATGGATCCTGATAATTATGGCACCGTGGGAACCTATGCACAAATATTGAGTGCCATTGGTGAGAAGAAAAAAGCAATTGAGTTGGGGGAAATCGCTGTTAAAATGGCAGATACTATTAGTAGTAAGGTTAAGAACCGTGCTATGGAAAATTTAGAAGCCATAAAAAAGGCGAATTAAGGAATCAAAAAACAAGAATTAAATGAAAAAACTATTAATTGTTTTAACAATAGCGACTATAACTCTGTCTTGTAAAAATGAAGTGCCTAACGACCTTACTGTGTTTTCAGGTGAGATTACAAATATCATAGATGATAAAATCATATTGGCAAATCATGATAACAGTCAGAGAGATACTATTGCGGTATCTGAAGCAGGTAAGTTTTTAGATACTCTAAAGATTAGTACAGGATCATATTTAGTTACATATGGTAAAATTTTTATGAGGGTCCATCTCGAACCAGCTTCACATTTAAACATCACTTTTGACACAAAAGATTTTAAAAACTCTCTAAACTTTTCTGGAGAAGGAGCTGCTGTCAATACGTATTTGCAAGATAAAATTAAGAGAGAAAGAGAAATGATGGGAAGTTTTGAGGAATTCTACAGCCTGGATGAAGTTGAGTTTAAGAAGAAGGCTAACGATATCAAAACGAGTATGGAACAATTCATTGATGACCAAATGAATATTTCCGATGATTTCAAAAAGAAAGAAAATCGAAACATTGGACATGAGTTTATTGCAAAGCTATTGGGGTATGAAAAGTCCCATAGCTATGTTATAAAAGTGCCTGAATTTAAGGTCTCTACTGATTTTCTGCCAGAAATGACAGGGTTTGATTACAATAATTCTGAAGATTTTAATTTCTCTGGATCATACAGGCGCCTTGTATCAAGCCATTTTAGAGAGACTGCCAAAAATATTTCAGACTCAGAGAATCTTGAAGAAGATGTGGCGTATTTAAAGGTTGTTTCCGAATCTCCAAATCAGGAGATAAAAAATAAGCTGTTGTTTGATGAAGCAAAAAGTGGAATCTCATACACAGCTAATTTGGAAGATTATTATGATGTCTATATAAAGGCTTCTACTGATAAAAAAAATAATGAAATTATTACAGAGAGTTATCATAAACTTAGAACCGTAGCCAAAGGAATGCCATCTCCAAAGTTTTTTGATTATGAAAACAATGACGGTAGTAAAACCTCTTTAGATGATTTAAAAGGGAAATATATTTATGTAGATGTTTGGGCAACTTGGTGTGGGCCATGTATAAAAGAAATTCCATCATTAAAGAGAGTTGAAAAGGAGTATCATGGCAAGAACATTGAGTTCTTAAGCGTGTCGATTGACAAACAATCTGATCATGGAAAATGGAAAAAAATGATTGTGGATGAGAATCTGGGTGGCATTCAAGTATTAGCGGATAATGCTTGGGAATCACAGTTTGTGCAAGATTATTTGATCATGGGCATTCCGCGTTTCATTTTGTTGGACCCCGAAGGCAATATTGTCACAGCTAATGCACCAAGACCTTCAGATGATAAATTGATTGATTTGTTTAATGAATTAAATATTTAATAGCAGCTTTGGTGGTTTATTAAAATTAGTTGGTTAAAAAAAAGTAAGTTTTATTAATTATTCTTATATGATAAACCACTTCTTAAACTGTTGTTAAAAACCTATAGATCCATGAGAAGAGTTGCGCCTTCCTACTTCTTTTAATTACCTTTGCACCTTGAATTTTATAAGTATTAAATATTTTAACATTTTATTATAAGGGCACTCTGCATTTGCAACGTCTTATGGGTAGAGAATTTATATGTCATGTTTTCTCTATTTTAAATATTGATAATACCCTAACGAATACTATCAGATGAGAAATATCTTTCTTTATTTTTTATTGGTTTCCTTAACATGGACAACAGCAAAAGCTCAAGTTTTGGAACCCGTAAAATGGTCCACTTCAGTTGAAAAAATCTCCGATACAGAATACGATTTAATATCAAAAGCCACTATTGATAGGGGCTGGCACCTATACTCACAAGAGGTTCCAGAGGATGGACCAATTCCAACGACGTTTATATATGATACTGGTAAAGACGCTGAGCTTATAGGTAATACCACCGAAGAAGAGGGGCGTACCGTTAATGACCCTGTATTTAATATGCGCATCAAATATTTTGATGATTCGGCGGAATTCAGACAACGTATCAATGTACTCAACAAGGAGCTTTCAATTGTTAAAGGTGAGGTGGAATTTATGGTCTGTGATGATATGCGATGTTTGCCTCCAGCTTATATCGACTTGGATTTTGATCTAACAAAAGCTGAGGGATTTACTGGAACAGACACCATTGCCTCTGATGAGAATAGTATTTTTAATTTTCAGGAGCCTGTAAAGATTGATACTGATAAAGAAGAAGTCATTATAACTGAAAAGGAGGAAAAAGAAGCAGAGAACAGCGGTCTGTGGACGATTTTCATTCTTGGAATGGGCGCCGGACTTATCGCCTTGTTCACCCCATGTGTCTTCCCATTGATACCCATGACCGTTAGTTTCTTTACCAAGCAAAGTCAGACCAAGGCCGAGGGGGTGAAAAATGCCATAATCTACGGCATCTGTATCATCGTCATCTATGTTATTTTGGGTACTGGCGTCGTGGCGATTTTTGGTGCGAGTGCCATTAACGAGTTTTCCACGAGTGTCACCTTTAACCTGTTGTTCTTTTTCATCTTGGTAATCTTTGCCGTATCCTTCTTAGGTGCTTTTGAAATCATGCTGCCACAATCGTGGGCAAATAAAATCGACAGTAAAGCCGGTAAGGGAGGCTATACGGGTATATTTTTTATGGCTTTGGCACTAGCCATTGTTTCCTTTTCTTGTACAGGACCATTTGTAGGTAATATTATTGTGCTCTCTGCCACCAAAGGCGGATTGGCACCTATGATCGGAATGTTGGGCTTTTCAATTGCTTTGGCATTGCCATTTGGATTGTTTGCGGCATTCCCAGGGTGGTTGAACTCCCTGCCAAAATCAGGAGGTTGGTTGAATACCGTTAAAGTAGTTTTAGGATTCTTGGAATTGGCATTTGCGTTCAAATTCCTGTCCCAAGCAGATCTGGTTCTGCAGTTACATTTCTTGGAGCGCGAGGTGTTCATTGCCATATGGATTGCTATTTTTGGCGCCCTGGCGTTTTACCTTTTTGGAAAGATCAGATTGCCACATGATTCGCCGTTGACTCATATTTCTGTTGGACGTTTGAGTCTTGGTCTGTTGGTACTGAGTTTTACTATTTATATGATCCCTGGTCTTTGGGGTGCACCTCTTAACTTGATCAGTGCGTTCCCACCGCCATTGGATTATTCTGAATCGCCTTATGGTGTTGGTAATTCCAAAACCGGAGGAGGGTTTAGCTCAGGTGAAGCACAGGTGCTTCCTGATGGTGGACATCTTTTGGCACCTCACCAGATCTTGGCCTTCAATGATTATGAAAAAGGAATGGCCTATGCCAGGAAAGTCGGTAAACCAGTGATGTTGGATTTTACGGGATGGGCCTGTGTAAACTGTAGAAAAATGGAACAGAACGTTTGGCCAAATGACCAAGTGCTCAATATCCTTAAAAACGAAGTGGTGTTGATTTCCTTATACGTTGATGATAAGCGAAAGCTTGAGGACGATGAGATCGTAGAATCGCAGTTACGACCAGGCAAACAGTTAAAGTATATCGGACAGAAATGGAGCGAATTCCAGACCATAAGATATAAAACAAATACCCAACCTTTTTATGTCTTGATAGATCATGATGAAGAAAACCTTAATGATCCGGTTGGCTATACACCGGATGCTCAAGAATACCTTGAATGGATGAGAGAAGGATTGGATGGGTTTGAAAAATAAGAGACAGATTTTAATATTAGTAAAATATAAGAGCAGTTTCAATCTAATACATTGATCAATTACATTGATATTAATATCGAAAACCACTTCAGCTAAATGAAGTGGTTTTTTTGATGGTGAAACGCAGATTTAAAAGTGAAATACGCTAATTTTTAAAGCTTTAGTTAATCCCACTATCCAATAGTAATTCGGATAGCAGGTATTAGATGATATGGATTTGGCCATGATACCAGCAAATGGAAGTTTTATAGACTGCTGATAATTTCTACAAGACCTCCTGATATTTTGAAGTTGCTTTTCTGAGATTTTCTGAAAGCGTCTTTAACCAGATTAGTTGGTTGGAAATTAAATATGCTTCTTGAAGATTGTGGAGTGTTTCAGTGTCTATTTCTGTATGGCCATTTTGAATGTTTTCATCGCGCATTCTAGATAGGCTACGATAGGTTTCCATTAATTTCTCCTGAGCTTTTTCAATATCGACGGTGATCGTTTCGCAATCGGCCTGAACATTTTTTAAAATTGAGCAAGAGGCTTCCAAGGTATTAGCTATTCTTCGGACTATGGCATCAAATTCTTTCGAAGCTGGAGTGGTTTGATGGTTGATAATAAAACTGCCAATGGACGCAATAGCCGAAACCATGGTTTGGTTCAAGGTCACCATGTCATAGATCAGTTGAAATTCCACTTGTTTTGATTTTGGATCTTGTGTCAATCTTTGGAACGCGGCATTCAAATTACTAATGGCCAAAAAGGCTTCTTTTCTTGCTAATTTATAATTGAGTTCGTTTTTATTTTTGTCATAATATAACTCTTGGGTAGCCAAAAGATATGTTCTGTTCTTGTGTAAAGCGTCGACAAGCACATTTTTTAAGTTTAAGGCTTCCCAACTTGGCCATAAAGTGTAATTGGCAATAACGGCAATCCCCGCACCTATTATGGTGTCAATCACCCGGTATTGGATGACCTGAAAGGCATCAGGATTGATAAGCGAATACACAAATATGATATTTATGGTGATAAATGCAGCCGCCGATCTAAGATTCTGTTGTATGAGTGAAAAGGCCAAGGTTAAGGATATAATCGCTAAAACCCCGTAAACAATGATATTTTGAGTCAGTAATACGATACCTATAGCTATGGCGGCACCTATAAGTGTACCAATAATTCGTTCTTTGGATCGCTCTTTGGTCAGGCCGTAGTTGGGTCGCATAATCACAATTATGGTCAGTAGAATCCAATAGGTGTTTCTGATGTCCAAAAGAGTGCCCAGGATAAAGGCAAATATAATGGCGACAGTAAATCGTAGGGCATGCCTGAATAAAGTAGAATTCCAACTGAAATTTTGAATAATTACGTTTAGGCGATACTCTTGAAGCGTTAAAAACTGACTTGTGTTCTGGCGTTTTAAGGATACTTTTGAGGCGTCCTTAACATTGGCCATTACGCGGCGAATGGCACTGATCTCATCAAAAATGTTTTCTTGGTAATCATAAAGATTACGAAGTGCTAGTGCTCCTTCACGAGCTTTTGGCAATTGGATATCCTCTACATATTTCGATATTGCCTCTTTAGCTTTTGAAAGGGCAGGAATTAGAGTATCGTTATCTGAAATTTTATCATTTTGGATTAGTAATTCTGATAAAGTCATTAAATGGCGCCCCATGACTTTATTTAGGTCCTTAAAAGCTTTAAGGTGTTTTCGATCACTAAAAAGTCGGTCTATTTCGTTATAGTCTAAGTGTTTGGCTTCAATAAGTTCAAAAATATTAACCGAAGATATAAAGATCAACAAATGTTTTTCGTCATAATGAGAACGCCCTGAACGTTTGCGCTCTAGTAGAAGTAATTCTCTTAAAGTTTCATGTTTTTCGTTGATCTGGCTTTGCAGTACGAATGCCTTTTGTATGAGTTCATGACGTTTTGATATTTTTGTCAATAGGCGTGCTCGTAATATTAAATACTCTCCAATAAGAGTCATACTATCAGACAAAAACTGGATTTCATCTTTTTTAGGTGACAGTTTCCTGAATAGATAAGATATGAGCAAATACCAAAGTCCCCCGCAACCAATCAGTAATACATGAGACAATATATCCACTGGAGTTTCCTTTTCAACGGCAAAAGCCAATACCATAGCTAATAATCCTGAAAATGAGAACATCGAGCCCCTAAACCCATATACCGAAATAAACGACACAAAAAACGAAAAAACGGCAAGTGCTACAATGACGAGTAGGAGATAAGGTTTGCAAAATAAAATGGTGGCTGTAATCAGCATTGTTAATGCGGTACTGATTAAAATCGCATTGACCTTACGTTTTAGGCTTCCCGGAATATCTCCAGGAGCATTTAAAAAAGCACCCATAGCAATGGCGGGAGCATATTCAAAATATCCCAAAAAATTAAGGACAACCAAAGGTGTTATCACCGCAAAGGTCAATCTGATACCTCTATAAAAGTCGGATCCTTTTAGGAATATTTCTATGGATGTGAGGAGTTCTTTCAAATGTTTATGTGATTGCCTGCAAAGGTAAACTAATTGATTTGCACGGATTCCATGCAGAGGTTATTTTAATGTTATTGGTTTTGCAATATTGGAGATAAAAAAACCACCTCTGAAAGGAAGTGGTTGTAAATGTTCATTATTTAGTTATGAATGAAAAGAAATTAGACAGGTTTTTCTGAATTTAATCTTCGCTCCCCCAAGGTGCACCTGGTGTTTCCACTTCCTTGGTGAGATCAAATTTTACGGAAAATAATCTATCCGTCCCTATTCTACGAAGATTATAAGTGAAGGAACTCTCATCAACGGTAATCCACCACACGTTGTTTGCAGCATGGGCCAATAAATTGGCTGTAAACTGATCTGCTGGAAAAAATTGAATGTCAGCTCGTCCTGTATTTGGACTCAGCCCGCCGTATTGAGTGACCTCATCATCAGTGCCATCCATCTTTCTATGGTCGTGCTTTAAGAGAATTAAGTTATCTTCTCCCATCGTCAATACCCAGGTTCTTGATTTGTCATCACCAACAAAAAAAGGAATTCTGAGCACGTTGTTCTCACAACTGCGAACATGCATGACCAATTTCTCTCCGGTGAAACCATCGCCTTCTTTGCCTCCAGCTATAATTTCGCCTTCATATGCTTTACCACAGTGATTTTTAAGGGTGTCCCAAAATTGAACAGATCCAGGCACCTCCTGCGCCAACAATTGGAGCGGTACTGCCAATAAAATAAAGAGTAGTTTTTTCATGGTTCCAAGATATGTATTTAATTCTTAGTTGGCAATCCCATTAATTTAGAATGCCAGATTATTCCACCGTCAAAATCAAATCATCCTGCATCACCATGGTTCCTTCTTTAATGGTAATGGATTTTACTTTCCCAGCCTTGAACGCCGTTACGGTGGTTTCCATTTTCATGGCCTCAATGATAAATAGCGGGTCATTTTCTTTGACCTTTTGACCTCTTTTTACCAATACCTTGTATAGTGATCCTTGCAAAGGGGCTCCTATTTGATTGGCATCGGCTGGATCAATCTTCTCATGGGTCTCTTTTTTGATATTAAGTGATTTGTCCAAAACCTCTACCAGTCGATTTTCACCGTTCACCTTGAAGAAAACAATTCTGACCCCTTCCTCATTGGGAACACCAACAGAAAGTAATCTGACAATTATGGTTTTTCCTGGCTCCAGTTCAATGAGGATTTCTTCACGTTGTTTCATGCCATAGAAGAAATTCTTGGTGGGCACTAAACTTAAATTGCCATATAGTTTATAGTTCTCGTGCGCCTGTTCGAAGACTTTCGGATATAAGGTGTAGGATAAGAAATCTTCAATTTCAATAGCTCTGGTAAAACCTTTTTGGAATTTCTTTTTGAAAGCGTCATATTCCACATCAAAATCGATAGGTTTTAAGTGGCCATTAGGTCTATCAGTATAGGCTTTGTGATTTCTTAAAATGATTTTTTGTAATTTCTTTGGAAAGCCGCCAGTGGGTTGACCTAAATCGCCTTTAAAGAAATTGATCACGGATTCTGGAAAGGAAATTTCCGAGCCACGTTCCATTACATCTTCTGGAGTGAGATTATTGGTGACCATAAAAATGGCCATATCTCCCACAACTTTGGAACTTGGTGTCACTTTTATCAGATTGCCAAACATGGCATTGACCTTGGCATACATTTTCTTTACCTCGTCAAATCGATCACCCAATCCTAGAGCAATAGCCTGTGGTCGCAAATTGGAATACTGACCACCTGGAATTTCGTGTTGAAACACTTCGGCTGTACCAGCTTTTAATCCTGATTCAAAAGGATAATACAGCTCACGCGTATCCTCCCAAAAATTAGAAAACTGGTTTAAAGTATTCATGTCAAAGTCGTGCGCTCTTGGTTGACCTTTCATCATTTCAACAATCCCATTGAAATTGGGTTGTGAGGTCAATCCCGACAAACCGCCCAGAGCCACATCAACCACATCTACACCAGCTTCAATGGCTTTAAGATAGGTTGCAGTTTGTAAAGATGAGGTGTCATGTGTATGCAAATGAATCGGCAGCTTGACCGTGTCTTTTAGTGCGCCTACCAATTCCGTTGCGGCATAGGGTTTTAACAACCCCGCCATATCTTTGATGGCAATCATATGAGCTCCAGCGCTTTCAAGGTCTTTCGCTAATTGGGTGTAATATTTAAGCGTGTATTTGGTTTCGTTGACATCCAAAACATTCCCTGTATAACTTATGGCAGCCTGTGCAATACCTCCTGTTTTATTTCTCACAAAATTAATGCTCGGTTCCATGGCCTTGACCCAGTTGAGTGAATCAAAGATTCTAAAGATATCAACCCCATTTTCCCAAGATTTTTCTACGAATTTCTCAATAAGGTTGTCCGGATAGGCTTTATATCCCACACCATTACTACCACGCAAAAGCATCTGAAACAAAATATTTGGGATTGCTTTTCGCAATTCGCGCAAGCGTGTCCATGGACTTTCGTGCAAGAAGCGTAGACAGACATCAAATGTCGCGCCGCCCCAAACTTCCATGCTGAACGTGTTTGGATGGTTTTTTGCAAAACTTTCAGCGACTTTCATCATATCGAACGTCCGCATTCGAGTGGCGAGCAGCGATTGGTGTGCATCGCGCATGGTGGTATCGGTATAATGGATTTTGGTGTCGTTTTTGAGCCACTCACAGAATTTCTCCGGTCCCATTTCGGTTAGCATATCCTTTGTTCCTTTAGGATGCGGTGCGGCTAAATTGAATTTTGGCACTTTCGGATTTCTGAAAACCTTATTTTCTTCTTTGTATTTCACATCCGGATTACCGTTGACAATCACTTCAGCCAAATACTGGGTGACTTTGGTTGTTCTATCTTGCGGGAGCTTAATTTTGAATAGGGAAGGGGTGTTCTGAATGAAATTTACGGTAACTTTTCCTTCTTTAAATGTATCATGTAAGATCACATTCTGTAAAAAGTGAATGTTTGTGTTCACCCCTCTAATCCGAAATTCCTTTAAGGCGCGCACCATTTTACGAACAGCTCCATCCAAAGTCCTACCGTGGGCAGAAACTTTGACGAGCATCGAATCAAAAAACGGACTCACACTGTAGCCTTGGTATATGCTTCCTGCATCCAAACGGATGCCCATTCCCGAGGCACTTCTATAGGTGGTTATTGTGCCATAGTCAGGTGTGAAGTTGTTGCTGGGATCCTCAGTAGTCAATCGGCATTGTAAGGCGAAACCGTAAGTTTTTAAGGATTCTTGTTCGTAGATCTTGATTTGCTGATCTGATAATTTGTAACCTCCAGCAATAAAAATCTGGGTTTTCACCAAATCAATGCCGGTTACCATTTCAGTAACCGTATGTTCTACCTGTATCCGCGGATTAACTTCAATAAAATAGACATTGTCTTCCTTGTCAACCAAAAACTCCACGGTTCCAATATTATTATAATTGACTTCCGTTGCAATGTCTACAGCGTATTTATATAGATCTTGTTTGACTTTTTCAGACACGTTATGTGAAGGCGCAATCTCCACCACCTTTTGATGACGGCGCTGTACAGAACAATCGCGTTCAAACAAATGGCGGATATTCCCGTGATTATCGGCCACAATTTGTACTTCAATATGTTTAGGATCTTCTACATATTTTTCGAGAAACATAGTGTCGTCACCGAATGAGTTGAGGGCCTCATTTCTGGCAGAATCGAAATTCTGTTCCAGGTCCTCGGCTTTTCTGATGATACGCATCCCGCGCCCACCACCACCTGAGGCCGCTTTTAACATTAAAGGATAGCCTATGCTTGTTGCTTCTGATAAGGCCACCTTTAATGAGCTTAACTTCTTTTTATTGCTTTCAATAATTGGTACATTACATTTTACTGCTATCTTCTTAGCGGTTATTTTATCACCTAAGGCATCCATGACCTCAGGAGAGGGTCCGATAAAAATGATATCGTTTTTGGCACATCTTCGAGCAAATTCTGAATTCTCTGAAAGGAACCCGTAGCCAGGATGAATAGCATCAACATTCTTGGACTTTGCCAGAGCAATGATCTCATCCATATCCAAATATGGCTTTAAAGGCTGATTGTCTTCTCCAATTTGATAGGATTCATCCGCTTTATTGCGATGTTGTGAATAGCGGTCTTCATAGGTGTAAACGGCAACTGTAGCAATGTTTAATTCTGTACAGGCGCGCATGGTGCGAATGGCAATTTCTCCTCTGTTGGCAATAAGTACCTTTTTTATTTTCATACTGTGCTATGGTTATCCGGTATTTGTGATTGGTTAATTTGTTGAAACCAGTGAATGAATTGATCAATAGCTTTTCTAAAAATTGAATTTTAAAAAATCCTGGCTGGCCATTGAAATGAACTTTTTGATTGCGAATTTTCCGCAACTCGCTCGAAGATAATTTTTAAATTAGTTAAAAACAAAATCGAGGCAGAAAAAAATCTGCTAAAATAAATTTGAAGAGAATTGAAATTGAATGGGTTGACGTGATGAATCAATCGAATTGAATTGTATTTTTTTAAGGTTTTATCATCTTTTAAAATGCTAGTATTTAGAATTTAAATACAAAAAAACCATCCCGATTTTGACGGGATGGTTTTGCATTTTTAACATGATATTGCTTCGTCGCCTAAAACGGCTCCTCGCAATGACCCTCATAATGAGGTTTACTTGATCATCTCATAAGAACGCTTAATGAATTCGCTCAGTTCTTTTCCTTTTAACAAACCTTGAGATAGGCGTGCTAAATCTAAACTTTGAGAAATCAAACGATCTTGTTTTTTCTTGGTTTTGGTGCTTAAAATTTCACCTACCAAATCAGAATTTGTATTGACCACCAAGTTGTACATTTCTGGCATATTGCCCATGCCGAACATACCGCCACCTGTTGCTTGCATTTCTTTCATACGACGCATAAACTCTGGTTGTGTGATGATGAATGGTGACGCATCACTATCCATGGCTTCCAATTGAACCATGAATTTTTCTGAAGGAATGGCTTCTTTCAATATGGTTTCCAATTCCTTTTTCTGATCTTCGGATAGTTTTGAAATCTTCGTATCGTCTTTCTTGATCAAATTATCAATATGGTCAGCATCCACACGAGCAAACGTAATGTTCTCCTTAGTGGATTCCATTTTTTGCATCAAGTGGCTCACAATTGGCGAATCCAATAACAATACTTCGTATGCTTTGTCTTTTGCAGCTTCAATATAACTGTGTTGTGAATCTTCATCGGACGCATATAGGATGACTAATTTTCCATCTTTGTCAGTTTGATTGTCCTTGATTTTGTCGAACAATTCTTGATAAGTATAATATTTCCCATCAACTGTTGGATATAGTGCGAAGGCGTCTGCTTTTTCAAAGAACTTATCTTCTGAAAGCATTCCATATTCAATGACAATTTTGATGTCGTTCCATTTCTTCTCAAAATCCTCACGGTTATCATTGAATAAGGATTTCAGCTTATCAGCTACTTTACGGGTGATATAGGAAGATATTTTCTTCACATTGCCGTCTGCTTGCAAATAACTACGAGAAACGTTCAACGGAATGTCCGGAGAGTCGATCACACCTCTGAGCATGGTCAAGAATTCTGGAACGATACCTTCTACATTATCTGTTACAAATACTTGGTTTTGATAGAGTTGAATTTTATCCTTTTGAATGTTCAAATCGGCCGTCATCTTCGGGAAATATAAAATTCCTGTCAAGTTGAATGGGTAATCCACGTTCAGATGGATATGGAATAACGGTTCCTCAAACTGCATTGGGTACAGTTCTCTGTAAAAATCTGAATAGTCCTTGTCTTCTAATTCAGTTGGCTGCTTTGTCCACGCCGGATTAGGGTTGTTAATGATATTGTCAACCGTGATTTTTTTTTGTGGCTCTTTGGTTTCCTTGCCGTCTTTATCTTTTTTGGTCTCAGGTTTGTGATCTGGGTCATTGATTTCCTTAGTTCCAAATTTGATCGGAATAGGCATGAACTTATTGTATTTGGTCAATAGTTCACGGATTCTTGATTCTTCCAAGAACTCAGTAGAATCGTCAGCAATATGAAGGATGATTTCTGTACCACGCTCAGTTTTATCAGCTGGCTCTAAGGTGAACTCAGGAGATCCGTCACATGTCCAACGTGCAGCTTCTGTATCTTCTAAGTAGGATTTAGTGATGATTTCAACTTTCTCTGCAACCATAAAAGCGGAATAGAAACCTAAACCAAAATGTCCGATGATACCTGAATCTTTTCCGGCATCTTTATATTTGTCCAAAAACTCTTCAGCTCCTGAAAAGGCGATTTGGTTAATATATTTTTCAACTTCTTCAGCAGTCATCCCAATACCTTGGTCAATGATGTGAAGTTTTTTACCTTTCTTATCGATCTTGACTTCGATTTTCGGGTTGCCATATTCTACTTTTGCCTCACCAATATTGGTTAAGTGCTTTAATTTTAAAGTGGCATCTGTAGCGTTACTGATTAACTCACGTAAAAATATTTCGTGATCACTGTATAAGAACTTCTTAATCAGTGGAAAGATGTTCTCTACCGAAACATTAATATTCCCTTTTGTCATATTTAATTTATTAAATGTTCCCACGAAATTGGGAAACTAATTGAACTTTAGTTTGTTTCATTGTAGTAGTCAACAAAAATGCCAATCCAACATTTGTGACAAGATGGCATAAAAAAAAGCCATTCCCGTAAAAGAATGGCTTTATAAAAAATGATTGCATTTTTTAGTTTTTAATGCTTTCCGTCGCATTGATAGGATTATCTTTCTTTTTGTTTTTCACATAGGTTTCCAACCATTGGTCTTGTTCCCAAAGCATGTGCATTACCGATTCCTTAGCGCTATACCCATGACTTTCGTTTGGTAGCATAACCAATCTTACTGGTGCTCCCAAGCCTTTTAGGGCGTTGAAATAACGCTCACTTTGCATTGGATAAGTGCCCGAATTGTTATCAGCTTCGCCATGAATCAATAATAATGGCGTTTTCATGGTATGGGCATTCATGAAAGGCGACATGGTATTGTAAACATCTGGTGCTTCCCAATAATTGCGCTCTTCACTTTGAAATCCAAATGGCGTCAAGGTTCTGTTGTAAGCGCCGCTTCTTGCGATGCCTGCTGCAAATAAATTGGAATGGGATAATAAATTGGCCGTCATAAACGCCCCATAAGAATGTCCGCCAACCGCCACGCGATCGCGATCAATATAGCCCATGGCATCAACAGCGTCAATGGCCGCTTTGGCATTGCCTACCAATTGCTTGACAAAGGTATCATTAGGCTGCTCATCGCCCTCGCCGACGATTGGGAACGCTGCATCGTCCAATACCACATAGCCCCTTGCAACCCAAAATAAAGGTGAACCATAAGAAGGATAGGTGAATTCATTGGAATTTGAAGTGCTCTGCGCAGCACTGTTTTTGTCTTTATACTCACGAGGATAGGCCCACATGAGCATTGGATATTTTTCACCTTTTTTATAATCGGTTGGTAAATATAAAGTTCCCGTTAGTGGCAATCCGTCATCTCTTTTGTAGGTAATCACTTCTTTATGGACGTCTTGTAAACTCTTGAATGGATTCTCAAATTGTGTTAAAGGTTGTAATGCGATACGCTTTTTGATGTTTCTGATATAATAGTTGGGATATTCATTTTTTGATTCGATCTGAACCACAAACTCTCCAGCTTTGGCATCTAAGGCAGAGACAATATTCTCAACTTTATCAGTGAATGCCGATTGATATAAACGTTCTGTTTTTTGCGATTTAAGATTCATTTCATCTATAAATGGAAATTGTCCATCGGCACTATAACCATCACCAATTAAATACGCCTTCCCATCATTTAGATCTAAAACAGGTTCGTCATAGGCATTGAGCGTTGTTACGAAGTTTCCAGGATCACTATAGACATCCTGGTAATTTCTATCAGAAAGTACTTTTGGAGTTTTACCTGAATTTGAAGGGTCAAACAAATACGTTCTTGTATTTCTGCTATTCCACCATCTGTCATAGGCAATGGCGGTGTTTTCATTACCCCAGCGGATTCCGGCATAACGGTCCTTGGTTTTTAAAAGCGATTGTTTCTTTGCTGTGAATGGTGCTTTTTGTTGAAATACTTCGTCTCTAAACGCCACTTCCTTTGCAGGATCCCCGCCGTCTAAAGCTTCAGTCCATACTAAGGTTGCTGGATGGTCATTACGCCAGGTTAAATTACGCATTCCAGTACGCACGGCCATAAAACCTTGTGGCAAATCTTCAATAAGTGGTACTTCCAATATTTTTTTGACCAAGGTGCCATTGGCGTCATAGATAGTCGTCGTCGATGGAAATCTGCTATAAGGTACTAAATAGGAGAAAGGTTTGTTTATGGTGGTTATCATGACATATTTTCCGTCAGGAGAGAAGTTGATGCTTTCATAAATATCGGTTGACTTCCAATTGCTAGCGTTACCGTTAAGGTTCACTTTTTGAATATCAGACAGTGCCAATTGTTCAAAGTTATATTCGTCGTTTGGATTTTTAAGTAAGTCTTGATAGGTTCTGTTTTGTGCTTTTACGCCAGCTTCACTTACCGAGATTGTCGGTCCTTCTGGCACTGATTTTTTTGGGTCAATCAATTGTTTTTTTGAAGAAGGAAGTGTTTGTACCAACAAATAGTTGCTGTCCTTTGACCAGGTGTATGGTCTGCCCATATTGGCATTGAGGTTATCGTCTGTTATTTTCTTGGCCTGTGCTGCGTTGATATCAATGTACCATAATTCAACACCTTTTGACGTGGTATTTGTAAAAGCAGCATAATTTTGATTGGGCGACCATGATAAATAAGCAAATCGTCCGTTTTCAGGCATTCCTAAAATGTTTTTTGGATCGCCATCTCTACCGTTTCTTATTTTGAGGTCGGTATAATAGGTGGTTCTACTGCCAATGTTGGTCACCGGATTAATTCTCAATCCGCCAAGACGCATTTCAGTCTCAGATAGCTCTTCTATGGTCTTAAAATTGCTTCTATAGAGAAAAAGAATGTTTTCGCCCTTGCGATCCATGCTTATGCGTGGTGCCAATGGCGCTTCAGCAAGACTTAAGATGCTAGGATCAGGTTTTTGATAAGATAAATTGACTTGCCCAAAACTGAATAGGGACAATAAAAAGAAAAAACTTAGTAGATATGCTCTCATTGTGGATTAAATTTTAATTAATGTTCTAAAATAAACAAAACAAGGATAGTGAGTCGTCAAATAAATGTTAAAAAGAAGTCAGTTTATCACGATATGGTATTTAAAATAGGTAATTTTATGAATACTGTGAATATTGCTTAAATTGCAAATCTATTTAATGCTAAACAAAATAACTTATGTATAATTCCAAAATAATCGGCCTAGGGCATTATGTTCCTGATAATGTGGTTACTAATGACGATTTGTCCAAGATGATGGACACCAATGACGCGTGGATTCAAGAACGAACGGGAATAAAGGAACGCCGTTGGGCAATTGAAAATACAGGAGACACAACTTCTGGAATGGGTGTGAAAGCTGCCAAAGTTGCCATTGAACGTGCTGGAATTGATAAGGATGACATTGATTTTATTGTCTTTGCCACTTTGAGTCCTGATATGTATTTTCCTGGACCTGGAGTGCAGGTGCAACATGCTTTGGACATCAAGACTGTTGGGGCATTGGATGTCCGTAATCAATGTTCTGGTTTTGTGTATGCAATTTCAGTTGCAGATCAATATATAAAAACGGGAATGTATAAGACCATTTTGGTGATTGGTAGCGAGCTCCATTCGCATGGATTGGATAAAACCACTCGTGGGCGCGGTGTCTCGGTCATTTTTGGTGATGGGGCAGGAGCCGCGATTTTGACGAGGGAAGAAGATAACTCCAAAGGAATCCTTTCTACACATTTACACTCGCAAGGAGAGCATGCCGAAGAATTGGTTCTGGTAGCTCCTGGAATGGGTAAACGCTGGGTCAATGATATTATAAAAGATAACGATCCAAATGACGAAAGCTATTTTCCGCACATGAATGGACAATTTGTGTTTAAAAATGCAGTGGTCAGATTTAGTGAAGTCATCATGGAAGGTCTAGCAAAAAACAATCTGGGCAAAGAGGCCATTGATATGTTGATTCCACATCAGGCCAATTTGAGGATTTCACAATTTATTCAGAAAAAATTTGAGTTGAGTGACGACCAAGTGTTCAACAATATTCAAAAATATGGAAATACTACGGCGGCTTCAATTCCTATTGCATTAACTGAGGCATGGGAAGAGGGTAAAATCAAAGAGGGCGATGTCGTGGTATTGGCTGCTTTTGGTAGTGGATTTACTTGGGGGAGTGTGATCATTAAGTGGTAACAAATTCCTGCGGAGGCAGGAATCTCGAGTTTAAGTAAGGCGAATTTCGAGTATTAAAGGCTTTGTAAAATCTCTCAAAATCATTTTTCAGAGAGTGTAACTAATGAACGCACCGAATTCGTGCAGACTAAAAATCGATTTCGTGAAATAGTTGATACAGAATATGATGTCACACATAATTATTCGAGGTCTCTATGGCAATTGTGAGATGGCGAAAACATTTATAGGAACAAAGTAGACGGAATGAATCCAATAGCTATTGGGATGGGGTAAAGCTATATCTATAGGATAATAACAACAATGAGATTCCTGCTTTCGCAGGAAATTAAAAACCCGAAACAGTACTCTGCCTCGGGTTTCACTACTTTTAACCAACTTAACTAACACTTGATTAAATTATAAAACTTATCACAATCTATTAGACGCAGAAACGTCTAATTTATTTTATCAAAATAAATCTTTAACTATCAATTAACATAAAACCTCAGGTTTTGAAGTCCGTTACTTTCAAAATCTAATATTTATATTCCATTCTGTGCAAAGAAATATTCTTTGAAGTTTGATTTTTGAATTGGATTTATGGCGTTGAAAAGAATAGAGATTGTTTGTAATTAATCGTTTGTAACTAAATAAAAAAAATCCGAAGTCGAGACTCCGGATTTAAAATATACCTAATTCGCAAATTACTTCTTTTCAAAAGTAGAAGGCTAATTCAAATCAATTTAAAAGTAGTACAGTTTGTTAGGTCTGATAAAACAAGGGTTAAAAAGGTAATATTCCAAAGAAATCAAAAATCTTAACAAAATATTAACATATTGATGTGGTAAAATGATAATTTTTTTGATAAATAAGTTGATTTCACCTATAATAAACCTTATACAATTAGCGAAAGGCCTTTACCTAAATGATATTACATAAAGCCTCCATCACCTGATGTTTCATTTTTATCCCTGTTTTTTCGTTGTAAGGCTTTATATTTTCCACCCCCAAATCGGTAAGATAATCCAATAAACCACGTGTTGCTTTCCCAATTGAACTGTCCTTTTTGTATATAGGGGTTGGTACTATCAAATCTTGCCTTCATGGTATTGAAAATATCATTGTAATTGAAGCTGAAAGTGGCCGCATCATCCAAAAAAGAATAGCGTAAACCAGTATTGACAAAGTACATGGGCTTACCCTTAAATTGTATGCCTTCCTGCTCTGATCTGTACATTCCAAAGGCAGAAAGCGTCAGTTTTTTGGTTACCTTAAAATTGTTGCTCATTCTAAAACTATAAGCAATATTTTCAACTTCAATTTCGGTTAGAAGAATGTCATCTTCCGTTGGTTCCTCACCTATGGGAGTGTTAAGAACTTCAGTAATGCCTTTTTGAGTTTGTGAATACAGGTCAAAACTCGCATTGAAATTCCACCATGATGTTGGTTTGTAGGCACTTGATAGCTCTATACCATAGGCAGAGGTGTTATCGAAATTATCATAGGTCAGAATGACCTTGTTCAAATCTAAGCGGTCAATAAATACAGCACGATTGATTTCATCCTCTATCATACGATAAAAGACGCCTCCAGTTATAGAGCCCTTTTCCAATTTTCGGGTATAATTAATTTCAAAAGAATTTGTAAACTGTGGTTGCAATTCTGTGTTTCCAAAAGAGGAGATCAACGGACTGCTCCATTCTCTAATGGGATTTATTCTTCTCAAACTTGGTCGGTCCACACGTCGGCTTACACTTGCCTGAAAAGAGTTTTTATCTGATGGGGTATAAGTCAAGAATGCTGAAGGATATATTTGAAAATACTCATTTTTAAAAGGATTGGTTTCCCTTGAATCTTCTTTAATAGTTATGGCCTTGGCATCCTCTGTGACTGTCTCTGCACGTGCTCCAACTTGATAACTCCATTTTTCAAAAGTTTTCCCAAAGGTGATATAGGCCGAATAAATATCTCTGTTATAATTGAAGTCTGTATTTGGGGTATTGATGATGTTCCCTGTTTCATCAAAGGATTTTCCGGTAGAATCATACACGACGTCCGTATTGAATAAGCGTGCCTCGAGACCGACTTCCAGCTTGGCTTTTTCACTTAGAGGATTCACATAATCCAAATTGATTGTGGTTTGATCACGTTTGGTGTTCACAAAATCTATATAATTTGGAGGAAATGAAATATTGGAGTAAATAAACTCAGAAGACTCGTTTTCCTCAAAGCGGTTATAGTCTGCTTCCAAATCCAACTTTTCGCCTTCCTTAGCAAAATTGTGCTTGAAAACAAAGTTGTATTGAGAAGAGAGATTATCGGATATGTTGTTGAATACCTGTCCTTGTGTAGCAGTGTTTGGCCTTAGGATATTAATGCTGCCAACCCCTTTGCCGTCATAAGTGTTTTGATTTGTAAATATGGAGATGGTATTGTTGTCGTCTGCATAAAAATCGATTCCGAATTTGTAGAGATGTGATTTACTGTTGTCGAAAAAATCAAAAACCTGTTGAGTGTGGTCATCCGGTCGATCGAGCGTGCCATAATTATTGCTTTTTCCAATATTATTGCCGTAATTTCCATACAAGTTAAACTTACCATTTCTGTAGTTTAAATCGGCAGAGCTATTAAATTTTGCATTGATTTCTTTGGTCAAGCCCAAATTAATATTTCCATTAAATCCAATATTGGAATTTCTATGGAGGATGATATTGATTATGCCACTCATGCCTTCGGGATTGTGTTTTGCAGAAGGATTAGTGATCAATTCAATTTGTTTGATAGATGCAGAAGGAATTTGTTTCAATAGCTGATCCACGGGTACATTGGACAGTTTTCCATCCACCATCACACGTACGTTTTCGTTGCCACGCAGACTCAAATTGCCCGTCTGTTGATCGATACTGACAGAAGGAATATTGTTCATAATGTCAGATGCTGTAGGCCCGGTAGTAATTAAATCTTTTCCTACGGTTATGACTTTTCTGTCCACTTTTTGCTGAATGCTGGAAACTTCTGCAATTACCGTAACTTCATCCAAGGCTGCGGCATTTTCTTCTAAAAGGATCTTGCCTAAATTCACGTCGTAAGAATCCTTTCCAATAATAAAAGGCTGTGTCACGGTCTTGTAACCAATATATTGAATGGTTACAGAGAATTGACCTTCTGAAAGTTTCGAGATTTTAAAACTGCCATCATCCTGGGTAATCGAGCCGGTAATGATTTCATTTCTACTGTTTTTAATGACAATAGTCACATAGGGCAAGGGCTGATTCAGTTGCGCGTCAATAATTGTTCCTGAAATTGAACCTTCTTTCGGCAAGGAATTAGCCGAGGGTTGTGCATATAATGTTGAGCACATTAAAATGCAAATTAAAAATAAAGATTTCATTTGTGATTGATTTTTTGATTTGATTGATGAAATTTGATTGTTATAAAAGAGACGATTACTTTTGTACATTGTTACGCTCTTATAAACTTTTTTTTGAAAAAAATTCATGAAATTATGCAAACAAATAAAAAAACTCTAGTGTTCGGAGCCTCTTTGAACCCGAGTCGCTATTCCAATTTAGCTTTGAACAGGCTCATTAGTCACGGACATGACGTTGTGGCTTTTGGATTAAAAGAAGGCGAGGTTGCTGGGGTCAAGATTGATACAGAACTGAAACCATACAATGCTGTTGATACGGTGACTCTGTATATGAACCCGGACAGACAGGCGGCTTTTTACGATTATATCATGTCGTTACAGCCAAATCGGGTGATTTTTAACCCTGGAACAGAAAACGCTGAGTTTTTTACGTTGTTAGGTAAGGCGGGAATTGAGTTTGAAGTGGCCTGTACCTTAGTGCTGCTTGGTACGAATCAATACTAATCCTAAAAACGTTAAGAGGCCATTTAGGATCAAAATAAAATATCCAAATTCAAATCCTATCCATTTTAAGCTGTTGATACTGAAAAAATAGGACAGTATTGGCGACAGAATGGCAATGATAGGCACCCACTTATCTTTTATTTGCCATTTGGTGAACAAGCCAAAAGCATAGAGTCCGAGTAATGGGCCATAGGTATATCCCGCAAAGAGCAGGAGCTTTGCAATGACGCTTTCGTCTTTAATTGCGTATTTAAAAACGATAATGACCAAGATCAAGACAAAGGATATCATCACGTGGACGCGTTTTCTAATGGCAATTTGTTTAGCGGCATCGTGCTTTTTTTCGATGTCTAAAATGTCAATGCTAAATGACGTGGTTAAGGCTGTTAAGGTGCTATCGGCGCTACTATACGCTGCGGCGATCAAGCCCAACAAGAAGAACACAAATACCCCAATGCCTAAATGTTCTTTTGCCAAAATAGGGAAGAGCTCATCTTTATGTGCGTCAATGCCATTCTTTTGTGCATAGACAGTTAAAAGAAGGCCCAGGCTTAAAATCATAAAATTGACTATCGTCAGAATGACCGTAAACCAAAACATGTTTTTTTGCGCATCTTTCAGGGTTTTACAGGTGAGATTTTTTTGCATCATGTCCTGATCCAATCCTGTCATCACTATGGCAATAAACGCTCCTGATATGAACTGATTCCAGAAATAATCACCAGATTTAAAGTCCTCAAAAAAGAAAGTCTTAGACAAGTCGCTTTCCAGTATATAGCCTAAAATATTACCCCCACTAATGCCCAAATCATGACTCACATAGTAAATTGCAACCCCAATAGAGAGCAGCATAAACAAGGTTTGCAGTGTATCTGTCCAAATTATGGTCTTGATTCCAGACTTGAAGGTGTATAGCCATATTAAAAAAACCGTGAGGGTTACAGTTTGCCAAAAGCTGATGCCCAAATCATCAAAAAGAAGCACTTGCAATACATTGGCAACTAAAAACAGTCTGAAACTCGAACCCACAATTCGAGAGATTAAAAAAAATGAAGCACCAGTTTTATAGGACATGTTTCCAAAACGTTCGTCCAAATAGGTGTAAATAGAGGTTAGATTTAGTTTGTAATAGAGTGGAAGGAGTACCGTTCCAATAACCAAATAGCCTACAGTATAGCCCAACACCATCTGCATATAGCTAAATGACGAAGATTCTACCCAGCCTGGAACCGAAATGAATGTCACTCCAGAAAGTGATGCACCAATCATCCCAAAGGCCACAACATACCACGGTGCTTGTTTGTTCGCTTTGAAAAAGGTGTTATTATCTGACTTTCTTCCAGTGAGATAAGATATCAAAATAAGAATTCCAAAATAGGAAAGAATAAGCAGAATAATGGTTGTAGAATGCATAAAGAATAAAATATGGCGGAAAATTACTTATTATAGTTTTCAATTTTCAAATAACGTGAGTTAATATGAAATAAGAATATGTTAAAGCCTCAAAATTATATACTAAAATCGTAAATTTGCACCCATGGAATTTTCTTCAAAACTACTCGAAAAAGCGGTCAATGAAATGTCTCAGCTACCCGGAATCGGAAAACGAACCGCATTGCGATTGGTGTTGCATTTACTCAGACAGCCAAAAGACCAAACCATGTTGCTGACTTCGGCATTGGCGCATATGAGAAATGACATCAAGTTTTGCTCAAGCTGCCATAATATCAGTGATACCCAACTTTGTGAGATTTGTTCCAATCCACGTAGAACCGAGGAAATCATCTGTGTGGTTGAAGATATTAGAGATGTCATGGCTATTGAAAACACAAGTTCGTTTAAAGGCTTGTATCATGTTTTGGGTGGAAAAATTTCTCCAATGGATGGGATTGGCCCGAATGACCTCAATATCACTTCACTTGTTGAAAAAGTAAAAAAAGGAAATGTAAAAGAGTTGATTTTCGCATTAAGCTCTACCATGGAAGGCGATACGACCAATTTTTATATCTTTAAGCAAATTCAAGATTGTGAAATTATTACCTCCACAATTGCAAGAGGTATTTCAGTGGGCAACGAATTGGAATATACCGATGAGGTCACACTTGGACGTAGTATTTTAAATAGAATCCCTTTCGAATCTTCATTAAAATCTTAATGGTTTTTGCTGTTATCTGTTGTCATACTAAACTATAATGTACGCTACTTCTTGGAGTTGTGTCTTAAAAGTGTCGAATCTGCCATAGCAGGTTTGGATGCTGAGATTATTGTTGTGGATAATCATTCATCAGACGATAGCTGCCGGATGGTTGCACAGCTTTTTCCGAAAGTGGTCTTAATCGAGAACACAGAGAACTTTGGTTTTTCTAAGGGAAATAATATCGGTGTGGCCAAAGCAAAAGGCAAGTATCTATGCATCCTGAACCCTGATACGGTGGTTGCTGAAGACACTTTTAAAAGGGTGTTGGCGTATGCTGAGGGTCTTTCTGAGTTGGGGGCCATTGGCTGTCAACTTATTGATGGGCGGGGTCAATTTCTGCCTGAAAGCAAAAGGAATATTCCCACCCCAATGGTTTCGGTCAAGAAAATTTTAGGGTTTTCAAAGGCCTATTATGCAAATCATTTATCGCCAGCTGATACTGGCAAGGTGGACATTCTTGTAGGGGCATTCATGTTTCTTAAAAAAGAGGTTTACGATGCAGTCAAAGGATTTGATGAAGACTACTTCATGTATGGCGAAGATGTTGATCTTTCTTATAAAGTGCTGAAGGCAGGGTATCAAAATATCTATTACGGTGAAACTGCCATCCTTCATTTTAAGGGAGAAAGTACTTTAAAAGACAAAACCTATGCCAAACGTTTTTACGGAGCGATGCGTATTTTTTACAATAAACACTATAGGTTCAATCCTGTTGTGGACGTCCTGGTTTGGTTAGGAATCTTCTTTTCAAGATTTTTCTCGAAAAAACCAAAACAATTTACGACAAAGGCGACCTCCCATGTTGTGATGACCAAGAACTTAGATTTTGATATAAAACTTCCTTTCCTTGCAAAAACTGTTCATAGTACCGACCAGGTTGCAGCGCAAACACAAGTTGTACTTGATGGCAATTCGATGGATTACAGGTCGATTATTGAATTTATGATGGATTCAAAGAAAAGCAAGGAATTGACGTTTAGAGTTTTACCGAAAAACAGTCAGTTCATTATAGGTAGCGATAGTTCGGAACATCGTGGGGAAGTACTTAAGTTGTAAAATCCCAATGAATATACAAGCCTTGAATTCCGAAATTATAAAGGAATATGTAATGAAGTATGGCAATTTTAACTAATTTTGCAAGAGCAAATAAAAATTTTAGCATCTGAATAATAATATGGCAAAATTTGAACTGAAACTCCCGAAAATGGGTGAAAGCGTAGCAGAAGCAACTATCACCTCTTGGTTGAAAAATGTTGGTGATACTATTGAAGCTGATGAAGCAGTATTGGAAATTGCAACTGATAAGGTAGATAGTGAAGTGCCTAGTGAGGTGGATGGCATTTTGACAGAAATCCTTTATAATGTAGATGATGTTGTGAAAGTAGGGCAAGTTATTGCCATTATTGAAACCGATGCAAATGCTGTCCAAGCACCTATTTCACCTGCGGAAAGTGTTACTTCGGCCCCTGTGGATGAAACTCCAGAAGTAGCTCATGTGGCACAAACTGTTGAAGATGCAAAAATTGCTGTAGCTGCTCCTGTAGCTTCCAGCGAAGATCGTTTTTATTCGCCGTTGGTAAAAAATATTGCCCGACAAGAAGGTATCTCACAATCTGAATTGGACAGTATTTCTGGTACCGGTAAGGATGGGAGGGTCACTAAAAATGACATCTTGGAATATCTTGAATCGAAGAAGTCAGCTCCAGTGTCTACACCACAAACCTCTGCGCCACAAGCGTCTACCCCACAGTCGCCTACTCCAGAACCTGTAAAAGAAAATATAGCAACGGAGCCTGCTAAGCAAGAGCCTGCGCCGGCCCAACCAACTCAGGAGAAAACTCCTGAAAAATCGAAAAAAGCTCCTGTAGTAGCGAGTAATGGAGATGAGATTATTGAACTGACCAGAATGGGCAAACTGATTGCACATCACATGGTAGAGTCGGTAAAAACATCAGCTCACGTACAAAGTTTTATTGAGGCCGATGTGACCAATATCTGGAACTGGCGTAACAAAGTCAAGAATGATTTTGCAAAACGCGAAGGCGAAAATTTGACCTTTACACCAATTTTCATGGAGGCTGTAGCGAAAGCACTCCGCGATTTCCCAATGATGAATATTTCATTGCAGGATGATAAAATCATAAAAAAGAAACATATCAACATAGGGATGGCAGCAGCGCTTCCTGATGGGAATCTTATTGTACCTGTAATTAAGGATGCCGATCAGTTGAACTTGATAGGAATGACCAAACGTGTCAACGATCTAGCAAATAGAGCCCGTTTGAACCAATTGAAACCTGATGATATTCAAGGCGGGACATACACCGTCACTAATGTGGGGACTTTTGGAAGCATCATGGGCACACCAATCATCAATCAGCCACAAGTTGGAATTTTAGCACTTGGTGCAATTAGAAAAGTTCCAGCGGTTGTAGAATCTCCTGATGGCGATTTTATAGGAATTCGTTACAGGATGTTCCTGTCGCATTCTTACGACCATCGCGTTGTCAATGGCGCTTTGGGTGGACAATTTGTAAAAGCAGTCAAAGATTATTTGGAAGGCTGGGATATGAATCGCGAGATCTAATTTTTAAGGCAGGCCTGACGGGCGTATAAAAGACTGTCAGGCCTGTAAAAAAGTAAAACCTAAACAAATCTTAAACCTAACCTTATAATAGTTAGGTTTTTCTATTTTTACGATAATTAATTAAATATCAGCATCAAACATTTATACTGAACTTTTCACCTTGAATCCGGTCGAAATGATGAAGTGATAAACAACAAAATACAAAATAAATGACTCTCAATCTTACCAAACCTATTTGCTTCTTTGATCTTGAAACAACGGGTATTAATATCACCTCAGACCGCATTGTGGAAATTGCAGTATTGAAAGTTTTTCCTGATGGAAAGGAAGATCGTAAGACATGGTTAATAAACCCAGGAATGCCAATTCCAGCTGAGGTTACCGCGATCCATGGGATTTCTGACGCCGATGTGGCCGATAAACCGACCTTTAAAGAATTGGCCAACGAAATCAACTCTATGGTTAAGGACTCAGATTTGGCAGGATTTAACTCCAACAGATTTGATATTCCGTTGTTGGCAGAAGAAATGTTGCGGGCAGGGATTGATTTTGATATGAAAGGACGCGTGGCAGTTGATGTGCAAACCATTTTCCATAAAATGGAACAGCGCACCTTGGCTGCAGCTTATAAGTTTTATTGCGATAAAAACCTAGACGATGCACATAGTGCAGCTGCCGATGCAGAAGCTACTTATGAAGTGCTAAAAGCACAATTGGCCAAATATGACGAACTGCAAAATGATACTAAATTTTTAGCCGAATTCAGTTCACGTAAGAGATTTGCTGATTTCGCAGGATTCATTGTGTACAATAAATATAACGAAGAGTGCTTTTCATTTGGGAAACATAAGGCCAAAAGAGTGGAAGACGTATTAAATGAAGAGCCAGGATATTTTGGATGGCTGCTCAATGCTGATTTTCCACTGTACACCAAAAAAGTGCTGACGGCCATTAAATTGAGGGCTTTCAATAATAAATTGACCTAAACTTCCCTCGTTTGTTAAACTGTATAAAGGCATGGGAGCTCTTTGCTATCATTAAAGTTTATCTTTTGGCTAGGCATAGTAGCGCTAATTGAAATGTCGTGAGCCTACGTGAAACAATCCCAGGATCACATTAAACAAAATCATTCTATTTTTGTTAATTTTGCCGTCACTTTGATACATAAGCATAGAGATATATTTGTGTATTTGTGACAACACAACAATTAAGGATAAATAGTAAATACTCATGAAAATCATCTGTATAGGTCGTAATTACGTAGAGCATATCAAAGAACTGGCTAATGAAAGACCAGCAGAACCGGTAGTGTTTCTAAAGCCCGATACCTCTGTCCTGTTGAAAAAACAACCGTTTTACATTCCTGATTTTTCCAATGATGTCCATCACGAAGTAGAAATTTTAGTTAAAATATCTAAGGTTGGTAAGTATATCGATAAAAAGTTCGCACATAAATACTATGATGAGATTGGTCTTGGAATTGATTTTACAGCGCGTGACTTGCAGCAAAGCTTGAAAGAGAAGGGCTTGCCATGGGAAAAAGCCAAAGCGTTTGACGGTGCCGCAGTCGTTGGGAAATGGTTGCCTAAGTCTGATTTTGAGTCGGTGAATGACATTGATTTTTCTTTAGAAAAAAACGGAACCCTTGTCCAACAAGGTAATACGAGCCATATGTTATGGAAAATTGATGAACTTATAGAATATGTGTCAAAATATTTCACTTTAAAGATTGGAGACATTATCTTTACGGGAACACCATCAGGAGTTGCTAAGGTAAAAGCAAATGATGAACTTAGGGGATTGATTGAAAATAACGAAATGTTTAAATTAACAATCAAGTAAATGGAAGAAAACTATAAACTTTATCGCGTACGTGAACTGGCCGATGGTGATGAGGATTTTGTCATGGCAATTGCCGCCGCTTTTTTGGAAGAGGTTCCGGAAGATGCCGCGCGACTTAAAAAAGCCGTTGCAGAAGCAGATTATTATACTACCTATCAGGCCGCTCATAAGATGAAGCCGACTATTGATCTTTTTGAACTTGGGGTCTTGGAAGATTTGATCACCGTTCAGGATTGGGGTAAATTAGAAAAGAAAAACGAGGATATTTCGAAGGAATTGAAGACCGTTTTGAAGGCGATAGAAAAAACAGCTGCAGAAATTAAAAAGGATTTCAATCTCTGATGTTAGCTGAAATTATTACTATTGGAGACGAGATCCTAATTGGTCAGATTGTCGATACCAATTCTGCATTTATAGCCAAACAACTTAATAAGATTGGTGTATCCGTGTATCAGATTACTTCTGTTCAAGATGATAAAGAGCACATCATAAAGTCGTTTAAGGAAGCTGAAGAGAATGCCAATATCATCATTATCACTGGCGGATTGGGACCAACCAAAGACGATATCACCAAAAAAACCATTGCCGAATACTTTAATGACACACTTATCAGAAATGATGAAGTTACCGACAATATCAAACGAATTTGGGGAGATTTTACCAATAAAACACCTCCCCAACTTAGTTTAGATCAAGCTCTTGTACCTTCGAAAGCACAGGTGCTGATGAACCTGCACGGGAGTGCTCCGGGAATGTGGCTTGAAAAGAACGGAAAGATATTTATATCGTTGCCTGGTGTGCCTTATGAAATGCGGGGACTTATTGAGGATGCGGTTATACCTAAGCTCATAAAACGATTTAAGTTTCCTTATATCCAACACGAAACCTTACTGACTTATGGTCTTGGCGAAAGTGCTTTGGCAGAGCGAATTGAAGCCTGGGAAAGCCATTTGCCACCTTATATCAAGTTGGCCTATTTGCCAAGTTTGGGAAGAGTTCGATTGCGCCTTTCTGGAAAATCCATGGACAAGCATCTGATTCAGATTGAAATTAAACATCAAATTGAATTGCTGTTGCCGCAAATTAAAGATGTTTTTATTGGTTTTGAACGTGATGAATCTATTGAAGCTGTTATTGGCCAACAGTTAATGGCTTTAGGAAAAACAGTAGCCACAGCTGAAAGTTGTACTGGAGGCAAAATTGCAGAATCCTTTACGGCTATTGCGGGAGCCTCTCAGTATTTTAAAGGAAGTGTGGTCAGTTACGCCACTCAATCCAAGGTGGATGTTTTAAAGATTGATCCTGAATTGATTTCTGAGTTTTCTGTAGTAAGCAAAGAGGTTGTTGAGGCCATGGCTAAATCAGTCTTAACCTTATTTGATTCAGACTATGCTATCGCTACCACCGGAAATGCTGGACCTACCAAAGGTGATGCAGATGCTGAGATTGGTACCGTTCATATAGCCATCGCTACCAAGGATAAGGTGTTTTCTGAACGATTTACATTTGGAGATCATCGCCACAAAGTCATAAATAGAGCCACAAACAAAGCCTTTGAAATGCTGCAGAAAGAAATTTCAAAAAAGTAACAATTTAAGTTTGTTGGTATTGTAAAGTTTTACTAAATTTGCAAACTGTTTTAAATAACATTATTAAAGTTAGAAAGAATGTCAAGAGTTTGTGAACTTACTGGAAAAAAAGCGATGGTTGGAAACAACGTATCTCACGCTATGAATAAAACAAAACGTAAATTTGATGCGAATTTGATCAAAAAACGTTTTTATATTCCTGAGGAAGATAAATGGGTAACTTTAAAAGTTTCTACTTCTGCGTTGAAAACCATCAATAAAATTGGAATTTCTGCTGCAATTAAAGAGGCAAAATCTAAAGGGTTTTTAAAATAATAGCCACAAGCTAAAAAGTTAAGATAATGGCAAAAAAGGGAAATAGAATACAAGTCATATTAGAGTGTACTGAGCACAAAGAGTCTGGTCAGCCAGGAACGTCTCGTTACATCACCACGAAAAACAAAAAGAATACGCCAGACAGAATGGAGATTAAGAAATTTAATCCTATCCTTAAGCGTATGACAGTTCACAAAGAGATAAAATAAATCTAGATTCCCATATTTCATGGGAATTGTAAAAATAAGTTTTACAATGGCAAAGAAATCAGTAGCATCGTTACAAAAAGGATCTAAGAGATTAACCAAAGCAATAAAAATGGTTAAATCTCCAAAAACAGGGGCTTACCAATTTGTCGAATCGGTAATGGCACCTGAGTTTGTTGACGATTTTTTAAATAAAAAATAAATATATTCAGTGTATTTTATAAAAACTGCTTTCATTTGAAAGCAGTTTTTTTATGTCTATATTTGAGTTAAATATGACAAATTAGCAGTTTGAGCTTTAGGGACTAATATTTGTTATAAGAGTTTGGGCGCTACCTTTTAAACCCACGAGGTCTCCAAAAAAACCTTACGGATTTAATAGACCGGTTTTCCGCTATAACTTTTAATTTTGATGACTTCGACAAGCTCAGCTATCAAAATAAAATGGCTACCGCGGCAAAAGCAAAGCATTCATGAATTCGATAATCCAAAAATGGTTGGCGATTTGTAATCTCTAACATAAATCCGTCTTTCGAACTATAAAAACGGCTTAACAATAAACACCTCAAAACAAATGAGCTTTTTTAAAAAAATATTCACTTCAGAAAAAAAGGAAACCTTAGATAAAGGTTTGGAGAAATCTAAAACCTCTTTCTTCACCAAGCTCAATAAGGCGGTTGCAGGAAAATCAAAAGTTGATGATTATGTCCTTGATGATCTGGAAGAAATATTAGTATCAAGTGATGTAGGTGTAAACACCACTTTAAAAATCATTGATCGTATTGAAGAGCGCGTTGCTAAGGATAAATATTTAGGAACTTCTGAGCTCAATCAAATTTTACGTGAAGAAATAGCTGGTCTGCTATCTGAAGTAGATAGTGGTAACGCAACAGAATTTACCGTTCCAGCCGACAAAAAACCTTATGTTATTATGGTTGTGGGTGTCAATGGCGTTGGGAAAACAACGACTATTGGTAAATTGGCATCACAATTCAAAAAACAAGGTCTAAACGTAGTTCTTGGCGCTGCAGACACTTTTAGAGCGGCTGCCATCGATCAGTTGCAAATATGGGCAGATCGTGTGGATGTCCCTATGGTACGCCAAAATTTTGGCAGTGATCCAGCATCTGTCGCTTTTGATACCTTGAAAAGTGGCGTAAACCAAAATGCCGATGTTGTTATTATAGACACAGCTGGACGTCTGCACAACAAAGTCAATTTGATGAACGAGTTGACCAAAATCAAACGGGTCATGCAAAAAGTAATTGCTGATGCACCTCACGAGGTACTTTTGGTATTGGATGGTTCTACAGGTCAAAATGCTTTTGAGCAAGCCAAACAATTTACGGCAGCCACAGAGGTGACTTCATTGGCTGTTACAAAGTTGGACGGCACCGCTAAGGGTGGCGTGGTCATCGGAATTTCTGATCAGTTTAAGATTCCAGTAAAATATATTGGAGTTGGCGAGGGTATAGACGATTTGCAAGTCTTCAATAAATTTGAATTTGTAGATTCCTTTTTCAAATAGTCAATTCCTGCGAAGGCAGGAATCTTTGTCTTGTATACCCAAATTCATCTTTTGGACCTTCAGACGTTGTTGGTATTTTTCGCCAACAAATTTCTCGATTATGAGCTCCATAATCTCCTCTTATATTCATATCCGTTTTGAATAATCAATTCCTTTTGAGTATTTTTAATGAAAATTCGAAGTATGAAACCAATTTTGTTCTGTATAACATTGATGATTGTTTGCTCTTGTAAAAACACTGAAAAGAGCGAAGAAGGAGCTGAAAAGTCGTCCACAGATATCAGTGCCATTTCTACAAAGGAATTTACTGAATTCAAGGTGCTGGATTCGAAGTACATTGATAATTCAAAATTGTGGGAACCTTTCAACAAAGACTTATCAGATTTCACCATAGATAAATACAATGCTCTAAAGCCATTGATTTTAGAACAGGATATTCCAACCTTACAGCAACATATTCAAGATGGGAAATTGTCTTATGAAGATTTAACCAAATTCTATCTCTATCGTATCAGAGCCTTTGATCGCGAAAATGATCTGTCCCTAAACTCAGTAATTTCTTTGAATCCGTATGTTATTTCTGAAGCTCAACAAAAGGATGTCGATGTTAAGAATAAAATGCAAAAACATCCCATTTTCGGAATGCCAATCCTTTTAAAAGATAATATCAATACCGAAGGAATGCCAACAACTTCTGGAGCTGTGGCATTTCAAAACAATAACGCCAAGGATGCATTTATTGTAGAACGTTTGAAAGAGCAAGGCGCACTGATCTTAGGAAAGGCTAACTTAAGCGAATGGGCCTATTTCTTCTGTGGCGATTGCCCAAGTGGTTATAGTGCCATTGGCGGCCAAACCTTAAATCCGTACGGTCGAAAGATCATGGATACTGGTGGATCGAGTTCAGGTAGTGGGGTGGCGGTGGCCGCGAATTTTTGTGTTGCTGCTGTTGGAACTGAAACTTCTGGTTCAATCTTATCACCTGCCAGTCAAAATTCGGGGGTGGGACTAAAACCGACTGTCGGGTTATTGAGCAGGCGCGGCATTGTGCCTATTTCATCAACATTGGACACTCCAGGACCTATGGCCAAGAATGTCACGGATACTGCCATACTATTGGATGCCTTGGTTGGTTTTGATGATACGGATCCAAAATCTGTCAAGAGAGATTTAGAAGGCACATCCTACTACGAGAATAACTTTAAGGAAAACAAGCTGAGAGGCAAGCGTTTGGGAGCTTTCACAACCTTGTTGGAAGACTCTCTTTATGTGCGTGCTATTGAAGATTTAAAAACCCAAGGTGCCATTATCATTGAAATTGAACCAGAAAAAGTGGAATTACCAGATTTTTTGAGACTTCTCAATTTGGATATGAAAAATGATCTTCCAAACTATATCAAAACTTCAGGAGATTCTAACTTGACAGTAAAGTCCGTACAAGATGTCATGGCCTTCAACCAGAAGGATTCCATGTCGACGATGCCTTATGGTCAGAGTCTGTTTGCAGGAATTGTTGCCGATTCAGCTACAGACAAAGAATTTTCGGAGATTAAAACTACCCTCAAAACCAATGGTAAATTCTTTTTTGATACGCCATTAGAAAGAGATGATTTAGACGGAATTTTATCCATAAATAATTATCACGCTGGTTTTGCAGCTGTAGCTGAATACCCAGCCATCACGGTACCAATGGGGTATACCGACAATGGTGCACCAAAAGGTTTGACGTTTATAGGGAAGCCTTTGACTGAAGCCTCCCTTTTGTCTTGGGCCTATACTTATGAACAAGCTTCAAAGCGACGTGTTGCCCCTGAAAATTATAATTAATTTGTGAGAGCATTAATTTTGGACCACAAAGTATTATCAAAATCTGATAGTCCAAAATTAGCCGCATCTGCAGCTTCTCCCATTCTGATAACTACTAGTTTTTTGCTGGGCACGATGTAGATTTTTTGATCGTTTTTACCCAAGGCAGCAAACATATCGGCTGGAGCATTGGGGATGAGGCTTCCATTAAATTTCAGTTGGGTTTGAGGTAAATGATAGCTTGATTTACCGTTGAGCCACCACAAATAACCATAGGATTCGTTGATGTTCTGAGATGTATTGGTGGCATCATTTATATAGTTCTCTGAAACAATTTGGGTGTTTTCCCATTTACCTTTGGCATATTTCATTAACCCAAATCGTGCCATACTTCTGGTGTTGCTCCAATACACGCTCAAATCATCAAGAGGAAGCCAAGTTCCAGACATTCCGATTTTGTTTTTTAAAGAGCTGTTGAAATAGGTGTTCCAACTTTGATCACTGGCTTCTGCGACGACATCTTGCAGTTTTACATACACATTGTGATAGGCCCATCGTGTTCCAGCATCTGCAATGTATCGCAAATTTTCTGGTGAAACATTATCTCCCATACTATCATCAAGACCAGAATCCATGGACAATAGGTTTTTACAGGTTATCAAGTTTTCTTTTTCCAATGGTGCGGTGGTCCAACCCGTTCCTAAATAGTCCGACACCTTGTTATTGATATTCAATAAACCATCATCTTCAGCAATTCCAACAACAGTAGAGGTGAGAGTTTTTCCCGCACTGGCCCAATACCATGGGGATGTAGAGGAATGTTCATTGAAATACGCTTCAACGGCAATCTTTCCATTGTACAAGATGATAAAGCTTTTGGTGTTTTTTAATTCGAGATAATCTAAAAGTGGCTGAAGTTTAGTTTGATCCCATTTCAAATCAGTCGGAGAAATAGTTTCCCATTCGTCTGAATTTATTGAGGGAAAATAAATATTGTCTTCTTGTGGCTCTTGGATTTCAGAAGGATCAGTAGAGCAACTAAAACCCAGAATGCATAACGCAATAACGGATAACCAGATAGTTTTCATACGAAGGGATTTTGATAGTTAGACATCCAAAAGATTAAAAAGTTTAATTTATTTGATGACGGCAGATGGGTTGGTAATGAAGTTTGATTAATGATTGAAGAATTTTAAGTTCAGACTTCAGACTTCAGCCTTCAGCCTTCAGAGTTCAGCCGATGAAGCAAAATTTATTGCGCTATTTTCAATCAAACATAACCCAATTAATTCCTTCCCTTTCAAAGGGAAGGTGGCTTCATCCCGGGGATACGGAATGAAGTCGGAAGGGTTTGTTCTCATTCGACAATCAGGTAGTAAAGCAGAACAGGTATAAGCATTGAATTTGTGCAAGTTGAAAACCACCTCGTCTTCTGCTTCTTTACTGAAGCAGAAGCAACTCCTCCTTAAAAAGGAGGAGAAGTTGTAATGTTGCTAATTGTTTTCAAGCAGTCAAATCATCATCATCATCATCATCATCATCATCTTGCCTTCTGCGAAAATCTTCGCTACCTGCCCGACCGGATGGGCGCATCTGCGGGAGAAAAAAATTCCAAATCCAGGATTCAAGGTTCCATAGATCATGTTAAGTCCATATTACAATTATCAATCGCAAATCGTAATTCGTAAATCGTTTTCATTATGTATCTTTGCACACTTAATTTTTTTGAATATGAGAACGAAGTCGCTTAAAAAGAACCGCATAAACGTTGTGACCTTAGGTTGTAGCAAGAATGTTTATGACAGTGAAGTCCTTATGGGACAACTAAAGGCGAGCGGTAAAGATGTGGTGCATGAAGAGGAGGGCAATATTGTAGTGATCAATACCTGTGGTTTTATCAATAATGCGAAAGAAGAAAGCATCAATACCATTCTCGAATTTATGCAAAAAAAGGAAGATGGTGAAGTGGATAAGGTTTTCGTAACCGGATGCTTGAGTGAGCGTTATAAACCAGATTTACAAAAGGAAATTCCGAATGTGGACCAGTATTTTGGAACTACGGAATTACCGGGGTTATTAAAAGTGTTGGGTGCCGATTACAAGCATGAACTCATTGGTGAACGTTTAACGACAACTCCAAAAAATTATGCTTATTTAAAAATTGCCGAAGGCTGCGACAGACCTTGTAGTTTTTGTGCTATTCCAATTATGCGTGGCAAACATCGCTCCACACCAATTGAAGAGATTATTGTTGAAGCTGAAAAATTGGCAGCCAAAGGAGTAAAGGAATTAATTTTGATTGCCCAAGATTTAACCTATTACGGACTCGATTTATATAAAAAACGAAACCTTGCAGAATTACTTGAAGCGCTTGTAAAAGTAGAGGGTGTGGAGTGGATCCGTTTGCATTATGCGTTTCCAACGGGATTCCCGATGGATGTATTAGACGTAATGAAACGCGAGCCAAAGATTTGTAACTACCTTGATATTCCGTTGCAACATATTTCCAATAATATTCTTAAAAGCATGCGTCGCGGAACCACTAAGGAAAAAACGACAAAACTGCTTAAGGAATTTAGAAGTGCAGTTCCAGAAATGGCGATTAGAACCACCTTAATTGTAGGTTATCCAGGAGAAACAGAAGAAAATTTCCAGGAATTGAAACAATGGGTTACCGACATGCGTTTTGAACGTTTGGGCTGTTTTACCTATAGTCATGAAGAGAATACACATGCCTATAATTTGGAGGACGATGTGCCACAAGAAGTCAAGCAAGATCGTGCCAACCAGATTATGGAAATCCAATCCCAAATTTCTTGGGAGTTGAACCAAGCCAAAATAGGGCAGGAGTTTAAAGTGGTCATTGATCGTAAAGAGGGTAATTACTTTATTGGACGTACTGAATTTGACTCGCCAGACGTAGACAACGAAGTGCTGATTGATGCCACCAAAAATTATTTAAAAACAGGAGAGTTCGCTACTGTTACAATTACTGAAGCTGAAGATTTTGATCTTTATGGAGATGTAGTGACATCCTAAAATAAATTATTAATTGCTCTTTAAAATTAAACCAAATCTTTATTTGAATATATTTCTAATAAAGATTTGGTTTTTTGATGGCAATTTGTCAAAAGCCAAAATAGCGTGCGGCAAGAGAAAAATAAATCAGTACTCCACAAATATCAGCCAAAGACGTCACCAATGGTGCACTTGCCGTAGCCGGATCTATGTTTAGCTTAGTAAATATAAAAGGCAATAACATTCCAATGAGACTTCCAAGCATCACGTTTAGGACCATTGCCATACAGACCACAAGAATCACTTCTGGTGCCCTAAAACTCGCAACGGCCGCGACACTTGCCGCCATGGTCAATCCCAATAAGAAAGACACCAATAGCTCCCGCCCAATTAATTTATACCAATCTGACAATTGGATCTCACCTAAGGCCAAATAACGAATCATCAATGTGGCCGATTGTGATCCAGCGTTACCGCCACTATCAATTAATAAGGGCAGAAAGAATACCAGAGCAACAACTTGTTGAATGACATCTTCAAAACTCGCTAACGCAGCACCAGAAAAAACGTTCATAAATACTAAAAGAACGAGCCAAACAATCCTGTTCTTGTAAAGTGAAAAGATGCGTTCCTTAAGTGGGTTCTTGCTTGCATTTTGAACCGATCCAAATTTATGGAAGTCTTCTGTGCCTTCTTCTTCAATAACGTCCAAGATGTCATCAAACGTAACGATACCTAAAAGCACGCCTTCATTGCTCAGGACAGGTAAAGCTTCCCGATCATAATCCTTAAACACCTGAATAGCCATTTCTTGATCATCTAGTGCGTTTAAGAAAACGAAACGATGATCAGTAAGCTCCTTTACAAGTTGTTCAGGATGGGCCAGTATTAAATCTTTAATAGATAAATCATCAATTAGCTTCCAGTCTTGGTCAATAATATAAATAACGTTTAAAGTTTCAGAATCTTGGCCAAATTTTCTGATGTGCTCAAAAGCTTTGGCAACGGTAATATCCTCTTTAATGGCTACAAATTCAGGAGTCATCAATCGGCCAATACTGTCTTTTGGATAGCTTAAAAGTTGAACGGTAATTTTGCGCTCTTCGGGAGACAGCATTTCAATGAGGCTCTGTGCGATGTCTCGAGGTAAATCTTCAAAAAATGCAGTTCGATCATCCGGCTCAATATCATTGAGCAATCGTGTCAGTTTTTGAGAATTCTCAGATAGCCCATCAATGATTTCCTCTTGATCAGATTGCGGAAGCATTTTAAATACTTGCTTAGCTTGATCTCTGGATAATAATCGGAACAAGATGATCTTATCATTCTTTGAAAAGTTTTCAACCATCAATGACAAGTCTAAAGCATCCATGTCCTTTAAGGAGCGCTTTAACTCACGCCATTTTTTATTCTTTATTAAGTCGAGAAAATGAGGTTTGGTAAGTTGCATAAACGAATCTTTATATCCATAGAGTTTTCTAAAAACATCACTTGTATGAGAGTTTTTTAGAATTTTGAATGTAAATGTAAGTCTAATTTTTTTCTTAAATAAGCACAGCGTTTGTTCCTTTTGATGAACTTATTATTATCGTCAAAATTCATTATAAAACTGATTTTACGCAATGAAAATCCATAGACACTTAAAGCTTTTACGATTGCTACAAAACTATGAGCGCTGTACCCTCGATGCCTGTGACCCTTGGACTTCACCAAATCATTGCAAATTTAATTTTATATTCCTTAATTTTGATTATTGAAAAATAATCGGTCAGGTGAAAAAAATACTAATTATTGAAGATGATCCGGAACTGAACAGGAATATAAAAGAAGCTCTTGTGGCTGAGAACATGCAGGTGGAAACTGTTTATGACGGCTTGTTGGCGGAACGAATTCTTAGTAAATCACAATTCGACTGCATCTTGTTAGATATTAATTTGCCCGGAAAGAACGGTTTCGATTTGGCGAAGGATTTTCGGACACATAATATCGCCACTCCTATTCTAATGATTTCGGCATTTTCTGAACTGGAAGATAAAGTCCATGGTTACGAAATGGGGGCAGACGATTATATAACCAAGCCTTTTTATATGCGCGAACTGATTTTAAAGATCAATTCCCTTATAAAACGCAGTCAAAATATTCCAGTTGATCTTCAAGAAAACGAAATTATTATAGCTGGTGATCTACAGGTGAATACCAAATTAAAAAAAGTAAGTAGACAGGAAATTGAAATTCCACTCACGCCAAGAGAGTATCAAATTTTACTGAAACTTATAGAGTCGAAAGGTGAAATTGTTTCTAAACAGCGGCTAATCGAAGAAATTTGGGGGAGATCTTTTGACGCTAACACCAATACGATTGAAGTCTATATTAATTTTTTAAGAAAGAAAATTGATCGTCCCTTTGATAAAGAATCCATCAAAACCAAAATAGGATACGGCTATTATTTTGAAGACTGATGAGTATTAGAAGAAAGATCCTATTGTATTTTTCAACAACCATTGTCAGTTTGTTGGGCATCACCTTATTTTTTATTTATACTCTTTTTTATGAATATCGTGAAGAGGAATTTCAGCAAAAACAGAAACAGAAAATTATCTCGACCATAAGGTTTTTAACTGAAATTAAACAAGCCGATGAATCCATTATTCAAGCTATGGATCGGATCAGTATCAATGAATTTTACGACGAGAAACTCTTGATTTTTGACCATTCCAAAACCTTGATTTATTCCAGTATTGATGATTTACAGATTCCTCAGAAAGATATCGACAGTATTCTTAAGGTGTTGACCATCGTTAATCCTTGGTTGGAAACCAAAGACGATTTATACGACGTGGTAGGTGTCTATATAAAATACAATAACAATACCTACTACGGCATCAACAAAGCTTTTGATGAATCGGGGTATTCAAAATTGGATTTTTTGCGCTATGTTTTAATATTTACGTTTTTAGGAATCACACTGGTCGTTATTTTAATTGCGTATTATCTCTCACGAATTATATCAGAGCCAATAGTTGATATCACTAAAAAGATTACCAATTATAATTTTGATACGCTTTATATTCCAATAGAAGTGGAGCGTTCGGAAAATGAAATAGTGGTTTTGGCCGAGCAGTTCAACAAGTTGATGAAACGGATGAAGGAAGCCGTTTCTTTTCAGAAACACGCCATCAACCACATTTCACATGAGTTAAAAACCCCTATTGCTGTTCTGGTTTCCAATTTTGAGCGCATGCTAAATGAAACGGACTTGGACGTATTGAAATCACTGATCAATCGTCAGAAAGAGGACACCAAAAATCTTAGTGAAATTATAAATCTCTTGTTGGAACTTTCAAAAACCGATGGTGGACATAGCATTCCAAAAACCAACATTCGGGTGGATGAGTTGATTTTTGATACAATGGACGAACTGTCCATATTATATCCGGATTTTGAATTCTCAGTCGATTATATTGGCCCTACAGACAACGAGAGCCTATTGACGATTCAAGGTTCTGCGCGATTGTTAAAAGCGGCTTTTATGAACCTGATGTTGAATTCCATCCATTACAGTTCTAATAAGGAAGGTAGCATTCATATCATTACTGATAAAAAACAACTTCAATTGGATTTTATAAATGAAGGCCCTGTTATCACTAAGGAGGAACAGAAATTTCTTTTTCAACACTTTTTCAGAGGAGAAAATAGTAAAGGTAAATCGGGCTTTGGATTGGGACTTGTTTTCATTTATAATATTATTTCACAGCACCAAGGGTTTATTTCTTATCACACGGACCATAAAAATTTAAATACCTTCACTGTAATATTTCCTATTAAGAGTCAATTAGACAAATCTTAAGTTAAACTTTATCCATTTTAAGGTCTTTTTAAGCTTGATTTGAAGTCTTTTGCCACCATGGAATTGAAAGGCATTAAAACAAATGGTGAAAATGTACAAGGTAATGGACGAATCTTCTCGAAGATTACCTTCTTACTATTCATAGGATTTAGCTCCACTCTGTTATCACAGGTACGACAAACAGACACCCTAAAACTTAGCAGGCAACACTATGAAGAACTTTTCTTGAAGCAAAACCTACTGCTTCTTGCCGAGACTTACAAAATAAATCAGGCGGAGGCCATGGTGCTACAGGCCAAACTTTGGCCTAATCCAAACTTGAGCATTGAAGAAGTTAATCTTTGGGCCACTGATAAACAACTGTCTTATTTAGATGAACCACTGCCACAGGTTTTTGGGAATGTGGCCCAAAACACTCAGTTTGCAGTTCAATTGGAGCAACAAATTGTTACCGCCAGGAAACGGAAAAAACAAATGGATGTTGAAAAGGTTGGCGTTAAAGTAGCTGAACAGGAATTTGAAGAACTGCTCCGAAATCTAAAATATGAGTTTAGAAATACGCTCACAGAATTACAGTATTTGCAATTGTACAATCGCGTTTTTTTAGAACAACGCGATTTGATCCGAAATCTTCTAAATGCTTATAAAAGACAGCTGGAAAATGATCATATTAGCAAGGGCGAGTACATGCGACTCCAAACGCTGCAATTGGAAGTTTCAAAAGAAATCAATGAACTTTCCAAGGCCAAAAACGATGCCGAAAAAGAACTAAAGGTTCTTTTGAGCATTACTGGACCTGCGAGTTTATTTGTGCTTGAAGAAGATTTTACGCCCAATCTGCAAAATCTTCAAAATCTTGATATGTTGAACCTTGAGCAAGATTTCTTGAGGTATAGACCCGATGTCAAATTGGCGGAACTGGAAAATGAATACTTTAAGAGTTTGCTGACCTATGAAAAATCGCAAGCCATACCTGATATCAATTTGAATGCCTCTTACGATCGTGGAGGAGGTGTATGGCCAAGTTTCTTCGGATTTGGTCTATCTATAGACTTACCTGTTTTTAACAGAAATCAAGGCGCAATCGCGCATGCACAAATGGGTATTGAAAACACCACTTACCTATCCAATGACCTTCGGTTAAGGGCACGCGCCGAATTTGATCAGAACTATAAGGATTTCAGAGCCGCCTTAACATTTTATGAGAGCATAGATCCTGATTTTGAAACAGATTTAGATGAGATCTTTGAGAGTTACACAAAGAATTTTGTGAATAGAAACATCAGCCTATTGCAATATTTGGATTTTCAGGAAGCCTATTTGGAAAATAAGAGAATTATCCTCGAGGCAAAGAAAGAAATCCATCTGCAATTGGAAAGGCTCCAATATACCGTCGGAACAGAAATTTAATCATCACTTATTTAACCTATCAAAGCATGTATCATAATAATTTATATCGTCTTACCCTTTTTGCTTTAGTGCTCTTACTCACCAGTAGTTGTGCTAAAAATAAAAATGAACATCTCATCCAAAAAGAGAGCGCTTCTTTTTGTTTGAACGATTTTATGAAAGATGATATTATCAAAGTACCCATAGAAAAAAAAGCCATTACAGAATCTATTTTGCTAAATGCCAAAGTGGAGACCAACCCAGACAAAATGGTTCACTTTGTAAGCTTGGTTAGTGGCGTCGTTACTAAAACCTATTTTTCTTCCGGTGATGAGGTCAGAAAAGGACAGTTACTTTTAGAGATGATGAGCGGCGAATTAAGTCAGCTCACAGCCCAGAAATCGAGTCTCCAATCTCAAATCCTTGTCGCTCAACGTGAATTGGAATCGGTTCAGGAAATGCATCGTGATAAGATAGCCTCCCAGAGAGATTTGATAGAGGCACAAAGCAATTTGGATGTGTTGAAAGCAGAATTGCAAAATACCAACGCGCAACTTAATTTATATAGTGCGAGTACGGAGCGTGGTGTGTTTCAGGTTAGAGCTTCGTCATCGGGGACCATTATCAGTAAAAATGTAGCCGCCGGCATGCAGGTATCGGCAGAAGGTGAACCGCTTTTTACAATATCCGATTTAGACGAAGTTTGGATCATGGCCAATATTTACGCTGGCAATATTCCGTATGTAAAGCAGGGCATGCCGGTTGAAATAACGGCCGTGCCTTATTCCAATGAGCTGTTTTTTGGAGAAATTAATACAATATCACAAGTGTTTGATTCCGATGAACGTGTTTTAAAAGCACGTATCGTGATGGATAATAAAGAAGGCAAACTCATGCCAGGAATGCTGGTGGATGTGACCGTTGAGAAGGAGGAAGGTCTCATGGCCAACGCGGCTCCTGTAAATGCATTGATTTTTGATGATAACCAACATTTTCTTGTTCTATATAAATCTGATTGCGATATCGAAGTCCGAAAGGTGACACCCAATATCCAAAATGGTAACACGGTCTATTTTGAAAACAATATTGACGAAGGCGAACAGATTATTACAAAAAATCACTTACTGATTTATAACCATATAAAAGCTTTAAAGTAATCCTTATCCATGAAGAAATTTGTCCAAGGTATTGTGGGGTTTTCCTTAAAAAACTCCACCATTGTGTTTTTTCTAACAGGATTATTGCTGGTGGCTGGGATCATAAATTATATCAAAATTCCGATCGAAGCATTTCCGGATGTCACCAATACCAGAGCGCGAATCATTACGCAATGGCCAGGTAGAAGTGCTGAAGAAGTTGAAAAGTTTATTACACTTCCAGTTTCTAAGGAAATGAATACCATTCCGAAAAAGGCTGAAGTGCGCTCCATTTCGTTATTTGGGCTTTCGGTGGTCACCGTTATTTTTGATGATGATGTTGAAGATTTTTATGCACAACAATATGCTTCCAATAGGCTTCAAGGCTTGGTATTGCCCGAGGGGAGTGACGCACAGATAGAGCCACCTTCTGGAGCGACGGGTGAAATTTTTAGATATGTGGTGAAAAGTGATTTGCCAATCAAGGAAATTTCTGCCATTCACGATTGGGTGATTGAACGCGAACTTTTATCCGTTCCCGGCGTTGCCGATGTTGCGAGTTTTGGAGGTGAAGAGAAGATATATGAAATCCAGATCAATCCCAGCGAATTAAAAAATTATGATCTTTCGCCCTTAGACGTTTATGAAGCGGTATCTAAAAGCAATATCAATGTTGGCGGCGATGTCATTCAACGTGGCGATCAAGCCTATGCCGTTCGAGGTGTGGGCTTATTGGAAAGCGTTGAAGACATAGAAAATATTTTGATTACGGTAAATGGTTCGACCCCTGTTTTGGTAAAGCATGTGGCCGAAGTCATAATTGCTGCCAAACCAAGATTGGGCCAAGTGGGTCTGGATGAAGATGATGATCTTGTTCAGGGCATTGTGATCATGTTGAGAGGTGAAAATCCTGCCGATGTTATTGAGGGCTTAAAAACCAGAATAAATGAACTGAACACCCGAATTCTACCTAAAAATGTGGAAATAGTTCCTTTTATTGACCGTTCAGAACTGGTTGAAACTACCGTAAAAACGGTTACTACCAACTTAATTGAAGGCGTTATTTTGGTGTCACTGATCGTGTTTATCTTTCTTTATAATTGGAGAACCACCTTGATTGTAGCATCGGTCATTCCGCTATCCTTTTTATTTGCGATCATCATGTTGCGCATTCAAGGTTTGCCAGCCAATTTAATATCTATGGGTGCGCTTGATTTTGGCTTGCTACTAGAAGGAACTTTGGTTATTGTGGAACAGGTTTTTGTTTCACTTCAAATAAAATCCCGTCTTATGGGAAGAGATAAATTCGCCAAAGTTTCTAAATTGGGAATTATTAAAAAGAGTGTGGGCAAGGTGTCAACCCCCATATTTTTTGCACTGTTTATTCTCATTGTAGCCTTGATGCCAATTTTTTCATTCCAGAAAGTTGAAGGAAAGATGTTTTCACCATTGGCGTTTACTTTGGGTTATGCACTGTTAGGCTCGTTGATTTTGAGCCTGACTTATGTGCCGGCCATGTGTAAAGTCCTGTTGAATAAGGGAGTGAATGATAAGGAAAGTATTGTGTCAAGGTTTTTTAATGTCCAATTCTTCAAACTTTTTAAGTTTACAGATAAGTATAGAAAGGCAACCTTATATACGTTTGTAGGTTTGTTGGTGATATGTGCTGTAAAGTTCAGTTACTATGGCACTGAATTCCTGCCAAAATTAAATGAGGGTGCCATTTATGTCCGTGCCACCTTACCGGTAAGTATCCATTTGGACGAATCGGTGAAGCTGGCCCAGGAAATGAAAGAAAAAATAAGACAGCACGACGAAATTAAATTTGTATTGACTCAAACGGGACGTCCCAATGATGGTACTGATCCTACCGGTTTTTTTAATATCGAATTCCATATTGAGTTAAAACCTGAAGACGAATGGGAGCGAGCTATTTCTAAAGACGATTTAATGGCAGAAATACGGGACGATTTGGAAACCTATCCCGGGATCAATTTCGGATTTAGTCAGCCTATTCAAGACAACGTGGAAGAATATGTGGCCGGTGTTAAAAGCTCCTTGGTGGTGAAAATTTTTGGTGATGATCTTTTCGAATTGGAAGAGAAGGCCCATGAGGTTGCAGATGCCATCCGGGATATTGAAGGTATTACCGATTTGAACGTTTATGAAAATATCGGTCAACCCGAATTGCGAATTCAGCTACACGATCATAAAATGGCAAGATATGGTGTGACCATGGCTGATGCGCAATCGGTGGTGGCCATGGCCATCGGAGGTCAGGCAGCCACTACTTTTTATGAAGGCGAACGGATGTTTGATGTGCGCATTAGATATCAAAAACCACATCGTGAATCGGCTGAAGCTATTGGTAATATCTTAGTGCCTGTTTATGATGGTAATTATGTGCCATTAAAGGAGATAGCTACTATCGATTTTCATACGGGGCCGGCATTTATTTACCGAGAAGGCAACAGCCGTTATATTGGTGTAGGATTTAGTATTGAGGGCCGTGACCTGGGAAGCACCATTGCAGAAGCACGAAAAAAAGTGGACGCTGAAGTCGAAATTCCATCGTACAACAAAGTGGAGTGGGCTGGAGAGTTTGAAAGTAAGGAACGTGCCAGTAAGCAATTAATGGTGGTTGTTCCTATCTCATTATTACTGATTCTTTTCTTGTTGTACATGAACTTCGGGAACGTCAAAGACACTATTATTGCTGCGCTTACCCTGCCTTTTGCCTTTATTGGCGGCTTGATCTCATTATGGGTTACAGGAACGGTTTTTGGTATTTCGGCGGGGATCGGCTTTATTATCCTTTTTGGGGTGTCAACCATTAACGGACTGATTTTGATTACCGTTATTCATGAGAAATTACGGGAACGCCATAATTTAAGAGAAGCCATTTCTTTGGGGGTGCAAGAAAAAATAAGACCCATTGTTATGATAGGCCTCATGGGGGCCATGGGGCTGTTGCCAGCTGCACTGTCGCATGGTATGGGCTCTGAAATTCAAAAGCCCTTGGCGATTATGATTGTGGGAGGGATTTTAATTTGTACCCTGCTTTCCTTGACGGTATTGCCCCAGTTGTTTTATTTGGCGTATAGAAAATCTAAAGAGTAATAGATGGAGGGTAGAAAATAGAAAATAGAGGGTAGAGAGGGTAGAAAATAGAAAATAGACGGTAGAGAAAGTAGAAAATAGAGGATAGAAATTAGAGGGTAGTAGACAGTCTTCAGTAGGCAGTCTTCAGTTGACGGTATTCGATCGGTAGTAGGTTGTAGTTTGGGAGTCGCAGGTGTCTTCGGTCATCAGTTATCGGTCACCCATCGCCCTGTCATCGCTCATCCTTCACGCATTTACTCATTCCCTTTTCTTCTCTCCATTTGTCGGTTGATTTTATCGATGGCAGATTCAATAGATTTCTCGGGTTCAATAATGTTGTATTCTCCCCAAAAATCAGGGTCAGAAAAACCAGAGGCTTCATCACTTAAAATAACCGTAGGTCGCAAGGTTTCTTTTCGAGTGAAGGAATCTCCCAAATTCTTTGCCCAATCGGTAATGGCCATTTCACTGTTTAATGTGTAAACGTTGTTAAATAAACGTCCTCTCCAGATCACTTTAAATGTTAATTGGAGGTTGCTATATCCGTAGTGCCACTTACCGTTATGGTTTCTATAATCCACACGATAGGCTGCTTCTGTTGGATAAACAGTAACTCTATTCGGTTTCTTTCTAACAAACATTTTTGCCGCCATTTCACGATTTTCAACATTCAAATTGTAGATAGCGCTAACCAGTGAAAAAGTTTCAGCATCAATATAAAGTTTGCCGTAATGCATCGGTATAACAATGTTTTCATGGGGCTTGAATTTTACCACATATACACTACGGTTATTGATTTCAGTAGATTTATCAAAAGAAAACTCATAATTGCTGAAATCGTTTTCAGAAAATATATACTGCGGATATTTGATCACATCTGCGTAAAGTGCGCTAAACGGACCGCCTTCTAATTTTAGGGCTAGCGTGTCCAACCGATTATAATCGGTGCTTTTTCTAGCTTTGATAAGTTTGATTTTATCTGATTTAGAGGAGGCGTAGGGCTCTCGGTAAATTTCTACTACGGCTTCAGATAGGGATGCGTTGCGACGTCTTTTCTTAATGGTCTCTCTATAAAATGCGGTCATTATGGTTTCTTCAGTGAGGAAATGGTCACTTTTTTTATCCAATGCTGCTTTTACTAGGGTGTATGCATCCTTTGGGACATTTATTTTAACTTCCGAAAGTTCCATTGCCGCTTCGTCCAATAAGATTTGAATATCGTCGCCATTTAAATTAGAAAGGGGAATGGTCTTGACTTGATATCCCAAAAAAGAGATACTGATGGTGTTATCGACCATGGTTTTGGGAACTTTTAATAAAAATTCGCCCTCAGAATTGGTTATTGTGCTGATATTAGTTCCATCAACGATTAAAGTAGCAAAGGATAAAGGTGCTTTGGATTTGCTGTCAATAACCGTTCCTTTAAATTCAGAAAATGTTTGTACTATTTGTTGCTCTTGGAAAAAATTGAATGCGAACATTTCCATCCCACCAGAAACAATAAATACCATACATAGCAGATAATTTTTATATGCGAGGAAAACGAAATTGAGTTTTGTTTTCATAATCTGTTAGTTTTTGTTATTAAAATACGAAATAAAACAGACGTGCAAATGGCTTTAACTGTTAATTTTAGTGTTCTACTGTTCGAAGGCATTATTGTTTACAAAGAAAATGGCATTGACAAAAAATAATTTGCCATTTTCCCAAAAATTCCTGAAAAGGATATTATCTGCCATGTAAATCATACTTCCCTTACCGAGGCGTTCCTCACCGAAAACCAAAGAATTCTCAAGATTTTCCAAGGTGTTTTTTCCTGCAAATCCAGATATTTTCTTTGGGTTTACACCTAAATGGCCAACATTGTAGCCTTTCTCCAATAAACTGTAAGCCGAAGTTCCCGATTTTAAAGTAAAATAGTTTTGATCATATCCAAAAGCCATCGGATGCGTGTTGTCTATCTCCGTTTTAAAAATGGTTCCAGTAATCAAATCATTGGTATTGTCACGCTCTCGTTCTGCATAAGGAACGAGGTTGTTCTTTACTGAGGTGGTATCTTTAGGTTTGTTTTTCTTTAAATCAAAATCTTTATGGTCTGCGAAAATGTTTAAAGCTCCATCTATCGCAATCACCTTTCCTCCTTTTTTGACCCAATTTTGAAGTTTTTCCATGTTGGCTTCATTGAAGAGTTTTCCATAAGATCCGTTTGGAATCACCAATACCGTATATTTATCGAGATTGGTTCTGGCAAAATCATTGGTATTTATTGATGTTATAGGGTAATGCAATTGTTGCTCAAAGAAATGCCACACTTCGCCATAACCTAAAGATGAGGTGTAATTGCCGGAGAGTACTGCAATATTATGTTTATTGACCAACTTCACATCTGGCGAACCAAAATCGGGTCCTGTTTTCGAAAATCCACTTAAAACGGGAACCACTTTTCTCTTATGTTTATTTGCAGCGGCGATTACTAGGTCATCAAAATTTTCTACTTTTTTATTGTCACCTCGTATAATTATCAATGCTCCTCTATTAAATGATTCTGAGTTTCTGGTGGTTAGAGGCTTTTCTGTGAAGCGTATTTTAATGTTTTGTTTTAATAATTCGGCTAAAAACTCGGCATCTTTCATATGGTCCCATTTGGAGACGTACGCGACGGCATTGGTGTTTTTTGTGTTTAATTCTGGAGTTTTTCCAACAACTGTAGTTGCGACTAAATTGGAGCTCGCCATAGCATCCAATCCATAGGCATAAGGTAAACTCCAAGCGGTAATGTCGTAAGTAATTGAATCTGCCAATTGTGTGTGTGGTTCAAATAATACCTGCACCATTTGGCCTTTTGGCTGAAGGGCGCTGACCACCAAGTCTTCTGAATTTGCATTACGACTGCCCGTTTTACCGTCCTTATAACTGTAGCCAGTAATTTTTCCTGATGCCGCGGCCCCGTAAATGATTTCATGTTGGTCCAATAGCTCTTTTAATCCGTTAATTTTATCTGCCGAACCACGCATCACATAGCTTTTATACTTAACATTTTTATTGGCGAAGAACTTTTTGAATTCGGTATTTAGTTTTTCTGCATTTTTTGAAGCCATTTCTACCGTTGATAAACCCGTAGTGCAATGATGTTCCAGGCGGTCTACTAAGGTTAGGATATCGCCTTCATCATTCAAAACGCCCAATCCTGATTGGCCACTTTGCTCATAGGTCATTCCGATGGCACCCATATAGGTCGGGTAAGTATCGCCATAACTTGGGTAAAGCAAATCAAACCGCTCTTGTGTAAAGTACAGCCAACCTTTGGCATCAAAGTATTTGGCGTGATTTTCTCCAATCTGCGTCTGGAAATCGCGTTGCCAATCGGTAATGATGTCGTGAAAAGGTTCGGCAGCTGGCGCAAAATAATACGGATCATTGATGCCCTGTTCGTGAAAATCGACATGAATTTGAGGCAACCACTTATTATAGACTTTTAAGAGTGCCTGTGTTTCTTTTTGACTTGCCCAAACCCAATCTCTGTTCAGGTCAAACAGATAATGGTTGGCCCTTCCTCTTGGCCAAGGCTCATTCTGTTCGCTGGCTTGTTGATCAATATTATATGGGGTGCTTTTTGTTTGATTGTACCAATTGACGTAGCGGTCACGACCATCAGGATTTAAACAAGGATCAATGATAACCACCGTGTTTTTTAGCCATTCTTGTTTTTCTGTCAATAAGGTGAATATGGTTTTCATTGACGCTTCCGTGCTTGACGCCTCATTGCCATGAACATTATAGCTCAACCATACCACGACAATGTCATTGGAGGTTGAATTCCCATTGACAATCCCTGCATTTCTTAAGTGGTTTTGTCTGATGGTTTCAAGATTCTTTATGTTTTCCTCGGAAGATATAATCGCAGTATAAAGCGGTCGTCTTTCATAAGTCTCCCCATATTTTTCAAGTTTCACTTGATTGGGCATTTGGGCCGCTACCATTTTAAAATAGTCCACCACTTGATGGTGTCTTGAAAACTCAGTTCCCAATTCATAACCGAGAAACTCTGATGGCGATTGGAGGTGTTGCGCTTGTGATACAAAAATTGGACTCAAAAGGACAAAGAGGAAAAGGGATATTTTATGCATAATGAAGAGATGTAGTATAATTAGTTGAGTAAAGATAGGAAGCCAAAGTGAATTAACTTTAATTTAGTACTCAAAAAAAGTTAAGAGCATTATCTTTACAAATCAATTTTAAATTCAAATATGCCAACCCATTATATCCCATTTAAGGACACCAATTATTTTTCCTCTTTGATTTGCGATTATTTAGATGAAAGGGAATATCTCAAACCATTCTATAATCGATTTCCAAAACTTGAAAACTTTGAAAAGCAGATTGAAGAAAAGCAAATAAATTATAATAAGAACCATCGATCTGATTTGGTAAAAGTACTCATGCAGCAGTATGAGAATTTGAGTATTTCTTCCATTACCCTCACTAATATTGATCTTTTAAAACACGGTACAACCTTTACGGTGACTACGGGGCATCAACTGAATTTGTTTACGGGCCCCTTGTATTTTTTCTATAAAATTGTTTCTACAATTAATCTATGTAAGGAATTAAAAGCGGCCTACCCCCATTTTAATTTTGTGCCAATCTTTTGGATGGCCACTGAAGACCACGATTTTGAGGAAATCAACTTTTTTAATTTTAAGGGGAAAAAAGTACAATGGAATAGAAAGGCTTCTGGTGCTGTGGGTGAATTGGATTTAAAAGGCTTAGATCATGTGTATGAGGTATTCGCTGCTCAGTTGGACAAAAGTGAAAATGCAAAATCCTTAAAAAAACTATTTCAACAAGCTTATCTGGATCATGACAATTTAACAGAAGCAACCCGATTTTTGGTCAATAAGCTGTTCTCTGTTTACGGTTTGGTCATTTTGGATGGAAATGATCCCATATTAAAAAAAATGTATCTGCCCTATATTGCTCAAGAATTGATCGAGCAAACGGCATTCGAAAAAGTGTCCAAAACGAATCAGGCCATCAATGCATTGCCTTCCAATTATAAAATACAGGTCAATCCCAGAGAAATAAATTTATTTTATCTCAATAAAAATTTACGGGAACGGATTTTGGAAAACGAAGGCGTCTATAGCGTCTTGGATACAGATATTCGCTGGACTAAAGATGAATTACTTACTGAGGTGAACGAACACCCAGAGCGATTTAGCCCTAATGTTATCCTGCGCCCCATGTATCAAGAAATTGTTTTGCCCAATCTTTGTTATATCGGAGGTGGTGGGGAGTTGGCATATTGGTTACAATTGAAGTCTAATTTTGAAGCACAGGAGGTAACTTTTCCAATGTTATTGCTTCGGAATTCGGTACTGCTTGTCACAGAAAAGCAGAAAGAAAAACTTAGTAAGTTGAATGTTTCTTTTGCTGATCTATTTTTAAACCAGAATGATTTGATGTCCAAGGTCACCAAGTCTATTTCCGATATTAAAATCGATTTTACTCCACAGAAAGAACATCTTCAAAAACAATTTGAGGATCTATATGATTTGGCAGAGCAAACCGATAAATCCTTTAGGGGCGCGGTTGCGGCACAAGAGGTCAAACAAATTAAAGGCTTGGAGAATCTTGAGAAACGTCTGCTAAAAGCCCAAAAACGAAAAATGGAGGATGTCTTGGAACGTGTTAAAACCCTTCAGGATGAATTGTTCCCACGGCAAAGTCTCCAGGAACGATATCTAAATATTTCGGAATTTTATTTGGAATATGGTGAAGGAATCATTCAGAGTTTAATTGAAAACTTAGAACCTTTAAAAGCTGAATTTTTAATCTTGGATATTTCAAATCAATAAATCTGGAGCTATGAAAAGTATGCACAAAATTGATTTGAACCTCATTGAGATGACCCTGGATATCATGAAATATGTCATTGGACGAGTCTCTGCTACTGAACATATAATTGGCAAACCCAAAAAAGAAGAGGAACTCAAAAATTTGGTTGGAGAAACCATAACGGCCAAAGGGATTGGAGGTGAATATGCGTTTAATTTATGGAAGGACCATTTAGCAACGGCAAATGTGCCTGTAGATCACCCTCGAAATCTTGCCTTTGTGCCTGCTTCACCCACAAAAGCAGCCATTATGTTCGATTTGGTGACTTCGGCATCAAGTATACATGGTGCTTACTGGATGGAAGGTGCAGGTGGCATTTTTTGTGAAAATGAAGCCATGAAGTGGATTGTATCTCTTACAGGAATGCCCGAAGGTGCGTTTGGCGTATTTACGAGCGGAGGAACGGCGGCCAATTTATCCGCTATTGTAACGGCTAGAGAGCATTGGCGTGAAAATCCAGAATTTCAAAGAGAAAAGGGATTGATCATTACCTCCATTGGCGCGCATTCATCCATCAAAGCAATGGCAAAGGTGGCTGATGTCGATATCCTTTTGGTCGATTCTGAAGAGCGATTAACGGGTGAGGATCTAAGATTGGCCATCCGTGGCCTGACCGAGCATGAGCGAAAATGTCTTTTTGCTGTGGTCGCAACGGCGGGTACAACCAATGCAGGTATCATTGATGATTTGGATGATATTGCTTCGGTTTGCGAGCAGGAAAACTTATGGTTTCATGTGGATGCTGCCTACGGTGGTGGTGCTTTGGTTGCAGATTCAGTCCGCCATTTGTTTAATGGGATCGGAAAGGCAGATAGTGTTACCATCGACCCTCACAAATGGATGTTCTCACCTTACGATTGCGGCGCCGTGATTTATAAAAAGCCCGAATTGGCAAAGAATGCCCATTCCCAACAAGGATCCTATTTGGATATTTTTAAGGATGAAGGCGCACATGGTTTTAACCCTACAGATTATCAGATACAGTTGACCCGTCGTGTACGCGGATTACCATTGTGGTTTTCATTGGCAACCCATGGCACGGATCGGTACAAGGAAGCGGTGGAACGCGGTATTGAACTCGCACAAATTGCCGGAAGAATGATTGAAGCCCACCCCAATTTGGAGTTGGTGAGAGAACCAAGTTTGTCGTGTGTGTTGTACCGAAGAAAAGGTTGGCAACCCGAAGATTATACAGAATGGACTTATGAAAATCATCGCAAAGGCTTTGCTTTGGTCACCCCTACAAAATGGAAAAATGGAGATACCTATGAAACGGTTTCACGGTTTTGTTTTATCAATCCTGATACCACAGAAAGGGATATTGAGATGATTTTGGAATCCATGATTTGAGAATTAGAATGTAAATGGACGTTTTAAAAAACTGAAAATAAATCTTTTTTGATGAAGATTGTAGCCTCTTTGAAAGGATGACATCTTCTTGAAATTTGCTCATTATTTTACAATTTTCATCACTGCTAAATCGTAAATCTGAAAATCAATCCTTATTTTTGCGCATGCAACATAACAAAGTCCTTATTTTAGATTTCGGTTCGCAGTACACCCAGCTGATTGCGAGACGAGTTAGAGAACTCAATATATATTGTGAGATCCATCCATTCAATAAAATTCCAACAGAAATAGAAAGCTTTAAAGCGGTTATTTTATCTGGAGGTCCATCATCTGTAAGAGCAGAGAATGCGCCCCATCCAGATTTGTCAAAAATCAGAGGGCATATGCCATTGCTCGGCATATGTTATGGCGCCCAATATTTGTCCCATTTTTCTGGAGGATTGGTGGCGCCATCCGATTCACGTGAATATGGAAGGACGAATTTATCTTATATTAAAGTAAAGGAACCTTTATTCAATCATATCGATACTGGGAGCCAAGTGTGGATGAGCCATAGCGATACCATAAAAAAACTGCCTACGAACGGATTGTTGATTGCTAGTACTAAAGATGTAGAAAATGCGGCATTCATTATCGAAGGAGAGCAGACTTACGGCATTCAATTCCATCCTGAAGTGTATCATTCAACGGATGGAAAGCAACTTTTGGAGAACTTTTTGGTTCATATTGCAAAAGTTAATCAGGATTGGACTCCACAATCTTTTGTCGAAGAAACGGTTGAAGCTTTACGTGAACAAATTGGTAACGACAAAGTTGTCTTGGGTTTATCAGGTGGAGTGGACTCTTCAGTTGCTGCTATTTTACTTCATAAAGCCATTGGCAAAAATCTCTATTGCATTTTTGTAAACAATGGATTACTTCGTAAAAACGAATTTGAAAGTGTCCTTACCCAATATGAGGGTATGGGACTTAATGTAAAAGGGGTTGATGCTTCGGCACGTTTTTTGGATGCTCTTGCAGGAGTGAGCGATCCGGAGTTGAAACGTAAAGCTATCGGTCGTGTGTTCATTGAGGTTTTTGATGATGAAGCGCATCAAATTGAAGATGTGAAATGGTTGGCACAAGGCACAATTTATCCAGATGTAATTGAAAGCGTTTCTGCCACGGGAGGTCCAAGTGCTACTATTAAAAGCCATCATAATGTTGGAGGTTTGCCTGATTTTATGAAACTTAAAATAGTTGAGCCATTAAAGGCTCTGTTCAAGGATGAAGTGAGACGTGTAGGTGCTTCTATGAACATGGACGAAGGTATCTTAGGACGTCATCCGTTTCCAGGTCCTGGGTTGGCCATTCGTATTTTAGGTGATATTACTGCCGAAAAAGTACGAATCCTACAAGAAGTGGATGCTGTTTTTATCAACAATCTTAAATCGTGGAATTTATACGATAAAGTATGGCAGGCAGGAGCAATCTTGTTGCCTGTAAATAGTGTGGGAGTGATGGGTGATGAGCGTACATACGAAAAATGCGTCGCCTTAAGAGCGGTAGAAAGTACAGATGGTATGACTGCAGATTGGGTGAATTTACCGTATGAATTTTTACAAAACACATCCAATGAAATAATAAATAAAGTAAAAGGCGTTAATAGAGTAGTCTATGACATTAGTTCTAAACCGCCAGCAACTATTGAATGGGAATAACGAGGGGTGCAAGTTTTCAGCCGCAGTTTTCAGTCAATTACATATAAATAAAACATGAAAAAACTCATTTTAATTTGTGTCATTACCTTGTCTTGCAGTTGGTTTGCCCACGCACAAAAGTTTAAAGCGCATACGGTAAAGCAAGGAGAAACTGTAGAGTCGATTGCTAATAAATACCAAGTTTCCGTTTCTGATATTTATGCCTTAAATCCAGACGCCAAGAAGAAACTGACCCTGAACTCAGTTTTGATCATTCCAAATGCCGCTGCTATCTCGTCTGAGGCCGCAACTGAAACCAAGGAACTTATTGGTTATACCTCACATAAAGTAAAACGCAAGGAAACACTATATAGCATTTCAAAGGAATACAACATTGAAATTGAAGATATAAAAAAGCATAACAAGCGCTTATATTCTGAGAATTTAAGAAAAGGAGATCAGATCAGGATTCCGAAATATAAGACTGTGGTTTCGAATGTAACGCCAAGTAGCACCCTTAAAACCTATAAGGTGCAGCCTAAAGAAGGGAAATGGCGTGTGGCTTATAAATTTGGAATTACGGTTGCTGAATTGGAAGCACTGAATCCTGGTATGAACGAGATCTTACAACCAGGAGACGAAATAAATGTGCCAAGCACCACTGATGAAAAAGTTATTGATGACAACTTTAATTATTACACGGTCCAAAAAAGTGAAGGCTATTACCGATTGAAGATCAAACTTGGCTTGACCCAAGAGGATTTGGAAAGACTTAACCCCGAATTAAAGATTGATGGATTAAAAGAGGGGATGGTTTTAAAAGTGCCTCATAATGTCACCGTTGGTGAGGTGGTTGGAGAAGTTGAAAAAACAAATCTCGCCAAAAATATAAGAAATTTCAAAACCAAGCAAATTGCAGTCATGTTGCCGTTCCGCTTGAGTAGAGTGGATACCGATTCGGTTCAGGAGGCAAAGGATATGATTAAATCGGATAGGCGTTTATCAGTGTCTCTTGATTTTCATTCGGGCGTTTTAATGGCCATAGATTCGGCAAAACGGCTCGGCATTTCAACTAAATTGAAAGTTTTTGACACCGAAGATCAACCCGCTGAAATCACTAAGATTTTGAATGGTAACGATTTTTCCAATTATGATGCGGTAATCGGGCCCTTAATGGAAAATAATTTTGACCGTGTGGCTCGAGCCTTGGAAAAAGATGGTGTTCCAGTTATTTCTCCAATTACTAAACCACAGCAATTGTTCGATAATGTTTTCCAGACCATCCCTGAGCCAGAGATGCTTGAAAAAGCCATCATTCAGTTTGTGAAAGATGATGCCCTTAAAGTTAATGTGGTAATAATCGCAGACCATTCAAATAGAGCAATCAGTAATCGCTTAAAATCTGAGTTTCCAAGTGCGAAACAAATCTTCTCTCGTAAAGATGACAAGAGCGGACGAGATGCGTATTATATTATGGCCACCGATTTAAGCGGTGCTTTTTCTAATGGTAAAAATTATGTCTTTTTAGAAACTGCCAATGAAGCGTTAGTGTCAAATGTAACGAGTATGCTCAATGGATTGACCAACAGGAACCAGGATATTATTTTAGTTTCTACCAATAAAACCGATGCTTTTGAAGGCGCAAATGTGTCCAATTACCATTTAGCGAGTTTAAAATTCCATTACCCATCTATCAACAAAACTTTGAATTCAGAACAGCAAAATAGTTTTGTTAAATCGTATAAGGGTAAATACGGAATTGAGCCCAATAAATTTGCCGCCAGAGGTTTTGACCTGACTTTAGATGTTCTATTGCGATTGGCATCTGATGATGATTTGTACAAAGCATCAACCAATGCAGTTGAAACCCAATATACTGAAAACAAATTCAGATATTCCAAAAAACTGAACGGTGGTTATTATAATGAGGCTGTATATATTGTAAAGTATACGAGTGATCTCACTATAGAAGAAGCAAAATTATGACATCAAAAGTGGTTTATCTTGGCGCTTTAAGAACTGAATGTACCCATTTGAAATCTGGGAATGCATTTATTACTGATGCTCCTACGGATAACAATGGCAAAGGACTGGCTTTCTCTCCTACCGATACTGTCGCTACCGGATTGGCAAGTTGCATGATGACCGTTATGGGTATCAAGGCAAGGGATTTGGGTGTAGATATGACAGGTACTACGTCAGAAGTCACCAAAATAATGGCCAGTAATCCAAGGCGAATTTCAAAAATTGAAGTGCTCATGAATTTGCCATTTGAGGCAGATGATAAGACCAAAAAGATTCTTGAAAACACGGGCAGAACCTGTCCTGTCCTTTATAGTCTTCATCCAGACATAGAAAAAGCCATTACCTTTAAGTGGATGTGATGATCTACAATCTATTTGTTGTTTTGGCATTGGTTCTTAACGAACAGTCTATTAATGAGGAAGTTATAGAGTGGGAAGACACAGTTCAATTGAATTGGTCAGATTTTAAGGGTCGGCCTCAAAATTTTGGGGATGTTGTGGCGCTGACTTCTTCTGGAATTTCTTATAAGTTTTCCGTTAAGGAGGATCGACATAAAGTCACGGATTTTAATGTCCAGGTTCAAGCTCATTTTTACCCAAAACGTTCTTGGTTCCATAAGAAAAGAGCATCAGACCATATTCTTGCCCATGAGCAGTTGCATTTTGATATTACGGAATTATATGCGCGTAAATTCAGGAAGGAAATCACCCTTTTAAAAATTTCCAAAAACATCAAACGCGATCTGGAGAGTGTTTATAAACGCATTATCAATGAAATGGCGATCGAGCAATCTACATATGATCTTGAAACAAAACACTCAATGGACGCAAAGTCGCAATCGGATTGGAATAAAAGGATAAAAGATGCCTTAAAAGTCTACAACGATTATAAAAACCCCAATAAGTAGTGATAGAGCCTGATCAAAATTTTCTCATAAAACTTGCCCATACCAAAATGCCTTTCGGCAAGTATGAAGGTCGGTTCCTGATCGATTTACCGGAGTATTACGTGGTTTGGTATCATAACAAGGGATTTCCCAAGGGGCAACTTGGTCTGATGCTCCAAACCGTATATGAGCTAAAATTAAATGGTTTGGAGGACATAATTCGGAACATAAAACAGAGGTATCCAAAGTAATGTTTTAACTTTAAAAAATAAAAACACTCGTTATCCAATGAATGCAAAACTCATAAAGAAGTCAGAGCATGTTGAAGAATATTTCAAACTGAAGCATCTCCCTTCCTTATTTGTGAAAAGTTTCAAAACGTGGAATGATGAGGATCCGTGGCGTTTAAGTGCCGTTGTGGCGTACTATTCTGTATTGTCCTTACCTGGACTTATTGTTATTCTGATAAATATTGTGGGTGCTTTCTGGGGACCTGCTATTGTTCAAGGCCAATTGACCCAGGAAATCAGTGAAGTCTTGGGACCGGAAGCGAAAGAAATCATAAAAACAATTATTTCCGAAACACTCAATACGGAGAAGAATATTATTTCTACTCTTATAGGTATTGCCAGTATTATTTTTGGAGCCACTGGGGTATTTTATCAATTGCAGATTTCACTCAATAAAATCTGGAAGGTAGAAGACTCTGAAAAATTCAGTTTAAAAAAACTGCTTACTGATCGTGCCAGAAGTTTTGCCTTTATATTGGTCATTGGATTTTTATTGCTCATAAGTTTTATAATTTCCGCCGTTTTAGGAGTGTTTAGCAACTATATAAAAGAAATGTTTCCACATATTGTACTTTATATTGCTTATCTATTGGACTTGGTATTGTCAGTGGCTGTGGTTACCACACTTTTTGCGCTGATGTTCAAATACATGCCCGACGCAAAAATAAAATGGAAAACGGTGTGGATTGGTGCTTTTATTACGGCGCTTCTTTTTACGCTTGGCAAATATTTATTAGGTCTTTATTTTGGTACGGCAAATCCGGGATCAACTTATGGTGCTGCAGGTGGTATTGTTTTGGTCTTGCTTTGGGTGTCTTATTCGTGTCTCATTTTCTTTTTCGGAGCTGCTTTTACCAAGGAGTTTTCAAAAAAATATGGGCATGATTCGCATACAATTTCGGAAGTGCTTGAGCAGATTGAAAAAGAGGAGCGTGACTCCCAAAATGATCAAGGACCTCGGAGCCCGTCCGACCGGAAGGGACAGGTAAGGCCATGAGAACGACTCTGGAGTTGTTTTTTCGTTCGAGAAAAACCTCAAGATATTAAAACCCATTGTTGGCAATCAACCGTCTTAAATTTAAAACTTATCTTTGTAAAAATTATCATATGATGCATAAAGCAGGTTTTGTAAATATTATCGGGAATCCTAATGTTGGTAAGTCAACATTGATGAATGCCTTCGTGGGAGAGAAACTATCTATTATCACTTCTAAAGCACAGACTACAAGACACCGTATTCTTGGGATTGTCAATGGCGATGATTTTCAGGTCATTTTATCAGATACCCCTGGAATTATCAAACCCGCTTATGAGCTTCAGGCATCGATGATGGATTTTGTGAAATCTGCTTTTGACGATGCCGATGTTCTGTTATATATGGTGGAAATAGGAGAACAGGAACTTAAAGATGAGGCCTTCTTTAAGAAAATTACCACTTCCAAAATTCCAGTGTTGCTCCTATTGAATAAGATTGACAAGTCCGACCAGCAACAATTGGAAGAACAAGTGCAATTATGGTCTGAAAAAGTACCAAATGCGGAAATTTATCCAATTTCCGCCTTAGAAGGGTTTAACGTCAAAGAAGTGTTCGGGAGAATTATTGAACTCTTACCTGAATCGCCAGCGTTTTACCCAAAAGATCAGTTGACGGACAGGCCGGAACGTTTTTTTGTAAATGAAACCATTCGGGAAAAAATCCTAATGCATTATAAAAAGGAGATTCCCTATGCCGTTGAAATTGATACTGAGGAATTTTTCGAAGAGGAAAACATTATCAGAATGCGATCTGTCATTATGGTAGAACGCGAAACACAAAAAGGAATCATCATCGGACACAAAGGTGCTGCGTTGAAAAGAGTAGGCGTAGAGGCCAGAAAGGATCTGGAACTGTTCTTCGGAAAACAAGTCCATTTGGAATTGTACGTTAAGGTCAATAAAAACTGGCGAAGTGACCAGAAGCAGTTGAAACGCTTTGGGTATAACCAGAAGTAGTTTTTTAAGTCTGCTGTAGGCAGTCAGCAGAATTCAGTCTGAGTTTATAGTTAACAGTTGGTAGAGGGTAGTCGGTAGTAGCTATTGAATGGTCAACGTCGATCAATATTAAAATTATCTATCATAGATAGATTTCCAAATACTTTCGATCATTTCTCCGTGTAACTCCGTGCACCTCCGTGAAACTCTGCGTCATAACAAAGCTCTGCGTCATAACTTCTATATCAATCCATTCGTTTTTAGAGTCATCTCCATAAAACCATAAAGTCCATGCATTTCATCTTTTCCTTTCGCTCTTCCGTACCGACCAGCAAAATATAGCACAAACCAAGCCACTACCATTAATAGCATCAGCCCCAAGGGGATTCCATATGGATTTTCTAAGGTCCAATTGGTGTAGGTCCAAATCCCAAAGGCAATAAATAGCCCTGCAACCAAAAAATGTAAAAACATAAACATGGTCCAAATAGTTGGATTAGGTCCAAACAGACCATGGAGTGTGGACGTTTTGTCATTTATCTCATTGATTTCCAAATGCAATTGGGGCGACCAGAACTGTTGTTCATGAGTGGGCAATCGTATAAAAACATGATCGTCAACCCTAACTATTTTATAGGTTTTGCTTGTGGACTTTGCGTCCTCAAATGTTTTTAAGATGATCGCATTGCTATGGTTTAATTCCATTTTAAAACGAGGCCTTAGAACAATTTCGTTTGATAATGACATAGATATAATTTAAAGCACTGAAAAATACTCTATTTTTTTCAGAAAGGAAACACTACCTTTGCAAACAATTTAAAAGTCATGAGTAGTATAGTAGCCATAGTAGGTCGTCCAAATGTAGGAAAATCAACGTTATTCAATCGTTTAATCAAACGGAGGGAAGCTATTGTTGACGCAGTAAGTGGTGTGACCAGAGATAGACATTACGGGAAATCGGAGTGGAATGGTCGGGAGTTTTCTGTGATCGATACAGGAGGATATGTTGTTGGTAGTGATGATGTTTTTGAAATTGAAATTGACAAACAGGTGGAGCTTGCTATTGATGAGGCGGATGTAATTATTTTTGTAGTTGATGTCGAAACCGGAGTGACAGGAATGGACGAAGACGTCGCCAAATTGCTAAGAAAAGTCAATAAGCCCGTTTTTTTGGCTGTCAATAAAGTGGATAATAATAAGCGTGCAGAAAATGCTGTAGAATTTTATTCGTTAGGATTAGGAGAGTATTTTACGATTGCCAGCATCAGCGGTAGTGGTACCGGAGATTTGCTTGATGCGGTAGTGGATGCATTGCCAGAACACGTTGAAGAAGAAGAAAGTGATTTGCCAAGATTTGCGGTTGTAGGCCGTCCAAATGCAGGGAAATCATCTTTTATCAATGCCCTGATTGGCGAAGAACGTTATATCGTCACTGATATTGCAGGGACGACAAGAGACGCCATTGACACAAAATACAACCAATTCGGATTTGAATTTAATTTGGTAGATACTGCGGGAATCCGTCGTAAATCAAAGGTAAAGGAAGATTTGGAGTTTTACTCAGTAATGCGTAGCGTTAGAGCCATTGAGCATTGCGATGTAGTGTTGTTGGTCCACGATGCCACACGAGGGTTCGATGGACAGGTTCAAAATATATTTTGGTTGGCTGAGCGCAACAGAAAAGGCATTGTGATTTTAGTCAATAAATGGGATTTGGTAGAAAAGGAAACCAATACTGTGAGAGATTACGAAAGACAAATTCGCAAAGAGATTGAACCTTTTACGGACGTACCAGTTATATTCATTTCTGCGTTAAATAAACAACGAATTTTTAAGGCTATTGAAACTGCCGTAGAAGTTTATAACAATCGCTCCAAGAAAATAAAAACAAGTAAACTCAACGAGGTGTTGTTGCCAATTATTGAGAATAATCCACCGCCGGCATTAAAAGGGAAATACGTCAAAATTAAGTATATCATGCAATTGCCAACACCACAGCCTCAATTTGCTTTTTTCTGTAATTTGCCTCAATATGTAAAGGAGCCTTACAAGCGTTTTTTAGAAAATAAGCTTCGCGAAGAATTCAACTTTCATGGTGTTCCCATCAGTGTTTATATGCGAAAGAAATAGAATTTAGGTTTTATTTATAGTTTTTTTAAGACTTGTGTTGGATTTGTCGGTTATCTTCGGATTCTGAAAAGCTATTAATCGTCAAATTACCTCATGAAGAAACTTCTGTGTACGTTCGCATTATTGTGGACCTGTATGACCTTTTCCCAAGGTAAACCTTTTAAAATTTCAGGCACTTTGATTTCAGAGGTCGATCAGTCACCACTGGAATCGGCAACCGTTTATCTGGAAACGCTTAAAGATTCTACGTTAGTTACCTATACCATTTCTGATAAGAACGGGGCGTTTGTTCTGGACAATAGGACTTATGAAGACTCCTTAAACTTGATTATTTCCTATATAGGGTTTGAAACGTATACCCGAATTCTCAAAATCGGCAAAGACCCTCTCAACCTGAAAATTATTCCGCTAAAAACGGCTAATGTATTAGATGAAGTGGTTGTGAGATCAAGAGCGCCCATTACCATAAAAAAAGACACCTTGGAATTTAACGTGGCGTCTTTTAAAACCAAAAAAGATGCCAATGTCGAAGATTTATTAAAGGAGCTTCCTGGCGTAGAAGTGGATGAGGATGGCGCAATTAAGGTCAATGGCAAGGAGGTCAATCAGATTTTGGTTAATGGCAAGCCGTTTTTTGGCAATGACCCTACGATTACCACCCGAAATCTGACTAAGGAACTAATTGAAAAAGTTCAGATTACGGACACAAAATCCAAAGCAGAAGCGTTTAGCGGTGAGAAAGGGGACAACCAAAATAAAACGATTAACCTGACCATAAAAGAAGAAAACAATAAGGGTGTTTTTGGGAGGCTAGCTGCGGGTGCAGGAACTGACAATCGTTTTGAGTATGCGGGAATGGTCAATATGTTTGATAATGAACAGCGATTGAGCGTTCTATCTGGAGGTAATAATATCAATTCGTCGGGCTTTAGTTTTGGTGAAATTAGAAGGATGTTTGGGGGTGCAAGAAGTATGTCGGTGAGTAGTGGAGGTTCTTTTACTATTGATGGCCGATCTTTTGGAGGAGGCCAAGGAATTACAACCTCAAATACTGCTGGTGTGAATTATGCCGATGAACTTGGTAAAGACAATGATCTTTCTGCAGATTATTTTTTCTCTGGTAGTAATTCAAAGAATGCGACCGTCACTGAACGGGAGAACTTTTTGCCGGATTCAAGATACTATACGAGTTCTACTTCCAATTCTGTTAATGATACCGATAGTCATAGAGCCAACATGGCTTTTGACATAAAGATCGATTCAACTTTAATGGTCAATGTTAGGCCTTCCTTTAACTTTTCTAAATCCACTAATACTTATGAAAAACAAGAAGCTTCGCGAGGTGAGGACGGTGTTCTCACCAACCAGTCAGAGAGTGCTTCATTTGTTGAAACCTTTGGAAAGAATTTTGGTAATAATCTAAATCTCACAAAGAGGTTTGGTGCTGATGGTGCATTTGTAAGAGTGAATATGAACGCCAATGTGAATGCCACAAATTCTGACGATTATTTAGACTCCGAAACCAATATTTTTGGTGATGATCCTAATGATATTGTAAGAAGGCAATTTACAGATGGTGAAAGGAGTTCCAACAGATTAAATATGGGAGTCACATATCGATTGCCTTTGGAAGCGAAAAAATGGTTTCTTGATTTTAAGTATGGTTTTAGTACAGATAAACGCAAAGATCGTAGAAGCACCTTTGATTTTGATGAAATGTCTCAATCGTATGATAATTTTAATACGGAATTGAGCACCGATTTTATCAACAAGAACCAAACGCAATCTCCCAACCTTAGATTAGTCTATAATTCTGATAAAATGACTTTTAGATTGGGGTCTGGATATACCTATAGAACAATGGAAAATGCTGATAGATTGAGACCGGAATTGAGCTTGAAGGAAAGTTTTAATTTTCTGGACCTAGATGCCAATATGAATTACCGTTTCAGTCCAAAATCCTCGTTTAATTTCAGATATGATTATCAAAATGATGCCCCTGAAATATCTCAATTACAGCCTTTTGAAGATGTTTCGGACCCATTGAACACCATCATTGGAAATCCGAATTTGAAACCATCAACAAGGCATAGTTTGAATTTCGGGTATAATAGTTTTGATTTTCAGAAACGAACCGGGTTTTATATGTATGCCAATGCCAATTTAACTGAAGACAGAGTGGTGTCCATGACCACAGTTGATGATAATTTGGTTAGAAATACGACCTATACCAACGTTGATGGTAATTATTCGATGTTTATGGGTTCAAATTTCAGTAAGGATTTTAAGATAGATTCTTTACAAACCATTAAGTTTCGTGTTGGTTTATCGGGAAATTTAAGTCAACAAGTCAATTTCAATAATGATGTGAAATACGCCGCCACAAGCACCAGACTTAACCCAAATCTCGAAGTGACTTATCGATGGAAGAGTCTTTTTGAAATTCGGCCGAACTATCGTCTCTCCTTTACCAAGACACGTTACGACTTGGATGATTTGGACAATCGAAATTTTATGAGTCACAACTTAGGCATTAGAACGGCAACATTTTTTCCTAAAAATCTCGAATGGCGTAATGATATTAATTATATGTACAATCCTAATGTGGCCCAAGGTTTTCAAAAGAGTGCCTGGTTTTGGAATGCTACTTTGGCATACTCTGTTATGAAGGACAATGGTACGGTGACACTAAAGGTTTATGATCTGTTGAATCAAAACACAAATGCGCGACGCACTACAACCGAAAATTATATCCAGGATTCACAAAGTACCGTCTTGGAACAGTACTTTATGTTAAGTTTTAGCTGGAAATTCAATAGCTTGGGTCCAAAGGGAGAAAGTGGACGGGATGAGGTTTTTTATTTTGACTAAAAGCACGAAGCCTGAAGCACCAAGCAGGTCTTTGGATTGTTTTCTTGGAACTTGGTACTTGATTTACTGTAATTTAATTACTTGTATTCCGAAACGAAATGAAACTTAATGCTCGGATAGGTTTGTTGTGTCATTTGCAATGTAAATTGAGAATCGGCTAAAAACACCAATTGGTCTTGTTTATCCTTTGCCAAATACCGATGTTTTACTCTTAAAAAATCTTTGTACTCCTCATTTTTCGGATCGGTCGGTTCTACCCAGCAGGCTTTGTACACATTTAAATTTTCGTAGGTACATTTAGCGCCATACTCATGTTCCAATCGGTATTGGATGACTTCATATTGTAGGGCACCAACGGTTCCGATGACCTTTCTGCCATTGAGCTCCAAGGTAAATAGTTGTGCCACACCTTCATCCATTAACTGATCGATACCTTTATAAAGCTGTTTTGATTTTAATGGATCAGCATTATTGATGTATCTAAAGTGTTCAGGAGAAAAGCTTGGAATACCTTTGTAATTGATGATCTCACCTTCAGTAAGTGTGTCTCCTATCTTAAAATTACCAGTATCATGTATACCTACAATGTCCCCCGGATATGAGACATCCACAATTTCTTTCTTTTCTGCAAAAAAGGCATTCGGACTGGAGAATTTCACTTTTTTATTGTTTCTAACGTGCAGATACGGTTTGTTGCGTTCAAAAGTGCCCGAAACAATTTTTATAAAGGCCAATCGGTCACGATGGTTCGGATCCATATTGGCGTGAATCTTAAATACAAAGCCTGTGAATTCCTTTTCATCCGGTTGCACCAAGCGTTCTTCGCTTTGTTTAGGTCTTGGTTTTGGGGCAATTTCCACAAAACAGTCCAGTAGTTCCCTAACCCCAAAATTATTTAAGGCAGATCCAAAAAACACCGGTTGTTGCGTTCCGTTTAAATATTCATCTCTATCAAATGTAGGGTAGATACCTTCTACAAGTTCAATTTCTTCACGAAGTGTATCCGCTGCTTTTTTTCCAACGAGAGTGTCTATTTCTTTAGATTCCAAATCGGAAATTTCAATGGTTTCTTCAATGTTCTTTCGATTACTGCCACTAAAGAGATTGATGTTTTTTTCCCATAAATTATAAATACCCTTAAAATCATAGCCCATTCCTATTGGAAAGCTCATAGGGACCACTCTTAAACTAAGTTTTTGCTCTACTTCATCCAACAAATCGAACGCATCTCTTCCTTCACGATCGAGTTTATTGATAAACACAATCATAGGGATATTTCGCATTCTACAAACCTCTACTAATTTTTCGGTTTGTTCTTCCACACCTTTAGCAACATCAATAACGACAATAACACTATCTACAGCGGTTAGGGTTCTAAATGTATCTTCGGCAAAGTCCTTGTGCCCAGGCGTATCCAGAATATTTATTTTCTTGCCTTCATATTCAAAAGCCAATACCGAAGTGGCGACAGAAATTCCACGCTGACGTTCAATTTCCATAAAGTCACTCGTCGCCCCTTTTTTGATTTTGTTGCTCTTTACTGCACCAGCCTCTTGAATGGCACCACCAAATAATAATAGTTTCTCGGTCAGTGTTGTTTTTCCAGCATCTGGATGTGCAATAATACCAAACGTGCGTCGTCTTTCTATTTCTTTCTTAAAACTCATATTCTACTTAAAATGGGATGCAAAGATACTATTATTGAAAGCAAATTCTGTAGAAGAATTAGACCGATTTTAATTTTAAGTTAACAATGGTGCTTTTTATAACTTTTGTTGGTATTTTTGTAAGCTATGACTGAAGAAAGAGTAATTCTCGTTAATGAAAAAGACGAGCAAATTGGCCTCATGCCAAAGATGGAGGCCCATGAGAAAGCGCTTTTACACCGTGCTTTTTCCGTGTTTATTTTTAATAACAAAAATGAGCTGATGTTACAGCAGAGGGCGGCACATAAATACCATTCGCCATTGCTATGGGCAAATACCTGTTGTAGCCACCAACGAGAGGGCGAAACCAATATTCAAGCAGGGAAACGCAGATTGCAGGAAGAAATGGGATTTGTGACCGAATTGGAAGACACCGTGTCATTTATTTACAAAGCACCGTTTGACAATGGTTTGACAGAACATGAGTTTGACCATGTCCTTATCGGTAATTATGAAGACGCGCCCATTATTAATCCTGATGAGGTTGCCGCTTGGAAGTGGATGCCATTAGAGGAAGTAAAAGAAGATATGCTGAAACGGCCAGAGATTTATACAGAATGGTTTAAGATCATTTTTGATAAATTCTACGAACATATAAATAGAGGATAATCATGATTGTTACGGTTAGCAGAAAAGCACATTTCAATGCCGCACACCGGCTTTTTAGAAAGGATTGGAGCGATGAGAAGAATGCTGAGGTTTTTGGTAAATGCAGTAACCCCAATTATCATGGCCATAATTATGAATTGACTGTAAGTGTCACGGGTGGCATTGATCATGAGACCGGATTTGTGATGGATATGAAAGTTTTGAAGGACATCATAAAGGAAGAAATTGAAGATTATTTGGACCATAAGAATTTGAATGTTGAGGTGGAAGAATTCAAAACCTTAAATCCAACAGCCGAAAATATAGCGGTTGTGATCTACGACAAAATTAAACCAAGATTGAAGCCATCGCTTGATCTGACCATAACCTTGTACGAAACACCTCGTAATTTCGTCACCTATTCAGGGATCTGACCCATGAAAACCGAAAGAGAACTTTCCAGGGCATAAGTGCTTATTGGTTTTAAATTAAAATTAAATTATTGTGAAAAACACTCTCTACCCCTTAAAATTCCAACCCATTCTTAAAGATAAAATTTGGGGAGGCAAAAAATTAAAATCCTTATTAAATAAAGATTCTCAATTGCCAAATATAGGTGAGAGCTGGGAAATCAGCGATGTGGAAGGAGATACCTCTGTGGTTTCAAATGGAAACTTGGAAAACCAGTCCTTAAAACATTTGTTGAGCACTTACAAGGCCGATTTGATTGGTGAAAAGAACTATAAGCAATTTGGAAATAAATTTCCATTATTGATCAAGTTTATAGATGCTAAAGAAGATTTGTCCATTCAATTGCATCCTAACGATGAATTGGCGGCAAAACGTCACAACTCCTTCGGTAAAACTGAAATGTGGTATGTGATGCAAGCAGATTCTGGGGCCAACTTGATTGTTGATTTTAATCAGAAAATGACGCCTGAGTTATATCTCGAACATTTAAAAAATAAAACGCTTCCTAAGATTCTCAATTTTGACAAGGTGAAGGCGGGCGATACTTATTTTATTGAAGTAGGACGCGTACACGCCATTGGAGCAGGGGTTTTACTTGCAGAAATCCAGCAGACCAGTGACATTACCTATCGTATTTATGATTGGGACCGGAAAGATGACTTCGGAAATGAACGCGAACTCCATACTGATCTGGCCATAGATGCCATTGGATTTGATATGGAAGACAATTTCAGGGTGTCTTATGAAAAGACATCCAATCAATCGAATCCAATGGTGAGCTGTCAATATTTTACGACCAACTTTTTAAAGGTGGATAAAGCGCTTCAAAAAGAAAACACTTACGATTCCTTCGTTATTTATATTTGTGTGGAAGGAGAGGCTGAAATCAAGACAGCCAACCATTCCGAAGTTGTAAAAAAGGGAGAGACTATCTTGCTTCCTGCGGCACTTCGCTCTTATCAAATCCTTTCCCAAGGAGCCACCTTATTGGAGGTTTATGTGTAGTTAAAATATACCCAATCCATTGTAGAGGGGATGTTATAATTGATTACTTTTGTAAAAATTTTAAAAAATATAAAAATGGCAAATGTTAGAGACCTAAAAAAAGATATTAATTATGTTTTAGGCGATATTATTGAAGCGGCTTATGTATGGGAATATGCAAACACTGGCAAAGACACAAAGAAAACTGAAGCTATTGTTGATGAAGCCATCACTACTTTTGATGAATTGATTGCAAAAGTCAATGAGAAAAATGTAGAAAACAAAAAGGCGCATTTCAAAGCTATCAATGCTGAATTGGAAACTAGAGGACAGGCGCTGATTGAAAAAATCAATGCCTTAGATTAATTTTTTTCAAAAGATTTGCAAATATGATTTTCAAGATTATATTTGCAGTCTCTTAGGCCGATGTAGCTCAGCTGGCTAGAGCAGCTGATTTGTAATCAGCAGGTCGTGGGTTCGAGTCCCTCTATCGGCTCTTAGTAAAACCTCTCTTTTTGAGAGGTTTTTTTGTTTCTCATCTTTAGGGCTTAAAATGCGATTTCTTTTTAAACAGGGGGTCTGTCCATAATGTTTATTTTATTTAACTTAGCATCACTATGAGGAAAAAAATCGGATTGCTTTTAGTGTTGGTTGTAGTAGGTTTTGCATTTGTGAAATCACCAGTAGCGCAATTACCGGAAGGATTTGTCTACGTTAAGGATCATATTCCTGATTTGGAAGTTGAATTGCGATATTTCACCAACAATAACTTTATCGGAATGCCCATTGAAGGCTATAATTCCAACCGATTGATTTTTACTGCTGAAGCCACAGAAGCCTTGAAGAAAGTACAGGAAGATCTCCGAAATCAAAACCTGTGTCTAAAAGTTTACGATGCCTATAGGCCACAGCGTGCGGTGGATCACTTTGTTGCCTGGTCAAAAGACTTGGCGGATACCATAAAAAAGCGTGAATTTTACCCAGAGGTTGAGAAGCAGTTTTTGTTTAGGGACGGGTATATTGCTTCAAAATCGGGACATAGTAGAGGAAGTACCATAGATTTGACCATTATTGATGCTGATACCGGGGAACCTTTAGATATGGGTGGTCCTTACGATTTTTTTGGCGAACTATCTTGGTTGGATTATACCGACCTCACGGAAGCCCAACTGCAGAACCGTCAACTCTTACAAGACATGATGCTCAAATATAATTTTAGAAATTACCCTAAGGAATGGTGGCACTTTACCTTAAGATGGGAGCCATTTCCGGATACTTATTTTGATTTTGTGGTGGAATGAATTTGCAGCAGACCCACCTGTCGGCCGGCAGCTTACGCAGATTTTAGCAGAAAATTCCAAAAAGATAAAGCTTTCTGATGGGAGTAAATGTCGATAGGAGCTTTTGGGGGAAATAAAATGAAATCAATAGTATAAGATTCTGCCTTTTATTCCCGACAAATTTGTTGACGTCTTATAAATTATTTGATCACTTCTTCCTCAGGTTCAAAACCCAGAAGATCATCAATCGTTTTTACAGTGACCGAATGATAATTTGGTCGCGATTTTTCGTAGATCTTCAGTGCATCTTCCATTTTGTTATTTCTTTTAAAAGCTTTAAAAATAGTTTCCACATACCAACGTCGTCCTACTGAAGTCAAAAACTCTTCAATTTTCGCGTCCACATTTTTTCCGTGATAATCATGATTTAAAGCTTGTTCGTACCAAACCATCTGAATATAGGAATTTGAAGAATTGGTGAGGTTCAAAATATCGTCCAAGGTCTTCATTTGTTCCACCGTCATGGTCGCTGGAAAATTTCTGATAAAATGCACCCATTCTTGGGGTGTCCAATCTTTTGTGACTTCCTTATCAAATTTGCTTTCCACTATGAATTCTTGAAGGATATGATCGACATTTTTGAATTTTTCAGAAGTAATGACGGCTTGGTTTTGGGGAATTCCTGGCTGGTTGATCCATTCATCCGTATTAAAACTAATCTTATTTTTTTCTAATAAATTGGTGTTGAGGTAAGTCACAAATTTTTCTGTGGTCATGGTTGAGAATGCATGTTCTTTAAAGTACTGTTTGAGAAAGGCGTCAAATTGATCACGCCCAACAGTTTCTTCCAAGGTTCTTAAAAAGAGATAGCCTTTGTCATAAGCAATACTGTTCATTCCATCGTCTGGATTTTTACCTTTCAAATTGAGCTTGAGTTTGGTGGCATTTGGGGTGTCCTTTAAGTTCGTCAATTCGTCATCTAAATCCTGTCTACTTATCAGTGCAAGCATATCCGCATATTCTTTCCCGTAGAGGGCTTCCATGATGCGCATTTCAAAATATACGGTAAAGCCTTCGTTGATCCAAAAGTCATTCCAAGTGGAATTAGTGACCAGATTACCAGACCACGAATGTGCGAGCTCATGTGCAATCAATGAGGTTAAGCTTTTATCGCCGGCAATTACAGTAGGTGTGGCAAATGTCAATCTCGGATTTTCCATCCCGCCAAAAGGAAAGCTCGGTGGAAGAACAATAACATCAAACTGCTCCCATACATAATCGCCATAAAGACTTTCAGCGGCTGAAACCATTTTCTCCATATCAGAGAATTCATCGAATGCTTTATTATGCATCGATTTTTCAGCATAAACACCAGTGCGTTCGCTAATGGCTTTGTAACTTAAATCGCCCACAGCCAATGCAATTAAATAAGCAGGAATGGCTTGTTTCATTCTAAAATGATACAAACCGTTTTCAGTTTTTTCCTTCGGATTTTCAGCGCTCATAACAGCCATCAAGTCTTTAGGCACTTGAACATTGGCCTCATAGGTCAAACGTATTTGTGGGCTATCCTGAATAGGGATCCAAGTTCTCGTCAAAATGGCTTGACCTTGTGTAAATAGAAAAGGCTTGGTTTTATCGGCGGTTTGTTCTGGCTTTAACCATTGTAAAGCTTCCGTGTCTTTTGTGGTTTTATAGGTGATTTCGATTTTTTTGGTGTCTTTTGTTATGGTAATGGTTAGCGGTTGTCCCAATATTTTGTCGTTGGCTCCCAATGAAAATTCAGTTTCTTTGCCATCGGCCATAACAGATTCAATATCTAGGTGTTTTGAATCTAAGATTATTTGGGTACTGTTATTGGTTACAATATCATAAGTTGCTTTTCCCTTTATGATTTCATTATCAAAATCGACCGAAATATCTAAGTTCAAGTGGTTGATAAACGCATTGTTTGGCCTGGCATAAGAATGTGGTTCTTCTACATAACTGTAAACAACTACTTCTTCTTTTTCTTTAGGTTGTGCACAGCCTGACATAATACATAAGATTAAATAAAATAAAATTTTGGGAGTTTTCATTGCGGTTTAATTCGATTAAGTTATCTAAGATAATATGTTCATGGCTGAAATTAGAGTTGAAAATACCAGAATGCCCAATACATTAATGCAAATTGTAAAGGAATTCGAAGTAACAAGATCCAGAGAGGAATGCCAGCACCTGCTTTTTTACTGGTTAACATATAATAATGTACGATTAAAAACACGACGAGCATCGCTATAATACCTGATATGGCGAGGTTTTTTGTTGACGGAAAACAAAGACCAATTCCTAAGGCAATCTCCGCTATCCCACTAAGGAATACCAGGAGTTTAGGTTTGGGTAAGTATCTTGGCATGATTCGTAAATACATTTTAGGTTTGATAAAATGCATGGTGCCGGCGAAAATATAGATTGCAGCCATTAAGTAAAGATGCCAAGGATAGATCATGAATTTCAGTCTTTATAAGCATTAAAAGTGAGTCCGATACCGTAATTATTTAGTCCTGATTGGAGGAGGGTGGATTGAAAGTTGCTGCCTCTCTCAAATCGGGTCCATTTATTGTCATTGACAAAAACGCGTTTGACATAGGTTTTGTTTTCTGAAATTTTGTCCGTAAACGGAAGGAGCGGTCTGAAATTGGTCGGAATCTTTATAATGCTCCCATCATTGGATTTGATTTCCTTGTATTTTTTGTTGGACAATAATTTGCCCTTATCGTCCGTATAGCCCAAAACTTGTAAGGATACAAATACACCCGATTGCGGAATGAAAATATCTTCATCTGAAACGTCCAAAGTAAATTTGTCGCCATCCTTTTCCGTGACTCTGAAAACAATGGTGCGTAAGCTGATTTCTTTTCCGGGGTGACCGTTTTCATTGTTGTAAAATTTTACCTTGAACAATGTAGAAAAGGGTTTCTTATCGGCATTGGAGCGTTTTCGTTTTTCCCAGTCTTTAGACTCTAAGGTTATTGGGAAATGCACTTTGGTGATTTTTTTCAAAGCCTCGTCCGGATTATTGAAGTAAACTGCAATTTCAGATTCTATAGTGGGCAACCAACATTTGTAATAGTCGTCATCTAAATAAGGTTTGATGTCTTCCACCTTGAATTTCCGATCTATTTTAGCCGAAATTAATACTTCGTCCAAAGCATTAACTTCCGGATACATCAGAAGGGTTTCAGGTAAGTTTGCGGTTGCTACTTTGAGGTCTTTAAAGCCTAATGCAGAAATATAGAGTGTATCAATATCTGGATAAAGTCTTTTTGTAAAGATAAATTGGCCTTCATCGTTTGCAAATAAGCCGTTCCCGTTGTTAAAGGAAACCGTTGCATAAGACACTGGGTAATTCGTTTCTGCATCTTTAATAGTGGTTTGAGCAAAATTTATACTCACACAAAGGAATAATAAATAAAACAATATTGATTTATAACTCATAGGGATTATTGTCATTAGTGCGACGTTCGTTTTTCAAAAATCGTAAATCGTAAGCTATGTCTGCCAGGGGCTATGGTTTACTTCTTTAAAAGATGCTTTTTTAAAGTTCAAGACTTTAAAGATACATTTATTAATAAAAAAAACGGCCAACAAAATGTTAACCGTTTAATGATAGCATAAATATTTACAGATAGCTGATTTTATGAGAACTAAAGTTAAGAAGTCCGCGGGTTCATGTTCATGTCTACACAAGGAGACTAAAAATGCGATATACCTCTATGTGGCAGCAGCGCCCGTTGCATATTTTGCTTTTTCTAAACTTGCCGCAAACCCAACTTCAAATAAGCCACCAATAATCAACATGCCCCAATTCGTAAATTGAAACTTTAACTATAAATTGAAACTTCAATCTCCATGCTTCCGACTTCCCACTTTAATTAATACCAACGTTTCTTTTTGCTTTTCGATCCTTGTCCTTTACGCCCTTTCTTATGCTTACTTCCTGTTTTTTTAGAGGTATGAATAATAGGTTTCGCTTTTGGATCCAAAGGGTAGGGATGATCTTCTTCAACCGGAATCTGTATGTTGATCAATTGCTGAATACTCTTGACATAGGCTTTTTCATCGGCAGAACAGAAAGAATAGGAGTTGCCAAAATGCTCTGCACGTCCCGTTCTTCCAATACGATGCACATAGGTTTCTGGCACGTTTGGCATATCAAAATTGACCACGGCATCCAACTCATTGATGTCAATGCCTCTTGCGGCAACGTCTGTTGCAATAAGAATATTGGCTTCACCATGCTTGAATTTGCCAAGAGCAGCTTGTCGGTCACTTTGGGTTTTATCACCATGAAAACTCTCTACCTTATATCCATTTTTAATGAGGGTTTGCTCGAGTTTTTCAACCCCAAATTTGGTTCGTCTAAAAATAAGAATATTGCCTTTGATTGTATTGCGCAACAAATGGAGGCACAATTCTATTTTGTGCTGTTTTGGAACATAATACAATACTTGGCTCACGTTTTTTGCCACAGACGACGTGGGTGTTACTTCCACCCGTTCTGGCGACTTTAAAATGGAGTTCGCCAGTTGTTCTACCTTGAAAGGCATGGTTGCTGAAAATAGTAAAATTTGCTTTTCATCAGGACACAGACGTTCAATTTTTGAAACCTCATCGATGAAACCCATATCGAGCATTAGGTCGGCTTCATCTAAAACCAAAATTTCTATATGGTCCAAATTGATCTGGTCCTGTTTGTGTAAATCAAGCAAGCGCCCGGGCGTGGCAATAACAATGTCGACACCTTTTTTAAGAAGGTCAATTTGTGGATCAATGGAGGCACCACCAAAAATCACCATGGTTTTTAAATTGGTATAGGCACTGTAAATCTTAAAGTTTTGGGCAATTTGTATGGCCAATTCCCGCGTCGGACTGATGATCAAGGCCCTGATTTTTTTTGCTTTTTTTGCTTCATCTTGATGGTCAAAAAGAAGTTGCAAAATGGGAAGTGCAAATGCAGCGGTTTTTCCCGTGCCTGTTTGCGCAGAGGCGATGACATCTTTTTTGGCCAAAACCAATGGGATGGTTTTTTCTTGTACTAAGGTGGGGATTTGGTATCCGGATTCGGCTACTGCTTTTAAGATGGGTTTATTGAGTTGTAAGTCCTTAAATGACATTGATGATTATTTTCTGCAAAGATAGCAGAAAATAGAGTTGGAATTTGGGGATTGGAGCTATGGTTTTAATCTAATGCGTTTTTGGTAACAAATACACGCCAACCAATGATGGCCATTTGAAGTTTGGAAGCTTTGGAAAGATCAAGCTGGCGTTTTGAATAGCTTGGAAGTAGTGTTTTATTGATCTTTGCCAATAACTTGAAAAAACTTCGCTTCATAATGTTCTAATTATAACGTGGATGATTTGTGTCGCATCTGTAACAAATATAGAGATAAAAGTCTTAAAGTAATTAAAATAACCACGATGCTATAAAAACTAAGATCAAAACTCATTCTAGACTGAGTTTTACTTAGTTTTTGCGTTTAGCAAATCGAAAAAATAATAACGATTATAATTTTGGCAATTGTTATCATAATAGCAGTGTTTTAAAGGTTAATACGTTGTTCTTAATTGCAATTGTGATTTCAATATATAGGTTTTAAAAATGATGTTCCTAATGTTTTAGTAGTTTTTAATGAATTTGACTTTGAATTTTAAATTAAAATGATGATTACTATATCATATATGTGTGATATGTCTTGTCTTAAGTTTGTTTTTGTAACAACAATTATGTTATTTTGTTTTAGAATGTTAGTTTTGAAGAATGTTTTTTTTGATCATTTTAAAAAACTTAGATGGATGTTGTGCTAAAAATTTGAAGTTTCAGTGTTTTCATCTTTCTAATGAGCAGCGCTCTTCATTTTATTGAATTTCGGAAATTGTTAAATTCATTGTTTATTAAGTTCCGATGTTTTTCATATGATTTTGATATGTATCTTTATTAAAAACCTCATAATGAAACATATAGCTGTAATTCTTCTTTTATGATCTTTTCAGCAATAACCTCCGCACCAGTGGTTATTAATGAACCAGTGGTTATTAATGAAGGGGATTGATTCTTTTCTCCGATTTTGGATTGTCAATAGGCATTTGTTTGATGCGATTGGAATCGAAAGGAAAAGCCCTGACCAAAAAGATTGTGGTCGAGTAACAATGACGAGTTCAAAAAAACAAAGCCCAAATTCATAATTGAATTTGGGCTTACCTAATAGACTTAAATCGTTGTTATTTCTTTTTCGTGGTAACAATGATCACACCATTTTCACCTTTCTTTCCGTATTGTTTTGTAGCCTGTTCACCTTTTAAAACAAAAACAGATTCAATATTTGTCTCATTAATGGCATCCATCTGTTCTCTTGTGGTTTCTTTTCCGTCCACAATGTATAGTGGAGGGTTTTTGGAGTTTGATAACAAATTCGAAGGTCTTTCATGGATGATTTCAGTATCTTCATCAACTTCAAGTTTTATGATTTTTTGGTTGATTTGATTTTCGAAAATTATTTCTTGGTTTTCAGATTTTGAAAAGCCATCTTTTTTGGAAGTAATAAGAATCACGCCGTTATCACCTTTTTTTCCATACTTTTTAGTGATGGCTTTATCTTTTAAGACTTGAATATTAAGAATAGAGTTTGGATCAATGGTGTCCATTTCATCGTTCTTAATTTTCTTTCCATCTAAAAAAACCAAAGGCGAACTTTCATCATTATTAAAAATATGGGTTTCGCTGTTTGTTTTTTTAACAGTTATGACTTTGTTGTTTTCGTCAATAGTATTTTTATAACTGACTTTTCCAGTTGTGTTTTCAATGAATATGGTGTCCTTATTTGTGGCGTTTTTGTTTATTTTTTTTCCAACAATACGGAAAGAATTCTCTTTAGGATCAGTAGTGGATTCTGAAATTATTACTTGTCCGTCTTCATCCGTTATGATATCAAAAGATTGACTTAATTCTGAAGTTTGTTGCCCTACATTAATTGAGTCGTTAGAAGGATTAATGGAGATTTCAATGGGACTAATGGGCTGTGATAGATTTATGGAGGTGTTTCCACTATTATTTTTGTAATCAAACTTGATCTTAATGGCAGTAATCTCATTTTTTATATTCCGCTTCACATTCTTAAAAGAGATAATGGCACCTTTATCTGCAAGCTTCTCTTTGATGAAATCGAGCTGTTGGTCCTTAGTGTCTTTGGTCACCACAAATTTTAAAATATTTTGTTGATCGCTTTTTGCGGTTTCTTTTTCTGCAACCGTAGTTTGTGCAATAATTTCGGTGTTAAAAGTCATGGCAAAAATGACCAATAAAGGCACGACAATACTGTATTTCCAAGTGTTCATAAGGTTTGATTTTGATTTGTGTAGCATAACGATTCGTTTTTTGACTTGTCCCAAAGTGTTGAAAAGCGTGATTTGCTTTCCAAATAGCTTAAGGCGGATTGATGAATTATAAAAAGTGTTGACGATATTTAAATTTTGTTCGGGCAAACTCGTTTTCAGCAATAGCTTTTGGTATCGTTCATCATTTTTAGACTGTTTTTGTGTGTGTTGATCGGCAATGAATTCTAAATTTTGTTTGAGCACTTTTCTGTATAGCCAGATAAAAGGATTGAACCAAAATAGAGCGGCGGCAAGATCAACTAAAACCGTATCTATGCTGTGTGATTGAGAAGCGTGGATCTTTTCGTGCTGTAAAATGAGTTCCAGTTCTTTCTCATTAAATAGCTTCGGATTAAAAACAATCCATTTGAAAAATGAAAACGGCGATAGGGATTCTGAGGTCCTTATATAGGTGTACTTGCCTGATTTTTCCTTGTCGTTTTTATTGATGAGTTTCATTAATGAAAGGAACTGGATAAGTAATCGGCCCAAAAAGAAGCTTACGCCAATGGCATAAACCCACAGTGTTAAGGTGGTCAAATCAAAAGATGGCTCTGGAGTAGTTTGAGCGGTTGTCGCGATCACGCTAAATCCACCATTAGTCGTCGCCGGCATGTCTACATAGATGGGTATCACTAACAAAGGAAATAGAATGGAAGTGATAAGTCCCAATAATAAAAACCATCGGTTGGCTTCAAAAAAGGTTTCCCGTTGCAAAAACAGAATGTAGCAGATGTAAAAAACGGCAATCAATGCACAGGATTTTAATAAATATTCCATAATTAGTGCGTTTAGGTTATATCAGAATTGGCTTTTTGGGAATTTTTCGATTCAATTAATGCGATGATCTCTTTGAGTTCATCTACACTTATTTTTTCTTCCTTCGCAAAAAACGACACGACATTTTTATAGGAATTATTGAAATAATTTTCGATGGCGGTACTCATAAAACGCTTCTTGTAGGCTTCCTTACTTACAATAGGGTAGTACTGATGGGTTTTTCCGTAAGCGTGATAGCTTACATAACCCTTCTCTTCCAAATTTCTAATGATGGTGGATAAAGTGTTGTAGTGTGGTTGATCTACTGTAATTTCTGCCATGACATCTTTTACGAAGGCTTTTTCGAGCTTCCAAATGATGTGCATGATTTCTTCTTCTTTATTCGTGAGTTTTTGCATAACCAGTGAATTATTCAGTTTTATAAATGGAAAATTTTTTTACTGGATTTCAAATATAACTGTTTTTATAGTTATGCAACTATTTTTATAGTTATTTTAACAAAAATATCTATTACTTATTAGTATTTAATCAAAAAACCTCGGAGCCAGTCTGGGCCCACTGGCGGGCAAGCCTTCGAGGAATAAATAAGTAATTGCCTTTTCGATCCCGGAAAACCACTGGGTATTAAAATCTATTGGTAGGAATAAAAAACACACCATCTTGGGTGTGTTCTACTATATTTTTTTTTGATATTACTGATTGTCCTTGGTGGTAGCTATGACAGCACCATCCTTTGCTTTATCTCCATAAATACTGACGGCAGTATCCGGTTGGAGATGGTCCACGGTTTTTAACTTATCGGATTTGGCCAATTGGTCCAAGGTTTGGAAATCAGATTCCTTTCCGTCAATGATAATTAGCTTATTCGTGTTTGGATCATCCTTGAAGTTGAATTTATTTGACAGCGCTCCATTATCCTGTGTGTCAAAAAACCAAGACAGATTGTTTCCAAAGAAGCCACTGGATTCCATTTGTTTTTTCATCTGTTCTCTTAATTCCTCCAAATTCAACGTTTGTCCGTTCAAAAAGAATGCATGATCCTCATCATTAAAGAAATCATCAAAATTGAAATTCCCAAAGTGAGGCATTGTTGGAGACCCTAATGAATCATTTCCAAAACCAAAAGGAGCCATGTTTGGGCGATTAAAAAAAGCCATTGCACCTTGTTCCTTACTGCTTCGCGTGATGTAAAGCGTACCATCTTTTTTCCCGAACACAATTTGTGGGATCGGAACATTACTAGACATCTGGCTCACCGCCTGATTTCCGTTGGCATCGGTAAGTTCGATTTTAATACTAATGATTTGTCCAGCATCGTTGCGTTCTATATGAGTGAAGGATGCGGTAATCTGTTGTTCCTTAAGAATTGCTTGAATATCTTCAAATTCTGAATCTGAAGTATTGCTGTCAATGGTAATAGATGTGTTTTCATTAAGAAGGACATCTTCATTAATGGAGGTCTCGCTTTTCACGACAGCAGAAGCTTCTGTTTTGTGGGCGAAACTTTTTAAGGAAATAAGGCCAATGATAGCCACTAAAATCACGCCCATTCCGATTTTAATAAATTTAGAAGTTTTCATTTTTTTCTCGTTTTACTCAAAATTATTATATAATTAAATATGATGAAAAAGTTTAACGAAACTTTTGTTCAGAATGTTAAAGACTGTGAAAATCAGTAGGGTATATGGAGAAGAGACAATCTTTAAGCAAGGAGAATGCGTAAATGTCTCGTCCCAATCTTTATAAAAGTTGAAATATCTTGGCCGGAAATAACTTTCAATCCGGCTATAGGTAACTTTCTTATATTTGCTAAATGGATTTAAAGAACACCACACATAAAACTATCATAGGTGCCGCTCAAAACATGCATCAAATTGACTCCAATTCAATTGATCTTGTAGTTACTTCACCTCCGTATCCAATGATTGAAATGTGGGATGATATCATGGCTCTACAAAATCCAAAAATAGCAACCGCATTAACAAACAACGAGCCTCATTTGGCTTTTGAATTAATGCATCTTGAATTGGATAAAATATGGAAAGAGGTGGCTCGTGTGTTAAAAGATGGCGGGTTTGCCTGTATCAATATTGGTGATGCTACTCGAACTATAAATTCAAATTTCGCTTTATATCCAAATCACGCCCGAATTATCTCCGCTTTTCAAAAATTGGATATTCCAAATTTACCAAACATCATCTGGCGCAAACAAACAAACGCCCCAAATAAATTTATGGGTTCTGGAATGCTGCCTGCGGGAGCCTACGTTACCCTGGAACATGAATGGGTGCTGATATTTAGAAAAGGAGGAAAACGTGAATTTAAAAAACCTGAGGACAAATTAAGAAGACAAGAAAGTTCGTTTTTTTGGGAAGAAAGAAATATTTGGTTTTCCGACCTCTGGGATTTAAAAGGCACAAAACAGAAAATCGATAACTCTAAATCCCGCAAAAGAAGCGCTGCATATCCTTTTGAACTGCCTTATCGATTGATTAATATGTATTCACTACAAAACGATGTGGTTCTGGATCCGTTTTTAGGAACAGGAACAACAGCTTTGGCTGCCATGACCGCTCAGCGCAATAGTATTGGGTATGAAATAGATCCAAAGTTTTTGGAAGTGATAAATGAAAATATCCAAACGACATCACTTGCCGATTTAAATTCTAATATCGACAATAGAATCAACAGCCATCGTGAATTTATTATCAACAGGCAGAAAGATCCTAAAAAGAAGGACATCAAACATTTTAATGCTCATTTAAACTTGCCGGTGGTAACAAGCCAGGAAAAGAACATCAGATTACATTATCTGAATGAAATTATAAATGAAGACGATCAATTCCGCGCGACCTATGTCGAATATTCGCCATCCGAGGATGGCTTGCCACATGTACTAAAGAAATCGATAAATCAAGCAGCGCTTTCCAAACTATAAGTTTCGTATTTCAAGAACGATATTGTCCATATTGATAAAGTTTTCCTCTTTATCGTAAAACAAGTAAAAAACAGGCTTTGTCCATTTCTGATTCGCCATCGTATTAAACGATATCACTTCTGGTCGCATTAGCTTAAATGTTACTGGCTTGACCTGTATGCCACCTACTTCTACGGTGTTTTTTTTGATAATGATGTCTATTCTCAATTCTTCATCTAAAAAACCTTCAGCTTCTTCAAGCCTAAAATCGGTTAATGATTGATTCAATCTGTGGATTGCTTTTTTTTCAATGACTCCACCTTTCAATGACTGAACTACAAATAAATCATATTCCCATTGAATGCATTCTTTTAGAGAATATCGATATTCTTTCCAATAGAGAAGTTGTGATTCGTAGAGATTTCTTCCAAACATTTCGACAGTGCCTTGGCTCTTTATGCCACACGGACAATCATTTTTGTAGTGATATTCTATTAATTGGACCAAGGCATCTTTACTTAAAGGGTTATAGGTTCTGATCAATTTCATCACTGGCACGCTTCTAAAAGGTGCAGAAATTCCCATTTTGCCGTTCAATTCATTCAGAGGTCCACCGGTATAAGCCATGTTATTTCGAATTTAGAGTCGCCACCCTTCACGACGATTTTAAAGGTGCGCTCATCATAATAGCATCTTCTGATTGCTGTTTTCTGAATTGGCCAAACTTAGATAGGATTCAAATTGTAATAACTATCCTGCAATCCCAATTCAAAAAACCACTTAAACATAATTGCTTTTGCTAATTTCTCCAAATTAATGATGGTCCTATTAGCTTGACGCATTTTCTCCTATCATTTTTTGGCCTCTAACTTGGTGTTTATAACAATATAGTTGATTCATTACAGGTTAAAACTCAACCTCTACACAGTGTATCTTGTTTTTGGACATATAATCATTGAATTTTTATGAAATTCGTAAACCTCAAAGCTTTCCTCATAATATGAATGTAGTATCTTCGCAAAAAAAATAATTTATGAGTTTAGTTTGGGTGATTTTAGGTTTGATTTTGTTAGTTGTGGGTGGCGAGTTTTTAGTGCGCTCCTCAGTGGCATTATCCTTTAAATTTAATATTTCCAAACTGGTTATCGGTATGACGGTGGTGTCTTTTGCTACCTCTGCGCCCGAGCTTTTAGTCAGTTTACAGGCGGCTTTGGCCGGATCATCGGATATAGCCTTGGGTAATGTTATTGGCTCCAACATTGCCAATATAGGTTTGGTGTTGGGGATTACCGTCCTTATTTCGCCAATGACGGTTGACAAGAATTTTTACAAACTCAATTGGCCAATGATGATGTTGCTGTCTGTTGTGCTCTATTTTATGTTGCAGAGCGGTGATATTTTGGATCGATGGGAAGGAGCTGCATTGCTGCTTTCGTTAATTATATTTCTTGTTGTTTTGATTAAACGATCTAAAAGTGAGCCTGAAACGCATATTGAAGATCTGGATGAAACCCTTCAAATTACTTCTGGATTTAAAATTACTGTTTGGTTGCTTATCGGGGCATTTGCACTTTATTTTGGAAGTGAGTGGTTGGTTTTTGGAGCCAAAGAAATGGCGGTGTCATTAGGTGTCAGTGAACGGGTTATATCCGTTACTATGGTTGCAATCGGGACCAGTGTGCCGGAGTTGGCAGCATCGGTAATTGCCGCCTTGAAAAAAGAGAAAGCCATTTCCTTGGGGAATCTGATAGGTTCCAATATTTTCAATATTGCTTCCGTCTTAGGTCTTACCGCAATTATTCAGCCTATTTCTGTAAATAGTCCAAAAATCTTAAGTAGTGACATGATCTGGATGATGGCATTTGCGTTTATTTTGATACCCATGATCTTTTTGCCAAAAAAGATGGAATTGGGCCGATTCAAGGGATTTATATTATTAGCATCTTATCTTATTTTTATCTTTTTGGCATTCTACATCGAAAAATAGAGGGGTTAATGTTGCGAATCTCATAAAATTTGCATTCACACCCTATTTTTTTAGGGGTGTAAATGTATTTGTGTTCATTTTTTTTTATTTTTGTGACATAATCTTCATCAAATAATAAAAATATGTCCACATTACGATTTTACGCAATTAAAAAATCTCTTAACCGTAAACCTATTCTGATTGAAGAAAAAGAAAGGCGCTCGGAAATATTTGGTTCCAATGTGTTTAATGAAGCTACGATGCGCCAATTTCTCACGAAAGAGGCTTTTAATAGCGTTATGGCGGCTGTTGAAACCGGAGCAAAAATAGACCGTTCTGTGGCCGATCATATATCGACAGGAATGAAAGAATGGGCTATTTCAAAAGGGGCCACACATTATTCACATTGGTTTCAACCTTTAACTGGTTCTACTGCTGAAAAACACGATGCCTTTTTTGAAACTATTGGAAACGGATTGGCCATCGAAAAATTTGGAGGCTCACAATTGGTCCAACAAGAACCTGATGCATCCAGTTTTCCTAATGGCGGAATCAGAAATACGTTTGAAGCTCGTGGATACACGGCTTGGGACCCAACTTCTCCAGCATTTATATATGGAACCACTTTATGTATTCCGACGGTATTTGTGGCCTATACGGGAGAGGCCTTGGATTATAAGACGCCATTGTTAAGAGCTTTGTATGCCATGGACACTGCTGCAGTGGCAGTTTGTAAATATTTTGACAAAAATGTAAAGAAAGTAAACACCTCGTTAGGGTGGGAACAAGAATACTTCTTGGTTGATAGTGCCTTGGCGGCCTCAAGACCCGATATCGTTCAGACAGGGCGCACCTTATTGGGACATTCTGCGGCCAAGGGACAGCAGTTGGATGATCATTATTTTGGTTCTATTCCGGCAAGAGCTTTAGCTTATATGATGGATCTGGAAGTTGAATGTATGCGATTGGGGATTCCGGTTAAAACCAGACATAACGAAGTGGCCCCAAATCAGTTTGAATTGGCACCTATTTTCGATGAGGCCAATTTAGCAGTAGATCATAACTCGTTATTAATGGATGTTATGCATAAGGTTGCAGAGCGACATAACTTTAAGGTGTTGTTCCATGAAAAACCATTTGCTGGTGTCAATGGATCCGGAAAGCACAATAATTGGAGTCTGAGTACTGATACGGGCATCAATTTATTGGGTCCTGGGAAAACTCCAATGAGCAATTTGCAGTTCCTCACATTTTTCATCAACACTATCAAAGCCGTTAATGATAACGAAGAGCTTTTAAGAGCGGCAATAGCCTCAGCCAGTAATGATCACCGTTTGGGAGCAAATGAGGCCCCACCGGCCATTATGTCGGTTTTTATAGGAGAACAATTGACCAATGTCCTTAATGAACTGGAAAATGTTACCAATGGGAAATTGTCGCCGGAAGAAAAAACGGAATTGAAATTAAATGTTGTAGGGAAAATTCCAGATGTATTATTGGATAATACTGACAGAAATAGGACCTCTCCTTTTGCCTTTACAGGGAACAAGTTCGAGTTCAGGGCGGTAGGGTCTACTGCCAATTGCGCCAATCCGATGACTGTTTTAAATACAATTGTTGCAAAACAATTGCGTGATTTCAAGATAGAGGTAGACAAGTTGATCAAGAAAAAAGAAATGAAAAAGGATGATGCCATTTTCAACGTCTTGAGAGACTATATAAAAAAATCAAAGAACATCCTTTTCGAAGGAAACGGTTATGGTGAAGCTTGGGAAAAAGAGGCTGCGAAGCGAGGCCTTAGCAATCACAGAACGACTCCCGAAGCTTTGAAAGTGAAAGTTTCGGACAAATCGATTAAACTTTTCGAAGAAATGGGCGTTATGAACAAAATTGAATCTGAAGCGAGATATGAGATTGAAATGGAAGAGTATATATTGCGCATCCAAATTGAAGGTCGGGTTCTTGGCGACATAGCGCGTAACCATATTGTGCCAATTGCTGTCCAGTACCAAAATAGATTGATAGAAAATGTAAAAGGCCTAAAAGAAATCTACGGGAAAGACTTTAAAAAATTCGCCCAAGAACAATTGAACTTGATTGAAGATATTTCAGGACATATCTCTTCAATTAATTCTGATGTCACCAGAATGACCGATGAGCGAAGAACAGCTAATCTTATAGAGGATTTTGAAATTAGGGCCAACGATTATTGCTTCAAGGTAAAGCCGTTGTTTGATAGTATTCGTTACCACTGTGATAAACTGGAATTATTGGTTGATGATGAGTTATGGCCGATGACAAAATACCGTGAGTTGTTGTTTACCTGTTAGTCTTGATCGCAAATTGTTTAGATAATTTAAAAGAACCTCTTTCAATAGAGGTTTTTTTTGTTTCAACATAGCTTCAAAACGGTCTTTTCGTACGTAGGTCTACGTATTCCAACCCGTTAAAAAATGTATTTCATCTTGATAAATTGCAACTAGTCGAAATTATTGCCAATCTGTAATAATAGATGCTTTAAAGCTCGTTTTCAGCCACTTGATTTCTTATATTTGTGATGCTATTAATCAATAATTATTAAAATGAAAAAACTAATACTTAGCCTCGCGGCTTTGGCATTTGCGACCTATTTGTTTTCTCAGGGTGATTCGAATGATGATGCTCCGGTTATGAAGCAGGATACTGTAGTAATCGTGCATGATGGAATTCAGAAAAATGCTCAACTTGGATTTTAGTTGAGTTTAGATTCAAAAAACATCATTATTAATCATATAGTGAAAACATTAAAAGACAGCCAATTCATTTCGAATTGGCTGTCTTTTTTTTTGCTTCTAAACCTCTCTAAACATTGTATTATTTTGCTACAATTGAGTATATTGCAAATCAATTTAGGTTGAACCCAAAAGGTTCAAGATTTTGATCCAATTTAAAGACTTATGAAAGCTTTTTCCTTTTTGTTTAAAATCGTTTCTGTTTTGACCTTAACACTAGTTAGTTTTAAATCGGTTGCACAAAATCAAGAATTGGTGGTGGACGAGGATTATAATAAGAAAGTTTTTTTCTTCGAAAATAGAGGGATGAATGTTGTGGAAGCGGCGGTTGGAACCTCAATTATCAATGGCGATTTGCCAAATCCAATTTTCGAGATCGCATTTCGGGCCGGTTATAAACGAAGTCTTATACCGCATTTAAATGTAGGTTTGACCTACAGTAAATTCAATCTCGCTTTTGAGGATATCTATAACGAGGGTTTTATGTCCTTTGATTTAAACTTGGAATACCTGATGTCTCCTTATCGAAAGTTCTCTCCATTTATATTTGCTGGTGGTGGTTTAAATGCATCCAATTATTTCACACAGTCTGCTGCCAAATTTCAAGGAGGAGGAGGCTTTGAAATTATTGCCTCTGAGGGTTTAGGCTTAAGGATTCTGGCAGATTACAATTACGCTTTTAGCGATACTCTTGACGGATTAGTATTTGGGTCGTCTGATGATTCATATTGGCGTATTATGGTCGGAGCCAATATTTATTTTAGTGGCCAGAATAAAAAAGACCGAATTTTAAAAGGCGCCCCTTCCATTATGAATTCAAATCCGATTATCAAGGAAAACTAAGATGCAATCCTTATTTTTGCATTTCCAATAAATATTATGAGTCAAGACATAAGTAAAAGATATGCCGAAAGAGGCGTCTCCGCATCTAAGGAGGATGTGCACAATGCCATTAAAAATATAGATAAGGGCCTGTTTCCACAAGCCTTTTGTAAGATTGTTCCAGATTATCTCACTAATGATGAGGACTACTGTTTGATTATGCATGCCGATGGTGCGGGTACTAAATCCTCATTGGCATATATGTACTGGAAGGAAACTGGTGACATTTCCGTTTGGAAAGGTATCGCACAAGATGCGTTGATCATGAATATTGACGACTTGCTTTGCGTTGGTGCTACTAACAATATTATGTTGTCTTCTACCATTGGAAGAAATAAAAACTTAATTCCAGGTGAGGTAATTTCTGCTATAATAAATGGATCGGAAGAATTGATCGCAGAATTAAGATCTTTCGGAGTTACTATTCATTCTTCCGGAGGCGAAACTGCTGACGTAGGTGATTTGGTGCGGACGATTATTGTCGACTCAACGGTTACTGCGCGCATGAGACGTAGTGATGTCATTGACAATGCCAATATTCAGGCGGGAGATGTTATTGTAGGCCTGTCCTCTTCAGGACAAGCGAGTTATGAAACCGAATATAATGGTGGAATGGGCAGCAATGGATTAACTTCCGCCCGACATGATGTGTTTCACAAATACTTGGCCGAAAAATTTCCAGAAAGTTTTGATGCCTCAGTCCCTGAACATTTAGTTTATGCAGGAAATATGAGGTTAACCGATGCCGTGGAAGGCTCTCCTTTGGATGCCGGAAAGTTGGTGCTTTCGCCGACACGGACTTATGCGCCGATAATCAAAAAGATCCTGTCTAAATACAATTCAGACGAAATCCATGGTATGGTGCATTGCAGTGGTGGTGCCCAAACTAAGGTTCTACATTTTATAAATGACCTTCATGTCATAAAAGATAATTTATTTCCAATTCCTCCGTTGTTTAAGTTGATTCAGGAGCAATCCAATACCAATTGGAAAGAAATGTATCAAGTGTTCAACTGTGGCCACCGTATGGAACTATATGTGTCTCCTTCAATCGCTGAGGATCTGATTGCGATATCAAGATCTTTTAACGTGGAAGCGCAAATTGTGGGAAGGGTGGAAAATGCCGCTAAAAAGCAGTTGACCATTAAAAGTGAATTTGGCGTATTTGAATATTAAATTGGTCTTAAACCATTAAACCCCTACTTAATGAGAAAGATTTTATGTATTAGCATAGTGCTGCTATGTCAATTTTTAAACGGTCAAACAGCGGATAAGGATTCTGTACCTCCAATAGAGAAATCGAAATGGGTTCAAAAAAACAGAGTCAGTCTTGATATCAGTGAGGTGACCTTTGTCAATTGGAGTTCAGGAGGTAGTAATTCCATCTCCGGCCTTTTGGGCTTAAATTCATCCTTAAATTACGATCGTCAAAATTTCTATTGGAAAAATAGTGGTAAAGTTCGCTATGGCGTGAATAAGCAAGAATCTCAAAAACTGAGAAAGACAGAAGACATTCTCGAGATTGACTCGAAAATTGGCTATAGGAAGGATTCCTTGACTAATTGGTTCTTCTCTGGACATCTTAATTTTAAGTCGCAATTTACCAATGGATATAAATATCCGAATAAAGATCAGGCCATTTCCAAATTTATGGCGCCCGGCTATATGTTTTTAGGCGTCGGTGCAGAGTATGGAAAGGACTTCGATAAATTTTCATTTTATTTTTCGCCCTTAACCCTTAAAACAACCTTTGTTCTTGATGACGATTTGGCCAATTCGGGGGCGTTTGGTGTTGATCCTGCTATATATGATGACAACGACAACATGATAAGATCTGGTCAAAAGATCAGGAATGAAGTAGGTATTTTGGTGTCTCATTTTTTTGAGACTGAAATGTATGAAAATATAAAGATTTCAACCAAGCTCAGTTTGTATACTGACTATATTGACAGTTTTGGAAATGTGGATGTAGATTGGTTGGTTGTTTTTGATTTTAAGGTTAACCAGTTCGTAAAAGCTTCTCTAAGCTCCCATTTGAAATACGATGATGATATCAAAATAACGAAGCCAACTGGGATAGATAATGAATATGTCGAAGGGGGTGCAAAGGTGCAATGGAAGCAGCTTTTAGGTATTGGTGTGGCGTTCAATTTTTAAAATTGAGAAACCTTTGCGCATTTGATTATTTGTTAACTTTTTAATGTTGATAAGTTTTCAATGAACTCATTATCAATATTTTATCTAATTTTGCTTGTAAACATTGTGATCCCGATCATAGCTTAAGTTGATTATTTTTTGTTTCTTTATCCTTTTATAAATCCATTTATTTAACTGATAAAAGTATATTGATCCATGAAAGTTGACACGCTTACCTCCCCAACCCTGACGTACACACAGGAAGAAGCATTTAATGCTGCTTTAGACTATTTTAAAGGCGATGATTTGGCTGCACGAGTGTGGCTGAATAAATATGCCCTTAAAGATTCCGCTGGACATATTTATGAATTGACACCAGATGATATGCACAGGCGTATTGCAAGAGAAATTGCACGCGTTGAGTCAAAATATCAAAATCCAATGTCAGAACAGGAAGTCTTTGATCTTATCAAAGATTTCAAATATATTGTGCCACAGGGGAGCCCGATGGCGGGTATTGGTAATCCATTTCAAATTGCCTCACTTTCAAATTGTTTTGTCATTGGTAATTCCGGCGATTCTGATTCTTACGGTGGCATTATGAAGATCGACCAAGAGCAGGTTCAATTGATGAAGCGTCGTGGCGGGGTGGGTCATGACTTGTCACATATTCGTCCAAAAAGCTCACCCGTAAAGAATTCGGCTTTAACCTCAACAGGGATTGTCCCATTTATGGAGCGTTATTCCAATTCTACCAGAGAGGTGGCGCAAGATGGACGTAGAGGTGCCTTGATGTTGTCAGTTTCCATAAACCATCCAGATGCTGAGGACTTTATTGACGCCAAATTGGAGCAGGGTAAAGTTACTGGAGCTAATGTCTCTGTAAGGATAGATGACGAATTCATGAAAGCTGTGAAATCCAACAGCACTTACACACAGAAATACCCGATTTTCAGTAATGAACCAAAATTCTCAAAAACGATTGAGGCGAATGCTATTTGGAAAAAAATTGTCCACAATGCATGGAAATCCGCTGAACCTGGAATTTTGTTTTGGGATACTATAATAAATGAATCACTTCCCGATTGTTACGCCGATTTGGGCTATAAAACAGTGTCTACCAATCCATGTGGAGAAATTCCATTGTGTCCTTACGATTCTTGCCGCTTATTGGCCATCAATCTGTTTTCATATGTTGATAAACCTTTTACTAAAGAGGCTAAATTTGACTTTGAGCTTTTCAAGCAACACGTTGCGGCAGCCCAGCGTATTATGGATGATATTATCGATTTGGAGTTGGAGAAGATTGATGTCATCTTACAGAAGATTGATGCTGATCCTGAAAATGATGAGGTCAAGGCTACCGAAAGAAATTTATGGGTCAACATTCGAACCAAAGCTAAAGAAGGCCGAAGAACTGGAGTTGGTATTACGGCAGAGGGCGATATGCTTGCCGCTTTGGGTATCAAATACGGTAGTAAAAAAGGAAATGAATTCTCCGTAGAAGTCCATAAAACCTTAGCCTTGGCAGCTTATCGAGCGTCGGTTTATTTGGCTAAAGAGCGCGGTGCTTTTGCATTTTTTGATATGGAGCGTGAAAAGAACAACCCGTTTATACAGCGCTTAAAATCGGCAGACGAGAAATTGTATTATGATATGACGGAATATGGTCGTCGTAATATTGCTTTATTGACAATTGCTCCAACAGGAACTACAAGTCTAATGACTCAAACTTCCTCCGGAATTGAACCGGTTTTTATGCCAGTTTATAAACGACGCCGAAAAGTAAACCCTAACGACAAGGAAGCTCGTGTGGATTTTGTGGATGAGGTAGGTGATTCTTGGGAAGAATATGTGGTGTTCCATCATAGGTTTAAACAATGGATGGAGGTGAACGGTTACGATATCGCCAAAAACTACGATCAAAAGGAATTGGATAGTTTGGTCAAAAAGTCACCGTATTACAAAGCTACCTCCAATGATGTGGATTGGATGAGTAAAGTTTCCATGCAGGGTGCCGTTCAGAAATGGGTAGATCATTCTATTAGCGTGACTATTAACTTGCCTAATGATGCCACTGAGGAATTGGTTGGTCAACTTTATATGGAGGCTTGGGAGAAGGGATGTAAAGGAGTAACAGTTTATCGAGATGGATCGCGTTCTGGTGTTTTGATTTCAAATGAAGAAAAGAAAGAAGAGCCACAAGAAACCTTGACGACATTTCCAACCAAACGTCCGCAAACCTTGGAAGCGGATGTGGTGAGATTTCAAAACAACAAAGAAAAGTGGATTGCATTTATCGGTTTGATTGATGGCAAGCCTTATGAGATTTTTACAGGTCTTGCTGACGATGAGGATGGTATTTTGATTCCGCGCTGGGCAAACGAAGGTTTGATCATCAAAAACAGAAATGAAGATGGAACCTCCCGCTATGATTTTCAGTATAAAAACATGAGAGGTTATAAAACAACCATTGAAGGTTTGTCGCACAAGTTTAATCCTGAATATTGGAACTATGCCAAAATGATCTCAAGTACTTTGCGTCACGGCATGCCAATTGATAAAGTTGTGGACTTGATCAACAGTCTCCAATTGGACACTGAGTCTATCAATACCTGGAAAAACGGTGTTGCTAGGGCCTTGAAACGTTATGTGGAAGATGGTACTCAGGTAAAAGGTCAATCGTGCAGCAGTTGTAAATCAGAAAACCTAATTTATCAGGAAGGTTGTTTGACCTGCAAAGATTGTGGGTCTTCAAAATGCGGATAAAAATTAAGTGAATTGGAAAAGGAGGTTGATAGCCTCCTTTTTTTATTTCCCCAAGTGAGTTTTATGTGCCGCGGCTTGTCTCTTTCGAAAAGGCAATCTCTATTCATTTTTCGTGAGCTTGCTGCTCGTGCTGGTCAGATGTGTCACCGGGTTCCTGATTTCAATTTTCCAGGATTAAGATAGTTGTAGTCCTCAATGTCTTCCAATTTGTCGGTTTTTCTGGTACAACCATTATTTAAAAGGTAAAGGGCATCGGAAATATCAATAACATCCCGATAATAATGATCGGTGATAATTATGATTTTGTGAGCTTTTTCAGTCGTTATCAAATTTTTGATGTTATCCAAATACAAAGGTGAGATGTTGGAGAACGGCTCATCCAAAAGGACAATATCGCCTTTTTGTTTTAGAACCGCATAAGTTTCAACAACACGACGCTCACCGCCCGACAATCTATTTATTTTTGAATTGTGATGGACTTGGAAATTTTCAAAATGACCAATAAACTCTCCCCAATCCAACTTCAAAATCTGAAATAAGGTCTGGACTCTTAAATGATCTGGAGCCAAATGATGCTGGGGGAGATAAGAAGCTATATTTAAAGTATAAAGCGGTTTTATAAGTGGTTGGCCATCAAGTTTGATGAACTTGTATTTTGGTTGCAATGAACCAAAAAGGACTTGGAGCAAACAACTTTTTCCAGAACCATTTCTCCCCAAAAGTCCTACGACTTGGCCTGTTTCAGCTTTTAAATAGATGCCGTACAAGATGCGTCGTTTCTTAAAATTCAGCTCAACGTTATCCAGTTCAATAATCATATAAACGCCTTCATTAACATGATAAAGCTGATGGTTATGGCCAGGTCAATCACAAAGAGGGTTGAAAATAATTGCCAGGTTGAAATACCCAAATTCTTATAAAATATCAATTTGCGCTTGGCATTGGTTTCGCGTACCAAAAACCAAACAAAACATGTAAGAAGTAATTTGGTGATGATACTCGGTAAAATGTGCGGTGCAAAAATAACGATCAAAATATTGATCGCCATGGACCATGAAAAGAATGGTTTGTAAAACAGCAATATGGCCCCTAAGCGGTGTGTCATAAAAATAAAACGAAATTTTCAGAAACTTATTTTTCAAAAATATTCCGACCCTGTTTGTTTGTGTGTGGCCAAATCATTCTTCGGTTGTCGTTATTCTTTAGGCTATAATGAAAATTCCCAATTCAAAATTAAGAAATTATTGTACTTTTGCATCACAATTAAACCATTTATGTTAGACAAGTTACAAATAGTAAAACAACGATTTGATGAGGTTAGTGATTTAATCATCCAGCCCAATATCATGACCGATCAGAAGCGTTATATAGAACTCAATAAAGAATATAAGGAATTGCGCAAGTTGATGGATAAGCGCGAGCAGTATTTAGAATTGACTAACAATTTGGCTGAGGCCGAAGAGATCATAAATGATGGCAGCGATCCTGAAATGGTGGAAATGGCCAAGATGCAATATGATGAGGCGAAGGAGGGAATTCCAAAGCTGGAGGAAGAAATCCGTATGATGTTGATACCGAAAGATCCTGAAGATGCCAAAAATGCTGTGGTCGAGCTGCGTGCGGGTACGGGCGGTGATGAGGCGAGTATTTTTGCAGGCGATCTATTTAGGATGTACAGCAAATATTGCGAAAGCAAAGGTTGGAAAGTAGATGTTATAGATTATAGTGAAGGCACCAACGGAGGTTATAAGGAGATTCAGTTTGCAATTTCTGGTGAAGATGTTTATGGAACTATGAAGTTTGAAGCTGGTGTACACCGTGTTCAGCGGGTACCTCAGACAGAAACCCAGGGACGGGTACATACCAGTGCCGCTACGGTGATGGTTTTTCCGGAAGCGGAAGAATTTGATGTGGAGATAAACCCAAAAGATGTGAGAATTGATTTTTTCTGTTCTTCTGGTCCAGGAGGTCAATCGGTAAATACAACCTATTCTGCTGTGCGTTTAACGCACATTCCAACGGGATTGGTGGCACAGTGTCAGGATCAGAAATCGCAACATAAGAATAAAGAGAAGGCCTTTACGGTACTTCGCTCGCGTTTATATGAGATGGAATTGGCAAAGAAAAATGCTGAAGATGCCGAAAAGAGAGGTTCGATGGTGACATCTGGTGATAGAAGTGCAAAAATCCGGACTTATAATTACTCCCAAGGGCGTGTCACAGACCATAGAATTGGTTTGACACTTTACGATTTGGGGAATATTGTCAATGGTGATATTCAGCGCATTATTGACGAGCTGCAATTGGCAGAAAATACTCAGAAGTTAAAGGCAAATACAGACGTAATTTAATATCAAGCCTCATTTTGAGGCTTTTTTTTAATCTATGACAACACAACAACTTATTGATCAAATCAAAATAAAAAAATCTTTTCTGTGTATTGGATTAGATGTCGATTTGGACAAAATTCCACAATATCTTCTCAAGGAAGAAGATCCTATTTTTGCATTTAATAGAGCCATCATTGACGCTACCCATCATTTGTGTGTAGCTTATAAGCCTAATACGGCGTTTTATGAAGCTAATGGGTTAACGGGTTGGAAGTCGCTCGAAAAAACAATTCAATACCTCAATCAAAACCATCCTGAAATTTTTACCATTGCCGATGCCAAGCGGGGCGATATTGGGAATACAAGCAAGATGTATGCAAAAGCGTTTTTTGAGGACCTAGGCTTTGACAGTGTTACCGTTGCGCCTTATATGGGAAAGGATTCTGTTGAACCTTTCTTGGAATTTAGTGAAAAGCATACCATTCTTTTGGCCTTAACCTCCAATGAAGGGGCTTTTGATTTTCAAACGAAAACAATTGACGGCAAAGAAGTGTATAAATGTATTCTGGAAACCTCAAAAAATTGGAAAAATTCTGATAACCTCATGTATGTTGTAGGGGCCACTAAAGCGGAATATTTGGCCGATATCCGAAAAATTATTCCGAACAGTTTCTTGCTGGTTCCTGGCGTTGGTGCCCAAGGGGGCAATATACAGGACGTTTGCAAATACGGAATGAATGATTCGGTAGGCTTATTGATCAACTCATCAAGAGGAATCATCTATGCATCAAACGGAGTGGATTTTGCTGAGGCTGCTGCCGAGAAGGCTAAGGAATTACAACAGGAAATGGCTGCTATTTTAGAAGTGTTTTGATGTTTTAGTTTCTGTGACGTGAGTATCTAAAAAGTCGATAACAGATGAAATTTTATAGTGAATTTTACTTGGCACCCCCAGTGCCTCTGTGAGAACGCTCTACGAAAAAGCTCTTCGAATACCAAATGAAAGATCAACTCCATAGACATATTTTAATAGAGAAAACTCCAAAACGGATCATCTCCTTGGTCCCATCACAAACTGAGCTGTTGGTCGATTTAGGTTTGGAGTCATCAATTGTGGGGATTACCAAATTCTGTGTGCATCCTATTCGTCTAAAAGAAGACAAGGTTATCGTTGGTGGGACAAAACAAGTCCATTTTGATAAAATAAAAGATTTGAATCCTGACATTATCTTGTGCAATAAAGAGGAGAATACCAAAGAGATGATTCAAGAATTGGAAAAAATAGCCACCGTGCATCTCAGTGATATTTATACAATTGAAGATGCTCTGGAATTAATCGAATTATATGGAGAGCTATTTGATAAAGAAAACGAGGCCAGTGCTATGGTCAAGGAGATATCGAACAAGAAGTTTGAGTTCGAGGATTTCATAAAAGACCAACCCAAAAGAAGTGTCGCTTATTTCATTTGGAAACAACCTTGGATGGTCGCAGCAAGACATAATTTTATAGATGAATTACTGCGTTTAAATGGGTTTGATAATTATTATGGAAATTTAAACCGATACCCAGAAGTTGCACTCAAAGAATATTTACCGGAAAATGCAGAGATTGTGATGCTGTCCAGTGAGCCATTTCCATTCAAAAATGAGCACAAACAAGAAGTTAGACCTTTCTTTCCCAATGCGACCATTCTTGTCGTTGATGGTGAAATGTTCTCATGGTATGGATCACGATTATTAAAAGCGTTTGATTATTTTAAAACGCTGCATCAACATCAGTTGTCTCGGAATTTTTTAGGTTGAGGATTATTTTTCTCAATTTGGAAGCTTCATGATACAAAAAATCACTCAAACTTGCGTCCAATTGTAACATGTTATAGGCTTCTTCAGTAAATCTGATGTAGTTTTTCTCTACCTCCTTAAGGTTTAAAACATCGTTGAGGCTAAACTTAACTTTTCCGACTTTGCAATTATGTGTATTCATAGCGTACTTTTATTCATAGGTTAATATCTTAAACTATAAATACGCAAGATAACCCCTTAAGGATGTGGTGATAAAGTTAAAGTTTTGGTAATATTTAATTTAACCTTTTCACGGTAGTGTCTCTGTTTAAATACTTCAAGCGATTCAGCTTGTTTAAAAGCTTGATCGCTTTATACTCTGAAATATCACTTAGAGCATGATCTGTTTGACGAACATTGTAGGCTTGTTCAATAAGCTGCTTATACCGCGCTTGTAGTTTGAGTTGGTGCGTTTTGATTTCCATTGAAGTTTTCATGACTACAAGAGTTTGATAGTTAAATATATCTAAAAAACAGATAGCGAGCAAGTTAAATTTTTAATAATATTCAAAAAAAAAGTCAGAGGTCATTGTCCACTGACTTTTGTTTGAAATCAACCTGATCAAAAACTGGATTTTAATCCTTCAATATTTATTTTTGATCTTGTAGTGCGAAAACTCTTCTCAAAAGGTCTGTACTTCTCGCGCCTACCTTATTTCTAATTTCTTTTTCTTCAACTGCAATCATGGTATACACTCCTTTTAATGCTTGTTCGGTTACATAATCTGTCAAGTCTGGATTTACATTATTAGTGAATGGGATGGCGTTGTATCTGTTGATCAGATTTTGCCAAATCTGATCCGCACCAACTTTGGAGAACGAATTATTGATTACAGGATGAAATTTATCGTATAAGGACGTTTGGGTCTTGCTAGTAAGATATTGCGTTGCGGCATCATCGGCACCTAAAAGAATATTCCTTGCATCGGCAAAGGTAATTTCCTTAACGGCATCCACGAAAATAGGAGTGGCTTCCTTAACGGCATCCTCAGCAGCTCTGTTGAGTGCTTTTAGACCTTCATCGGCCAGACTTCCCAATCCGATATCACGTAAACCTTTATCTACTTTTTGTAATTCTGCCGGTAAGAGAATTTTAACAAGTTCATTTTTATAAAAACCATCAGTTTTGGTCAGTTTGGTTACCTGCTTTTCAATACCCAAATCCAAAGCTTGCCTTAAGCCTGATGCAATATCGGTATTGCTCAAAACCCCACCTCCTTGTGGTAATGAATCGACAACGCCCTGTAATTCTGCACAGGAGTGCACTGTGAAAAATGTAAGTAAAACGACTATTGATTTTTTCATATACGTCAAATTTTAGTGTGTCCAAAAATATACGAAAAAGTTTAGATTATCTGTTTTTAGGAAAGATATTGCCTTAAAGACCAAGTTTTATGCATAACTGCGTTTATTTATACCTTCAGTTTCTTTATTCCACTTGGGGTCCTCAGCATTATTAAAAACATTTCTAAATATTGAAAGCTAACCCTGCCTATCCCAATTTGCAAGTTTAAACTATTCATAATATGAGGCGACTTCTTTTATAAAATCTGTAAATTTGCAGGACCTATAATTTCAATTTTTAACAATGATACAAGCAACACCATACAAACCGAAACATAAAGTCAGAATAGTAACTGCTGCTTCTCTTTTTGATGGACACGATGCAGCGATTAACATCATGCGTCGCATCATCCAATCTACAGGCGTCGAAGTGATTCATTTGGGCCATGATAGAAGTGTAGAGGAGGTGGTCAATACGGCCATTCAGGAAGATGTCAATGCCATTGCAATAACATCCTATCAAGGTGGACATAATGAGTATTTTAAATACATGTATGATCTATTAAAGGAAAAAGGCGCAGGGCATATAAAGATTTTTGGCGGCGGCGGCGGTGTCATTCTTCCTTCAGAAATCAAAGAATTGATGGATTATGGCATTACCAGAATTTATGCCCCAGATGATGGTAGAGAAATGGGATTGCAGGGTATGATCAATGATCTTGTGAAAACATCTGATTATGCGATAGGGGATGAACTGGACGTTGAATTGGATGATTTAAAGAAAAAAAATGCAAAGGCCATTGCAAGAATCATTTCTTCGGCTGAAAATTTTCCTGAGGTTGCAGAAGATATATTGGATAAAATTCATGTAAAAAATAAAACTTCAAAAACACCGGTTCTTGGTATAACTGGAACCGGAGGTGCTGGAAAATCATCATTGGTGGATGAATTGGTGCGTCGGTTTTTAATCGATTTTCCTGAGAAAACAGTAGGTTTAGTCTCAGTCGATCCGTCAAAACGGAAAACTGGTGGGGCCTTGCTTGGAGATCGTATTCGGATGAATGCCATTAACAATCCTCGTGTATATATGCGAAGTTTGGCGACGCGTCAATCTAATCTCGCACTTTCAAAATATGTCAATGAGGCCATTCAAGTTTTAAAAGCTGCTGAATATGATTTGATCATCATCGAAACCTCAGGAATAGGTCAGTCAGATACGGAAATTATTGAACATTCTGACGTGTCGTTATATGTGATGACGCCTGAATTTGGTGCTGCTACACAATTGGAAAAGATTGACATGCTCGATTTTGCCGATTTGGTGGCCATCAACAAATTTGACAAACGTGGCTCTTTGGATGCTTTGCGAGATGTGAAAAAACAGTACGTTCGAAACCATCTCTTATGGGATGTGGATCCGAAGGATTTACCGGTTTTCGGGACGATAGCCTCTCAATTTAACGATCCGGGAATGAATACGCTATATAAGGCGATCATGGATAAAATTGTTGACAAAACGAAGGCCGATTTAAAATCAACTTTTACCATTTCTGATGAAATGAGCGAGAAGATTTTTGTAATTCCTCCAGCAAGAACACGCTACCTCTCTGAAATAGGGGAAAGTAATCGCGCTTATGATAAAATGGCAACTGAACAAGTTGAAGTGGCACAAAAGCTTTATGGGATTTATAAAACCATCGAATCGGTTATTGGACTAACCCCAAAATTGGACAAAGCGGGAATAGATGATCAATGGATCAATTCAAGTGGTGTCGAAAATAAGGATTTTGTAAAGCTACTGGTGGCCGAATTTGATCGTGTCAAGTTGAACCTTGATCCCTACAATTGGGAAGTTATTACTGGTTGGGATGAAAAAGTCAATACCTACAAAAATCCAATTTATGCTTTTAAGGTCAGGGGTAAGGAAATAAAAATTGAGACCCATACTGAGACACTTTCCCATTTGAAAATACCTAAAGTTGCCCTACCAAAGTACCAAGCTTGGGGTGATATTTTAAGATGGATTTTGCAAGAGAATGTTCCAGGTGAATTTCCTTTTACCGCTGGGCTATATCCTTTTAAAAGAACAGGAGAAGATCCAGCACGTATGTTTGCTGGCGAAGGTGGCCCAGAAAGAACCAATCGTCGTTTTCATTATGTGAGCATGGGTTTACCGGCCAAGCGATTGTCCACCGCTTTTGATAGCGTCACACTTTATGGAAATGATCCCGATTACCGTCCTGATATTTATGGAAAAATTGGAAATGCTGGGGTAAGCATCTGTTGTTTGGACGATGCCAAAAAACTGTATTCAGGTTTTAATCTTTCGCATCCAATGACCTCGGTAAGTATGACCATAAACGGTCCTGCTCCAATGCTGTTGGGCTTCTTTATGAATGCAGCCATTGACCAGCAATGTGAGCTTTATATCAAAGAGAACGGTTTGGAAAAGGAAGTAGAGACCAAGATTGCCAAAATCTACAAAGATAAGGGTGTAGAACGCCCAAGCTACAAAGGCGAATTGCCAGAAAGTAATGACGGCTTGGGGTTAATGCTTTTAGGCGTGACGGGCGATCAGGTATTGCCGAAGGAGGTTTATCAGGACATCAAGACCAAGACCATTGGCCAAGTGCGTGGTACCGTTCAGGCCGATATCTTAAAAGAAGACCAAGCACAAAACACTTGCATTTTTTCCACAGAATTTGCTTTACGACTGATGGGTGATGTACAGGAGTATTTTATTGAGAACAATGTGCGAAACTTCTACTCTGTGTCTATTTCAGGATATCATATTGCAGAAGCTGGTGCAAACCCAATTACGCAGTTGGCATTGACCTTGTCCAACGGGTTTACCTACGTGGAGTATTATTTGAGTAGAGGGATGGACATCAATAAATTTGGTCCAAACCTATCATTCTTTTTTTCCAATGGGATTGATCCTGAATATGCGGTAATTGGTCGCGTGGCACGTAAAATATGGGCGAAAGCCATGAAAAATAAATATGGTGCCGACCCGAGAGCACAAATGTTGAAATACCATATCCAAACTTCAGGGCGTAGTCTGCATGCGCAGGAGATTGATTTTAATGATATCCGGACGACACTTCAAGCTTTGTATGCCATATATGACAATTGCAACTCACTTCATACAAATGCCTATGACGAAGCCATTACAACACCAACAGAGGAATCGGTGAGACGTGCCATGGCGATACAATTGATCATCAATAAGGAATTGGGATTAGCGAAGAATGAAAACCCAATCCAAGGCTCGTTTATCATTGAAGAATTGACCGATCTGGTAGAAGAAGCGGTGTTGTTGGAGTTTGACCGTATTACCGAAAGGGGAGGTGTTCTTGGTGCTATGGAAACCATGTACCAACGCAGTAAAATACAAGAAGAAAGCTTGTATTACGAGACTTTAAAACATAATGGCGAATTTCCAATTATTGGCGTGAATACTTTTTTAAGCAGTAAAGGGTCTCCAACGATTATTCCGAAAGAAGTCATTAGGGCCACCGAGGAAGAGAAACAGTTTCAAATTAAAACGCTGGAAAATCTTCACAAAGGAAATGATACAAAAGACTTGCTAAAAGACTTGCAGCATAAAGCCATTCATAATGAAAATATTTTTGAGGCTTTAATGGAGGTCTGCAAAGTGGCTTCATTGGGCCAGATTACGGAAGCTTTATTTGAGGTAGGAGGACAGTACAGACGAAATATGTAAGCAGCGAACCACATTTTCCTTTTAGAGAAAATGTGTGTGAGTCGCTTATCCCGCTTTTGGGCGGGATCTTCTGATGTCAAGCCGACACTTGCTGAACCACATTTTCCTTTTAGGGAAAATGTGTGTGAGTCGCTTATCCCGCTTTTGGGCGGGATCTTCTGATGTCAAGCCGATACTTGCTGAACCACATTTTCCTTTTAGGGAAAATGTGTGTGAGTCGCTTATCCCGCTTTTGGGTGGGATCTTCTGATGATAAGCCGACACTTGCTGAACCACATTTTCATTTTAATAAAATGATTGTGAAGGGCTCATCCTGAGCGCAATAGAAGGGCTTATCTCGCTTTTGGATTTTTAATGATTTAAGTCATTCGTTTTTTCTCACATTTCTCAATCAAATAAAAAAATCCTGAACATAAAAAGTTCAGGATTTTTGTTTATAGTCTTCACCATTCATCGTCGATTTTTGTAAGTCCGTGCTTATTAGGTAGTTAAAAATGCAAAACAACTAATATGTGTTTGGAAATTGTGCTGTTATCAGCTTTCAGGACTAATTTTGTAGGGTCGCTATTTACCTATTTAAGTATAACCTATAAAATGATTCGATTATGGAAACTACAATACGTTACAAGTTCACGAGAAAATCAAAAAATTATTTTGATTGGTTGATCTACACTATTAAATCTGAAAAATATTATTTGGCAGAAAGCCAGATTGAGGGCTGGAATGGTTACGACTAGTTAATTTTGATCAAAGATTTTTACTGAATATTTTTTATTCAGACCTGGCAAGTTTCCGAAACCTGTCAGGTCTTTTTGTATTTAATAATCCACAAAAAAGTGCCAATGATGCAAAATTGAGGTTTTTCATGAGATGTTTGTTGTGTTGTGTTGTATTGGATTGCGTAGGGACAGCTCGCGAGCTGTCCTCTCCGTACGGAGATTGGAAAATATTTCATAATTTTCGATATCCATATTATTTTATAGCATCAAAATGAAAAATCGTAAGAGAAATCGGTTAAAAGGATATGATTATTCGCGCGATAATTTATATTTCGTCACAATTTGTGTGCAAAATATGGTCTGCTGTTTTGGGGAATTTGTGGAAGGGACAGGTCGTAACCTGTCCGTAAGCGCGCAATCTGTGGCGAATTATGATAAATTGGTTTCGAAAGAATACAATTTGAAAGAATCGAATCCATCCAATCAAAAAATGGAATTGAATGCTTATGGATTGATTGTCCAAAATCAAATCAATTGATTGAAGGGCCAATATCCATATGTTTTGGTACATCATTATGTAGTCATGCCAAATCATGTCCACCTTATAATAGAAATTGATCGTTTAAGAATAGAGCATCTTTCAATTAAAATCAAATCGCTTTCAAGTTTAATTGGGGCCTTTAAAACAACGTCTTCTAAAATAATCCATAGTATTGGTTTTAAAGATTTCGCTTGGAAAAGATCATTTCATGATCATATTATTAGACATCAAAAATCTTATGAAGACATTTCAAATTATATCGATGCAAATCCTGACATATGGCATTAGAATAGTTCCTGTTCTCATGTTTAAACAATTCCCATTACTACGTTATTTTAGGAAAAACCTGGTTTAGCAATGGGTTTCGGTTCGTTATTGACCTAAGTTTATAAAAAAGTTTGAAAAAATGCATCTTTATCCATCTTTTCACGTCTATTAGATGAACCTTAAAATTATAGATCATGAATAATAAAGAATGTTTCTGCGATTGTGACAGTTGTCAAAAAGGAAATTGTGCTGCATGTACTTGCGAAAACTGTTCCTGTAAAAATTGCAACTGTTAAGCTTAATTTAAAATGTTAATTAAAAGAGTCTGTTTTAGTAATTTTATACTAGGAGGACTCTTTTTTAATGGTCTTATATGAAAACGAAAACAGTTTGGGATTTATATGCGCAAGATATCAGACACTTTATACTAAGTAAAGTGAATGATGAGGTTATAACTGATGATTTACTACAGGAAACGTTTATAAAAGTCCATGTAAAATTGGATACTTTAAAAAACGAAAATAAAATTAAAGCCTGGGTATTCTCTATTGCCCGTTATACGGTGATGGATTATTTTAGGCAAAACAATCTCAACTATTCAATAGAAGAAAAGCACATTGTTGAAGAGTATACCCATTCTGACCATACCAAAGAAGATTGTTTGCGAGGTATCATTAAGGCCTTGCCTAAAAAGTATAGAAAACCCTTAATTTTGGCTGATATCCAAGGTTTGAAACAAACTCAAATCTCAGAGAGATTGGATTTACCTCTACCAACCGTGAAATCGCAGATCCAACGTGCAAGAAAACTCATTGCGCAAGGTTTTGTAGAATGTTGTGATTTTAAAATCAATGACGATGGCTATTTGGTTGGAGAGTTGCAGGAAAAAGAACACTGCAAAGTCTGCAACTAAGCAGCTATAGGGTTTTCAATTTTCCTTATTGGAATAGATCGGTTTGATTGTAGTCCGGGAATTTGGAATTTGTTTTAAATTAAATAACTTACAAAGTCAACATCCAAGTGTGTTGCAATCTTCTAAACTTTCTTAACTCTCTTCTCAAAATGGGAAGGTAGTCCCTACCGTTACTATGGCTTTTTTCTAGACGCTTGCAGTTTTTATAAAGCAGATTGGTCAGTCGTTCCAAAGAAGCAATATGCTTGTATTTTTTATCGGAATGACGCTCCATCTCCGCATTGACAATTTCGGGAGCCAATGAAGTGGACTGTTGAACAATATCACCAGAAAAATAAATATCCGTATCTTCAGAACCATCTGGTTTTAAGTAAGCTAAGTCTTGATTTAAATATGTTGAAATACTTCGAGAAAGAATAATGATTTCTATCGCCTTTTTATACAGCGGCATTTCAGGTAGGTAGGATGGAATTGGGTTCGACATGTTAATATAGCATTTTTATCAAATTTAGTGACAAATTCATTGGTATTATAATTGGTTTTAAAGTAAAAGACTATATTTGCTTTAATAATTAAAGTTTTATAGTTAATTTTCTTTAATATGAGCATTGATAGCCTTAATTGGAAGATCTTAAAGAGTTTACAGCATAACGCGCGACAGTCCAATGCTGAAATAGGCAGACAAATTGGAATCAGTTCTCCGGCAGTTTCTGAACGTATTAGAAAGATGGAAGATGCGGGAATTATTCAAGGGTATCATGCCTTTGTCTCCCCTTTTGAGGCAGGTTATCAGCTAAAGGCAATAATAACTTTAAGAGCTTTTATGGGCATGCTGAAACCGTTTCTGGAAAAGGTAAAAACTTATGATGAGGTTTTGAATTGCTACAGAATAACTGGAAATGAAAATATTGTCATGGAAGTGGTCCTAAAAAATCAAAAGCATTTAGAAAGTTTTATTGACCAGCTGATTGTTTATGGAGAAACCAAAACGCAGATTGTATTATCGCATGTGGTCAAATACAATGAGGTAAGACCTATAAAATAGCGATTTTTATTTACGCAGTGTTATCATGCCTCGAGGTTCTTGATTAAAGGTCGTCAAACCCATCAAAATCATCAAAATTAAAAGGTATATCGTCGTCAGGATCGACATCATCATAATTGACTCCGGGAGGATTGAAAAGTCCCCAACGATCAATAGTATAGTTCCAACAATCGAAGGTTTTGACCCATTCAGCAAACAATACCCTAAATTCATCTATTTCATTTCGTAAGATATCAAGATACTCGGTATCCGGATAGCCATGCATTTGCAAGCCCCTTGCATCCGTAATCAGCTCCATTGCAGCCTTTCTGATAATGGCGGCATTTTCCATTCTGATGTCATAAAGCATATCTTCAGACGAGGCACCTGCTATTTTGGCGGGTATAATAGAAGCATTCATCCCCATGTATTTGAGATTGTGTTGCATCATCTCGGCCTCAATCGGATCCTCAAATTCTATATCGGTCTTTTCAACGGAATCTATGATAGAGCCAACAAGATCCATGATTTCACGTGCCTTTTGAAATACAGGCAGTTTTTCCCATTGTTCCATGACTTATTCGGTTTTAGTACTTAATGCTTCTATATGTTCGGTGATTATTTTGGCATGAATCCTTGAATTTTCGATAAACCACTTGTGGGTTTCCATCCCACCACAAATAACACCAGCTAAATATAGTCCAGAAATATTGGTTTCCATAGTGTCGGGATCATATTGTGGTAAGCGGGCATTATCATTGGAGAGTTTAATTCCTGAATTTATTAAGAACTCAAAGTTAGGGCGATACCCCGTAAGGGCCACTACAAAATCATTGGCTAAAGTCATCTCTCCATTTGGTGTTTTGATGGTTAATTCTGTTTCTTCAATTTCAACGACTTCTGAATTAAAATAGGCCTTAATGCTTCCTTCCTTAATGCGATTGATGATATCTGGTTTTACCCAATACTTTACACGTTCACCTATTTCCGAACCTCTTATGACCATGGTTACATTTCCACCTTTCCGCCAAATCTCGAGGGCTGCATCTACGGAAGAATTGCTTGCCCCAACCACAACCACATTTTGCATGGCATATGGATGCGCTTCATTATAATAATGGGTGACTTTTGGAAAATCTTCTCCCGGAACATCCAATAGCGTTGGGATGTCGTAAAAACCAGAAGCGATAATTACTTTGTCGACACGATATTGTGTTTTGGAAGTTGTGACTTCAAAATGTTCATTTGATTTCTTTATTGTTAAAACCTCCTCGTATAGGTGAATGTTCAATTCGTTTGAGGTCGCCACACGTCTATAATATTCGAGGGCTTCATCTCTATTGGGTTTTGGGTTGATGCTGATAAATGGGATCTCATCAATTTCGAGCTTTTCAGAAGTTGAAAAAAAGGTCATGTTTTTTGGATAATTGAACAACGAGTTGGTCAATGCACCTTTTTCAATAACCACATAGTTCCAATTTTTCTTTTTGCATTCCAATGCGCAGGCAATGCCAATAGGTCCTGCACCAATAATTAATACTTTATAAGTTGTTGTCATCGTTTAATAGTTGTTTTGGGATTTCATTTGGCTTTTTAAATAGATCAGGAGGCCTAATCCAAACAAGCCCAAAATAATCATAAAACTCCAAGTTTTAAGAAATCCATAGGCATCAATTAAATGAAAGCCTAGATTATGTGCAAAAATATGGGAAATAGAGAAAGCAATACTGTAAAGTGCCATATATTCTCCTTTAAGCCCACGTTTTGCGCGGACCAATGCGAAAGAATTTGAAAAAGGAAAAACAATCATTTCTCCAAAGGTCAGTAAAACCATGCCTATTACGACAAACCCAAGCCACGGATCCAGGATCAAAAATATAAAACTTAAACATGTTAAACCTAATCCGAAGGCCAACAATCCTATTTTCGTGTGTGTTTTGTTTTCTAACCAGTATATTAAGGGCATTTCGAAGGTAAATATGAGGATGCCATTCAAAGCCATTAAAAGACCGATCTCAAATTCTGAGAGACCAACACCTTCCTTGTAGAAATAGGGAATCGTCGAAATTAGCTGTAAGAAAACAATGCCAAAAATAACCATGGTCAAAAGAAAAATAATAAAGAATTTATCGGTGTATGCAGATTTTGGATTTAAACTGATCTCATTATCCAATGTTTTTGATTTCTTAGGATGCAGTACATTCAATAATACAACTCCGGCAATCATACAGCTAATGCCATCTATCCAAAAAAGACCATTATAATCCATTGTGGTAATAATGAGACCGCCAATGGCTGGACCAGCAGAAAAACCTAGATTGATGGCCAGCCTGATCAGAGTGATGCTTCTTGTCTTGTTTTCTGGTTTACTGTACGCATTTAGCGCTACAAACATGGCAGGTCTAAACATGTCGGCTACAGCCATCAAGACGAAAATACCAATGGAAATCAAAGCGAATGTTTCCAAGTATTGCATCCCAATAAATAGTAGGCCACTTAGAATAAGGCTGACATACATTACTTTATAGTATCCAATTTTATCAGTCAGTTTCCCACCAAACCAGGAACCTACTAAAGAGCCAAAACCAAAGGCGCTCATGATCCATGCCACATCATCCAAAGAGAAATTCAAATCGGTGGTAAGATAAAGTGACAAAAACGGAATGACCATTGTGCCTGCTCTGTTGATAAGCGTAATGAGGGACAGCCACCAGACTTCTTTAGATAGGCCCTTAAACGTATTGAGATAAGTTTGGCCTAAGGTAGAATTAAAGGAATTGAAAATTTTCATACAAAAGGCTATTAACTGAAACATTCGATCATCAGATCGAATTCAAGAAAGCGTCATTGGGAAAAACTATTGTAATGGTAAAAAACAAAAAATCCGACATTTAGGTCGGACTTGCTTACTCACTGAAAACACATCAAATTCATATTACAGCGCAAGTCCAATCAAAGAAAGTAGAGGTCCTAATTTGATTGTCGGAAATGATGCTGTGATACATGATTTTAGTGTTAATTGTTGCTCAAAGCTATGGAAAATAAGTTAAAATTGTATGTTTGTAAATCAATTATTTTTTTATGAAAACACTTTATTCATTTTTGTTGGCATTCATTTTTTTATGGAGTTGTGCTCAAGACAAACAACCAATTCAAGGGGAGACAGAGTTTCAAAGAAATCTTAATGCAGAATTTAAAGATGCCTCACGGTCGCCCTTAAAACAGAAAGATAGAAGAGAGTTTACAGGGCTGGATTTTTTTAAATTTGATTCTTTGTATGTTGTAGAAGCAACTTTCACGAAATCAGTAGATGAAAAGCCGTTCCAAATGAAAACTACAACGGATAGGCTTCCCACGTATTTAAAATATGGTGAAGTTACCTTTGATTTAAAAGGTGAATCGTATACATTAAATGTTTATCAAGATCAGGATTTAATGAACGAAGATGGTTTTGAGGACTACTTGTTTTTACCATTTTTAGATGACACCAATGGTGATGAAACTTATGGCGGCGGACGCTATATCGATTTGAGCATCCCAGAAGGTGAAGTCATGAACATCGATTTCAATACAGCCTATAATCCTTATTGTGCCTACGACGAAAAGTACTCATGCCCGATCGTTCCACGCGAAAATTATGTTGATGCCGAGGTCAGAGCAGGTGTTATGGCGTTTAAACACTAAGTTTATAGAGGGTAGTTGGTGGTTTGCAGTCAGCCGTGTTCAGTAGACAGTTGGCAGTCAACAATTTTCAGATATCTGTATTCAGTTTGGTAATTGTTTTGGGCTTTAAATTTTGATATTGATTTTTCGCCATCATTTCTGCGAAAATCTGTGAGAGATTTTGATAGTCAGAAACTAATCAATATTGAAAAATCTCTGCGGCTCTCTCAGCCCTCTGTGTAACTCTGCGAAAGAACTCAAATTTCAACTAAGACATTGAGCGTATAGTCAGCAGTCGGCAGTCAGAAGTGTTCGGTTGGGGGATTGCTTAAGTTTTTAATAGAACAATTGCTGCGAAAATCTGGGATAGCTGGTGGAAATGAAACTTGTCCAATTCTGTGAAGCAGCTCTAATCAACTTTTCACCAAATACATACCGAAAAAAACAGCTAAAAACCCAAGCACGAAACTCGCTATTGTATAAATAGCAAAACTCATAAAATCACCCGATTTTAGAAAGACATGATTCTCATAAGCAAAGGTAGAGAAGGTTGTGAAGCCGCCACAAAAGCCCGTGGCCAGAAATAAGATTTGGTTTTGGGATAGGGCATTGTTCTTTAAGGCCAATCCTAAAATAATGCCAATCAAGAAACTTCCTAAAATGTTGGCCACGAATGTGCCGTACGGAATACCGGTTTCAGGACTGTTGAGGAGTTTCGCGACAATAAATCTCAAGACGCTACCAAGTCCACCTCCAACAAAAACTAATAAGAGTTGTTTCACAAGACTTCAAGGGTTTCTTTAATAGGAATATAGATTTCAGTAACCCAATGTGCAGGATTGGGAAGTTTGGCAGGATCATTTTTATAAACCTCAAACGGACTCATATCCGAAGCTTCCAAATTCTGATCTTTTAAATATTTGTTGGCTATGGTCCATGCTTCTTTTAGATTGGTATAATTGCCTTTTAAGGTCACTTTAATAGCTTTGGTACGTTCCATAAATCCACTGAGCACATTGCTGTCTTCTGCAATGATGACTCTTTCGCTTACGGGGATGGCATTGCTCATAATCACATTCCCATTTTCCAGATTCATTTCAATATAAATGGTGAATGGCATGCCACTGGCTGTGATGTTATGGGTAGTCATAAAGGTTTTAATATCATCAAATTGGGCTCTCATGGCAGTATTCTTATTGCTTCCAGTAGAAGAAATTGTTTGGTACAAATAAAATCCGCCGCCATATTCCGTTATGCCGTCAATATTAATGGAATAGGTAGCCATGCTTTGTGCTACTTTTTTATCGATACTTTCCAAGTCTGCTTTAAATTGCTCTGTAAGTTCCTCTTCATTATCACCAAACAATGCGAATTTTGCTTTGGTCATAAATGCTAAATTATCTGCATCAAGGGTTCTTGTGACGGTGGTTGAGCCATCATCATTGGACATGAAATGCCATTTTAATTCTGATTTTTTTATTCGCTTACTTGTAAACGTTTGGAGAATGGAGTCGTTAGGAGTGGCTATAGTGTTCTGCATTGTTTCAGAACTTTTCCAAAATGAAGACCAATCCATATCAGTGGTATCTGAGACGATATCGAAAACTACTGCTTTAGGTGCGTTAATTGTAGTGCTTTCCGTCACTTCAAAATCATTGGGTTGAACTGCGACGTAAATAGCCATTCCGATAAGAGCAATTAAAAGTAGAAATAAGAGGTATTTTAGAAATTTCATTGGGTGATTTTGTAGAGTTTATCAAAGATAGACAATTTTATAGTATCTTAATAAATATTACATTTGTAACACAACAATTAAAAAATAAATTATTAATGAACTTAAAATCAATTTTCGGGATTGCATTGGCAATGAGTTTAACCATTGCTTGTAAAAATGAACCCAAAGCAACTACTGATCCGAATGCCGCCACAGTAGAAGCCCAAAAAGCTGATGTGCCGTTTGACTATACCGTTGAGCAGTTCGCTGACGTAAAGATTCTTCGGTATCAAATACCAGGATGGGACAATTTGACCTTAAAGGAGCAAAAATTAGTGTATTACCTAACCCAAGCAGGATTGGCCGGTCGTGACATTATGTGGGATCAAAATTACCGTCATAACCTTAAAATCAGGAAAGCTTTGGAATCTATCTATAGTACTTATGACGGTGATAAATCTTCTGAAGATTGGAAAGCGTTTGAGACTTATTTAAAACGTGTTTGGTTTAGTAATGGAATCCATCACCATTATTCCAATGATAAATTAAAAGCAGAGTATTCTAAAGACTATTTGAAATCTTTATTGACGGCTACCAATACGCAGTTGGAAGGCGAAGCTTTTGATGTGATTTTTAATGATCAAGATTCAAAGAAAATCAATCAAGCGAAAGGAGCGGATAACGTGGCACAATCGGCTGTTAACTTCTATGGAACTGATGTCACCACGGCCGATGTAATTCAATTCTACAAGAATAAAAAGTCGCCCAATCCGGACAAACCCTTGTCTTTTGGACTGAATTCCAAGTTGGTAAAGGAAAATGGTGAATTAAAGGAATTGGTTTATAAATCGGGAGGCTTATACGGTTCAGCTATTGATGAAATTGTGAGATGGTTGGAGTTAGCTAAGGGTGTGGCTGAAAACCAGGCCCAAGGAGATGCCTTAGGTCTCTTGATCCAGTACTATAAAACTGGTGACCTACAAACTTGGGATGACTACAATGTGGCGTGGACAGCTGCCACTGCGGGAAATGTAGATTATATCAATGGTTTTATTGAAGTTTATAATGATCCTATAGGCTATAGAGGTTCTTATGAGAGCATCGTGCAGATCAATGATTTTGACATGTCAGAAAAGATGAAGGTACTTGCTGATAACGCACAGTGGTTTGAAGATAATTCTCCTTTAATGGATGCTCACAAAAAGAAAAATGTGGTTGGAGTTACATATAAGGTTGTGAATGTGGCAGGTGAAGCTGGAGATGCTTCGCCGAGCACACCGATTGGAGTGAACTTACCAAATGCCAATTGGATTAGAGCCGCAGTTGGGAGTAAATCGGTTTCTCTTGGAAATATTATAGAAGCTTATAATAATGCAGGCAGCGCGGGCAGATTAAAAGAGTTTGTCAACGATGAAGAAGAATTGAAACTGGAGCAAGAATACGGTCAGGTAGCAAGCAAGTTGCACACCGCCTTACATGAAGTGGTTGGTCATGCTTCAGGACAATTGAATCCTGGTGTCGGTGAAACCAAAGAAACACTTAAAAACTATGCGTCCACTTTAGAAGAAGGTCGTGCTGACTTGGTGGGCCTTTATTATTTGTACAGTCCAAAACTGCAAGAACTTGGTTTAGTGGATGATTGGAAAAAAGTGGGGATGGCTGCTTATGATCGCTATATCCGCAACGGATTAATGACCCAATTGATCCGATTGAATTTGGGTGATAATGTTGAACAGGCCCATATGAGAAATAGACAATGGGTGAGTGCATGGGTTTTTGACAAAGGCAAAAAAGACAATGTCATCGAAAAAATCACCCGTGACGGTAAAACTTATTACAATATCAATGATTATGATAAATTGCATGAACTATTTGGACAGTTACTTCGGGAAACCCAACGTATCAAATCGGAAGGCGATTTCAAGGCGGTTGAAAATTTGGTAGAAACCTACGGGGTTAAGGTAGATCAAGAATTGCATAAAGAGATTTTAGAAAGAAATGCGCAATTTCCTGATGCCCCTTATAGCGGATTTGTAAATCCTGTTTTGGTGCCAGAAAGAGATGATAACGGTGAGATCACGGCAATAAAAGTAACCCAACCAGTGTCTTTTCCGAGCCAAATGCTGGATTATAGTAAAGCACATAGTTTTTTGAAAGAAGAGAATTGAATCTTATTTCAAAGCACATTTAATAGAAAACGGGGAACTATATTTTAGTTTCCCGTTTTCTTATTGACGCTAAATTTCAATAATAAGAGATTGAGAACGATAAGCGTGATGATTGAAATGATTACAGTCATAATAGTATTGTTTTTAATACATCTTAAGAAATAAAAGATGTCATCATTTTTTTGCAAAATTGATCAGTTTACAAGTAATCTCAATGTTTGTGAACCGCCATTGCTGTTGCTTATTTGTATAAAATATATGCCTGGATCTTCAACACTAAGATTTTCAACACGCTCAACTGAAGTATAGGATCTGGATAGTACAACTTGCCCCAGCATGTTGAATATTTTGAGGTTTAAAGTCTCTGCCTGATGTCCTAAGCTTAAGCTAAAATTGCCATTAGTCGGATTCGGAAATAGGGTTATTTTCGAAAACTTCTTGTCCTCGAGTGATAGGGGTTGACTGATGCGATAAACAAACGCTGTTGCTTTTGAAGGCGCTTGCGCAACCACATAAGTGTTGCCGTCTGATGACAATGCCAGTGCTGAACCTAACTTATCAAAATTAACATTGCCTGTAACAACTTGGCCAGCCTGATTCCAATCGGTTCCATCAAATTGGTTCACCGTAACGGTACCTGCTTGTAGTGTGCCGGTCACGTTAACATCGGTAGCTCCAATTGCGAGAATAGTACCATTTGCACTCATGCTTATTTTGGTTCCAAATAAACCATTGTCATTCTCTCCGTCCATAGCGCTGCCTATTTGTATCCAATCTGTGCCATTGAACGTGAAAGCCTTTACTTGTCCTGTTCTTGCCGTGCTATAAGCACTATAGGCAATTATATTTCCGTCTGCACTTATGGCCACTTCCCTGCCTATGCCTTCAGTGCCCACTCCTAAAAATCCTTGACCTTTTTGCACCCAATCTGTGCCATTAAAAGCATATACTATGACGGCGCCTACACCATTGATCGTTTTATTGGCACCTGATGTGATGATAGTGTTGCCAGTGGCATCCATATCGAGCGTTACGCCCAAACTTCTATCGGCTTTGGGAACTATTGGGCTGCCCTTTTGGATCCAATTGGTTTCGTTGTAGCCATAAACACGAACATGTCCAACGTCGGAATTGCCATTATAATCAGCTTTTGGTGCGGAAGCTGCAAATATGTTTCCATCAGATGAAATAGCAACTTTGGATTCGAAAGAATCTCCAGTACTATCTCCTATAACATCGAATCCCGTCTGTTGCCAGTCGGTACTATAAAATTGATATACTTGCACCAAACCTGAGTTGGACCCGTTATAACTACCTGATTGTTAGCGTCAATACAAACTATTTTTCCATTTGCGCTTAAGCTTACCGAGTCACCCCACCCCAAGCAAGAGAGGATGGTATTGCCTTTTTGAGTCCAACCTGAACCGTTAAGATTAAAAATCTGTACTCGACTTCCCATACTCGTGCCTCCTTTTGGTAGGCCAAAGGAAACCGTATTACCATTAGCACTAATACTGACTGCTTTTGCGAAATCAACATAGGATGGACCTATAAAATCAGGGCCTAGTGGATCCCAAGTTTGTGCTGATACTATACTTGAAAAAAGTTAAAAGAGAGCGAAAGGTAAAAGAGCAAGCAATACATGATTTTGAATGTGTAATTGAGTTCTCATCTATTGGAATGTTTTGGTTATGAGATGACATCGGAGAACAATTGAAATGTCATCATAAAAAACTAAAACTTAATTAGAAAGCGTCTATGATTCTATCATGGCGGCTTGGGCACAGTGAAGATTTTTTCAAAGTTCTACATTATTCGAAGCTGCTATTTAACTTTGACTCATGACAAATTTTCAAAATAACGTTTTGATAGATAGTGTTTTTAAATCAGTATATGTCAAGTAAACAAATACTTAACCGCCAAAATCATTAAAATAAAAGCGATAAAGGCAATAAGAATCCAAATGCTGCCTTTGTAGAACTTTTTGTGAAGTTTTAAATCTTTACGATAAGTATAAATCAAGATTATAGCAAAAGCAATTGCAAATAAAATCCCGAAAATCAATTGACCATTTGTTAACATATCGCTATTTTTATGCAAAATTAATCAAACCTTTTTAGAATCTGAACAAGCTTCTCTTGAAAATGGCAAGTTGTTATGTATATCAGGTTCCATTTTATTAGTTTATGGCCATTTTGGTGTGTTCAACTCTTAAAATATACGACATTATAAAATTTATTTGATATGAAAGAAAAACTGGATGCGGTAAAAGCATTTCATACGGCATTTAAAATTGGCCATAGGGAAAGTCCAAAGGCTGATTTGGGAATGGAGAAAAATATGCTCCGTTATAAATTGATGAGAGAAGAAAATGAGGAATATCTCGAAGCTGCAAATGACAATGACCTTGTTGAGGTGGGCGATGCCTTAGGCGATATGCTCTATATTTTATGTGGAACTATCATAGAACATGGTTTTCAGCATAAAATTGAAGAAATTTTTGATGAAATCCAAAGAAGTAATATGAGTAAGTTGGGTGCCGATGGAAAACCTATATTTCGCGATAACGGAAAGGTGTTAAAAGGCCCAAATTATTTTCAGCCAAATATTGAGAAAATACTTGATTCTTAAAACAAAAGCAGCAAATAAAAAAACTCCAAATTCCAATGTCTAATTATTGGAATTTGGAATTTGAAAAATTGTTGTTGGTATTTAAACTTGGTATCTCCAACCGTGCTTGTCCTCAGCCATATTGTGCTGAATGTTGAGCATTTTATCTTTTAAAGTGTCGGCGTACGAGTTCTCAATGGTTGGTAATTCAAAAAGCTCATCTGCATGTTCGAATGCTGAGATAGGACTGATTACTACAGCGGTTCCTGCGCCAAAAATCTCTTTTAACGAACCATTTTTAGAGGCCTCCTTGATTTCAGTCACTGTTATAGGTCTCACTTGGACCTCAATCCCGTTATCTTCCGCAAGTTGAATGATGCTTCTTCTGGTAACTCCATCCAAAATACGATCGCTTAGGGGGGCGGTAATCAAGGTGTCATTTATTCTAAAAAACACGTTCATGGTGCCAGCTTCTTCCAGTCTTTCATGGGTATCAGCATCCGTCCAAATCACCTGTTGGAATCCTTTCTTTTGTGCAAGACTTGTAGGATAAAACTGTGCTGCATAATTGCCCGCTGCCTTAGCGAAACCTACACCTCCATTGGCAGATCTACTGTACTCCTCGGCAATCAATACGCGAATTTTACCTGTGTAATAAGCTTTTGCCGGAGCACAAATAATCATAAATCTATAATTACTTGATGGAGAGGCTGAGATTGCTGGATCGGTAGCAATTATAAAAGGTCTAATATATAGTGAGTTTCCTTTTCCAGGCTTTACCCAAGCACTATCCATTTTCAACAAGGTGGTCAATCCTTTCATAAAATATTCTTGTGGGAATTCAGGCATTGCCAATCTTGTCGCCGATTTGTTGATACGGTTAAAGTTATCGATAGGTCTGAAAAGCCATACTTTGCCATCATTATCCTTATAGGCCTTCATGCCTTCAAAAACGGCCTGACCATAATGGAACACCCGTGCAGACGGATCCATGGTCATAGGTTGATAAGGAATTATTTTTGGCGTTTGCCATTCACCATTTTCATAGTCACAGATAAACATGTGATCGGTAAAAGTTCTACCAAATATTAAGTTGTCAAAATCAACAGCGTCAATTTTGGTAGTATCTGATTTTACGATATCGATTTCGTGTGAAGTGTGTTTTATCATCATATTTTTTTTGATGCTGCAAATTTAGTCATTTCTTGCAGTATAAAAAATCAAATATTTGTTTTAAAAAAACTTATATTTGTCTCTATTAATTTCTCATTAAGCAAAGAAAATATGAAAAAAAATCTTATCGTTTTTATAATTGCCTTGACTGTGATGGCGTGTAAAACTGAAGATAAAAAACATGAAGTTCAGGAAGTAGAAAAGGAAGTTGTGACCTATACGTCAATTGGTGAAGAGATTACTGCCGATGCTGCAAAATCAACAGCAGATATGGCTGAAGCCTATAGATCGATGAGTGTTGGAGATACCATAAACGCCAAAATGATTGGGAAAGTAGATGAGGTTTGCCAGTCTAAGGGCTGTTGGATGAAAGTGAATCTTGAAGATGGCAATCAGATCATGGTGAAATTCAAGGATTACGGATTTTTCATGCCAAAAGATATCGCTGGAAGCGAAGTCGTGATCAATGGAAAGGCGTATGTCAATGAAGTTCCGGTTGACGAATTGCAACATTATGCAGAAGATGCGGGTAAATCTGCTGAAGAAATTGCAGCAATCACTGAGCCTAAAACAACGTTTTCGTTTGAGGCAGACGGCGTGTTGTTGAAAGGTATATAACACTTGCAACGCAAAATTATTACCACGGCTGATGGTTCCAAGACCATCCAAATAGAAGAATGGAATGAGCAGTACCATTCCCTACATGGCGCCATACAAGAAGCAAACCACGTGTATATCAAACATGGTTTGCTTTTTTGCTATGATCAGAAAAGTCTTTCCAATGAAACTTTGGAGGGTTCAGTTCAAAATATTTCCATTTTGGAAATTGGCCTTGGCACAGGTCTTAATGCATTTCTGACCTTGTTGCAGGCCGATGAGCATCAAATTGACATATATTATACAGGGGTAGAGGCATTTCCGATTTCGTCCAATGAGATGGCGGCTTTAAATTATCCAGAAACGCTTCGTGTTCCAGAGAAAACCGCACTTTTTGAAGAGATGCATAAAATCCCGTGGGAAACGGACAAACGCCTAACATCTTACTTTATACTTCATAAGCAACAGAAGTTATTCAAGGATATCACAGATAAAGATCGATTTGATTTGATCTATTTTGATGCCTTTGGGGCGCGAGTACAACCCGAGCTTTGGACGACATCTATTTTTAAAATCATGTTTGATGCTTTAAAATCAGGCGGTGTTTTAGTAACCTATGCTGCCAAAGGGAGCGTGCGTCGAGCCATGCAATCCGTTGGTTTCGGTGTTGAAAAACTACCAGGTCCACCTGGTAAAAGGGAAATGCTTCGTGCAACGAAGCATTCGACCTAGTTCAAATGCTAAGAGCCAGGAAAGGCTCTTAGCATTCAGCGAGGCACGAGCTAAATGCGTCCTTTTGCAGGAAAGGCTCTTGGCATTCAGCGAGGCACGAGCTAAATGCGTCCTTTTGCAGGAAGGGCTCTTAGCATTCAGCGAGGCACGAGCTAAATGCGTCCTTTTGCAGGAAAGGCTCTTAGCATTCAGCGAGGCACGAGCTAAATGCGTCCTTTTGCAGGAAAGGCTCTTAGCATTCAGCGAGGCACGAGCTAAATGCATCCTTTTGCAGGAAAGGCTCTTAGCATTCAGCGAGGCACGAGCTAAATGCGTCCTTTAGCAGGAAAGGCTCTTAGCATTCAGCGAGGCACGAGCTAAATGCGTCCTTTTGCAGGAAAGGCTCTTAGCATTCAGCGAGGCACGAGCTAAATGCGTCCTTTAGCAGAATAAATTATTAATCACTCAGTGGGTTCGCGACTAAATACGTCTATTTGCAAAAGACCTTGAATAAGCGATTAAGGTACATGCTAATGTCTTCTTCCGGAGTGAATCGTCTATTTCCAAACGTTAAAAAAATCGATTATTTGTTAATTCTGTTAAACCTTGTGTTAAAGTGATAAACAATCAGTTTTTCATTGGTTAACTTTATAAAAAGCACAAGAAATAGATGAAGGTATTAATTACAGGAGCTACAGGTTTAATAGGTAAGGAAATAGTGAAACGATGTCATGAGCAGAATATATCGGTGCATTATTTGACAACTTCCAAAGAAAAAATTAGAACTCAGGATAATTACAAGGGGTTTTATTGGGATCCCGAAAAAAACATAATTGATAGCGGCTGTTTTAAGGATGTGGACGCTATTATTAATTTAGCGGGTGCGGGCCTCGCAAAACGATGGACTAAAAAATATAAAAAAACGATTGTTGAAAGTAGAGTCCAATCGCTACAGTGTATGAAAAGTGCGCTTTCAAAAATTGAAAACCATCACATTAAACATATTCTTTCTGCAAGTGCCATTGGTTTTTATCCAGATTCACTTACCAAATATTATGACGAATCGTGCACAAAAAAATCGCCATCGTTTCTTGGTGAAGTAGTTTCGGAATGGGAAAACGCCGTAGATGAATTTTCAACCTTGGGATTGTTGGTGTCAAAAGTTAGAATTGGCTTGGTGCTGGACGCTACTGAAGGTGCTTTACCTCAAATGGTAAAACCTATTAAATTAGGATTGGGATCAGCTTTTGGGTCAGGAGAACAATGGCAGTCATGGATTCATGTTTATGATTTATCACGAATTTTCGTTCATATTATTCAGAATGAATTGGAAGGAGTTTACAACGGCGTCGCTCCAAATCCTATTACCAATAACGAACTTACAAAGGCAATTGCAAAAACACTGCAAAAACCGCTTATTTTGCCAAACATTCCGAAGTTTTTCATGAAACTTGTGCTAGGCGAAATGCATATTGTACTTTACGAAAGTCAGCGGGTAAGTTCCAAGAAAATAGAAGATTCTGGTTTTGACTTTACTTATTCCAATGTACATCCTGCGTTGGAAGCTATTTTGATATAGCTTTTACGAAGTTTTGGGTTCAATGTTAGGAATATCATCCAACTCTATGAACGTTATGATGAGTCAGATGAATTAAAAGTGCCTCCAATTTTTAAATTTTTGCTCCTAACTTACACCGTAGTTGTTTTATTGGCGATAGGTCCAATTGTCCTTTATTCTCTATGTTTAATGCCTCTTTCAAGTCCTTAAAATTCGAATATTCGTAAGAAGAGAAGGACTTAGCCAATTTTCCATTCTTAATTAACCATACGGCCTCATATTCTCCATTTTCAGATTCTTCATAAATAATTTTGTAGTAATCATAATACTTAAATTGCACTTCTTTAATGTTGGAAGCAAACACATATTTCTGAAAGATAATACGTTCGGATTCAATCCGTAGGGGTTCCATTTTTAAAAGAGGAAAGCATCCAAATAGTAATATAGCAGCGGCAAATAAAAAAATGAGAATAGATTGTGGATCATTCCATGGTTCTGGATGTGTCCTATCTGGCGATGATAAAAAAAACAGGAGTAGGGACAATAGGATAGAAAGTCCAAAGACACTATAAGCCATTACCTTATATTTTAGAGTAAAATGTGAGATAACCATGATTTTATAAATGATTTGTGCAACCAAGAATACATCGTTGGATTGTGGAAATGTCAGCATTTCAAAAAATAATATTTTTTTACTTGGCAAGTCATGAAAAATATATTGTGACATTTTGACATTTTTTGAATAATGGCAGTACTTTTGCCAATTCAAAATGAAGATAAAAATGAAGTTCAAAAATATGAGCAAAAAAGATAAAAATGAAGACATTGAGATCAATGTTGAGGAAGCTGTTAATGAGGCTGTAAATGAAGCTGTTAAAACTGAAGAAGTTAGTGTAGAGGACCAATTGAAAGAAGAATTGGGCAAGGAAAAAGATAAGTTTTTAAGACTGTTTGCAGAATTTGAAAACTACAAAAAACGTACAACAAAAGAACGAATAGAGTTGTTCAGAACTGCAGGGCAGGATGTAATTCAGTCACTTTTGCCAATTTTGGACGATTTTGACAGAGCGATTCATGAAATTTCCAAAATAGAAAAAAAGGATAATGAGCTCCTCATAGGCGTAGAACTTATTCGTAACAAACTTAAGAGTACCCTAAATAGCAAGGGACTTGAGGAAGTTGTTGTTGAAAAAGGAGATGCTTTTAATGCAGATGAACATGAAGCCATTAGTCAAATCCCTGCACCTTCAGATGACTTGAAAGGTATGATTGTTGATGTCATTGAAAAAGGTTATAAGCTGGGCGATAAAGTGATTCGTTTTCCTAAAGTCATTACAGGATTTTAAATAGGCGAGTAAGGATTTAGGAATTGATTAGAATTAACATACCATGAAGGAAGATTATTACGACATATTAAAAATTGATAAGAATGCGTCAGCGAATGACATTAAAAAAGCATATCGCAAGAAGGCACTAAAATATCACCCGGATAAAAATCCAAACGACAAGGAGGCCGAGGAAATGTTCAAGAAAGCTGCAGAGGCTTATGAAGTATTGAGCAATCCAGAGAAGAAAGCACGTTATGACCAATTTGGTCATCAGGCATTCCAAGGTGGAGGCGGTTTCAATGGCGGTGGCATGAACATGGATGACATCTTTAGCCAATTTGGAGATATTTTTGGCGGTGGTTTCTCTGGTTTTGGAGGTGGTTTTGGTGGACAACAAAGACGCGTTAAAGGTAGTAATCTGAGAATTAGGATTACCTTGACCTTGGAAGAAATTGCCAATGGTGTTGAGAAAAAACTTAAGGTAAAACGAAAGGTTCAGGCGCCAGGTACAACCTATAAAACCTGTTCAACTTGTAATGGATCCGGACAAGTCATGCGGATTACCAATACCATCTTGGGTCGAATGCAGACCTCTTCGCCTTGTCCGGCCTGTGGCGGTGCGGGAGAAATGATCGATAAAAAACCTTCTGATGCGGATGCCCAAGGCTTGATTATTAAAGAGGAAACCGTATCCGTCAAAATTCCTGCGGGGGTGGTTGACGGCATGCAATTAAAAGTATCTGGAAAAGGTAATGATGCCCCTGGAAAAGGAATTTCGGGCGATTTGTTAGTGGCCATACAAGAAGAAGAGCACAGTACTTTGAAGCGTGACGGCGATAATTTGCATTTTGATTTATATGTGAGTTTACCAGATGCTGTATTGGGAACCAGTCAAGAAATTGATACTGTAACAGGTAAAGTACGTATCAAGATAGAATCAGGTGTGCAGTCCGGAAAGATTTTACGATTGAGAGGTAAGGGAATTCCGAGTATCAATGGTTATGGTAAAGGTGATCTATTGGTGCACATTAATGTTTGGACTCCAAAAACCCTGAATAAAGAACAACGGGAATTCTTTGAAAGCATGAGAGATGACGAACACTTTCAACCTAAACCGGAAAGTTCGGATAAATCATTCTTTGAGAAAGTTAAAGATATGTTTTCATAACCAAGTGGTAATTTGATAAAAATTACTATATTTGAATATCACTAATTTATTTTAGTGATATTTTTCTTTTTCATAGCAATTTTTTCCCATCCTTGATTTATTAAGGGTGGGTTTTGTTTTTTAGGGTATATTGCTTTTGAAATTCCTATGATAATAGTGGTTTTAAGATAAAATAAAAGTATATAATCTGAACTAAACTCTAACATTTAATATATTTACGCATCTTTAAACCATGCCATACAAACGCAATTTTTTATGAACAACTTGTTAGTTGCCAATTCAGTTTCCAAAAGTTTTGGAAATTTCAAAGCGCTAAATGAAGTATCCATTGCAGTTCCAAAAGGAAGTATCTTTGGGCTTTTGGGTCCAAATGGTGCCGGTAAGACGACGCTCATTCGAATTATCAATCAAATTACCATGCCAGATTCTGGCCAGGTGCTTTTGGATGGACAACCATTAAAACCAATGAATATCCGTGATATTGGTTATTTGCCAGAAGAACGTGGTCTATATAAATCCATGAAAGTAGGAGAGCAGGTACTCTATTTGGCTCAATTAAAAGGCTTGTCAAAGCAAGTGGCTAGAGAACGTCTGAAATATTGGTTTGACAAATTGGATATAGGCGATTGGTGGAACAAAAAAATCCAAGAGCTCAGTAAAGGACAGGCCCAAAAAATTCAGTTTATTGTCACGGTAATTCACACACCCAAACTCTTGATTTTTGATGAACCATTTTCGGGGTTTGATCCTATCAATGCCTCACTCATTAAGGATGAAATTTTACAGTTGAGGGACGAAGGTGCTACGGTTATATTTTCGACCCATCGAATGGAATCGGTGGAAGAAATGTGCGACCATATTGCGCTAATTCATAAATCCAATAAAGTTTTGGATGGGAAATTGACTGATGTAAAACGCCAATTTAAGACCAATACCTTCGAAGTTGGTATGCAGTCCTCCAATCCGGAAGAGGTCACGCGAATTATAAAGGAGAAATTTGAAGTGTTTCCGGCGACTTTCAAAAATTTGAATGACGATATCAAATTGAATATCAAACTACCTGATGAAACATCTTCCAATGATTTGTTGAGCTTTTTAACTTCAAAAGCAGAAATTCATCATTTTGTGGAAGTAATCCCTAGTGCCAATGACATTTTTATTCAAACTGTAAAAAATAATTGAAAATGAACCATTTACCGCTCATCATCAAAAGAGAGTATTTGAATAAAGTGCGCAATAGGTCTTTTGTTGTCATGACATTTTTGAGCCCTATCATCATGATTGCCCTTGTTGCAGTTGTGGCATATCTGTCCCAGATCAATAATGATAAAAAACGTAGCATTACAATCTTGGATGAAACTGGGGTTATTGCAGAGGCTTTTGAAAACACTGAGAATACTACCTATACGATATTAAGTGATACTGGGTATGAAACGGCCAAAGAGCTGGTTAAAGCTAAGGAGGACTTTGGATTACTGTATATTAAAAAAGCTTCTGATACTATTAACCTCGTCGAATCCGTAAATTTCTATTCGGATGAATCTCCTTCCGTATCCATAATTTCCAATTTGGAGCGACGAATTGAAAAGCGTTTGTCTGACATTAAATTGCAAAACGACGGAGTAGATATTGAACAGATAAGAGCTTCTAAAACTACGATAAATATTGGCCAGGAAACCTTTGAAGGTGAAAAAACATCTAAAATTGACAGTTATTTAAAACTCGCCTTTGGAGGTGCTGCGGGATATTTGTTGTTTATGTTTATTATCATTTATGGCAATATGATCATGCGCAGCGTGATTGAAGAAAAAACAAGCCGAATTATTGAGGTTATTATTTCTTCAGTTAAGCCAATTCAATTGATGATGGGTAAAATAATAGGAACCTCATTGGCTGGAATCACTCAATTTCTAATTTGGATTATTCTTGGAGGCGTATTGTTATTTATGGTTTCTGCAATTTTTGGCATCGATTTGATGCAAATTCAATCCCCACAGCAACAAATGATCAATCAGGCGATGGCGTCTTCCGACGCTCAAAATATTGCCCAAGATTTAATTGCCGGATTTGTTAATCTGCCAATCCTCAATTTATGTGTGGCGTTTTTGTTTTTCTTTATTGGAGGCTATCTTTTGTACAGTTCGTTTTATGCTGCCATTGGTGCAGCTGTAGATAATGAAACGGATACCCAACAATTTATGATGCCTATTATTATGCCACTCGTTTTGGCTGTTTATGTTGGTGTATTCACGGTCATAGAAGATCCTCACGGAACTGTTTCAACAATATTCTCCTTTATCCCCTTGACATCACCGGTGGTTATGCTCATGAGAATCCCTTTTGGTGTTCCCATATGGGAGCAGCTTTTGTCTTTTGCCATATTGGTGTTTACTTTCGTGTTTACCGTGTGGTTTGCAGCCAAAATTTATAGAGTGGGTATTTTAATGTACGGTAAAAAGCCTACTTATAAAGAGCTGTTTAAATGGTTGAAGTATTGATGTTATTGCCTGAAACTCTGTACTGAGAGGTGCTAATTGAAAAAATTAGACGTAAGTACTAATTGGCTAACTGAATAAGCTTCAATAAATAGGGGGTAAGAAATTTTGAAGTTAGATGGCGTTTGACCTCCCATTTCGATTTAAAAGTTGTTATGAGAAGAATATTTGTACCTTGTTTGCGCACAGAACACTTGCCATGGGCTTAAAGTAATTGCTAAGATTTACATTCCATACAGACTCTCCTAATGAGATCACCAAAATTTAATTTTGTGTTTAAATTTGAAGACAACAGCTACGGAATATCTTTTGCATAAAGTTATAACACCTTAGGTGTTTCTCATGAAAACAAATTAGAAAAAAAATAGAAATCAGATTTTTATTTCCGTTTCTAATAATAGTTTTTATTTTAGAACAAGAATAAAATTTAAATATAAAGAATGGCGAAAATATTAGTCATAGAAGACGAAGCAAGTATCAGAAGAGTTTTGGTTAAAATTCTTTCAGAAGAAAATGAGGCCTATCAAGTAGACGAAGCTGCGGATGGCTTGATTGGATTGGAAAAAATAAAAAAAGAGGATTATGACTTGGTACTTTGTGATATCAAAATGCCAAAAATGGATGGTGTTGAGGTTTTGGAAGCCGTCAAGAAAATAAAACCAGAAACCACTATCGTCATGATCTCTGGACATGGTGATTTGGACACCGCAGTCAATACCATGCGTTTAGGCGCTTTTGATTATATCTCGAAACCCCCTGATTTAAACAGATTGCTCAATACGGTCAGAATTGCATTAGATCGGAAGGAATTGGTGGTGGAAAATAAAATGCTCAAGAAAAAAGTGAGCAAAAATTATGAAATGATCGGCGAAAGCAAAGCCATTTCCCACATCAAGGACATGATCGAAAAGGTAGCGGCGACGGATGCCAGAGTTCTGATTACCGGACCAAACGGTACAGGAAAAGAATTAGTGGCACATTGGCTCCATGAAAAGAGCGATCGTTCCACCGGACCACTTATTGAGGTCAATTGCGCGGCAATTCCTTCTGAATTGATTGAGAGTGAACTTTTTGGACACGTTAAAGGTGCATTTACCAGTGCTGTAAGAGATAGGGCAGGAAGGTTTGAAGCTGCCAATGGCGGCACCATTTTTCTTGACGAAATTGGCGATATGAGTCTTTCTGCCCAGGCGAAGGTTTTAAGAGCGCTACAAGAGAGTAAAGTACAGCGCGTAGGAAGTGACAAGGATATCAAGGTGGATGTACGTGTCATTGCAGCAACCAATAAAAATTTAAGCAAGGAGATTGAGGAAGGCAGATTTAGAGAGGATTTATACCATAGGCTGGCGGTCATTTTAATTCAGGTGCCGCCATTGAATGACCGAAGAGAAGACATACCTTTATTGATAGAGCATTTTGCGAATAAAATAGCCGAACAAAATGGAACGGCACCCAAATCGTTTTCAGCAAAGGCCATCAAGCAATTACAGGAATACGATTGGACAGGAAATATTAGAGAGTTGCGCAACGTGGTGGAGCGCTTGATTATCCTTGGAGAAAAGGAAGTGAGTCAAAGTGATGTCAAGCTGTTTGCTTCTAAATAAAATATTAAGAATTAATACATCCGAATAGAAAATGAAGTATTTGGACTAAAAATATGACTTCTATTATGAAAAATATCAATATTGAGGACTTCAAAATTACAAATCCAATAAACATTAAGGATTTTAAAACAGAATTCAACCTTGAAGCTTCAAAAAGCGATATAAAAGATCATCTGAAGGACGTCCGAAAAGGTTTGGGTAAAATTCAAGATACCATGTACGCCCATGGTAAATATGCTGTTTTGGTCTGTTTGCAAGGAATGGATACGGCAGGAAAAGATAGTTTGATACGTGAAGTATTCAAAGATTTTAACTCACGCGGAGTGGTTGTCCATAGCTTTAAGACACCAACAAGTTTGGAATTAAGGCATGACTATTTATGGCGACATTATGTCGCACTTCCTGAACGGGGCAAATTTGGCATTTTCAATCGGACCCATTATGAAAACGTCTTAGTGACCAAAGTCCATCCATCTTATATTTTAAATGAAAACATTCCAGGAATTGATACGGTTGAGGATATTGACAATGCCTTTTGGGAAAGACGTTTTGAAGACATCAATAATTTTGAGAAACACATTGCAGAGAATGGCACCATCATTTTTAAATTCTTTTTGAACCTTTCAAAAAATGAACAAAAACATCGATTGTTGAGACGTTTGGATCGTGAAGATAAAAATTGGAAATTCTCTCCTGGCGATTTGAAAGAGCGTGAACTCTGGGATGACTATATGACCTGTTATGAGGACCTTCTCAATAGGACCTCAAAACCTCATGCGCCTTGGTACGTTATTCCTTGTGATGACAAAAAAACATCGAGGTATTTGGTTGCTAGGGTTTTGTATGATACTTTAAAAACCTATACAGATATTAAGGAACCTGAATTGGACGACGCCATAAAGGCGAATATTGACATGTATAAAAGACAGCTGAAAAAAGAGTAGCTTCTGTTTTAAAATTAAAATTTTTAATGACCTATCTGCAAGGTTTCTAAAACCATCCTGCAAGGTTTCTAAAAACCTTGTAGGTAGAACTAAAACTTCCATCTTCGGATAAATCCAACGGCAAAGTATCGCTTATAAATCAGTATATTTAATTCAATAAATCAATCATATACTTCCAATGAAACAACTTCTTTTTATATTAGGTATTTTACTCTCCATCAATATTTCAGCTCAAACCGATGCTGAAATCATTCAAAAAATCTACAGTAATTCTCTGACCAACGGAAAAAGTTATGAATGGTTGGACCATTTGTCCAATAAAATTGGTCCTCGACTTTCGGGATCACTAGGTGCCGAGCGAGCCGTAGAATATACCAAAGAAGAATTGGAAAAATTGGGTTTGGACAAAGTGTGGCTACAACCGGTCATGGTGCCTAAATGGATTAGGGGATTGCCTGAATTTGCCTATATCGAAACCTTGCCCGGAATGACTACCCATGTCAATATTTGCGCCTTGGGTGGCTCTGTTGAAACACCGGATGGAGGGGTGCGTGCACACGTTGTTGAAGTTCAGGGCATAGAGGAGTTAAAGGCCTTAAGTCCAGATAAAGTGAAAGGAAAGATTGTGTTCTTTAATCGTGCCATGCAGGCTGATTTGATTGATACCTTTGAGGCCTATGGTGGTTGCGCCGACCAGCGTTATGCAGGCGCTATGGAGGCTGGGAAATTGGGAGCTGTTGGCGTTATTGTTCGTTCCTTAAACTTACGATTGGATGATTTTCCGCATACAGGCAGCATGACCTATGGCGATTTGCCAATATCCCAACGGATTCCATCGGCTGCAATTAGCACCAATCACGCAGAGTTGTTAAGTACGATGTTGGCATTAGATCCAACGATCACGTTCTTCTTTAAACAAAATTGCAAACAGATGGCAGATGTGCAATCCTATAATGTGATTGGCGAAATTACGGGATCAGAATTTCCTGATGAATATATTGTTGTCGGCGGACACTTGGATTCATGGGATTTGGGTGATGGTTCTCACGACGATGGCGCGGGAGTGGTGCAATCTATGGATGTGCTGCGATTGTTGAAAAAGAGTGGCATTACACCAAAACGCAGTATTCGGGTCGTTCTATTTATGAACGAAGAAAATGGACTTAGGGGTGGTAAAAAATATGCTGAGATAGCAAAGTCCAAAAATGAAAACCACATTTTTGCCTTGGAAAGTGATTCGGGAGGTTTTACACCTAGAGGATTTTCATTTGATTGCAGTGACGTGGTATTTGATAAGGTCTTAGGTTGGCGAGACCTTTTTAAGCCCTATTTGATTCACTATTTTGAAAAGGGTGGCAGTGGCGCTGATATTGGTCCGTTAAAATCTGATTCTATTGTTTTAGCGGGATTAAAACCGGATTCCCAACGTTATTTTGATTACCATCATGCAGCGACTGATGTGTTTTCGGCGGTCAACAAAAGAGAATTGGAGTTAGGGGCTGCGACCATGGCCTCCTTGGTATATTTATTTGATACCTACGGGACAGGAACTAAATAGCTAAGGCTTAGTAATTAATCATGGAATCTATTGCTGGTTTATTGGCCGAATTGCTACTGATATTTGAAGATTTTAAATTTTGGCTCAAACGACGAAGGCAACGGAAATATGAACGCAAACATGGTTTATCAAAAACCTCAGTGCTTTACCCATCCCAGAAGATTATGATGGTTGGCCTATTAGTTGTCTTGTTGATTGTACTTACATTTTCCTTACTAAGATTTACGGTTTATTTATGGGGAAATAAAGAGACGCAGACCATCAAAAGACTAACTGAAGTGGCGTCGCTTTTAAAGCATCAGAAAGAAACCTCAGGTCATTACCCAAAGGAATTGTCAGCAATTATTAGAAATAATCCGTTACTCAAAAATATCCATAAAGATTATTGGGGACAGGAATTTTTTTATGAACGGCATCCATCTGGGGAAAGTTTTGTTTTAATTTCTTTAGGTTCTGATGGACTACTAAACACTTCAGATGATATTGCGTATAAGTTTGAAATTGATTGAAGGGAAAACCTTTACCAATGCTGCCTTCATGAACGACTTTATGCCAGAAGTGAGCCGCTTTACATGAAGTGTCAATAACTGAAAGGTCTTCGATAATGAAGACTATCAATAACCAAGATAACGCAATAATTTTACTGAATATTGACATACAAATATTTTGCTTTTACGAACATAAAGAGTCCAAAACATAAAAACCCAAGGGCCACAAGACCAAGAACCGCGTCACCAAACTCATTATTCAAGAATTGAAAAGCATCCTCTAAAGTACTCATTTTTTTATTTCGAAATGTAATTCCGGTTCGCATCGTTAAAAATGACATAACTCCAAAAACTACTGCACGCGCTGAATGACCAATACCTCCAAACTTCAATAAAGTTGTTTTAGCTTTCGGATGCATTTCTGAAGATTGTATATTCTTTTTAAATCGATTTGAAACCACAAAATATAGCTCGAAGATGGCTTTTCCTGCTAATACCAGCCCAAAAACGATAGCAAAGAAACTTCCGTATTTTGAGTTCAATGCTTTAATGATAAACTCTTGTTGGTGATCATAACCACTCCTAAAGAGTACTTTTACGGCAACAGATCCCAATGCCCCATAAAACAGACCACCGGTAAAATAACCAGCTCGAGTGAAAAGTGCCTTAAAATCAGTTCCTAAATTTCGGGAGTCATACAATGTCTGATACATTCTCCAAAAGGCGTAACTAAACAAGCCTATAGCCATTGTGACTAGTAGGATTTTGCCAAAAGGCTGACTGGACAAATAAGCAATAGCTCCTTTTGTTCCGGTTTTTTGCCCACCCCAATTGAGCGCCGTCATGGCCGTCAAAACACCAATGAGAACATAGACAAAACCCATGGCACTGAGACCAAATCGTGCTATGTTCTCTTTAAACATGATTTAGTTTTCTTTAAATGTTCCATTATCTACATCTTTAATGAATTGTATCAATCCATTAAAGAAGTTGTCAGCATCGTCATACTGTGTCAAATGGGCACCGTTAGTAGTCACACTTCTTCCGTTCTGTACCTGAGTGCTCATCCATTCCATATAGTTTGGATCCATAGTATCGTGCTTCCCACCAATCATCAAAGTTGGAACTCTTAGTTCATTTAACCGTTCAGAAATATCCCATCCTTTTAAGGTTGCATTCCCAGTGACACCAAATTCACTGTAGCCTTGCATATAAATATAAATGTTGGGATTCATATGGGAGAAGGAACGATTGATGAATTCCGGCCATTCGTCGAGAGGTAAATGCAGCACGTGTTTGGTGTAATAATGTTGGGTCACAAGTTCCGTGTATCGAGGATTGCTAAAATCTTCCTTGGCTTCCATGGTTTTAATTTCTTTATGGACTTCCGGTGGTAATTGAGGGCCTAAAACCTCTGCGGCATATTTTTCATATTCAGGAATACTGGCCATCATATTGGCAACAATAAGTCCCTTGATGTTATCTTGATATTTGAGTGCATATTCCATGGCCAAAAGACCTCCCCACGACTGTCCAAATAGGTAAAAATTATCCTTGTCGAGATTTAGGGCTTTTCTGACTTGCTCCACTTGCTCTACAGAATGTTCAATGGTCCATAATGTGGAATCGTTTGGCTTGTCACTATAATAACTATCCAATTGGTCGTAATAGATGTATTCAATCTCTTCATTAGGAAGATATCCATCAAAATTCTCAAATAACTCATGCGTTCCTCCCGGACCTCCGTGAAGTAGCAGCACCTTCATTTTTGGATTGTTGCCCATACGTTTTGTCCAAACATTAAAAGTGCCTTTTGGCGTGGTGATTGGAATCATTTTGATGCCACCCGTTTTTTGGTCATCGCTATTGGAATAGTCGAAATAACTTGATTTGCTATCGATTTCAGTTTTTACTGCGTTCTGTTGGTCACCGCAGCTTAAAAAAAATGCTGTCGAAAGGAATAAAGAGTAAATGATAGTTTTCATAAATTCATTGGTTTTTTGAAAGTTAATCTGATATATGCCAAGGTTAATGGATTTTAAGAAGGCGGTTCAAATAAAATATCGTTCGATTGAAAAAGCAACTTGTTAGTATAATGGGTATTTCACATGTTGAGATTCCTTAATTTAATATGCTGTAAACCTTCTATTTATGGTTCATAAAGATAAAGCTACTGATTATAATTTGTACTATTGTTCATTTTTTCTTTGTTTTTGATCCTTTTCTGCGATGAAGACCTTCTTTCATGAAAAAAACACAACAATAGACACATTTAGAATCTCTATTGTAGAGGCTGTCATTTCTGTCCATCTTAACCTCATGGTAGGAACTTTGAAAAGATGATGATTAACAATAAAAATAATGGTAAACCTTTCGGTTAATATAAGATAAAAAAACATATTGCCTTTTTTTGCTTGGCCATGCCGCTTAATATTTGCGATAGGATATGGTTTAAAAAATATTCGGTCACAGAGTTTATTATTGATTACTCGGTAGACTTCTGCTAAAAGACAAAAATTAAATCAAGATCATATTAATGATTTTCTTACTGTTATAGTCACCATTCTTACCGTTTCATTTCTACTATAAATATATTGAGCATCCAGTCCGATCTATGTGATACCGTCCGATTGACTCATTTTTCATTAAAAAGATATGTTGAAATCCTATTTTAAAATAGCATGAATTACCATAAAACTGTTCGGAAATTATTTGGAGGATTTACTTGCGGGAATTTACTTCTTCTGATAATAAAGTTTTTAAAACTTGAAAACTTTGCTATCTTCAGCAATTGAAAATTTAACACTAACTCTAAGAATATGAAAAAAAACTATTGGAAAAACTCCATTTTCTTGATTTTTTTAACAGTTCCATTGCTATTGGCAGCTCAGGGAACTGTGACAGGTAAAGTTACGGAAGGATCGGCAGGACTACCACTTCCGGGTGTCAACGTTGTTGTAAAAGGAACTACAACCGGCGCCATAACCGATATTGATGGTGATTTTGAACTCTTGGTTCCTTCATTTCCTTCAACCTTGGTATTTTCTTCTTTAGGTTACGCCACTACGGAAATCAATTTGACCGGACCTACAGTTCTGAGTGTCATTATGGAAGAGTCAGCGACCGGACTTGAAGAAGTCATTGTAACAGGATTGGCGAGTTCCGTTAAGAGACAAAACCTTGCGAATGCCGTTTCCACGGTATCTGCTGCTGAGTTAGTGGGAACTACCAGTCAATCTACAGTGGATGGAGCATTGTATGGGAAAATTCCAGGGGTCAATATTACGGCTACCTCAGGGGCTCCGGGCGGAGGATTTGCCTTAAGACTACGCGGAATATCTTCTATTAACGGAAACAACCAACCGCTCATCATCGTTGATGGTGTCTATTATAATAATGTGGAAATCCCTTCAGGCCTTCGTTTTGCATCTGGTGCCAACCGTGGGAATGAGGAGAACTCCAGTAACCGCTTGGCGGATTTAGATCCTAACGACATTCAAAATATTGAAGTGTTAAAAGGATCTTCTGCTGCTGCTATATATGGGCAACGAGGTAATGCCGGTGTAGTATTGATTACTACCAAGCGTGGACAAACAGGTAAAACCAAAATTAGCTTTAGCCAAGATTTGGGTACCAATAAGATAGCAAAGCGTTTAGGTATGCGACCATGGACGGCCGCGTCGGTAGAAAGTGCGTTTGGTGCGGCAGAGAGAGCCAAATATGAAGCCACTATGGCGGAAAATGGAAAGCTTTATGATTTTGAAGATATTATTTATGGGAATACTGGTTTCATAACAGAAACCCGTTTAAGTGCGACTGGTGGTAATGATAAGACAAAATTTTACGTTGGAGGTTCCTATAGAGATGAAGAAGGAATTATTAAAAATACCGGTTTTGATCGTTTCTCGTTACGAACCAATATTGACCATCGTATTTCTAAGGTGTTTGATTTCAGTTCTTCAACCAGCTATACTAGGAGTAATTCCAGTAGAAGCTTTACCGGAAACGAAAACGAGGGTGGCTTAAGTTATGGGTACACCTTGGCATATACGAGACCATGGACCAACTTATTTCCTGATGCCAATGGAAATTATCCTGTTAACCCAAATGCCGCTGGAAACTCAATATTTGTGAGAGACAATGCCTTGAATGATGATACCAACGATCGTCTCGTACAAGGGATGACCTTAAATACCAATTTGCTACGAACCGATACCGATAGGGTTAGAATTGTAACCAGTGGTGGTTTAGATTATTTGGCGAACCAGACTTATGTTTATGTTCCGGAAACTCATCAAGCTCAGGTTCAACCTGGACCTGGAGGTTTTATAGCAGTTGGGAAAAATAACTTTACTCAATTGAATACCCAAATTATTGGAGTTTGGAATCGGGAAGCAATGGACGGTAGTTTAGATATTACCACTCAATTGGGTGTGGCTTATCTCTATCAAAAATCAAATCTTGTGAATAGTCGAGGGTCCCTATTGGCTGCTGGCCAAACTAGTGTTGACCAATCTGTGAACCAAGTCATTGATCAATTTCGATCAGAAGAAAAAGATTTTGGATATTTCGGACAAATAGAAGGAAATTATAAAGATCAGATCATCGCTACTTTGGGCTATCGTATGGATAAGTCATCCAGAAATGGTGACCCCAATGAATTCCATGGATTTCCGAAGGCTTCTTTGGCGGTAAACATGGCAAATTTTGACTTTTGGAGTTTAGAGTCTATATCTCAGTTGAAGCTAAGAGCCGCTTATGGAGAAACAGGAAGTCCAGCCAGTTTTGGTTCGACATTTACGAGTTTGGGAGCGAGCAATATAGGGGGAAATATTGGGCAGTCCGTTGTAGGAAGTAAGGGAGATGCCTTGGTGAAACCTGAAACTGCCAGTGAATTGGAATTTGGTTTTGATCTTGGGATTTTCCACAACAAATTATCTTTTGAAGCGACCTATTACGACAAGAAGGTAAAAGACTTAATATTGACAAGAGCGCTACCATCATCTTCTGGTTTTACGCAGGAAACGACTAATCTTGGTGACCTTAAAAATACCGGGGTAGAATTGGCCTTGAGAGCTTTTGTGTTTGATAATGAAAATTTCAGATGGAATACTTCCGTACAATGGTATAAAAACCGTTCTGAGGTTACCCGCTTAGCAGTACCGGCGTTTGCTCAACCTGGGGCTGGATTTGGTCTTGGTCTTGGAACCTTCTATATCCAGGAAGGGAAATCCGCTACCCAGTTGGTCGGAAATTTAAACTTGGACGGTACAGGAATAAAACCTACCAAAGTGGGAGATGTAGAACCTGATTTTCAAATGGGCTGGAGTAATAACTTTACAATTTACAAACAATTTGATGTGTCATTTCTTTTAAACTGGAAAAAAGGGGGAGAAAATCTTAATCTGACAACATTTCTTTCTGATTTAGGATTGGTTACTCCTGATTTAGAAACTCCAGAAGGTCAGGCACGACTTCAAATGCCTGCAAATGCGGTGCGATTTGTAGAGCCTGCGGGTTATCTTAGATTAAGAGAAGCCTCTATTCACTATTCTTTAGACAGAAACACGATAAATAGTGTATTTGGTAATACCGTGCAAGGTGTGAAGTTTGGGATATCAGGGAAGAATATTTTCACTATTAGCGATTACAGTGGCTACGATCCCGAAGTGTCCGTAAATGGTGGTTCTGGACTTTCTACCGGAATAGAGGTAGGTTCATACCCTAGTTCACGCCAATTTTTCTTTAGCCTAAACGTTAATTTCTAAAAAAAATAATATGAAAAATAATATAAAAACATTAGCGATTATGACCTTCATAATCCCACTATTCTCGCTTATGGGTTCTTGTACTTTCGATGAAGTCGTAGACCCTAACGGACCAAGTGTGGATGGGGTTTTAAAAAATGCCTCCAAAGGTCAATTGAATGAACTTGTGGTTGCGATAGAATCTACTTCTAGAAACGGACTAGGAAATGAGACTACGTCCAATGGCGTCATGGCAAGAGAGTTTTATCTTTTCAATGCTGAACCACGAAATACGGGAGATTTGTTGGGAAAAGATGGCCTTCAGCTAGACAATAACTCTTTTTACAGCGTAGGATCATGGAACGGAAATTACAGGTGTATAAAGAACATCAACCTATTAATTGAAGCTATTGCCAATACTGATGCGGCAACTGAAAGTGAGAAAAACGGCTATTTAGGATTTGCCAAGACGATGATGGCAGAAGAGTTGATTCAAATACTTAAATCCTACGCAAAGGCACGTATAGATGTTGCCGATCCTGAAAACTTGGGGCCAATAGTAGATTTTAATGAAGGGATTGCTAAGGCTCGAGCTCTTTTGGAAGAAGGACAACAACACCTTTCCAATGCTGGAAGCAGTTTTGCTTTTAGATTGAGTACAGGCTTCTCAGGATTCGATACACCTTCTACCTTTTCTGAATTCAATAGGGCATGGGCTGGCGTAGCTGCCGTTTATGATGGTGACGGAAATGCGGCGTTGACTGCCTTAGCCAGTTCTTATATGGATTTGACAGGAGATTTAAATATAGGTCCAAAACATATATTTGGCTTAGGAGGTGGTGACCAGGCTAATACAGTCTTCAAGGTGCCTTCTACAGCTGATAAACCAAATAATGGAGATCAAATTGTAGTCCATAATACTTGGATTGCGGATGCCGAACCAGGCGATTTAAGAGTAGCACAAAAATCGGCATTAAGAACAAATCCAGCTTCGCAGGATGGTCTAAACGGCACTCATGAAACACGTTTGTACGATTCTGATACTAGTCCCATCGATTTTCTTAGGAATGAGGAGTTAATTTTGGTCTATGCGGAAGCGAATATTTTGGCTAACAATTTGGGAGAGGCAGAAGATGCGTTAAACATCATCAGAAATTCAGCCAATTTGCCTGATTATTCAGGAGCACAAACCACAGAAGCATTAACCACGGAGATGCTAAAACAACGGAGATACTCACTTTGGGCCGAAAACCACAGAATGTTTGATCTTAGACGGTATGGACTATCTAATACTTTGCCTATAGATAGGGCTGGAGATCAAATATTTAATACCATGCCAATTCCATTACCGGAAACTTACTAAGGCATAATAGATGATAAGAATGAAGGAATTGGTTTTGAACTAATCTTGATTGGAAATTCCATAACTACGCCCGATGATAACTCATCGGGTTTTTTTTTCATTGGATCTATAATGGTACAAGGCCTGTCTCGATCCATTAGATAATTCCTTATTTATCATTGTAGATCTAAACATCCGTTTTGGCTAACGGCCCCTGAGCTAATTCACTTATCCTAATTAATGTTGTATGGGTGGTTTTTCAACCTACTATATATATAAATTTTAATTTATTTATCTTTAAATTAGACAACCCGTAAAGACAGCCACTAATTAAAATTAATCCTATGAAAATTTATCGTATTCCCTTTATCTTTATCTTTTTGTTGGCTGTTCAGATATGCTATGGACAAGAGCAAAAAGATATCTTTGAAAAACTTGATGAAATCGCCATTATTGATCAAAAGGTGATGATGCCCATGCGAGATGGTATTCGCCTAGCCACTGATATATACAGACCTAAGACGACAGGAAAGGTTCCCATTATTTTCTCGCGTACCCCTTATAATTTTAATACTTGGGTTGATGGTGTGCGCCAAACCCGAACTGCCCAACAAGCTTATGAGGCCGTTAAACGCGGATATGCCTTTGTGGTGCAAAATGAACGTGGACGTTTTTTTTCAGAGGGCGAATGGGATATTTTGGGAGTGCCACTTACCGATGGTTATGATGCTTTTTCATGGATGGCAAATCAATCTTGGTCTAACGGAAAAATTGGCACAATTGGCTGTTCATCGACTGCAGAGTGGCAGATGGCCGTATCCGCGCTTGATCATCCTTCACATGCGGCCATGGTACCACAGGGGTTTGGCGCAGGTGTTGGAACCGTAGGCGACATTAAGGAACAGGGCAATTGGTACCGAGGTGGCGTAGAGCAGCTTTTATTCTTTGCTTGGTTGTACGGGGTGGAACAAGATAAATTTAAGCCAAGAATCCCTGAAGGCGCTACACAAGAAGACTTGATCAGAATTTCAAGGTTCTATGATCTCGCTCCAAAAAATCCGCCAATAGATATGGCAGAGGCCCTTAAGCATTTGCCAATTAAAGATATTGTCAAGAATATACATGGAAAAAAGGAAATCTTTGATAAAATGGTGATACGTAAACCTAATGATCCGGCCTGGTACGAAGGTGGACTTTATCATGATACTATGGAAATCGGTGCACCTAGCTTTTGGTTTGCCTCTTGGTACGATGTTTCAATCACGCCCAATTTGGCCTTGTTCAACCATGTTCGCAACAATTCAAAAGATCCTGAAATAAGAGAAAATCAATATTTGGTAATTGCTCCTACCTTACATTGTGCATATACCCGTGCCACCGAAAATACGATAGTCGGCCAACGCAGCGTAGGTGATGCCCGTTTGAATTATGACGAACAGATTTATGCTTGGTGGGATCTTTGGTTGAAAGGAGAAACCAATGATTTCAAGAAAAACACGCCTCGAGTACAATATTATACCATGGGCAGCAACGAATGGAAATCGGCGGAAGAATGGCCACCGGCAGACACTAAAATGACTACCTATTACTTGAATAGTAACGGAAAAGCCAACACCCTTAATGGGAATGGCACGTTAACTAAAAAGAAAGCTACGAGAGACAATCCAGATTCTTTTGTTTACGATCCCATGAACCCTGTTAATTCTTTGGGTGGCAATGTATGTTGCACGGGGAATGCCGTTCAGGGTGGTGCATTTGATCAACAAAAGGCGGAAGAAAATCCTAATATTCTTGTTTATACTACGGACGTTCTCACGGAAGGAATAGAAGTAACTGGATTTATTGAGTCCACACTCTATGTTTCTTCTGACGCTAAGGATACGGATTTTACCATTAAACTGATCGATGTATATCCTGATGGTACGGCCTATAATCTTGATGAAACCATACAGCGTGTGCGTTATAGAGAAGGGTACGATAAAGAAGTGTTTATGGAAGAAGGCAAGGTGTATAAAGTCGATTTGACGCCAATGGCTACAAGTAACTATTTTAAAAAGGGACACCGTATCAGAATCGAGGTTTCTAGCAGTAACTTTCCACGTTTTGCACGTAATCTGAACACTGGAGGAAATAATTTTGACGAATCAGAAGGCATTATAGCAGAAAATAAAATTCACCATTCAAAACAATATCCTTCACAAATACGATTGCCTATACGGTAACCCAATCATTGAAAGAGATTTTTGACAATTGGCAAGAGAATGCTGTTAATGGATTCTAAAATCACAGAAGATGAGTATTACAATACCTAAATGCATCCATTAAGTTGACATACTTCAACTTTAAGGATGCATTTTTGAGATATCAGAAAACTGTTTTAAAGAGTAATTTATCGAGTTTTACTGGAGAGAATAGTCATGGAAACCTAATCTTTACTTTTATATTTATCAAACCAAGCCAATATACTTGCAATTTTGGCAATCAGATTACTTGGTTTATTGGCAATGCCATGAGACGCTCCGGGAATTCTTACCATAGCAGTTTCTACCTGTTGAATTTTGAGTGCAGTATATAGTTGCTCCATCTCACTAATAGGCGTCCTATAATCGTCTTCACCACCCAACACCATGGTTGGAGTGGTAATATCGCCAACATAAGACAATGGTGATCTTTTTAAATACGCTTCAGGATTGTCCCAAGGTTTATCCCCAAACCAATACTTGTAGAAGAATGCCGGGCTATCTGCATAAAGTACAAAGCTGTACCAGTTAATCACCGGTTTAGCCACCACGGCAGCTTTAAATCTGTTGGTTTTACCAACAATCCAAGCCGTTAATACCCCACCACCTGAGCCACCGGTAACAAAAAGATTGTTGGTATCTATATTGCCCATTTTGATAACGGCATCCACACCAGACATGAGGTCTTCATAATCATGGTTGGGATAATCATGGTGAATCAAATTTCCAAACTCCTGTCCGTAACCTGTACTTCCCCTTGGGTTGGAATATAAAACCACATAACCTGCAGCGGCATACATTTGGATTTCGGCTGAAAATACCGAACCATAACTGGCAAAAGGACCGCCGTGTATTTCAAGGATTAAAGGATATTTTTTAGTAGAATCGAAGTTGGGCGGCGTGACGATCCAACCTTGAATGTCTCTATTGTCATAAGAGGACTTCCACCAGATTTCTTTTACATTACCCAGTTGTTTGTCAGCAAACAGGTCTTTGTTTACATTGGTGATCCGTGTCGTTTCACCTCCATTCCAAACCGCTAAATCTGCAGGATGATCAGTTCCACCTAAGGTATAGGCTAGCTTGTTTTTGGCTTCTGAATAGGAAGCTGCATTGTATGGACGCCCTAATGAAAGTCCACCAAGCTCGTTGGTAATCGTTCTTATTTTTCCGGTGAGTGCTACATGACCAATTTTGGTATCACCTTTTTCATCATACTGAAAATAAAGACCTTTGCCATTATCTTCCCAAATTGGATTGGAAATATCTCGGTCTAAATCTTTGGTCACAATTTTGCTGCCAGAACCATCTGTATTCATTATATAAAGATTGGAAACTGTATAGCCTTGATAGGTATCATCAAAACCTGTATAGGCTATTTGACTTCCATCGGGCGACAAAACGGCACCATTATCTGGACCTTTCCGAGATGTGAGTGCTTTAATGGCGCCTGTGCTGATGGTGAGTTGGTAAATTTCGCTATTCCTAGGTTCCATTTCATGGTTTTCGTGAAGATTGGCGTCAAAATAAAGTGATTTTCCATCTTTGGACCAAATAGGATTTCCGTGGTCATTAGCAGTAAAAGTGAGCTGTCTTGGAGTGCCACCATCTGTAGAAATTATAAACAATTGCTCGTTACCGCTTTTAAGATAGCCCTGACCATCGCCTCTATAGTTCATTTGGTCAATATAAATTGGAGGCGCATTCCATTTGGCGCCTTCAGGTTTTAGTGGTAGGGTGATAGGTGATTTTTTGGCAGCAGGTACAAACATAGAAAATGCCAAATGCGTATCGTCCCAAGACCATGACACAGCTCCGGGACTTTCGGGAGTGTTGGTAAGCGCTACTACATCTTTGGAGTCGACCCACATCATATAGAGTTTTGTCCGATCATCTTTCATGTTCGATTTGAACACTATTTTAGTACCGTCATGCGACGATCTCGGTTGAGAATCGTTTTGATTTCCAGTGGTAAGGGGTCTGTTTTGGCTACCGTCGGTGTTTACCATCCAAAGATTTGATAAATTCCGGTCGGTCATCACGTCTTTGAAATTTCTGACGTAAATAATACGGTTGCCATCAGGAGAAATTTGAGGATCAGAAATATATTCCAAATTAAAAACATCCAGAAGTTCCAGGTTTTGGGCCCTTTGAGCAATACTATTGCCACAGATAAGGAAGGAAATAATAAGAAAAAAAATGCTTTTCATGATTTATCTGATTGATTATAAAAAATGTAGGTTATCTCATCTAACTGGGAAAAATTCGGTATGCTATTAAAAATAAAATTTAATGTTATTTTTTTAATTCTATTTATGTCTACCAGTGGATTTTAATTTCCGCAGGCTTTCTTTTAGTTGCATCACTTAACGTTTTAAATCCTTTAGAATTTCGGCGATGGCTTCGTCTAATTGTGGTTGCTTGCCCGTGAGTCGGTCTTTAAAGTCTTCTTTTACATAAATGTCTGGTGCTACACCTGTGTGTTCTAAATTATCGCCGCTCAACGTGTAGCAACCCCAAGATGGCAAACGATAGGATGAACCATCTACCAAACGGCCGGCTGAAGTAAAAATAATCCAACGGTAGGTTTCTGTTCCGATGATTTTTCCTAAGCCCAATTCTTTAAAACCGGCAGCTGTAACTTCGGCATCACTTAATGATTGCTCATTGATCAGTAAAACGATCGGTTTTGCTGCAGGTCCAAAATTGGGTTGTGGTGCCAATTTTCCATTTCTATATTTCCATTGGGCGTAAGGTTTTTGGGATAAGAACTGTAAAACGGCGTCGTGCACGTTTCCACCTGTATTATTTCTTAAGTCCAATATTAAAGCGTCCTTTCTATAGGCTTCAGAAACCATCTCCTTCATAAAATTATCGAGTTCACTACCGCTCATATTTTTCATGTGGACATAAGCTATTTTATCATTGCTTTTTTCATCTACATACTTCTGATTGTCTTCAACCCATTCATCATACAGCAAATCTTTAAACTCTCTGGTAGCAATTGGATGCAGGTTTACAGTAATGTCCTTGCCGCTTCTTTTAAAGGTTAACTGCATTTCGTTATCCAATGATGGTCCAGAAAAATAGGCTTCTCTATTTGTTTTGAAATCTACCGACTTCCCATTGACTTTGGTTAAAATATCACCTAGTTTAATGTCTTTTCCAGTGATATCCGCAGGACTTTTACTAACAATATGTGCTACTTTATAAGGGTTGTCTTGAGAGAAAATGATTCCCGATTCTGAAGTGGAAGTGCCGTAATAGGTCTCATCTTCTTTCCCTGAGGTATTAAATCCAACATGGGAGGTATTTAACTCACCAAGCATATCGTTAAATAACATACTCAATTGTGAGCGTTTTGTAAGGTAGGGGAGAAAGTGAGCGTACTTATCTCTAAGTTGTTGCCAGTTTTCTCCGTGGAAATTTTCATCGTAATAATTACTCTCAAAACCTGCCCAGGCTTCAAAAAACATCTGATTAAATTCATTTGCCAGATTTTTTCGAAATGTGGCTTCTGTTTCAATTTTTTCAAGCTTGTTGCTTTTTAAGTCCATGGTATGGATAGTGCCATTCAACAAGGCATAATATCCGTCTTTAGTGGACTCCAGTTGACCGTCCCTAATCACTTGGTCATCTACTTTTTCAGTTTTGTTTTCTTCAAAAGGTTTAATAATGGTTCTCCATAATTTATATTTTCCTTGGTCGTGATTAGAAACATAATACACATAGGTCGTTTCATCCTTTGTAATGACATAAGGGTCATTTTGTGACCCAAATGAAGGACTGATGCGTTCGATACGATCCATCAGTCCTTTTTTATTGATGGTGATTGAAATGGGTTCTTTGATGCTATCTTTTTCTTTTTTGTCTTTATCTTTCTTCTCAGATTTATCCTTATCCTTTTTTTCGTCTTCTTTAAAAAGTTCGTCAAACTTATTCGATTTAAAAGGTGCGTCATAGGTGTCTAAAGCCATTCTGTAAATATGTGTATCTCCAATACCTCTTGGGAACGAAGGTTGCGTTAAGTTAGATTGAAAGTAGATGTATTTTCCATCTGGAGACCATGTGGGATTACTTTCTGAAACCCCAGTTTGGGTTAAGTTTATAATTTCTTTGGTTGCGATATGATAAATAAACATATCGAGTTCAAAATTGCGAAAGGCAGAGTATAAAACATAGGAATCGTCCGGTGAAAATTGAGGGACTGGCGGACGAAGAGCCCAAAATTCATCAGTTACAATAGTCGTACTTTTTAAGGTTTTTAAATCCAATAGTCTCAACTCATCACGGCCACTTATATAAGCCGCATGTTCCATTTTATGGTCTATAGCAATACTGGCGTTGTTTTTTGCCTCGTTGGTAAGTCTTTTTTCTTCACCTGTTCCATCGGCAGCAATAGTAAAGAGATTGGTGTATCCAGAAGCGGTCTGATTATATAATAGTGTACGATTATCCTTTAGCCATTTTACTTCCTTAACACGCTCATTGGGATTGGTGTTTAATTTTTTGATAAACTTACCTTTTATGTCCGATACAAACAGTTCGCCACGAGAAATAAATGCCATCTTCTTATTATCTGGCGATATGGACATGGTACTGATTTTACCCTTTGTTTCAAAATCCTGCTCTTTAATGAGCGTATTGTTTGTGTTAATTAGAATCTTGACCTTTTGAGTTTTATTTGAAGCTACGTCGTACAAGAAAATCTGATAGTCTTTGGTAAACACGATCTTATTTCCGTTGGCACTAACTTGGGGCCAACCGATTGAAGTTTCAAATTTTGTCAAGGCTGTTTTAGTAGCTCCATCTTTAAAAGTATATAGATTATATTCCCCGTTGATTTCATCGGAAACAAAATAAATAACCCCATTTTCATCTATGGTGGCCCACATATCTTTTCCATTATAATCGGTGTATTCTTTGAATGCCTTGGTTTTTGGATTGTAGGATTTAATATCAGGATTATAAGCGCCTTTATAGCGTTTACGATTGGTGAAATTTTTGCTTTCCCAACTTTCATTAAAGAAAATTTCGTCTGTTTTAGGATGGGAAACAACATTATGGACATTGTTGAAATAATTTTCAAACAACCGTATTGGTGTGCCACCAGAAACAGGAACCTTATAACCACTATAACGATTGTACCGCGATGAGGTAAAATAAATTTCTTTGGAATCCCACGACCAGCTATCTACATCATCTGTGGCATCATGAAAGGTGAGTTGATTGATCTCACCGCCATCTATTGGCATGACATAAACATCCTTATTACCATATTGTGTGGCGCTGAAGGCCAACCATTTTCCGTCTGGTGAAATACGCGGCAAGGTTTCTTCTCCTTCCATTGCTGTGAGCCTAAATGCATCGCCACCACTTGAAGGCACTTTCCATAAATCGCCATCATAACTAAAAACTATGGTCTGTCCGTCTGGAGTTAAGGTGGGGTCTATTTGAAAATAAGCTTCTTGTGCATGAGGTGTTCCGATATATAAAAAGGAAATTAAAATTGAAAGGAGATAGTGCGTTTTCATAAGTTTTAGAGAATAATAATTTAGAGGATGTAAGTTAATTATTTTTAAGATAGTTTTTCGTAACTCCTCCTCATCAATTATAATTTAAATGTCTAAAAGATATTATGCTCTATTTTACCGCAAGGAAATCAAAGTTTTAAAAAGTATGTTCCTTAAGAATTGCGATCTTTGCACCGTCCTTGACGACCTTTGCGGTTAAGCTCAATTCAAAAACCCTGAACCTTAACTGGGTTTGGTATCCGTGATATATCTGAGTACGACGGTTTCCAATATGTCCAGGGGCATCGAGCCATTTTTATGAACGACGTTGTGGAATTCTCTCAAATCAAATTTACTTCCCATTTCCTGTTTTGCCTTTTCCCGCAGTTCCTGAATCGCAATACAAACACTCAATTGTTTTTAATTTAAAAGCTCATAATCTGTTTTAAACATGTTTAGTACTTGTTGTGTAGGGGGCATTTCGAAAATAGTAACACCACAATGTTTAAGAATTCCGGGTATATTCTGCGCGTTTCTGCCTTTCCAAAACGCTGCTTTTGTATAGCCAACAGCACGAATCTCGTTTTGCTGTTTAAAAGCTTGTTTGTGGTAGACCCATTTATCGTCCCATCCTTCCAAAACCAGAGTAATGGTAAATACCGACCACATTTTTAGGGATTTTTTATAGATGATTTTTTGTGAACCCAGAATGCCATATAAGCTTTTCTTGACCGTATTGTCGAACAGTGGTGTTCTAAACATCATTTCAAACCGAATAAAATCCATATAATTGAGGTGTCTGGAATTGTTCATATACCGTAAGGTTTCACAATCCAAAATATTGACACGCCGTTTTCTGGTGAGATTCGAAGTCATGTGGTTTCCAAAAGAATTTAGAGCCGATGAAAATATAAATTAGATATAGCCAATAGTAAATCATAATTTTTCCATATATCTAAGTTGTTGAAATTAAACGACTAATTTTATTCTCATTAGTGGATTTTAATACCCTGAGGTTCTTGATTGAATAGTTTAAAGTTCCATCACATATTAGTATCTACCTCGCATTCAACCCGAAATCCTGCTCAACCGATTTATACCAATCTTCATCACTGGTGGCATTCCAATTTATCCATTGTTCATCGTTCATTGACCCGCGCCATTCAATAAAAGGTGCTGCATCTGGGCCAACGGGATGTCTTAGTTTCCAAGTGTTGCTTTCTGAAATTTCTAAGATTTTGTCTGCCACGAGTGTTGGAGGTGTTGGCGTTTGAAGTGATGCTGAAAAAAGGCCGGCAAGGCGTTTTGAATGCGGATATAAGGATTCTGCATTCACTGAAATATCCTTTGCCATTTGCGTATTAATGATGCCAGGTTCTACGATGGCTACCTTAACATTAAATGGTTTCATTTCTTGGGCAAGGGCCTCGCTTATGGCTTCAAGTGCAAATTTACTTGCGGCATAGGCACCCAACGGACTATTGGCAATATGACCTGAAACTGAAGCGATATTAATAATGCAACCATTTTTGGCTTTTCGCATTTGAGGCAACACCGCTTTTGTACACCGAAGGACTCCCAAATAATTGGTATTCATAACGGATTGAAAATCGTCCATCGACATCTCTTCAATGGAGCCATGGCGTTCAATTCCGGCATTATTGACAAGAACATCCACCGAGCCATTCTTTTGAATAATCTCATCCATACCTTTCTTTACGGAAGCATCGGAGTCGACATCCATTTTGGAAATCGTGATGTCTAAAGATTCATTTTTGATTTTTTGCTTAAAATCGGAAGCGTTTTCGGGATTACGCATGGTGGCAAATACTTTGTAGCCTGCACGACCAAATGTTAAGGCTGTTTCAAGGCCTATGCCTTTGCTTGTTCCTGTGATGAGTACTATTTTCATGTGTTTTGATATTTATTTTTTACATAATATGTTCCAGCAATAATTAAAATTTTAAATGTGCTCGAATATTCTTCACGTTAGTATATCGTTATTAGTGATAGAACCAATCATTACACTTCTATTGGCATGGAGACCGTTATCGGTTCTAAAACCGTGTGCTTGTCTTTCAATGCTTTTAGAGACGGATCATTTAAAATTGCTTTAAATTTTTCCATATCCGTAACTTCAATTACCAATACCACTGAATTTTTATTGTTGGCATCCTGAAATGTTCTAAGGCCAGATATAGCAGGTCCAAATACATCAAGTCTGTCTTGATGGCCTTTCAGCCAGGTGTCAATATTTCCTACTTTGTGTCTGGTTACGATTGTTTGTGTCATGATTTTTATATTTAATTTTTGATGCCTACTCTAATTGGTTTCCTGCCTGCCCTCCTACGGAGGGTAAACCGGCAGGCAGGTCGGCTTCTCCGTTTTTCATTTTATCTCTTTTCCGCATCAGCCAATTTCTTGGTATCCACATATTGTTGAAACCCCACCACTTTTCCATCCTTCAAGGTCCATAAGTGGGCCGCCTGGGCATTGTATGCTTTTCCGTCTTTAAATTTCCCGTCATAGCGTAAGGTTGCCAATACTTTATTGTTGCTCATCTCGTGAAGTTCAATGTCCTGCAGTTTAAAATACTCGTGATCGGCCCCAAGACGGGCAAAAACACCATTTAACACAGCGTCCGGTCCTACATATGGGTTGCCATCTGCATAGGAGTTGCCTTCGGCTTCGTTCCACACGATGTTGGCATCCATACCGGCCAAGACGGTAGGAATATCACCTATGGCAAATGATTTGTATAAGCCATCAACAATGTTGACGTTTTCTGGGTTTGAAGTCAATCCCAACTGTTGCATCAATACGGAATTGTCCATAAAATCCTGCTCTTGGGCTATGCGTCCATCTTTCATTTTTACGAGTGTAACGCCTTCAACATTGACCAATTTGTTCGTGGCAGGAATGCCAAAAAAATCGCCTGTGTGTTTTCCTTCAAACTTCCAATGTTTAACGATGTTATCATCTTGTCCAAAGACCTTCATAACGGTAAATTTGATGTCAGAGAAACCCGTGATAAAATTTTGATAGTAAGTTTTGAAATCTGCGATGCCAACAATATTTCCGGCAGGATTGATTTGGACAACATTTGGGTCGAAGTTTTTATCGTTGATGAGGTCTAACTGACCTTGGTTAACAATGTCGTCCCAAACTTGTTCGTACATTTTTAGGTTTTTTTCGAGATTGCTTTTTTGGGCAAACGATGATGTAAAGCTTAAAAAAGCAAGGGTTGCTAAAATGATTTTGTGTGTTGTTTTCATGTCTGTTCAGATTATAATTGGTGTTGAGTTTGATTCATGGGCATAAATAATTGACCAAATACCTTTTTCTTTTTTGAAAAGCATGCTTCCCATATAAGATGCAATGGTCAGTTTGTCTCCAGTTTTGAATTCCATGTTGTTTTTCCCGAACCATGTACAGAGCACAAGGTCTTCGGCTAAAAACCGAAATTCTTTTTTGAGGGTTGAAAATTCGAGGGAACGAAGTTGTTTGAATGCTTCCGAATTCACCGTTTTCATTTCCTGATAGTTATAGGAAGAACCATCAGGATTGATAATCATAAAATCCTCCGAATTTGAATAAGCTTCTATTGCCTCCTCGATATCGAGATGTTTTGCGCCTTGGACAATGTCATCGATGCGTAAAGAGATCTCTTTTTTGGCTTGTTCTTTTTCTTGAGTCGTCCATTCGGAGGTGTTGTTCAAACAAGAGAAAAGGCATAGAAAAGCTAAAGGAACTCCCAATTGAAAAGTTAAAAAGCCGTTTCGTTTCATTTTGATTTAATTTTTGTTAATCCTCAATCGATTTTTTTTTAGACATCTATTATTGTACTTAGCATACCACGTCTTTCAATGTCCTTATTCTCTAATTTTTCGACATTTTTGACAAAAAGTTTGATATTTAAAAATTGCAATAAAACCCAGCTTACTAATACAATGCCTGCGAAGCCCAGCAAGGTAATCTCCCAGCTAAAATTGGCCTTCATTGGAGGTATTAATGCTGCAAATGCAATACGACCGATATTAGAAATAGTCATATATAAAGTAAATTGACTAGCAGAAACTTTTTTCCAACAACATTGCATGGCAATGGCAAAAAGGCCGATATTACAAAAAACACTTAAAGTGGAATAGGCAAACATGTAACCATTGATGAAAATGGTATTAGCCCAAAAAGGTTTCATAAAGAATAATACGACAGTTGAAGCTATCCAAACGAAGAAGTATATATTCAACATTCGTTTTTTACCAAATTTATCTACCAAAAGACCCCCAATGAGCATTCCGCCAATGCCACCTACTACGGAAGTGGTTGCGAATACTTGCGAGTAGGTGAGGTTTGTCCACCCTAATTCCTTGACCGTGAAAATGGGCAGAAGGATATCCATATAATTGATGCTTCCGGCAATAAGGAAGCCAATAATGGCAAGTAGCAATGAGTTCTTTAATTTGAATACACTATATAACGATTTGAAAATTGCTTTCCAGTTGGTTAATTGTAGTTGTTTGTTTTCTAAAGACGCTGTCCCTGCCGTCCAAGGCATTGTTTTTTCACCAGGTCTTTCTCTTAAAAAAATGGGAACAAGCATTATTGTTCCAACCAAACCTGAAAGCGATGCAATGGAGACAGTATAGCTATATTGATTTAAAAGCCAACTTCCTAATGCTAAGGACGCCGAAGTTCCAATAATTTTTGAACCCCACATAAATCCATTGGCACGGGCTTGTTCATCAGGAGGTATAATATCTACTGCCATCCCATCAGTAGCTACATCCTGAAATGCGCCAAAAAATGAGACTATAAAACCGGCCAACATGAAGGTGTCCAAATTATTTAATGGATCAGGAATAAATGCCATGAGGATGAAACTGGTCATTAACCCCAATTGCCCGAAAATTACCCAAGGTCTTTTTCTTCCCATAGATAAAATGGTATAGCGATCCATTAAGGGCGCAACTATAAATTTGAAACTCCATGGCAATCCGCAAGCAATGGCAAAACTGGCAATTTCTCCAGCAGATTTTCCATTCATTGCCATCCAAGCCGGAATTCCAAAGAATAACATGCCTTCGGGTATTCCTTGTGCAAAATAAAGGGCGATAAAATTAAAATACCTTAAAATTGTATTTTCAGAAAGTGCTGGTAACGTGGTTTTAGTTGAACCCATGGTTGGTGTTTCTATTTGTTTTTCTCAATCGCCTCCCGATAGCTATCGGGATGTTAATCTTCTATCGTTTTGTTTGTTTGCTTCCAATGCTATTTCATTTATAATCTTTCATCTGTATTAACTTCAAATCATGTCGAAATTCACTGTGTATGGTGACAGTTATGGATTTTTCAGAACCACCCTAAACCTTGCCTTTCCTGCCTTTAGGTGTTCAATGGCTTCATTTACTTTTGCCATCGGAAACTCCTCAACATCTGGATAAATAGCGTGTCTTACACAAAAATCGAGCATGGTTTTAGTTAACGCAGGACTGCCTATTGGACTGCCGCCTACCGTTTTTTCTCCTATAATTAAACTGAATGCAGGAATTGCCATGGGCTCCAAAACAGCCCCTACGGTGTGAAATTTTCCTTTCGGTGCTAAAGCTGTCAGATAAGAATTCCAATCCAATGACACATTGGTCGTATTTAAAATAAAGTTGAGTTTTCCCGCAATACTTTCTAATTCTTCGGGAGATATTGAATTGATCACTTGACTAGCTCCCATCTTCAAAATCTCCTTTTTCTTATTCGGATTTGAGCTAAACGCGATTACGTCGCAACCCCAGTGTTTTAAGAATTTGATGGCTAAATGGCCCAATCCTCCAATGCCTATGACACCGACCCTATCGGTAGGTTTTACTCCGGCTAATACTATTGGGCTGAAAACGGTGATCCCTCCGCATAGTAAGGGGCCTGCTTTACTCATATCAATAGCTTCTGGAAGCGGAATGACCCACGACCAATGTCCACGAACATAATCGGCAAATCCGCCGTTTCGGCCTACAATAGTGGCTTCACTTTGAGCGCAGAGATGGTGGTGTCCATCCATGCATTGCTCGCAACTCATGCAGGAAGATGACATCCACCCAAGTCCTACCTTATCACCAACCTTCACGTTTTTAACAGCCTTGCCAATTGCTATGACTTCACCAATTATTTCATGACCGGGGACCATTGGATATTGTGTCATTCCCCATTCATTGTTGATCATACTTAAATCAGAATGGCATATACCACAGAAGGCCACTTTAATGTCCACCTGTTCCGGTCCCAGTTCCCCTAAATCATAGGAATAAGACTCTAATTTTCCGTTGGGCTCGAAAGCCGCGTAAGCATTTACTTTCATGATTTTTATCTGCTTTAATTGTTGCCAACAAATGACTTTGGTTTTCTCAATTAGCCCAATACTCAAATGTTGATGTTTTTATTTATAAGCGATTGCTGCACTCGCTGGTCCTGCCAAGGGCATCAATTCGGTAGATGAGAAACCTGCTTTCTTTGCCCATTTGCTGAAATCGTCAAACGTGTAATTAAAGCCATCGCCCGTTTCTATGAGCATGTTGAGGCTCATCATTAAACCAAAGACATTTTCTTTTCGCTCATTATCAATGACATGTTCTATCGCTATAAAAACACCTCCTTTTGGTAAAGCATCATAAGCGATTTTCATGAGTTTGATTTTGGTCTCTTCATCCCAATCGTGCAATACATTTCCCATGGTCACGATGTCTGCTTTTGGCAATCCATCTTTAAAAAAATCACCATTCATCACTTTTACATGGTCTGCCATTTTGAATTTTTGTATGGTTTCCGTGGCCATAGATTTCAATGCAGGTAAATCGAAGGTGGTGCAGTTCATGTGAGGATTGTTTTTGGCGACCATCACAGACAGCACACCAGCAGAACCACCGGCATCAACCAAAGTTTTGTAGTTTGAAAAGTCAAATTGTTGCGCCAAAGCAATAAAGTTGCCCATCTGGACCCCTGTCATGCCATCCACGAATTTTTTGAACATTTCGGGATTATTACTTATAAAATCGAAAATGGTTTCACCATTATTTTTTACGTCATGTTGAATCAATCCGGTTTTTAAACCTTGATCAAGTTTTGCCCATACATTCCAGCCTTGTTCATTCTGCATTTCAAGGATTCCGCCTATATAAGATGGTTTGGCTTTGTCAAGAAAAATACCGGTATCTATGGTGTTTGAATAACGAGAGGTTTCCAAAAGCCCTTCGCGATTTAGAAATCCCAATGCTGACAGACAATCCAAAAAATCGTAGGTATTTCTGTCGGTGCATTTCAAGTCTAAATTTGATTTGATGTCTTTGACAGTCTGGTTCGGATGTTTTTCCAATTGTGTGAATAATTCAAATTCTACGGCGGTTAAAAGGACTTTTGAGGCCCAAAATCCTGTCCCCATTTGAAGAATTGCTGCTGGTGATGGTTTTGTGACTGTTTCGGTTTGCATGATGTATCTGTTTTAGTTTATTGTTGATAATTTTAATTCCCACCAGTAGGTTTTAATATCCCGAGGCTTACCTTGATCGAAAAGACAATTCCTTATTTATACTTTGTGGTCTTGCCCGCCCGTGCCGGTCGGACGGGCCCCGAGGTTCTTGATTTTTTATAATATAATTAAGCTGTCTGTTATATTCATCGGCATCAAAAGTGCCTATGGACTTTTTGATAAGCACATTCTCATTCAGTTGCCAAAGTTCAAAACCGCTGATGTTTATTTTTTTTCCAGTGCCTCGCCAGAATGACTTTATCGGGCTGGCCTTAATGCCTGAATTGGTTCCTGTCAAGGTCCAGTGAAACTCTATTCCTTTGGAGGTTTGTATCAACCTGTCAAAAGCGACAATCATATCATCCGGAAAGGCATCCATAAAGGCTTTGGCATCTTTTGCAATTGCAGTTCTTCCAACTGAGGCAATGCCGTTGTTTATATTAAGCGAACCATCTTCGGCATAGAACAAAACCACAAAATCTGGATTTTGAATGCACCAAACTTGGGCATAACTTTTGGCAAAGATGATTGGGTCATAGATTCTTTCCGCTTCTGGAATACGGGTTGAGGTGAACGAAATATTAATAAACTTCCAAACCTCGTTTTCCTTTATCAATGTGAAATAATCGATGTTGTGCAAAAGTGGCACTCCAAAAGCATGTAAAACGGCATCGGCTTTTACAAAAGCCAAATGTCCATCGCTGACGTGGATTGTATATTCATTTACTGGTTCAAAATATGGCCGATTGACGCTTTTTTTGGCAGCTGCTAAACGATCCTCTATCAACATCGTTTCAGTCGTCCACTTGCCATCTCTTAATCTTGCAATTGCCAGGCTGGCTTTGTCTGCCATCATGTTTGCCATGGCATCAAGGTTGTAATTGCCTGCAACGATTAGGAATTGTTCGATGGTTGCCTTGACATCTTCCTCATCTTGTGTCCAAACTTGATTTTTGGTCGGAATTTTTCCCTTCCTGTTTTCAGAATTTTGCGCCATACATTTGCTTTGCACCATCAAGCAGAGTACAAAGCATGGCAACAAACGATTTATATATAGTTTTTTCATTTGAATGGTTGTGATAATTGATTTTGTTAATACAACATATTATCAAACACTTTGCACAGATTCCGTTCCTTCATTTCAAATTTCTTATCGGAATTAAAAACTTCCATAACCTCCTTTTTGATTTCTGAAATTTCATATGGAGAGAAAGGATATTTCCCGATGACATCGTCAATTTTCTCAAAGCACCTATCCTCGTCGTCACCACAAAATTCATTGTACAACCTTTCAAATGTTTCTGGGTCAGTTTTGGATTTTATCAAGTCGATTTCTTCCTTTGTTTCAACCTGATCTCCCTTTGCGCAACATAGAAGGATGTAAATTTTCAGTTCTTCCTTGCTCCATTGGGTATGATCCGATTTCATGATTTTAGTTTTTGGTAAAATGTAGATCAAGTACATTTTAGAAATTCAACAATCAGTTTCGTGTTGAGACATCAACTACGCCACTAATGCCACTAAGCTCAGGAAGGAAAATCCAAAGTTCAGTTTCAACACCATCGGTAACAGCCATCCAATCGTTTAAAAATTGCCCCCAACTGTCTTTTCCATATACGCTTTCATATTTGGTGACAAAGCCATGGTCCTCACCCAACCAAGCCGATTTATCATAGAATGAAATTACCGTCAAATCGCGCCCTTCCTTGGTGCTTGGAAATTCATTGGTATAAATACCATAGGTCTCATCGGGACTTTTGTCAACATATACTTGATGTACTTTTTCAACCAATTTTTTGGCTTCAGCCATTTTGCCACGCTTAACATCCCAGTAATCTACTTCCATGTTTTTAATGGTGAAGTTTTTGGGGAATCTTGACATTTCAGCCTGAAAACGCCAGTAACTCTGGGTGCCACTTTCAGTTGTTGTGTACTGCGCTACATTCATATTCCAATCGGCATCGTGGCCTTCTTTTTGAGCAGGTCTATTATCTAAAGAGCTCCAAGGAAAAGGACCCATAACCCAAACATAACTTCCAGTTTTTGGTCCGTTGTTAATCCAATACACACGTACGCCATAAGGACCATCACCATGGTATTTTTTGTTGTGCGCCGCAAGGCCTTTTTCAAACTGTGTTACCTGAGCGGGATTGGGCGTTAATATTGCATTTTCGAAAACGCCGTATTCTGTGCTGTTTTGTGATAGTGCCAAAAAGGGAATTAAAAGCATGGTAAAGATTGATTTTTTACTCACCGCCCAAATAGTGTTGTTTTGCTGGTTCCCTAAAAGTCGGGACGATCGGTATTTCTTATTCAAAAATTTCATAATGTTTAAATTTGTGTTTGCCAATGACAAACTGATTAAAATTGCATTGTTATATTTTATTCCTACCGGTGGGTTTTAACACCCTGAGGCTGAACTCCATTGAAAGAACAATTCCTCATTCATACTTCGTTGGTTTTCCCGCTCTTGCCGGTCGGACGGACCCCAAGGTTCTTGATTAAATCTGAAGTTTAACGCGAAGTCCTTGGTTGATCAATCCAACAACTTTGGGTTATAATAGGCCAATTCCGAAATTATTTTTCCTTCCTTGTTAAAATCGTGGATATAATGGATAGGCATGACGATTGCTTTTTTGTCCGATTTGCGGACAATGTTAATGTTCCACCAGGACTGGACTACCCGGGCATCTCCCATTTCATAATGTAAATAATCGGGATAGCCCACTACATCTACACTTGTAATTTCATAGTTGTCAAAAATTTGTTTATCAATGACTTTTTGTTCAGCTAAAGATTTACCTTCAAGAGTGGGGGAGCTTGAGTCCAAAAATCTTGCTTTTTCATCATAAAAACTATAGGCCTTGTCATAATCCTTCTTCTCAAAAGCATACATCATTTTCCGAATGGTATTGATGTTTTCATGATGGTTGTAGATGGTTCCGTTGGTTCTGTCAGCAAAACTGGACTGTATTTCGTCAATGACCCTTCCATTTCCGTAGCTAATGATCATTTTGATCTTATTGTCTTTGGTAAGTGTATATAGCCTATGGGCTGCCGCGTCAATTTTTACACCGGTATTTTTTTGGACCCCCTTTAGCAAATTCCAGGTCTGTACCCAAACCTCGCCATCTGGGTTATCTTTTTTGTATTCAATGGCATCTGCATAAGATCCTGGAAAATCTTCTATGGCATAATAATCCAATTGGTTGTGATACACCATTTGATTGTTAAGGAATGCTTCTTTGTCCATTCCCTTGTCATTTTGATTGGTGGAAGTTCCGTTGTAAGCTTTAAAGTCATTAGTTAAATAGCTCGCCATTTTTGATCGGTCACCAGCAACCGAGGCTTTTACAAATTCATGTACAACATCGATGGCAGGATGTTCAATATAAACGGTTCCATTCTTTTTTTGCGCGTAGTTAATAAACACTGATAGCATCATTACTATAAGGACTATTTTTTTCATGATTTTTGATTTTTGTGTTCGGCATTGACGAACGGGTTAGTATTGCATTTTAATATTTGATTTTTTAGATCCATTTGTTTCAACCGAACAGGTTTTCGTTGATTTTTTAAAATTCTGCCAATGTCCTCTTGACGGGCTTGAAAGTCATCCCCAGATCGCGTTGTGCCATGTTGTTTTGATAAATTATTTTTGGTTGTTTGTTTGGGGACAGACCGTTGAGCATCAAGGCCACATCAGATACTGAATAGGTTTCACTGGAGAGCAAATAATTTTTACCGTGTAATCCTGAAATGGTAGCGGCTTTATAAATGCTTTCGGCTACATCCCTAACATCCACAATCGCAAATTCTGCATTGGTGTCGTAAAGCATTTGTACAAACGGATTTGGTGCAAGATGGTTTTTGATTAGAAACTGAAGTCCTGTTGATGTAGAATCATCTCTTTGTGACATCGACTTCCCAAACACGGCTACAGGCGATACACTTGTAATTTCAATATCGAGATTTGGATGCTCTGCAATAAAATCATTTACTCGTTGATTGGCTATGAATTTAGCTTGGGCATAAGGATGGCTTTCTTTACTCAAAAATGGGGCGTCACTTTCACTGAAGGGGTCTGATGCTGATTTCCCGCCTGCTGGCAAAGGAAAGTTCGTATTCCATGCTGCAACCGAAGCAATCAACACTACTTTTTTGATGGATGGTGATTCAGAAACAACTTCTAAGAAATTTTCGGTACCCTCTATAGTTGGATCAAAAAGCTCTTTCTTTGGGTCCTCAACGTCCAGTTGAAACGGAGTGCCCCCATGGATGACAATATCACAATCTTTGACGAATTCCTTTAATTGTTTTTTATTTTCCACATGGAGCTCACTGATGTATAAATGGTCGGATTCTGGCAGTTCCATCAAGTGTTGATACTTTTCTTGTTTGGATATGTCTCTTGCAGAAACTATCGCCTGAAAACCATTTTCCAAAAACTGTTTTGTGATATGGCTCCCTATAAATCCAGATCCGCCAATTATGCCTACTTTTTTCATATTTATAACCCGAGATAACGGGTGTCTCCTTTTAGTTATACTTTACTTTGTTAGAGTCCGAATAACTATCAAGAAGGACTCTGGAATTTTGGTTGATTGTTTATAAAAAAAACTCGCATTCCCGTTCCGATGGGAATGAAATCGGTGAGGCTAAGCCAATAAATACAGGCAGGTGCAATTATGTCAGGTTGACTAACTATTAAAACGCTAAAACGAATAACCTAAAAAACACAATTGCAATAAACTATCTCCACAATTCCGCTCTGCCTGCTTTAAGGACTCTTAACTTCTTGAAGCTCTTTATATTTTGAGCTTACAGATTTTTGAGGGGTCTCTTTAAATGTTGGTAGTCAGGGCTTTTATTCAGCTGGTATATTCTTGGCTGCCTCTATTTCCTGAAGGTTCATGACTACTGCTGTTGGGTCCCAGTACCCATATTCCCTGACAATTTTACCCTCTACAAACCTATAGGTTAAATGAATAGGCATCTTTACTTCTTCGCCGTTCCCAGCCATGATAGCTTCCCAATCCAACCAACAGTTTACCCAAGTTTCTCCGTCATCGGTGACTACCATTTCATATTCCTGATCTTCGTTCCTAAATCCTCTACTGGAATAATTGGCATCATTTGCTTTGTGATATGCCATAGTTTCAGATGGAGACATAAATCCATCCCGCGTATTGAAATAGGTTTTGGACGTATCTGCATAAATACTGGCATCGTACATTTTATTATTGTAGTTATTAATGGCTGTTTTAACCGTTTCAATCTCTGGCGAGTTTTGTGTATAGCGTGTGGCCTGTTCGTTGCAAGCCGTGAAGAGGGCTATTGCAAGTCCTATTACTATTAGTTTTTTACCCATGACGTTTTTTGTTTTTACTTTGTTGATGATTATTTGAAAAATTCATTGATGTGGTTATAAAGCTTTGTACTATAACAATTCGGCAAAATTTAGAGATTGGCTTTTTAATTGTTGGTATAACTCAACTCTGGTTTCATTTCACCAGTTTTTAATTCGTATCTGTCTAAAAGCATTGACATTTCTGTGAATAATTTTTTACCTTCTTCACCCAGAAGTACATCGTTTTGATCGGATGTCATTGAATACGATTGTTCATCTTTTGCGGAAACAGTGGCAAGAAAATAATCTCCCATGGTCCCAAATCCACTCCGATAAATTCTAAAATATTCCTTTGAGCCTTTCTTTTCGTACAGGTTTTTTATCTCCTTTATTTTTGATCTAAGCGCTGCTACATTACTAGGTGTAACATAAAGAAAATGCCATTTACGGTAGTTCTGCCCGGGTGTATCAGGTGTCAATCCATTGGGCATATAGGATAGATCTGAAATCAAATGGACTATATAGTCACCATGTTGGTCATAACACTCATTAAATCGTTTGAAGATATCCCTAAATTTTTCTTCTCCCATTTTTTCCATGAGAGGTGCTAATGGGTTTTTATCAAGATCGGCCATATTGGCAATTGGTGTAATGCTCAAATAGGTGCCATCGTCCACGCGAGCTGTTGACCAATTAGAATCTTTCAGGTCGTGTTTTTTACAAGCTTCAATAAAGTCTTTGGTGACTTGTTCGTACATAGCTTGTTTAGAGGGTTTTACTTGGTCAGCATGGATCCAGAAGGATTGGTTTTGAGAATTCGAATTTGTTGAAGAAAGTATTAGCAGGATTGCCAATGCGATGGTGGTTTTAAAAGTTTTCATTGTAACTGTATTTATTTGGTTAATTGTTGTTATCCTAAATTATATGGTAACTAAATAATTGATAATCACAGTGAAAACAAACCGATGTAGGACGAAACGTCCTAATTTATGTCCGAAGGAATTAATTGGTTTATCGGAGATATAAAGAGAAAAGAAGAAGGATGTTACTATATGGTGTGCAATCTGTTCAGCAATTCCTCTTTTAAGGCTTTGCTTACGGGAATGGCTTTTCTGGCAATCACGATATGGCTGGTGGCCACTTCATCAATTTGGGAAAGATTGACGATGAAGGAGCGATGGACTCTTATGAAATGACGTTGCGGCAATTTTTCATCCATGTCTTTAAGCGTCATGACCAAAAGATATTCCTTGTCTTTTGAATAAATGCGACAATAATTGCGTTCGGCCTCAATATATAAGATGTCTTTAATATCGACTTTGACCATTTTCTCATGATGTCGTACAAAAATACAGTCACTTAAAATAAACGGGGCGGTATTGGCCATCGTGGCATTGCTTTCGGTGTCCTCTCGACAGTGAACTTGGCTAATGGTTAATTCAATTGCTCTTTGAAGATCTAATTTTTTGAAAGGTTTTGAGATAAAGGCATAGGGATGGGTAGTCTTTGCTCGATTAAAGTTTACGTCATCTGCATTCGCCGTGAGATAAATGACTGGAATGTCGTAATCGTTTTGCATCATCTTTACCGTGTCGATACCATCGATATCTCCCTTAAGTGAGATATCCATCAGCACGATATCTGGTTGGTTGTGTTTGATACTCTTTAATGCTTCATCTCCTCTGGGAATAATTCCAGTAACTTCATAGCCCAACGCGTTAAGTTGAATTGAGATATTGGAGGCAATGACCATTTCATCTTCTACAATCAATATCTTTACTTGTTGTCCCATTATGCGGCGGGTTTAGTTTTAAATTGAAACAAAATTGAGGTGCCATTATCATATTCTTCGATCATATTTCCTTCCAATTGTTGGGTCAGCAACTGAATCAGTTGGGTTCCAAAACCGGTTCCTTTTGCAGATGATGCTACACGTTTACCAATGCCATTATCTGCTACCTTTAAGGTCAATGTCTCTGGAGATGATTGCGATAGACTAATTAGTATGTTTCCTTTACCATTCTCTGGAAAGGCGTATTTCAGAGCATTTGTGAGCAATTCGTTTACGATCAATCCAATTGGGACGGCGGTGTCGACATCCAATTTTAAACGATCCATCGCACATTCTATTTTCACTTTATCTTCAGCGTTAAAAGAGTCTAAAATACCTTCACTGAGATTCAAAAAATAATCTTTCATTTCAATGCTCTTCAAATTTTCACCTTGATATAATTTCTGATGGATGATTCCCATAGACTGAACACGGTTTTGACTGGCGATCATTGCTTCCTTGGTTTTTGAATCTTCAAGCTGTTCCGATTGAAGGGCCAATAGACTTTTGACAAGTTCGAGGTTGTTTTTGACCCGATGGTGGATTTCTTTGATCAAAAGTTCGTTTTGTTTGTTTTTAGTGTCCAATTCCAAATTTAATTGCTGCAACTTTTGATTCTTTTTTTGGCGTTTTTTGTAGTAATAGAATAACCCAAAAAGAATAAAAGTCAGTAATGAGGAAAGAATAATATATAAAACTTTGGTTTTTTTCTGTTGGTTGATAGTAGCGTTCTGCAGTTCGATGGTGGCGTCTTTTTTTTCCGTTTCAAACTGGGTGAGTAGGGTTGACATAGTTTTGTCACTTTCCATTTTAGCAGTGCTATCTCTCATGGCACGTGCTTTTCTCTCAAATTCCAATGCTCGCGGATAATTGCCCAGTTTTTCATAAATACTGCTCACGTGTCCATAGTTTTCGGTCAAATTGGAGACGTCACCTTCGGCTTCTTGTAAGGCTACGGTTTTTAACTGATATGTTAAGGCGTCTTCGTAATTGCCCAAAAGCAGATTCACTTCGCCCAAATTCGCTATTATCACATACATGGCATTTTCGTAATTGACTTCTTCTGCCTTGGCATATGCACTTTTATACTCCTTTAAAGCTTCTTCATAGTTGCCCATTCGCTTCAGGGCATTCGCGCGATTATTGGTGAAATTGATGATGTCATAAATTGAAAAGCCAAGTGATTTTGCCAGGGTAAGTGCTTGGTCAAAATAATCATAGGAGGCTTTGAAATTGCCCATGGCCATATAAGTGTCTCCAGCTGAGGTATAGGCGTAAACCAATTCTTCATTAAATTTATTCTTCTTAGAGAGCTCAATTGTTCTGAGTGCGTATGCAAGAGCTTCGTTATGCCTTCCCTGTTTGTTTAAATCCTCTGAAATTCTCGAGTAGGCTCCGGCAATCCCCAATTTATCGTCTATGGATTCCATGAGCTTTAATGCATCAAGATCTGCTTTGAGCGCGAGTTCTATTTCGCCTCTGCGTTTATGGACCCATCCAATTTTAAAAAGTGTAGTGGCTTGGCCTTTTTTATTGTCTATTGCTGTATAACCTTTTAAGGCCTTGTCGAAATTGCTGGATGCCGAATCCAATTCCAAGAGATTGGCGTGCATCCTTCCCTGCATTTCGTAAAACTGGGGTTGCCACACGTTGTCATTTGTTTGGATGGCCAATAGAACACCTTGTTTGGCGTATGTCTTTGCTAATTTCATGTCAAATTGGAAAGCCAAATCAACCATCTCATTGAGCAATTGTAATTTTATGGGATTGTTTTTTTCTTTTTCTAATAATTGTGACAGACTGTCGAGCGCTTTGTTTTGAGAGAAGCAGAACGCTGCACTCAAGAAAAGTGTAATGAAAACAATAACAGGTTTTAACATATAAGTCTTTGTAGGATGCTATATAAAGACCTGAGGAAAATCGATATGCTAAATTTAGTGATTTTTTTTTTAAGAGAATTAAAAATCGATGATTTTATGAGGCTTTTAAAACCATTTAAAGAGTTTTTGTTTCTGTATCCGTATCTGTTTCCGGTTTTCCGTACTCTCGTCTGTAGATGCTTACCAAAGCCATAAACAGACTGATCAATAAGGGTCCAAAAATCAATCCGATAAAGCCAAAAATAGGAACACCGACAATAACTCCAATCAAAGTAATCAGTGGATGGACATCATCTAACTTTTTGAGCACATATAGCCGGATAATATTGTCAGTAGAACCTACCACAACGAACCCATATATTAAAATACCCCAAGCTTGAAAAGTTTCACCTGATGAAAGACTAATTAAAAACACCGGTAATATACCAACAAGCGTTCCTACAAAAGGAATCATAGAACCAATAGTAACAATTATAAACCAGAAAAATGGCTCTTGAACACCAAAAATCAAAAAGCCAATAAGGGCAATTATACCTTGGGCCAAGGCAACTAGTGGGATTCCGATGGCATTGGATCGCACCATGGCTTGGACTTCTAGACCTATTTCTTTTAGATTGTCCTTATCTAAAGGAATATATTCTGTTAAGGATTCACGCAATTCCCTTCGGTTGGTCAACATATAATAGAGCATGAAATACATCAGGCCAATGGCGATGAAGGCATTAAAAGTTCCACCTACCACGTTTTGTAAATTTGTGGACACCCATCCAGTTATGGCTGTAGTATCAATTTTTGAAGCAATATCAAAGCCCATATAATCTTGAACAATGCTCAACTGATGTTTAAAAGCGGTCACTACTTGTGCACTATTATTTGCCGCTCTCCCAATTTTATTGCTCAACATCCATATAATACCTGTGAGAGGAACAAGGATCCCGATAAAAGATAAAAACATGATAAGAAAGGCGGCCAAAGATGCGTTCCACTTTTTGGTTTTGACCAAATACGCCATCCATTTTTTGAAAAGAATATAAATGGTTATAGCTCCAAGAACCCCCGTAAGATATGGCAACATTTCCCGAAATATCAGGCTTCCCATGAATAGAATGAGAAGTATTACAAAAATTTGACGGATTAATTTAACGGGTATTTGGTTCATTGTGAGTTGTTTATATTGAGAATGCCGATTGCGATATCTTTCATTTATATATACAGCAAGTTTCTGCTATTCCGCCGGGAAAACAAATCGCAGATAGAAAATTTTTTAACTCAAATCAATCTCAACTTGGTTTCTTAGGATATCGTCAAAAGTTTCACGTTTTCTGATCAAATGTGCTTTCTTATTGTGCCAAAGTACTTCCGCAGGTTTATAGCGGGAGTTGTAATTGCTGGCCATGCTAAAACAATAGGCGCCTGCATTTTTAAAACAAAGGATATCGCCTTCACTAATTTCGTTAATTCGGATGTTATTGGCAAATGTATCAGTTTCACAAATATAACCTACCACCGAGTAAAAACGCTCACGGCCAGTAGGATTGGAGATATTGATAATTTCGTGCTTTGACCCGTAAAACATTGGTCTTATTAAATGATTGAAACCAGAGTCAACTTGTGCAAACACGGTAGAGGTGGTCTGTTTAACTACGTTGACCTTTGTTAGAAAAACCCCCGCTTCACTCACTAAAAATTTTCCAGGTTCAAAAGTCAGTGTTAATTCCCTTCCATATTTTTTACAAAAACTGTTAAAACGTGCCGTTAATTTTTGACCCAATTCTTCAATATTGGTTTCTATGTCGCCTTCTTTATAAGGTACCTTAAATCCTGATCCAAAATCAATGAATTCTAAATCCTTAAAATTTAAAGCGGTGTCAAATAAGATTTCGCTGGCATGAAGAAAGACATCAATATCCAGAATATCACTTCCGGTGTGCATGTGAATGCCGTTGATATTCATTCTTGTGTTTTCTATAATTCGCAATAGGTGCGGAATTTGGTGGATTGAAATCCCAAACTTGCTATCAATATGTCCCACGGAGATATTGGTGTTGCCACCAGCCATCACATGGGGATTGATTCTGATACAAACAGGTGTTTTCGGATATCGGGTCCCAAATTGCTCTAAAATGGAGAGGTTATCGATATTGATCTGAACTCCAAGTTTTGCCGCCATTTCAATTTCTTCAAGAGAAACGCCGTTGGGTGTGTAGATAATTTGATCTGGAGAAAATCCAGCTGTCAAACCTAATTGGACTTCCTGAATAGATACCGTATCCAAGCCAGACCCTAAGGTTTTCATGAATTTTAGTACAGATATATTGGATAAGGCCTTAACAGCATATTTTATTTTTAAATTTTTAACCTTATTAAATGCAGCCGTTAAGCGTTTATATTGCGCTGCTATTTTTTCTGTATCATAAACGTAAACTGGACTGTCAAAGTCTTTTGCAATCTGAAGTAAGGTTTTTTGTTCCATTTTTAAATTTAAATTATAATCGCGGTAAAGCTAAATCCTTTTTTTTATTCAAGCTAAAGAAATACTCAAAAGTGACACAACTTCTTATAAAATGAATTCAATCATCGCAAACAATACTCAAATTTATTGGTTAAAAGATTTATGTTGATTACTTTTGTGGCCATTAATTTCTTGGATATTTGAAAGAAATTAAAGACAATTTTAAAATATTCCTCGTGATACCTATTGGGATTGAGGAAATGACAAAATAAACATTTAAAGATGAATTTACACGAGTATCAAGGAAAAGATATTTTAAGCAGTTTTGGAGTACGTATCCAACGTGGTATTGTCGCAAAAAACGCCAACGAAGCTGTTGCAGCAGCAAAACAATTGACCACCGAAACCGGAACGAGCTGGTACGTGATCAAAGCTCAGGTCCATGCAGGTGGACGTGGTAAAGGCGGTGGTGTTAAATTGGCCAAAAACCTAAAAGAAGTTGAAGAAATTGCTGGTAAAATCATCGGCATGCAATTGATAACACCGCAAACTTCCGCAGAAGGGAAAAAGGTGCATCAAGTTTTGATAGCAGAGGACGTTTATTATCCAGGAGCAAGTGAAACTCAAGAATTTTATGTTTCGGTTTTGTTAAATAGAGGTACCGGACGTAATATGATCATGTACTCTACAGAAGGAGGTATGGATATTGAAACGGTTGCTGAAGAGACACCACATTTAATTTTTACGGAAGAAATTGATCCTGCAGTAGGCATTTTACCGTTCCAGGCAAGACGGGTGGCTTTTAATCTTGGGTTGGAAGGCAATGCCTTTAAAGAAATGACCAAGTTTATAACCAATCTTTATACGGCATATGATAAATCTGATTCATCATTATTTGAAATCAATCCTGTATTGAAAACGAGTGATGATAAAATCATTGCTGTAGACGCAAAGGTTACTATTGATGACAACGCCTTATACAGACATAAGGATTATTTGGATTTACGTGATTTACGTGAAGAAAATGCTATCGAAGTTGAAGCGGGTGCCTTAGGTTTAAACTATGTGGATTTAGATGGTAACGTTGGCTGTATGGTTAACGGTGCAGGCCTGGCCATGGCAACTATGGATTTGATCAAACAAGCAGGCGGAGAACCAGCCAACTTTCTGGATGTAGGTGGTACTGCAGATGCTGCTCGAGTTGAAGCTGCATTTAGAATTATCTTAAAAGATCCCAATGTAAAAGCAATCTTGATTAATATTTTTGGAGGTATTGTACGCTGTGACAGAGTTGCACAGGGGGTGATTGATGCCTACAAAAATATGGGAAATATCAACGTGCCAATTATTGTACGTTTACAAGGAACAAATGCTGATATCGCCAAACAATTGCTTGACGATTCAGGATTGGACGTTTTGAGCGCGACAGAATTCCAGGAAGCTGCTGATAAAGTACAAGCGGTTTTAGCTTAAATAGAAGATAACATTATATAATTTCAGACCTGACAGTCCCGATAGATATCGGGACTGTCAGGTTTTTTTAGTGAGACCCATACTCCAAAAGCCGAAGGCGCATTGGAGTATGCCGGTCGAACTAATCCCGCTTTTGGGGCGGGATGAAACCCCTGTCTGCCGACAGGCAGGAAAAACTCAAAAGCGAAGTTTATTGAGTCTGTTTGTCGTGAAAGTTATCGGGTTAGCAGAATTTACGTGGTGTTCTGCTAAGCGCATAGTGATTTGAAGCGTATTATAAATGGGAGTTTTTTTGTTGAACAATCTGCTTGTCACAAAATATTGTTTAATCCTCTTTTTTTGGCTTTCCTTTTTCACCTTTTGCAGGCATTGGTCCTCGTAAATGGATGACCAAACCATTTAGGAAATTGCGCAAAATCTGATCCCCGCACTCCATATATTTAGGGTGGTCCTCCTTTCTAAAGAAGGCACCTAATTCACTTTTTGAGATTCTGAAATCTACCAATTCAAGAATTTTTACGATTTCGTCATCTCTTAGCTTGAGTGCAACACGTAGTTTTTTGAGTATATCGTTATTTGTCATTCGTATATGGTTAATCTTTTAAAATATTAGTGATAAATTTAGTGATCCTTGAAAACTAATAAGCTAAATTTTTGATTTTTGTTATCCCGCCCGTACCGAAAAGGCACGTTCGGGCTAGGTTCTTAATCTCCAACCAGCCACTGATAGGCTTCAGGAAAATTTTGACGCCATAGTGCTTCATTATGTTGTCCACCTTCAATGATGATATTTTGAATATGATTTTCGGGAACTCCCTTTTTAAGCAAGAGTTTGACCATTTTATCTTGATCCGGTACCATTCCATCACCTTCCTTTGAGCCTACCAAAAAATAAAATCGCGATTTTGGGGACACGTCACTTTCAATTACAAAATCAAAAATACGATTACTGAACCAGAAAGACGGCGAAAATATCCCCGCGTTTCCAAAAGTATCTGGATATTTTATTAGGGCATAAAAAGAAAGGAGCCCACCTAATGAGGATCCAAAGATGGTTGTATGTATAGGATCATTTTTAGTTCGATAAGTAGAATCGATCTGTGGTTTTAAAGTGCTGATGATAAAACTTAGATAATCATCTGCTTTTCCACCTCCATATTTCTCATTGGGGAAAGGCGTTAATTCGTCCATGCGTTTTTCATTGCCATGTTCAATGCCTATAATGATTGCTTTGTCATCTGAGAGCGAATCAAGATACTCATCCACATTCCATTCCCCAGCATAGGAGGTCTCAGTATCAAAGAGATTTTGCGCATCGTGCATGTAAACCACAGGGTATTCTTTATTCGAATAGGAATATTCTAACGGAAGATAGACCCATATTTTTTTTTCGACTTGCAATTGCGGTGCATCTATATCAAATGTGGAGACCTGGAAAGAGGCACTACTTTGGGCATGACCAAGACTACATATTGCAAAACTGAAAAGGAATAATATATGACGAATTTTCATTGATGGACAAATTGAATGTGAGCTAACAAATTTATAAATAAAGGGCGATTGCCGTTCATCGAAACTACAGTTTGATTTGTGAAAAAATCGATGAAATGCATATATTTTTTAATTAACTGATTTTCAGAATGTTAATTGACTGAGATATATGAAGGTAAGAAAATGACGATGAATTACAGTTTATTTTTCGATATGCTACTCATTATCAACGATTATCAAAGTAATATTCTCTTTAACTTTATAAATGTTAATTAATCCCCCTCTTATATGATAAATCGTGTAGAAAAATTAAGCTTGCTTTCAGAAATGATCGCTTTTGCTCAAACGGATACTTCCATAAAGACCATAGAATATAAATTTCTTTTAGGCGTTGCCAAACAATTGGAAATATCACAAGAAGACCTTGTTTATTTGTTTGAATACCCTGTGAGTTATGTGCATTTGAAATCGCATAGCGAGCGGATTGTTCAATTTCATAGGTTGGTATTGTTGATGAATCTCGGTCAGAATATTACAAATAAGGAACTTGTTAAATTGCATAATTTTGGATTACGGATGGGGTTGAGCCACGAATCCATAAACCGAGTTCTCGATTTAATGGAAAGTTTTCCTGATAAAATCGTACCACCAGATTTCTTGATTGATATTTTTAAGGTTCAATATAATTAGTTTTTTAGTAGGTAGTGGGTAGTGGGTAATGGGCAGTCACAGTGACAATTTACATTAGATTGTTCTCCAGATATCGCAGAGACTCGCAGAGAAACTTTAAATTTCCTAACTCCTAACTCCTAACTCAATCACGCTTTCAACTCCTCCAATTTCCCTTGATACGCTTTAATATCGTCCCTCAATTGCGCTGCAATAATGAAATCTAAGGCTTTGGCAGCTTGTTCCATGAGTTTTCGCTTCTCGCGGATTTTCTTTTCCAATTGATCTTTGGTCAAGTATTGACTTTCAGGTTCTGCTGCTTTTATCGCTTCCAATTCATAGCTGTATGTGCTCACAGAATTCTTGGAAAGTGCATTGTCCAAACTCTTATTGAGCGCGGTAGGCGTGATACCATGTTTTGTGTTGTAAGCGATTTGTTTTTCGCGTCTGTAATTGGTGTCGTCAATGGTTTTTTGCATGCTATTGGTGATTCTGTCTGCATACATGATCGCTTTTCCGTTAAGATGCCTTGCAGCTCTTCCCACGGTTTGCGTTAAGGAACGATTGGATCTTAAAAATCCTTCTTTGTCAGCATCTAAAATAGCAACCAATGATACTTCTGGTAAATCCAATCCTTCACGTAGCAAATTGACGCCTACCAAAACATCGAATAAACCTTTGCGTAAATCTTGCATAATTTCTACACGTTCCAAGGTGTCCACGTCACTATGAATATAACGTACCCTGATCTGGATTCTGTCTAGATATTTGGTCAATTCCTCAGCCATTCGTTTGGTTAAGGTCGTTACCAAGATGCGTTCGTCTTTTTCCACACGTTGGTGAATTTCGTCAATCAGGTCATCAATCTGGTTCAGGCTTGGACGCACCTCAATAATCGGATCCAGTAAACCAGTCGGACGTATCACTTGTTCCACATAGACTCCATCACTTTTTTGCAATTCATAATCGGCGGGAGTAGCACTCACATAGATGACTTGGTTTTGCATCGCTTCGAATTCTTCGAACTTCAATGGCCTATTATCCATCGCGGCAGGAAGTCTAAACCCGTATTCCACCAAGTTTTCCTTTCGGCTTCTATCACCTCCGTACATGGCGTGGACTTGTGAAATGGTCACATGACTTTCGTCAACCACCATTAAATAATCATCAGGAAAATAGTCTAACAGACAGAAAGGACGTGTTCCAGGTAATCGTCCGTCCAAATAGCGCGAATAGTTTTCAATCCCAGAACAATAACCTAATTCCCGAATCATTTCAAGGTCAAATTCTGTACGTTCCTTTAAACGTTTTGCTTCCAAATGCTTGCCAATTTCCTTAAAGTAATCGTGTTGTTTGACCAAGTCATCTTGGATTTCCCTGATCGCTCCTTGAAGAACTTCAGGAGAGGTAACAAACATATTTGCCGGATAGATATTGATTTGTTCATACAGTTCTATGACCTTATTGTTCTGAATATTGAAAGCTTCTATTTCTTCAATTTCATCACTAAAAAAATGAACGCGCACGCCATAATCTGCATATCCAGGGAAAATATCGACCGTATCACCCTTTATTCTGAAATTTCCATGATTGAAATCGGCCTCCGTTCTTGAATATAGACTTTGAACCAATTGATGAAGCAATTTTGTTCTGGAAATGACTTGATCTCTTTTGAGCGTGATGACATTTTTTTGAAATTCCACTGGATTGCCAATACCGTATAAACAAGAAACAGAAGCCACCACAATAACGTCCCGTCTGCCTGACAGTAGGGAAGAAGTGGTGCTCAATCTCATCTTTTCAATTTCTTCATTAATGGAGAGATCCTTTTCTATATAGACCCCCGTTACAGGAATGTAGGCTTCTGGTTGATAGTAGTCATAATAGGACACAAAATATTCGACCGCATTTTCTGGAAAGAACTGCTTGAATTCGGAATATAGCTGTGCCGCCAAGGTTTTGTTGTGTGCCAAAACCAAGGTTGGACGTTGCACCTCTTCAATGACATTCGCCACTGTAAAAGTTTTGCCTGAACCCGTTACGCCCAATAAAGTTTGATATTTCTCGTTGTTTTCAATGCCTTTGGAAAGTTGCTTAATGGCTTGAGGCTGGTCTCCAGTCGGCTTGAACTCCGATTTGATTTTGAATTTCATTTTACAAATTTAACCAAAGTTTTTTGAAGAATAATGGCAATTTTAAATAACGTAGAATGAAGGGCTTAGAGCTGTTTGTGATGAAGCGTTTGGATTAATAATTAACCCATTTAGGTTAAATCTCTAAATGTTTTAAAATTATCTTTACTAAACCTTGCGATAAAAAATGCGTTCATAGAGCTGTTTTTAGTAAGGTAAAAATTTTAACAATTCTTAAAAAAAACAGACCATATGAAAACTTTAAAGCAATTTACTTTTGCCATTTGTATGTTGATTGCATTTGGCGCTTATTCACAAACCAAAAAGGACCAAAAGATCATGGCAGACGCCGATGAGGCAAAGTCGGCATTGATTAAGGCCGATCCGGGGCTTTCTCATTATTTTAACAATGCCGCAGGATATGTTTTATTTCCAAATGTTGGTAAAGGCGGATTTATTATAGGTGGTGCTTCTGGAAATGGAGTGGTTTATGAAAATGGTGTGGCCATTGGGATGGCAGATCTGAAAAAATTAGATATTGGACTCCAAGCAGGAGGTCAAGCTATCATTGAAGTCATATTTTTTGAAACCCCACTTGATCTCGATCGTTTTAAAAACGGCAACTTTGAGTTTTCTGCGGAAGCAACTGCAGTTGCTGTAGAATCTGGAGTTGCTGTAAATGCAGTGTATAAAGATGGTATTGCAACATTTGCTTTGCCTAAAGCTGGACTTATGGCAAGTGCTTCTGTAGGTGGTCAGAAATTTGGATATAAAGCATTTTAATAGCGTGGTTTAATGATACCAAAAAATCATTTTAATTGAAAGAAATGTCCGTGATAAGTTTTATTGTGGACATTTTTTTTATGAGGTCTTGGCTCGACCAAGGGGTTATGAACTAAGACACTGAACGTTTTCAGATATCCTAAGAAATAGAATGTTCAAATGATTTTTTTAACTTTAAAGCTTCAAAGCGAAATGCCCTTTCACTTCAAAAGTATTGTCATTTTTTTTAATTTTTCCAAAGAACCAATAATCTGATGAAGGCATTATACGTCCGTTATAAGTTCCATCCCAACCTTCAGAATCTGAAGTCAGGGTGGTGATAAGTTTGCCATATCGGTCAAAAATAGTGATTACACTTCCAGGTAAGGTTTCAATGCCACTAATATGCCAGGTGTCAAAATAACCGTCGTTATTTGGTGTTACGAATTTGGGAGCGTCAATGACTACCACTTCTTTTGTGGTTTTGGCACAACCATTTAAATCTATAATGGTAACGGTATGATACCCTAGGGTCACATTTTTGAATATATTGGATTCTTGAGGCGGACCATCATCTAAAATATAGAGATAATTGCCAATCCCGCTAATCGTGATTGTGATATTGTTTGGATCAGAAAAATCGACAGTTTCTGTGGCATCAATAGTTGCGGATTCAGAGGCTATGACCTGGAATTCTCGTGTTGATTGACACCCAAAACTGCTTGTAACCCTGACCGAGTAAGAGCCAATGCTTGTAATATCAATTTCAGGCGTTGTAGCGCCAGTTGACCAGAAGTACGTATCTGTAGGATTATTGGTGCTAGCATCAACAATTAATGGTGAATTGTCAATACATAGCACCTGGTCGGTAATGGTAATTACTGGTCTTGGGTGAACAATGGCTGAAAACTGTGTGGTACTATAACAACCAGTGACCACGTTGGTGACCCTTGCGTAAATAATTTGTGAGTCCGTTGCTGAATATAGATTTTCTAATGCATTGGTGCCTGAATTTGCTGCCCTTTGCGAAATGTGATAACTAACAGTGTAATGTATCGGATTTTGACCATTAAGGATGGTGGCGTTCTGTTCAGACAGATCAAAAGCGAAGAAACCATCAAAATCATCGTCACAATTCTCCAAATCATCTGGTGTATTTGCCACAGGTAAAGGCAATACGGTCAGCCGAAAATCATAAAATGAGATGCAACCTGTACTTATATTTTCCAAACGGGCATAGATCCGATCATTTGTGGTTGTGTAGGTGTAATCAGTGTTTAAAACGGAGGCATTGATGATGGCATCATTCTGAGATGAATAATAGCTGACAGAAATATCAGATTCTGATGTGATGAGGTTGTTTATGGTATTGAGATCAAAGCTGCTCTCAGGATTGGAACAAATTTGATGGCTTTTAAAATCGTTAATTGTAGGAGGCAAATTAACTTTTAAATTGATGGGCAAATTGACAAAGCAGTTAGAAACGGTATTGTTGATTTTTATATAAACCGTCTGTGTATTCGATATATTCGTATAATTTTCAGGATTCGGAATAATTTGACTGTCTGTTTCGGCACCTTCTAACGATTCGTGATAAGTAATTATAATATTGTCCTGTCTTAAGTCCAAAACTTCAATTTCTACAACGGATAAATCAAAAACGAGAAAGCCATCTCCGTCCGTGTCGCAATCAACTAAATCTGATGGCGTGGTCACTGCGGGTAATTGAACAACATTTATAGAGAATTTAGTAAGTGCATAGCAATAGGAGTTATTTTCGATACGTGCATAAATGGGTTGCGGATTGACATTGTTGGAAAAATTTGTTAAATCCGTGATGGGATTGAGATTGTCATTGGCATCTTCTTCGGAAGTGAAAAAGGTAATATCTATCGGTTCATTAATGTCTCTTGCAATTTCTGATAATTTGGCGTTTAAATCGAATGTCACAATCTCGTCGTTACTAAGATCATCACAAATAAATTCATCTTCCGGAGCATTAAACGGTGGCAGCGAGCCAACTTCCAAAATGAATGATGTTATACCAAAACATCCCGAATCTGTTATGGCTTCAACTCTTGCGTAAACCGTTTGTGGGCTTGAAATATTTGGGTAGGGAGCAAATTTATCTATGATATTAACACGATTGTTTGCATCTTCAAGAGTTCTAAAGTACAAGACCTGTTTTTCTCCCTGTCCATTTAAAATTTCATCATCTTTCTCATAAAAATAAAAATCCGCAATAGGGTTGCCCGCAGCTTCGCAGTTTTCGAAATTTGAGATATCGATAAACTGAGGCAGCGTATTGACATAAACATAAAGGTCGGCAATGCTAATGCAACCTGTGACATTATCTTCAACACGCACTGCAATGTACTGTGTTCTACTGTTGTAATTTTCAGGATTTGGAATGGGATTCTCTCCGCTAATTGCCAAATTGTAATTAGTATGAAATGTGATCGTCAATCCTGTAGTGTCTGCAACTAGTTCTGGAATTTTGTTTTCAAGATCCACAAAGTAGTAGCCATCCTCATCGTCATCGCAAATGATAATTTCGGCATCTCCAATAATTACAGGAGGTAATTCTATTTGAATGGTCAAGGCCGTAATATCATAACAGCTCGTTATGGAATTGGTCACACGGGCATAAATTGTTTGTGGGTTGCTTTCATTGTAAATATGTGGGTCTAACACATTTTCGTTGTTCAAGGCGTCTTCCTCGGTTTTGAAATACCGAACATTGGCGCCATTGACACCTTGACTTACATAAGAATTAATGGTTTCCAATAAAATATGGGCGACCCCGTCTTGATCTGTATCACAATAGGTCACAGGGTCAAGATTCGGAATTATTACTGGTGGGTTAACAATTAAGTTGATGCTAACAAAATTATCGCAACCGTCATTAGAAACTGTTAAATATAAAATGTGAGGGTCAGGTGAGATGTTGGAATTGACCGTATACGGCAGATTCTTATCGAGTGCATTTATATTGTTTTCCTGATCGGTTTGGCTTTCATAAAAACTAACCGTAAATCCCTCGTAGCCATTCAGAAGCTGGGATTCTATAGAGAGTAAATCAAAATCGACAATTCCATCCTGCGAAGGATCATCACAACCATTAAAATCGGCGAGTACAAGTCCGGTTTGTATGATATTGGTGTGTAACTCTATGGGAACAATGGTAAAGCAGCCTGTGACATTATCGACAATTTTTAAATAAATGGTTTGAAAATCAGCTACAATATTTTGATAATTGGAGGTGTTGGCTATAGGATTGATACCTGCTTCTGCATCTTCCTCTGATTCATAGAAGTTTTCTGGAATATCTGTCAGACCGTCCAAAAGATCATCTATTAAACTTGTCAAATCGAAGGTTTCAAAGCCTCCGCTTCCAGCTTCACAGGCATTAATGTATGGCCTATCAATTGCTGCATGTGGCGTGTTAAGAATTGTGACATCCAATGTTGTTGTATTGAAACATCCTGTATTGCCATCATAAACTCTTACATGAAATGTGTGATTTTGATTGCTGTTGGTGAAAGGGGACGGCACGGGATTATTTCCTGAGACAGCATCGATTGAATTAAAATGATAACTAACATATAGGTTGGGGGAGTTGTTCGTAAGCTGCGCATCCATCTGCCTAAGATCTATCCCAGTAATACCATCAGAATGGCCATCTGTATCACAAACTATCAGAGGATCAGGAGCTGTAACTACGGGGAGTGGATTGACTGTTAAACGCACTCCGGAAAATGTGAGGCAGCCATTGTCAACATCTTGAATCCTAATGAATACATTTTGTGGATTCTCCCTATTTTGGATAGGTGATACGATAGGATTGTTTCCAGCTTCTGCTTCTTCTAAGGTGAAGTGATAGGAGATGTTGTAATTTGATGGCGGCAACATTTTCAATACTTCAATGTTCTGGGAAGATAAATCGAAAACTTCGAGACCATCGTTTGAAAGGTCGTCGCACAGTCTATAATTTGGAATATTGGCTAGGAGTTTTTGTGCATTTAAGGTGATGAGAATATCATCTTCAATCTCGCACGTTTTATTATTAAGTTTAACACTTGCACGAACTTTATAGTTTCCTGATTGATTGACGGTGAGCGTAGGGTTTGTGGCACCATCTATTAGGGTACCGTTTCTGAACCATTTATAAGTTGCCAAAGGATTGTCAATACTACCATTTAATGTAGTTGAGGTTGCGCAGGTGAAAATGTCTGGGCCCAAGTTTACTGTGGCATTAAAACTATTGCCTTCTATAAAAACGGCAGAATCGTAAAATGGATCTTTTTGATCTGCAATCACTAATTTGATATGGTAGGCCACATTAGGTTTTATATTTGCCGTTGCATTAAGTATTGTTGTTCTTCCGTTATAATTAGAGTCCCCATCATTATAATCATGAAAATAGGCTAAATTTTCAGCGGGACAATACCCGACAATTTCTGGACGAATCGTGGTGGTGTTTACAGGTGTTGAAGTGCCGGGGATAAGGGCAATATTGGTATATGGATTTGGGGAGCCCGCTTCCTTAATTAAAAAAGCAAATCCGTCAGAATAGATGCAGGGATTGGTTCCTAAATATTCTTCAGATGCCAAAATATAATTGAACGAAATTTGGTTGGATGCAGATATAAAATCAAATTCGATGGACGTTGCGTTCATGGTTCTAGCAATGCCCAATGCCGCTTCCAAATCTGGGTCAGTGCCCCATGAAACAGTACCTTCATTTAGTGGATTTGTGTTTAGAGTATTGCCTGCAGAAAGAACATTGCCCGTGGTTAGAATGAGGCCATTTTGGAATGGAAAACTTGAATTTTCCTTTGTAAATCGTCCAAAACTCGGAATGTTATTTGACGAACCATTGACACGAGATGAAATATTTGAAATTTCAACGCATCCCTGACCAAGCGTATTTTGTATCAAGGCCTCCAAGGACATCGTGTTGCTGGTAGCAATCTGTTGAGCATAGAGCATACCACAGAAAGCTACAAATACAATGAAGCTCAGAAAAGTTTTGTTTAATATTAACATGGTACTTATAACAGAATTGAATGTGAACCTCGTAGTTAACAATCAATTACGGATTTTAAAAGTACCAAAAAAACACTCAATATTGTGAGTTTTAATGATGATATGAAAATTTTATAGCTGAAATATTTATTTCAATAGCATTTTGGTCTTTGATTTAGCGCTTTAGGGTAAAGTGTCCTTTAAGTTGAAAAGTGGTATTGTCTTTTTTGACATCAGCAACAAACCAATAGTCTGATGCAGGCATTTTGTGCCCATTATGGGTGCCGTCCCAACCCTTAGAGCTTGAGGTCAAATAGGCCAGTTGTTTGCCGTAGCGATCATAGATGTAAACGACGGTTCCCGGTAGGGTTTCAACACCTGTAATATGCCAAGTATCAAAGTAACCATCATCATTTGGAGTCATGAATTTTGGAGTATCGATGACCACGATTTCTTTGGTGACTTCAGAACATCCATTCAAATCAATAACCGTAATCAAATTGGGGCCAATGGGCACTCTTTCAAAAACATTTGATTCTTGAGGGTCTTTATCGTTTAACACATACAAATAGTTTCCAATCCCACTTATGGTCACGGTGATATTGTTAGGGTCCGAAAAATCAACAGTTTCTGTAAATTCGATGGTTGCGGCTTCTGACTCTATGACATTAAATGTCTGAGTGGTTTCACAACCAAATATGGTCGTCACGTTGACCCAATAAGTGCCGATTTCAGTGATCTCGATTTCTGGAGTCGTTTCGTTGGTTGACCATAGATACGTGTCATCCGTTCTATTGGTATTGGCGCTCACCAAAAGTGGTCCTCTGTCCAAACAAATAACCTGATCAGGAATATCCACTATTGGCAGAGGATGCACATAGGTTTGGAAACTTGTGATATTATAACAGCCCGTTGCATTGTTTTCGACTCTTGCATAAATGGTTTGTAAATCGGTTGCGTCATAAAAGGTGCTTAACGCATTTGAGCCGGTATGTGCTGCTTCGCTGGTTTCATAATAGGAAACTCGGAATTGTTCAGGGTTTTGGCTTCCCAAAATAAAGTCATTCTGTTGAGAAAGATCAAATGTGTACAATCCGTCAAAGTCGTCATCACAATGGTCTAAATCTGGAGCAGTGTTTGCAACCGGTAATGGGTCAATCTTTAAAGTAAACTGATGGGTTGTGAAACAAAGGGTGGAAGCATTTTCTATCCTGACATAAATTTTTTCTACCGCGGATTGATGGCGAAAGTTTTTGTCAAGGGCGTTGGTGGCATCCAATGCATCTTTTTTAGTTTTGTGGTATGAAATATTCACATTTGAAGTGTTTTCAACAAGTAATTCATCTACTTCTGACAAATCATATTCATGGGCTTCATTATCACAAATTGATAGACTTGTAATGGGATTAAATACCGGTGGTTGATTGACAACCAATTCCAACGGAATGGATAAAAAACAGTTTGAAATGCTATTGGTAAGTCGCACATAAACTGTTTGCGGATTTGAAATATTTTTGTAGGATTCAGGTATTGTAATAGGGTTGACCTCTGCCTCCAAATCTTCTGCAGTCTCATAGTAGGCAACGACAAGATTATTCTGTCGTACTTCCAAAATATCAATTTCAGATTGTCTTAAATTGAAGGTCATCTGGCCGTCATAATCCGTGTCACATTGAACGATTGGCTTTGACGGATTGGCATCTGGAGCTTTGATGACTCCCAAACTAAAGTCGGTTATGGACGCACAAATACTACCATTTTCAATGCGAGCATAAATCTTTTGTGGGTTTTTTGTGTTGGCATATTTTGTATTGAGAGGATTCACTGCATTCTGGGCATTGGCATAACTCGTATAAAACGTAATATGCAAATTATCCTCAATTCCTGCTGAGATTTCCGCGATTTTTTCTGATAGATTAAAAATTTCAGTGGAATCATTGGAGATATCATCACAGACAAACCAATCTGAGGCCACATTAAATTCTGGGCTTGTGCCTACTTCAATGTTGAAGGATGATGTTCCGTAGCAGGTCATATCTGAAGTGTTTTCTACCCTCACGAAAATCCTTTGAGGATTGCTGATGTTCTCGTAAATCTCCGTCTTATTTATCGCATTTGTTCTATTATGGGCATCTTCTTGGGTTAAATAATAAGACGCTACCTTGCCGTTTTGCCCATTTAAAATCTCAGAGTCTTTAGTTTTAAATATAAACTCTCCAAAACCATCACTGGGATTTTCACAATAGATGTAATCACTAATACTTGTAAAAACAGGTAAGGTATTGATGATAATTTTAATCGGTTCTATGGAATGACAACCGGTCAATTGGTTTTCAACCCGAGCGAATACGGTTTGTGTATTGGCATTATAACTGGTAATGTTGGTTATGGGTTCAGTATTGAGTTCGGCATGCTCTAATGATTTATGGAAAGAAAATGTCCTGTTATTTCTGTCCGTCACCAATTCGTTGATTGTAGTGCTTAAATCTATAATTTTAAAACCGTCTTGGTCATCATCACAAATGATGATTTCTTCAGGAGTAGTTGTTTCTGGTGCGGGAAGAACCGTAATTTCAAAACTCTTAATGTCTGAACAACCTGTCGCATTTGAAGTAGTTCTCGAATAAAGTCTTAACGGATTGATGGTATTCGTATAAAAATTTGGAAGGGCGTTGCTGTTATTATCAGCGTCCTCTTGAGTTTCAAAATAACGTACGGTATAACCATCTTCCCCATTGGTAATGGCACTTGAAAATGAACTCAAATCGATAGGAGTATAACCATCTTGGTCGTTGTCACAATAAGTTACAGATCCTATGGATGGGAAGTCGATGACAGGATTCAGCAATAATTGTATTTCTGAAATTTCCGTGCAACTACTGTTTTTTAAAGTAATGTATAGCGTTTTCGGAAATGCTGGTGGCATATATGGAAAAGCATGATTTAAGGCATTGGTTTGATTGGTTTGGTCTTCAATGGTTTCGTAAAATGTAATCGTCACATCGGGAAGATCATTGATAATCACTTCTGCAATGTTGTTCAAGTCAAATGACGGGAGATCTCCATCCTTAACGTCGCAAATAGAGAAGTCTTCAATGCGTGTGCCAGTCAATAGAAGGTTGGCATGAACCTCAAATGAAGTTACAGAAGCACATCCTGATTCATCATCGAGCACTCTAATGTACAAGGTTTGAAAACTTTGTTTCGTATTTGTATATGCTGAAGGATTAGGGATGGCATTGGTTCCGGATAATGCATCATCATAAATTTCATGAAACGTTACTGAAACACCAGTCAGCCCATTTAAAACATCTGGAGTGATATCGTTGAGGTTAAATTGTGAAAATCCGTCATGCTCAGGATCACAGGCGTCCAAATAGTGATCACCTGTATTAATGGCAGGTTTATCAAGAACTATTAAATTGAGAGTTGTGGTACTTGCACAACCAGTCTCAATATTGGAAACTCTTACAAATAGGGTTTCGTTTCTCGACTGATTGGTATATGGAGAAGCAATGGCATTGATGCCTTCATCTGCATCGGATTGGGTATGGTAATATGCAACAACTAACTCTGCTTGTCCGTTCGTGATTTCATCGTCTTTTTCGGTAAGGTCAATAGAAGACAAACCGTTTAAGCTAGGATCGTCACAAGCATATAAATCGGTTGGAGCTGTAATTTGTGGAAGCTGATGAACTACCAAATTAAAGGAAGCATAGGCCAAACAGCCATTGATTGTATCTTCAATTCTGACAAATATAGGTTGCGGATTGGTGGTATTAGTTATTGGTGCTGAAATAGCATTGCTGTTTTCGAGAGCATCCTCATTGGAATAATGATAGGAAATGGTGTATTCAGATTTAGGAACTGCTTTTAAAACATCAGCATTTTTAATATTAAGATCAAAAACCTCGAAACCGTCCCCAGACGCGTCGTCGCAAATGCCAAAATCTGAAATTTCTGAGGCCGTTTGGGTTGAACTTAAAACAAGGGCTACCCTGTCGTCAATGGTGCAGAAGCTATTTCCTAAAGGAATATCAATTTTTACCGTGTAAACTCCGGATTGAAGAGCTGTTAATGTAGATTGTGTTTCGCCAGGTAGAAGCTCATCATTTAAAAACCATGAATAAACCCCGTCTGGATTATCGATATTGCCATCCAAGGTTAAGCGATCGGCGCAGGTGGTGATGTCTTCTCCCAAGTCGACGACGGCCGAAAAACTATTTCCTTCAATAAAAACGGCAGAATCATAATTGGAATCGGTCTGATCAGCGATAATCAATTTGATATGGTAAACCACATTTGGGACCGTGTTTGCCGTGGCAGTCATCACTTTGGTTCGACCGTCATAGTTGGTGTCCCCTAAACCATAACCATCAAAATAATCTTCATTTGATGCTGCACAAAAACCAACAATTTCGTTATGAATGGTATTGGTGTTTACAGGAATATCGGTACCTGGAATAATGGCGATATTTTGGTATGGATCATTGGTCCCTGCACGTTTGATTAAGAACGCGAAACCATCTGAATAATCACAAGGATAGTTTCCATAATACTCTTCAGACGCTAAAATATAATTAAATTGAATTTGGTTGGAGAGTGATGAGAAATCAAATTCTATTACGGTGGCATTTAGGGTATTTGAAATACCTAAAGCTTCTTCAAGATCTGGATCGGAAAGCCAGTTGCTATCGCCATCATTTAAAGTTTTATCATTCTTCTTATTACCCGCTGAATCTGCTTTTCCGGTAGAGAGAATTATTCCATTTTCAAACGGAAAATTAGAGTTGCCACGCTCAAAATATCCAAAGCTTGAAAAACCGTTGATCGAGCCATTTATGGGTGAAGCCACATCGGAAATCTCGACACAACCCTGAATTAAATGGTTTGCAATCAGTTGATCCGGATCGACTTGGCTATCAATCGATATTTGCTGACTAAATACCTGGTGGCATAAAATACATGCAAAAGCAAGGAGGGAAATTCGGAAAGATTTCATTCTTTATAGGTTAAGTTTAGTCGGGAGAGAATTCATCTTTAGGGGAATGAAATCTCAGTATCATTTAATTGGGCCCGAAAAATAACCAATTTTTAGACGAAATACAATAAAACACGATGAATTACAATAAACTTTAACTTTGATTGGGAATTCAGTGGTTTTATTGGGATTTAAAACCATTTACCATAGAAAATTGTTTGAAGATGAAATTTAGAAACTAACAGTTGATGTTATATTCTGGAAGTTTTGAAACAATACCCGTTAAAGTAGCGTCTCAAATTGACTGCTTGGTGCAGATTCAAATGGAATCGGGTTTAAGCTTCGATTAACGTTTTAGACTAAAGTGACCACTAAATACCCTACCGTCCTGAAGGGTCACTGAAAACCAATAATCATCTGTTGGCATTGGCTTCCCGATATAGTTCCCATCCCAACCACTGCTTAGGGGATGAAGTTCTTTGAGCAATTTACCCATCCTATCAAAAATATAAATAGTTGTCTTTGGCTGAAACTGCTCATTGACACCGTGTACTTGCCAACGGTCATTGATGCCATCGTTGTTTGGGGTGAAATATTTGGGAAAACCAATAACGGAAATGTCCTCTTGGATGATGCCACAACCGTTGATGTCTCTTACAAAAATAGTGTGGAAACCAGGAGCTACATTGTTAAAGGTGGCACTATTTTGATAAGGACCATTGCTTTCGTTTAGTGCATATTCGTATTCACCTTCTCCGCTAACAATTACCGTGATGCTGTTGTTTTGAGCGCCATCAGTGATATTGATATTTGTTACTGTGGCAATATTGGAAGGCAAGACATTAATTGTTCTGTCTTTAAAACAGCCATTGGCATTAGATACTCTTACCGAATAGGTTCCTTGTGTATTTATCATAATTTCAGGAGTGTTTTCACCTGTAGACCAAGCATATGTATAGTTGTTTGGGTGGTCATCAATAATTCCTCCAGTGAGTGTGATTTCGTCGGGGAATTTATTTAGACAGTAGATAGCATTGACTTCCAGTTCAACATTTGGCATTTCAAATACGGTCAGGACAATTTCGCTAATCCCATAACAGGCATTACTGTCCTCAACCCTTGCATAAATAGTTTGTGAATAAGGGACTGTATTGGTGAAAATATTCGGGAGTGGGTTGACTTCCAAAAGGGCATCCATATAGGTTTCATAGTAAAACAGATCGAGCCCAATGGGCAAGCTGCTCAAAACTGCAGCATTTGCGTCAGAAAGATTAAATGCGTACAACCCATCTTCATTACCATCATTGTCACAAGCCTCCAAGAGTGCGTTATTTGCGGAAGTTGTGCTGACTTCAAGATTCAGCTGACTAATACTGAAACAGCCGGTCAAATCATCGGTTACCCTAACAAATATCAACTGCGGATTTGCGATATTCGTATAAGCAGTTCCACTAACCGCATTGCTGTTATTTTCGGCATCGTTACGATTGAGATAGTAGCTTAGACTTCTATTAGGACTACCACCAGTAATGGCCTCTTTGGCTTGATCCAAATTAAAAGTAGTATTGCCGTCAAAAGTGCCATCCTCATCGCATTGGAAGAGTGTGGCATCAAAGGCATCAGGTAAACGATTGACCACGAGATCTAATGTTGTAATCGTTCTGCAGTTAGTGTTCAATACGTCTTCAATCCTAACAAAGATTTGTTGCTGATTGGGAACGATATTATAATAGGGGCTGGATATTGCATTTATTCCCATTTCTGCAGAAGTCTTAGACTCGTGGTAACTAATGTTAATAGAAGATGGATCTTGACCGTCTAAAATCTCAGGATTTTTAGAGTGTAGATCAAAATAAGTCTGTCCATTGTTATTGTTGCCATCAATCGTTGAGTCGCAAAGTAAAAAAGGCGTAGGAGGTTCATAATTTGGTCCTAAATTGACATTGAGAGAAAAATCGGTGATTTCAAAACAACCGGTAAGATCATTGGTGATCCTAACAAAAATTTCCTGCGGATTGGAAATATTGGTATAAGGACTTGAAAGTGGATTGATATTGATATTGGCATCACTCTCAGTGAGATGATAGCTAATGGAAACATCGGTTTGTGTACCCATAATTATAGGTGTATTGACATCTAAATCAAAGCTTGTCAAGCCATCTTCAAAAGGTGTTTCGGTATCGCACTTCGCAAGGTCCAAAGGTGTCAATGGACTTGCCTGATTGACGGGAGGCGCAGAAAACTCAGCTGTTCCGGTCCATTCCAAAGTAAATCCACTATTGCCAATGGGCCTGTCAATAACGATGAAGTAAGTGTCTCCAGCCATAACATCGAGCCAACGGACAAAACTGTCGCCGTCAGGGCCAGGACCTTCGGACACATCGCTTGAACTGGCATTCATTCCTGTATAATTATTGTTCAGACCTGCCGAAGCCGGATTTGTTGTAGAACAACGGATAGCTTGTCCAATATCATTACATGGAACATTTGGTCCGAAAACAAAAAAATCATAATCTTCTTGAATCGCGCTGCTGTTTGGTCGTAAGGTAAAGCCTAAGGTGCCATCGGTAACAAGGCTTACTTGAAGCCAAATACTATTGTGTTCACTACTGCCACAGGTGTTTGAATTATTCAACTCCTGGACTCCAACGCCGTTGACATCTAAATTGACCGTGGAATTCCCACAAATAATTACAGAATCGATACAATCTGTAGGGCCCTGCCCATAGGAAATATAATTTACACAAAGTATAGTTAATGCTGGCAGAAATCTAAGAAGTGTTTTCAAAAAAGCAATGCGTTAGGATATGGTGGACTTTTAAAAAAAATATAAATGGACGAATTTCTGAACTCCAGAATTCATCATGCTTGTTTCATTGTCCATCCTAAACAAAATAGATTCACAACTGATATTCTCAATAATAACAGTAGTTGTGCTCAACTACTGTTATGAATAAATCTGTGATCGAAATTGAATTAAAGTTTTGTCCCATTAATGATGGCAATTTCGATCAAATATATTATAAATCGCGATTTTTTAATAATCTGTACGATAAAAACACAAATAGAGCCGTCCAACCCAAAACAATGACGATTTCGTACCAATGTACCGCATAGTCATAAGCCATATCAATTTTTTCTGGATACTTGGTCATTAGGACTCGTTGAAAAGGCTGATCGATTAATTTGTACATGGATTCCAAAGGCAAAAAATTCTTGACTTTCCATGCTATATCCATACCTGATGCCTCTGTTACAATCCAAAAAATAATCCATTCAAATATGTAGAGGATAAAAAGAAATGCCAAAGCGAAAGCGGAACGTTTCACCAGCATCCCAAAAAACAAACACAAACTAAAAAAGCCCACAAGTTTCAAAAAATAGGCCAAGAGGAATTCGGTTTCCCTGAAGATAATGGATGCTTCCGTATAGCTTGAATAATAGAGACCTATAAAAAATGAGCCTAGCCCAATGAGAACGGTGGCTAAAAATGAAAAGAAAACAATGGTATAAAATTTAGAAAGGATGAATTCCTTCTTGCTCAGTCCATCAATCAAGTTTTGTTTTATGGTTTTATTGCTGTATTCATTGCCAATCATACTCACCACAACTATGGCAAAAAACAGTTTAAAATAAGAGGCAAAAAAAGTGGTAATATGCCAAATGATCGGGAAGTTGAAAATACCAAGCTCTCCTAATTCCAAGGTAAAAAAACCGAAAAAGTTGATTTTTATTGAAGAAAGGATCAACACCGTAAACGGCAATACAAATGAGATAAATATCAGGACTCTGCTCGCTCTGTTTAAGAGTAGTTTTTGCAGTTCTAAATTGACGAGTCGTAACATGGATTAGGTTTTGATGGATTAGGTCTTATCAGTTAATTTCAGGAATTGCTCTTCCAGACTTTCCTTGCGTTTCACCAAATGTGAAAGAATGATACCTCTATCAAACATGAGTTTGTTGAATGTGGAAGCATCCATAGGTTCATTTAAGAATGCGGTAAAAAGTTCCCCTTCTTCCTTAACGCTAATAAAATCAGGGTTGTTTTTAAGAAAGGAAACCAAGTCTTTATGCTGTGCCGATTTTAACTCAAAAAAACCATGACTGGAAATCATTTCATCCACTCGGCCTGAATACAATTTTTCACCTTTGCGTAGTACGACAACATGTGAACATACTTTTTCAACTTCATCCAGCAAGTGGGACGCCAGCAGGATGGTAGTTCCTTCGCTCGCAATCTGCTTAATCAAGGTCCGAATTTGATGAATCCCCTGAGGGTCCAATCCGTTGGTAGGCTCATCCAAAATTAGGATCTCCGGATCATTCAGTAGGGCGGAAGCAATGGCCAAACGCTGTTTCATGCCCAAGGAATAATTGCTGAATTTACTGTCTTTTCGCTCCAAAAGACCAACAATACTGAGTTTCTCATTAATCTTGCCATAATCTACTCCTTTGATTTTGCAGACCAATTTCAAGTTTTGATAAGCCGTCATATAAGGATAGAAATTCGGGTTTTCTATAATGGCGCCCACCTTTTTTAAAGCTTCATGAGTTGAAATCTGTCCGTTGAACCAGCTAAAATCACCCGAAGTTTTATTGACCACATTAAGTACAATACCTAAGGTAGTTGATTTGCCACTTCCGTTTGGGCCTAAAATACCGTAAACATTACCTTTGTTGATGGTAAATGATAAATCTTTGACAGCTGTGAGATAACCAAATTTTTTAGTGAGATTATTAATGGTGAGAATAGTTTCCACGTTGTTTTTTGATTGATTAGTTATACGTATGACGAGTGATATGTAAATTTGTTACACAAGTAAATATATAAACTTTACATTTGAGTTAATTTAAATACTATGCAAGATCTTAAAATATCCTTACGCAAACCGTCTTATCCCATAACGGAAAAGCTGGATGCCTATCTTTCTGAGTATAACAGAAATATCAGGCTGCCTATTTTTTATGACGATTTGTTACGTTTTCAGGGAACCGTTGTTTTGTATGATAAAGATGATAATGATACCCTATGGGTCAGAGTGTATTTTAATGAATTTGAACGCCAGGAAATTGATCTGAGTCTTAAGAAGGTCTATACCATATTGCATTCTGATGGGAACGAGCGTACCATTCCGTTTTTGAGTGTAGATGCTATCGACTATTGCACTTTTGGAAATTCAAAGCCATTTAGAATTAAGATCAGAAATATCCTCAATGATAATTACACCTATTTTTATGTCAAGAAAGCAGATGCTTCGCGAATCTACGGCTTGGAATTTGAACATATGTTATCACCGTATAACCTAAATTTCTTGGTGTTTCAGGATACGCTGATTGAAGAGCATATTGCAGGCGTTCCGGGAGATGAATTTATTAAAAATATGCTACCCAACTGTACTGCATCTGAAAAGTCACAGATTGCCAAAGAGTTTGTAAAATTTAATGAAAGGTGCATGATAAGACTTTTGGGCGATATGCGTTCTTATAATTATGTGATTGTCCCCACTCATGATTTTGACCATGTCGTCTATAAAATTCGGGCCATTGATTTTGACCAACAGAGTTATGAAGGTAAGTTCAATGTCTATCGGCCACAGTTTTTCAAGGAGAATTTGGCCATGGTACAATTGGTGCAAGAAAAGTTTCAAAAGGAATCTATTGATCAATATAAGTTGGAAGAGCGCTCCATCGTTGCAAAACGATTGATCAGTTATCACGAGCGCATCAAGGAATTATTGGACTGTATGATCGCCGACACACTGTCTACGCCAGAACATATCCACCTTCTTAAAATGACTATTTATGAATATACGCACGATTTAAAATTCAAACGAAGTAAAAATATGGGAGAGATTGTAAAGAATGCGCTGGATTTTGTGAAACGGAATTACGAAAATGTGAACATGAAGTATTTGAAATGAGGGGGATACGTAGGAAGTGTTAAGAATCAAGTATTAAGAATTAAGAATCAAGTATTAAGTATCAAGAACCAAGAACCAAGAATCAAGAATCAAGAACCAAGAATCAAGACCGGACTGTATTTGAAATATAGGTCAGATAATTATAAATAGACGGGAATAAATAATAAAAGTAAGCACTAATAAAATAGTTCCTCTTTAATTCCAATTCTCGTCAAAATCCAAGCTTTCGTAATCGTCAACGTCAAAATCGTCATCAAATTCATTGTAATCATCAAACTCATCTTCAGCTTCAAATCTTTTAAGAGGTGCTTCAGTAGGAATTTGACCATGAACATACATCAAATTTGGATAATCAGTGCCTTCGGCTGCCTCAATTATTTCGGCCAATTCCACGTAAAAGGTCCACATGTTGAAGAAATCATATACATAGATCAATCGAGTTTTCGCTTCGTGAACGACATGATTGATAGCTGTTTCGCTCATAAGTCTCACATCTCCTTGAACGTCGCCTGTGTCAAACATCGGAATTTCCTCACCTTGATTCCAGTCTTCATCACTTAAATAAAATGACGCCATCTCAATACCGTCAAACCCGAATGCCTGTGTGATACTATTGTGCAAGTCTTCAAGAGTGTCTGTTTCGCGGATTTCTAAATCCCTAAAAACATCATCATCGGTGTCGTTGTCAAGAATAATTCTGAATCTGTAAACCATGAATAAAAATTTAAAAGGCAAAGGTAGAACTTTTTCTATTATCTACTGAAGCGATGTAATGTAAATGTCATTGCCGATAAAAGTAAAAAAGCTCCAACTTGATGCGCTACGCCCAACCAAAGAGGTACGCCATAAATGATGGTCAGTACGCCCAGTAAAAATTGAACCCCAACAAGAATAAGCAGGCTGTCAATACTTTTGGATTGGATAGGTGTTAATGATAATTGTTTGCCACGATACCAAATGATTGCAATAATGATCACCACCACATAGGCAAAAGTGCGGTGGACAAACTGAATACCACTCGGGTTTTCAATCAAATTTAAATAGAAAGGATCGATGGCATAAGCCGATTCGTGTATAAATTTACCTTCATTCATAAAAGGCCAATGGTTGTGGAGTAATCCAGCTTTTAATCCCGCTACAAATCCGCCATAAACAATCTGAACGGCCAAAATGATATACCCAATACCAATGAGGTTTCTAAAATTTTTATCTATAGGCTTCTTTTCAGGAAACTTTAGATCCAAAGCCACCCAAAGCGTGGCTGCAAAAGTCAGAAAAGCCGTGGTTAAATGTGCAGACAATCGATAGTGACTAACATTTGGCATATCCACCAATCCGCTTTTTACCATATACCATCCAAGGAAACCTTGAAATGCCCCTAGAGAAAGTAATATTAGGCATTTTTTGATGGTTTTTGATGTAAGCTGCTTGGTGGCCAAAAAATAGATAAATGGAATAATGAAAACAAGACCAATCAATCGCCCCATAACACGATGCAGCCATTCCCAGAAATAGATTTCTTTAAAATCTGATAATGTGAAATGTGAATGGAGTTTCTGGAATTCTGGGTATTGCTGGTAAAGTTCGAAGGCTTCTTGCCATTCTACTTCATTTAATGGTGGAATGGTTCCAGTTATGAGTTTGTAATCTGAAATAGATAGTCCAGAATCTGTTAATCTGGTAATTCCGCCAATAACCACCATGATAAATAGTAATACGCAACCTGTAAGGAGCCAATAGATGACGTTTTTATTATCTTTTTGTTTTGCCATTTTTTATATAAAATTGAAAATGAATTCGAAATTGAACATGAAACTTAACATAATTTTAAATTTTACCAACTACCAACTACCAACTACCAACTATCCACTACCCACTTGTTCCTACTTCCTTTAGGCCCAAACGCCTCCCTTCTTCCAACATTAATGCGTAAGCAGCTTGGTGTTCATTGGGGATTTTACCTTCCAAGATGGCCTCTTTAATACTTTCTTTTATCACACCAATTTCTCTTGATGGTTTTAATCCAAAGGCTTCCATGATTTCTTCACCTGAAATTGGAGGTTGAAAATTTCGAACTTGATCACGTTCTTCAACTTCTATGATCTTTTCTCTGACAAGTTTGAAATTGTTGTGGTATTTTTTGAATTTATTGGGGTTTTTAGTAGTGATATCTGCCTCACACAGTAACATTAAATCGTCCACATAATCACCGGCATCAAAAACCAAACGTCGCACGGCTGAATCTGTGACATCTTGCGCCAATGCAATTGGTCTCGAGCTCATGAGTACCAATTTTTGCACAAATTTCATCTTTTCATTAAGAGGCATCCTTAGGCGTTTGAATAGACGATAGACCATTTTTGAGCCTTCAAACTCATGGCCATGGAAGGTCCAGCCAACCTTTTTGCTGAACTTTTTAGTCGGTGCTTTGCCAATATCGTGCAACAGCGCTGCCCATCGTAACCAAAGGTCATTTGTGTTTTGAGCGATATTATCTACAACTTCCAATGTGTGATAGAAATTGTCTTTGTGGCGTTGTCCTTCTTTTTCGTCTATCCCTTTTAGGGCAACCAATTCGGGCAGAATATAATCCAAAAGCCCAGTTTCTTCCAAGAGTAAAAATCCGATGGAAGGCACATCGCTTTCCAAAATTTTATTAAGTTCAACTACGATCCGTTCTTTCGTGATGATTTTGATACGGTCTTTATTTTCCGAGATCGCAGCAAGTGAAGCACTTTCAATGGTAAAGTTGAGCTGGGTCGCAAATCGGATGGCGCGCATCATTCTTAAGGGATCATCGCTGTAGGTGATGTTGGGATCTAATGGCGTCCTAATTATTTTAGCGTTCAAATCGGCCATCCCATCAAACGGATCAAGCAACTTGCCAAAATTTGAGATACTTAGATCCAAGGCCATGGCATTTATCGTAAAATCGCGTCTATTTTGATCGTCTTCCAAAGTGCCATTTTCGACAATTGGGTTCCTGCTTTCTTCTGAATAAGATTCCTTTCGTGCACCCACAAATTCCACTTCAATATCCTCATAACGCAACATTGCTGTCCCGTAAGTTTTAAACACTTGGACCTTAGGATGGTTTGGAATGTTTTTCGCCACTTGTTTAGCAAGGTCAATACCACTACCTATGGCTACAATATCGATGTCCTTATGCTGTCCGCGCTTCAAGATAAAATCACGAACAAACCCACCAATGACGTAGGCGTCGATTCCCAATTCTCTTGCCGATTGGGAGATGATTTTGAAAATGGGATGTTCTAATGCCTTATGTTTCATAATATTCAAATTTCAAGTACCAAATACCAAATGGATTTGTGGAATTTGGAATTTGAATTTTGGAGTTTTAATTATCTGATGATCTTCACCCTCCCGTTTGCGCTCAACTTAATAATGGAGGAGGGTTTGGAACAGATTTTTTCGCGATGCAAATTTACGACATAGTCCACTCCTTTTAAAATATGGGGTGTGATTTCTTTATATGATTTTGGGGTGGCTTCATGACTTCTATTTGCGGAGGTCGAAACTATGGGTTTGCCAAATCGTCTGAGCAGTTGGAAGCAAAAATCGTCATTGGGTATTCTGATGGCAATCGATCTATCCTCGGCAATTAAATTTTCGGCTAAATTCTGGGCTTCATCATAAATAATGGTGATGGGCTCTTCAGAAACCTCAAAAATATCGTAGGCCACTTTCGGAATCTCCTTAACGTATTTGCTCAGCATCCGATCATCGGCCACCAAGCAAATCAAGGCCTTGTTATCCTCGCGCTCTTTAAGTTGGAACACCTTTTTAACAGCTTCAGGGTTGGTAGCATCACAGCCTATTCCCCAAACAGTATCCGTGGGATAGAGTAGGAGTCCACCGTCCTTTAAAACTTGTAAGGCATTTGATATTTCTTTTTGCATATTTTATAATTTGAACTTGAACTTGAACTTGAACTTGAACTTGAAAATGAAACTGAAGTTCGAAATCACTCTGATCTGTCATTTTTTTTAAATTCTACAATATTCAACTTTCATAACTCATAACTCATAACTCATAACTCATAACTCATAACTCACCAACCGTCCACTACCAGTTTCTTGGGTCAAAAAAATCATTCCCTATTTCTTCTTAAGAGCCACAATTTAACATAGCGCATAAAAACGACATAGCCTTGCATATAACCTATAGTTAAACCTACCACCCCATCTCGAAAACCACTTTGTACGATATAATGTTTGAAAAACCCCCAAAAGGGCTTGAGTACAAAATGATAAGGTGTTAAAGGCCCAGTTTTTGGATCATAATCCTTGGCTTGCCATGTGGCGTACCTGTTCATTTTTTCTATGTATTTGTCAAGGGTGGTATAACTGTAATGCAGGAATTTATTTTTTAAAGTTGCAGTTTCACCATTTGCAATGATCTCTGCATGCACATGCTTATCTTCGTAGATACAAAAATCACGTTTAAATAATCGAGTGACCTTATCATTGCGCCAACCGCTATATTGGACACGTTCACCCATAAAATGATTGATTCTCCCAATTTTATAGGCTACGATATTCGGATCTGGATCCTTTAGAATTTCTAATATTTCTATTTTCAACTCAGGAGTCACACGTTCATCAGCATCGACTAACAAGATCCATTCATGCGTCGCCTGAGGAATAGCCCAGTTTTTTTGTGAAGCAGAATATTCATATTCTCTTCTAATTACTTTAGTGGCCAATTCCTGTGCCTTTTCAAAAGTACCATCGGTGCTAAAGCTGTCTACAACGAGAATTTCATCGGCAAAATCAATAGATGCTATGACCGCGTCAATATTGTGAATCTCGTTGCCGGTAGGAATAATAGCAGTAAGTTTATGCATGCGAAGAGTTGGATTTGATCAAATTTAATTTAAATGCAAAAATAGGGTTTTTGCGTTATGGAATGCAACCTTTAGGCCTCTATTAAGTAATGGGTAAATTGATCCCACCCCTGAAATTTGATATTACATCACTAATATCAATGAGGCTGCCTTTAGTTGAACGCTTTGCTATTGATCATTACTCATGTATATAGTAAAAATGCAGCAACAGGACGTATTGATTATGTTCTCAAATTTCGGTGGAAATATTAAGTGGACGTGATTTTTTAGTCCTTAGGATTAATTAGAGTGAATTGTTGAAGAGAGACGATTAGCTGAGTGTGCGATGATTATTGACGATAATTGCATTTATGAAGGATCTCATCTTAATAACATGTAGCAATCTTTAACGAAATCGGGTTACTCAATCTTTTTCTAAAAGTATAATCAAGCTCGTGCAATTTCGAATAGATACTTCAAAATAATCTCAACAAATAAGGTGTTTTGGTTTGTATTTAATACTAGGTGTTTTGTTGTTTTTTCATGGTATATGGTCTATTGAAGCTTTTAAATGTGAAATACCCCAAGCGTTTTCTTATTTTATATTTTCGGAGTAGGTTGAACGGTTTGTTTTTAAGGTGACTTTTATCTTTATGCAAAAATTCAATACAGGCCTCAATAACACGCTGGCTCGATTTGCCATCAAAATATGGATGAAGATTTAGGATGTAGGCTTCTATTTTTTCCATCAGTTCTTCGGATGGATTTAAAGCTTTTTCAAAAGCTGTTTCAATTGCATTGACATTATCGATATCAATTAAAAAATCCTCGTAGACTTTATGCTTAAAAGTAACAACAGGCTTTTTTTGAAGCACAAACTCTTGAATTGCCGATGTAGTATCGGCAAAAAGTATATCTGCTTTAAAAAATAAGGGCGTTAAGTCCGTAGTATCGTAAAACGTAAAATTATCGTTGGTCAAGGACTGCCATTTTCTAAAGATATATAAGGGCAATTTGGGATGTAAAACCATAATGAATTTATAGGCATTTGATTTTGAAAGCCTTTTTATCTCCTCAAAAACCTTATCATCATAGGCCAGGCTCAAGCGCTCAGTAAATGTTGAAGCTATCATGATGGTTGGAAGCTGAGAGTTGGAGTCGGGCAAAATATTTTGCTTTTCTTCTAAGGGAAACATGGGGTCTACCTTGCTCCATCCTGTCTCAATAACCTCAAAATATTTTAATTGATTTGCAAGTCTGGTAAATTCACTAGTTGTACTTGGCCCTTGTGTACAGTACAGATCATAAGAGCCCCGGATTCTGAAATGATAGAACTTTCCATTTTTCAAAGGCCTTTTTTTCGCAAAAAAACCGTGGAAAATCTGAACTTTTAAACCGGTAATAAAATCTGGAACATCATCGGTAGCTACTAAAACCACATCCGGTTCGTAGGAAACCACTTCCTGAATGGTATCAAGTAAATAGGGATTATCTTTTAGACCTTCTTTACCATTACCTGTATCGCTAAACCATTTAACGGAATTTCCAGTACGAAGAATTTCTTTCTCTAACGGATTGCCAATTGGAACTGCATAGCTGTAAGAGATATAAATTAGAAACTTGTAAGACATATATTTATTTGTTTTAAAAAGAATTAAGGTCTTATAGAAACCTCAATCGGGCCCTCTTTTGCTAAATTCTATTTCGGAGTAATGAAAACACACCTCTTTATATAAGGATTCCTCTCAATAAATATATGCGAATTGAAACTATAATCCGAAACAGGATTTGGATATTTTATTTCAAAGTCTCAAACATCAGCCTGTTCTGTGTTCCTCGCCAAGCCATCTTGTTCTAAGGTTATCGCTTCTAATTATACCGCTACATCATACTCGCGCAATGCATCATTCAATGACGTTTTTTTATTGGTGCTTTCTTTACGTTTTCCAATTATCAAAGCACAGGGAACATGATAGGATCCTGCTGGAAAATCTTTAGCATAACTTCCCGGAATCACTACAGAACGGGCAGGGACGACACCTTTCATTTCAACAGGTTTGTCACCAGTAACATCAATTATTCTTGTTGAAGCGGTCAGGCACACGTTTGCGCCCAAAACGGCTTCAGTTTCAACTCTGACGCCTTCCACCACAATACATCTACTCCCTATAAACGCATTGTCTTCAATGATTACAGGAGCGGCTTGTAATGGTTCTAAAACACCGCCAATACCAACGCCACCAGACAAATGAACGTTTTTACCAATTTGTGCACAACTGCCAACTGTGGCCCATGTATCCACCATAGTCCCTTCATCTACATAAGCCCCTATATTCACATAACTTGGCATTAAAATCGTGCCTTTGCTAATATAGGCGCCATGTCTCGCTACGGCATGCGGGACCACACGAATGCCTTTATCTGCATATCCGCGTTTCAAAGGAATTTTATCATGATATTCAAAAATCCCCACTTCAAAAGTTTCCATTTTCTGGATAGGGAAATAAAGTACAACCGCTTTTTTGACCCATTCGTTTACTTGCCATCCACTTGCTGTAGGTTCTGCGACCCTTAAGCTGCCTTCATCTAATAGATCGATGACACTCCTGATACTTTCTATGGTGACTTTATCGCTGAGCAATTCACGATTTTCCCAAGCATTTTCTATATTTTGTTGAAGTTGTTTCATGTCTAATTTAAAATTTACACAAAGATAAACGTATAATTCATTTAGGAAAATTTCTTTATTGAACTTTAAATTTTTGATACAGATTTTGCTGATTGACGCGGAAGACTCAGGATGATCCTCATGTGTAACCGACTTCATTGATACTTTTGGGGTGCTATTTTCATCAATTTACTCTAATGTTTTAAACATTGATTTCACGGATTACACGGATGCCTCGAATTGTGGATTCGATTGTAATCCATATTTTTTGCGAATTGAACCCAATGACATTACACGGGTTTTTTGGATCTATTTTAAAAATTGGCGCCAAATTAAAATTCTCCTCCTTTTTAAGGAGTAGTGGCTTCTTCATCAGAAAAGAGGCAGAAGACGAGGTGGTTAAAATGGGCTAGAGGATTACCAATTACTCGTTGAAATGATTTTGCTTTTAGAATGAACCTTAATTTCAGTCTTTAAGTCTTTCCTACGCAGCTCCTTTGGTTTTTTTGGCCACGGATTTCCAGCTCCCTGCTATTTACCTTTGATTTACGCAACTTTGTGTCTCCTTTGTGTGACTTTGCGTAACACTTTTTAGTGGTGAAAATATGGTAAACAACAGAGTTATTTAGAATAATTTCTCACAAATATCTGAGAACATTTTTCCTTCCAAAGCTCGATGTTTTCTGGTACATCTCTGTTAAAAAAATCTCATAAACACATCATAACTCTTCACACACCCATTTAATTGCTGTAACTTTGCAGCATTAGTAATTTAAAAATGGGATTTCCACTTTCGTGGGAGCTACAATGGCAAGAATTTTAGCAATAGATTACGGAACAAAACGCACTGGTATTGCGGTAACCGATGAACTTCAAATCATCGCTTCCGGATTGACCACAGTTGCCACAAAGGAACTTTTGCCTTTTTTGAAGGATTATATTTCTAAAGAAAATGTAGAGTTGTTTCTTGTCGGCGAACCCAGACAAATGAACAATGAAGTGTCTGAAAGTGAAGAGTCCATCCAATCCTTTTTGAAAAAACTTGCCAAATCTATTCCAGATATGCCCGTTAAACGTGTTGATGAACGCTTCACTTCAAAAATGGCATTTCAAACCATGATTGATAGTGGGCTTAAAAAAAGACAACGTAAAAACAAAGCCTTAGTCGATGAAATTAGTGCGACCATCATTCTTCAAAGTTATTTGTACAATCAATAAGTGGGCTTTAACAATTTTATCCTAAGCATCTAAAATTCTAATAAGAATTGTATTTTTGCAGTCGTAAATTTAAAGAACAATGATTTTACCCATTATTGCCTATGGCGATCCCGTATTAAGAAAGGAATGCGAAGTCATTACTGCAGAGTACCCCAATCTAAGGGAACTCATTGATAATATGTTTGAAACCATGTATGACGCCTATGGCGTTGGTCTGGCGGCACCACAAATTGGACTCCCAATCCGTTTGTTTGTTATAGATACGACTCCTTTTGCCGATGATGAAGATTTGACCAAAGAGGAGCAATCACAATTAAAGGATTTTAAGCGTATATTCATCAATGCTAAAGTGCTTGAGGAAACAGGAGATGAATGGGCCTTTAACGAAGGCTGTTTGAGTATTCCAGAGGTTAGGGAAGATGTATTTAGAAAACCGAAAATCAAGATCCAATACCAAGATGAGAATTTCAAAACACATGTTGAAGAATTTGAAGGTCTTGTAGCCCGAGTCATTCAACATGAATATGATCATATTGATGGCATATTATTTACCGATAAGCTCTCTACTTTAAAAAAGCGCCTTATTAAAAGTAGATTGATTAATATTTCAAAAGGAAACATTAGCGTGGATTATAAGATGCGTTTTCCATCCATGAAAAAGAAACGTTAATTTTACAAAATCATTAAGGCAAAAGTATATATTTGTCAACTTCAAAATAAAAAAGCATATAACGACTATGAGTTTAGACAAGATTTTATCCATTTCAGGAAAACCAGGGCTCTATAAGATAATAACCCAAACACGAAACGGTTTTGTAGCAGAATCGTTGTTGGACAATAAGCGGATAACGGTAAATATTCATAGCAATGTGAGTGTTTTAAGTGAAATAGCCATGTACACGCTTACTGAAGAAGTACCATTGCGCGAAGTTTTTAAAAAAGTGCGTGATAAAGAAGAAGGTAAACAAACTTCTATTAGTCATAAAGATTCTAAGGATCAACTTGAAGAATACTTCTTTGATGTCTTGCCAGATTATGATGAAGATCGCGTCTATCCAAGTGACATCAAGAAGGTGATCCAATGGTATAATATATTACAAAAGAATGACTTGTTATCTTCCTTAGATGAAGAGGAGGAAGATAAGTCAGTGGCCACCAAAGTAGAAGAAGCTCATGCCAAAACTTCTGCCAATCCGGCTGCGGTAAGAAACGTCGCGCCAAAAGCATCATCTTCCAAAAAAGGTGGTTCTACCAAAAACACGAGTGCGAGAAAAACCTAAGAAGTATTAAGATATAAGTATTAAGTATAAAGACTTGATACCTTAACATACCCCACAATGTTATTTGAATATTGTGGGTTTTTATTTTGAAGACAATTTGACGATAAGCTTTTGGAGCTAATAGCACAATAAATATTAAAGAAATTTCTTACAAATCTCTAATCCCTAATCCCTAATCCCTAATCCCCAATCCCTCTGAAACGCTAGCAAGGACGGATTCATTCAGGTAGTGAAAGCTACGTTCGGGTGGCTCCTAATTCTTAATACTAAGTACTTGATTCTACTAATAAGATTCTGAACATTAACCTTCATTGCCATCATCAATTTCGTAATTTTGAATTTTGGATGAAAAACAATTTTTATGACACGTAGACAAGAACAATTACAAGCCTTTGACCGACTTTTAACCATTATGGATGAATTGCGTGAGCAATGTCCGTGGGACAAGAAGCAAACCATGGAAAGTCTTAGACATTTGACCATTGAAGAAGTATATGAGCTGGGTGATGCCATTTTGGAGAATGATTTGATGGAGGTCAAAAAGGAGCTGGGCGATGTATTATTGCATATTGTCTTTTATTCACGCATTGGTAGCGAAACCAATAGTTTTGATATTGCTGATGTATGCCACAGCATCAGCGATAAACTGATTGAACGTCATCCACATATTTATGGCGATGTTAAGGTAGCCAATGAAGAAGATGTCAAACGTAATTGGGAGCAGATTAAACTAAAGGAAAAGGGTAAAACCAGTGTATTGCAAGGTGTGCCTAAAAGTTTACCTGCAATGGTTAAGGCCAATCGGATTCAAGATAAAGTGGCCGGCGTAGGGTTTGATTGGGAACGTCCTGAACAGGTTTATGAGAAAGTAGAAGAGGAGCTTAACGAATTGAAAGTTGAAGTCGCCAACGGAAATGCCGACAAAATGGAGAGCGAACTTGGTGATGTGTTATTCTCCATCATCAATTATGCCCGATTCTTAAAAATAAATCCGGAAAATGCTCTGGAAAGGACAAATAAAAAATTCATCAAAAGGTTCCAATATTTAGAAGCTAAGTCTATAGAAATCAATAAGTCCTTGTCTGAATTGACCTTGTCAGAAATGGATGTCTTTTGGGAAGAAGCAAAAAAAGCATAATCTTTTTTCAATCTCGTAATCCAAATAAGGAACAACTACGTATATATAGTATATTGGAACTTATCTTAAAGTTTCATAATCATAAGTAGGTAATCTTAATTATATTTTAAGCGGTATTAGTTAAGGTTAAAAATTTAGTTTAGTTAGGGGTCAAAATCCTACCTGTTTTCACAGGTAGGATTTGATTTTTAGGCCAATTTGTATTTTACTTATTGACAGGATCCCTCAAATCTTATTCCTTATATAATACCGACTTACCTTTGAACATTTCTTTTAATTTTTGCTTCCATTTAAATAATGAATGCTTAATCACGTAATTATATAAATTTCGCCAATCCTTTGATGAATTACATTTATTGATTGTTACCGTTTGTTTTGGTAGATCTGGATTCATCTGATCGCATAAATGAGCAACATAGTCAAACATATTGTATTCTGTAAGAACCTTCATCTTTGACTCTTTTAGATGAGACCTTCTTTTTTCGAAGGTATCTTCACTGATTACCTTATCTATAATAGCAACGGCAGCATCAAAATCTTGAATGTCTATAGATTGAAATGATTCTTTATCAAAGTAATCGGAAAGGTTTTTACAGCCATAATAAATAGGAAAAGTCTCCGCCAAAAAGCAATCCGATATTTTTTCGGTCCAATAATACTTTTCCGATGAGTTTTCAATCGCAATATGATATTTATAGGGGGCTAGTACGTCCCATTTATCCTCAAAACTATTAAACCCTTGCCCAAACACATCCAACTTATCTCCATAATACGCCTTTAGTTTTTCAACAAATTCAATTCTTTCGAGATGACCTTTTGTAAATGCTTTATTACTCGTGATAACAGAAATGAGTTTGGTTTTCTTTGGGGTTTCATTAGTCATTAAATCATCATAGGTTAATGAGTAGGTAACCTCATTATTTTTTCGTTTTTTAAAACCTACGAACCACGGAAGAATAGCTGGGCCCAATTTTAAATTTTTATGTTTTGTGTCTTCTTGGCAGGAACAAATTGTTCCAAATTGATTAATGTATCCTTTGGGATAAACAAGAACCGATTTTGGTTCTGTTGTCAATAAAATGGTGTTTTCCGGTGCAACCTTACAGCTTTCAGAACCTCTGACTCCTTTGCCCTGAACCACCCAGAAATCTGGCTCTTCAATCTTTTCATCAATATAAAATTGATAACGTCCATCCGAGGAAATTCCTTTTCCACCTTTGGTCTGTCGAAACATTATTTTACCTAAACTTTCTCGGTATGGGGTAAATTTAACTTTATACATGATTGTAACTTTTCAAAGTGATATGGTCAATAAACAAAAGGGTGTGCAAATGTAATTAAAATTTATGCTTGTGATAACAATTCAATTTTTAGATTCTGAGCAAGTTGTTTGAATTTTAATCTGTTTATATTATAAGGTTCTTTTAAAAAAATCACATGTCTTGATGGGAAATACAATCTCAAAGAACACAATTCTATCCTTCAGAAAGGACCAAAAAGGAAAGTCCATTTTTCAATACGAAAAATGGACTTTCTTTCTCTATAAAAACGATATTGTTAATACAACTCCTTCAGTTTTTTGAACTTCTCTTCCCACATTGCCAAGTTTTCTTTATGGTTTTCAATGTTTTTCAACACATCTCTGACCAAAGGATTGCTCTCATCTATATTCGAGAAGAATTGCAGATTGTTTTCAAGCTGATTGAGTTCACCTTTCACTTCGTCTATTTTTTTACGGATAAAGTGGTGTTCGTTGTCCAACAGTCTGGTATCATCTGGTTGCGAAAGATGTTCTAGTTTGTTTTCAAATTTGATCATTTCAACCTCAGACTTGTCCAGCTTTAAATTATTGAACAGACCATCTACGGTTTTGCTGAATTTATTTTCAATGAAACGCTTGTTTTGTGGCACTTGACCTAAGGCATTCCACTCTTCGGTTTTTTGTTTGATGGTCTCAAGATCTTGTTCTGGCTCACCACTTAATTTCAAGTCTTTTAACTCATCAAGAAGTTTTGTTTTCTTTTCAAATGCGTCTACTTGATCTTTGTTGGCAGCATTGCGTTCAGCATTGACCTTGTCAAAATAATGGTTACAAGCCGCCTTAAAACGCTTCCAGATTTTGTCGCTGTCTTTTCTCGGCACATGTCCAATATGTTTCCAATCGCTTTGGATTTTTTTCATCAACGGAGTGACAGTTTCAAAGTCGTCACTATCTTTATTGTCCTCAGCTATTTTAATCAGCTCCAATTTCTTTTGTAAGTTAGTGTACTGGTCTTTTTTCAGGTTTTTATAAAATGTGTTTTTCTTTTTATTGAAAGACCTTACTGCACTTTTAAATTTAGCCCAAGTAGCTTCATTGACTTTAATTGGTACTTTACCAGCGTTAAAAAACTCAGTACGCAGGCCTTCAATCACCTTAATTTTATTTTGCCATGCCTGATGTGAGCTTACTTCATCTTTGGCTACTTCTTCAATTTTAGCAATGATGGCTTCCTTCTTTTGAAGATTGGCTTCATGCGCTTTGTCAACATCGGCATAATACGCTTGCCGTTTATCGTGAATAATTTTAGTAGCATTACTAAAACGCTCCCAAATAGCTTCTCTGTGTTCTTTGTCAACAGGCCCTAAATCTTCTTTCCACATTTTGTGAAGCACCTGTAATTCTCTGAATGCTCTATTGGAATTGTCATCTTTAGCCAATTCTTCGGCGCGCTCTATGATTTTAAGTTTTTGCTCAAGATTATGTTTGAAATCCATGTCGCGTAAATCGCGATTGAGGTGCAGAAAGTCATAGAAAATCTCCACATGATGGTGGTAAGTATTCCAAGCATTATTGTACTTGTCCCTTGGAATTGGCCCTGCATTTCGCCATTCTTCCTGTAAGTCCTTAAAATGTTTATAGGTGGTATTGATATTCTCTTCTACATTGAGAAGCCCTTTGATGTCTTCAATAATGCGTAACCTATTCTCTAAATTGGATTTCAGATTGGTCTCAAGAGTCTTATAATAAGCATTCAGTTTATTCCTATAATCGTTGTAAATGGAATTGAAACGTTTTTTAATCGGACTGGTATAGAAGAAGTCAATCTCATCACCACCCTCACTTAAAAAATCATCTTTCTTTTCCTCAAGTATTTCTGAAAACTTAGAGTTAAATTCTGTTCTGATCTCTTCAACATGTGATTTGATAGTTTGAATCTTTTTGTTTTTCATCAAACTTTCAAATTCGTCTGCCAATTGTTCCATCGACATGGAATGATAATCTTTCTCCTCCAAATTGTGACGCTCAACATTGCTGTCATCCTCAGCATCTTCAGCGTTGGATTCTTCAATTTCTTCTACATAGGCATCCTTCTTCTTTGCTGGGATTTCTTCTGAACTGGTTTTTTCAGTTTCAGCATCATTCGATTCGGTAGAAGGTGTTTTGGTAATAGCTTCAGGTTCTGTTGTTTCAGGAGCTGTCTGCTCAAGCTTGTCGTCACTATCCTCTTGTGTAACTGATGATTCAGTATTTTGGGTTGTAGTGATATCGTCGCTTGGTAAGCTTTGGTCATTTGCAACTGGTTCTTCAGGTGAAATGACCTCTTTTTTTAAAATTTCATTTCCATCTGCATTTTGCAGGTTATCTTTCTCTGACATTGTCATAATGATTAAATTTCTTGCTATTGTAAGCAAGTAAATATACTAACAACACCTTAGATTACAAAAGAGAAAGCTAATTTTAGGATATTTTGGTTATTTGGTCCAGATCTCCCAAGCTTTTTCGGCCTGGTATTCCAACATCTTAGAACCGTTGCAGATGGTGGCACCTTGTATTTCACCACACATCAAGAATTTGGTTAGAATAGGATTGTAGATCAAATCGAAAAGTAGGTGTTCATCGTTAATTCCATCGTACGGGATGTCTGGACAAACATTGACATTCGGGTGGGTACCAATAGGTGTACAGTTGATAATGATCTGATGGTTTTTTATAATATCCTCCGTTAAATTAGAATATAGAAACTTGGCCTTAGGGTTTGGACTTCTCGACACATAATCAAAATTGATATGTAGTTTTTTTAAGGCATAGGCAATAGCTTTCGACGCTCCTCCGGTACCCAAGATTAAGGCATGGGTATGATGTGGTTTCAGAAACGGCTTGATGGATTTCATAAATCCGTAGTAATCCGTATTGAAACCTTTTGTCTTTCCTGAAGGATAAAACTTTATGGTGTTGACTGCACCAATTTCGGAGGCTGTTTTATGAAGTCCATCCAAATAGGGGATCACCTGTTCTTTATAAGGAATGGTGACATTAAGTCCCAAAATATCATGGTTTTCATGAAGGATTTTTGGAAATTGGGAGATATTTTTGATATCAAAGTTCTCATAGGAATAAGGTAGATTCTCATTTTCAAACTTCGTAGTAAAATGAGCTTTTGAAAATGAATATGCGATATTCTTACCAACCAGACCGAATCTAGACATTTATTTTTCTTGTTTTTTTTCCATACCATTCCAGCCCTAAAACAATGGCAATTCCGACGGCAATATATATAATTGCCAAATAGGTTTCAGTGTTTAGCTGCGGAATAAATCGTTCATAATTTAAAACCACTTTCTTGCCAGTTGAGTCATAGATAAATCCACCCTCGTCCGTCATCCTATAAATAGTTTCTTTCCATGGCCAAACCACTCCCAAAGAACCAACAATAAAACCAATAATGGAAGCTATGGTAATACTTTTGTAGTGCTTAAGAATATAACTGAGCATGTGTGAAAAGGTAACCAACCCGGTAACTGAGCCCAACGTAAAAACAACCAATACCTTGAGCATTCTAATTCTCTCAGAATTCTGAAATACACTTAAATCGCCTACAATGATCTCGTAAAAGGTGTCGGAAAGCGCATTGACAGAATCGACCAGCAATAAAACATAATTACCCAATAAGATCAGGATAAAAGACCCAGAGAAACCAGGCAAAGTCATCCCCGATACACTAATGATACCACAGAAAAATACGAAAAAAAGGTTATCGTTTTCTTTCGCAGGATCCAAAAAACTGATGGCCACGCCCAAAATAATACCGATGGCAAGGGAGATTAAGGTTTGGTAATTCCAGTCGTTAAAATCTTTGTTGATATAGTAAATGGAGCCGATGATCATGCCAAAGAACAGGCTCCATACATACAGTTCAGAATGGACAAGAAAATAATCCAGAATTTTTGAAACACTAAAATAGCTCACCACCATACCTAAAAAGAGCAATCCCAAAAAACGTCCGTTGATGTAGTGAAAAAAGCTTTTGAACCGTCCATTAAATAGGAGTTTGAACGCGGTTTTGTTTATCTTTTGGAGTGAATAGATAAATTCTTCATAAAACCCAGCCACAAAGGCAACGACCCCACCAGAAACTCCGGGAACCTTGTTGGCCGCTCCCATGGCCAAGCCCTTGATGAACAGGAAAAGCTTATCTTTATAAGTTCTGGTGCTCTGCATTTATGAAGTTTTGGTGCCTATTCTCTCAAGTATGAAAATCGTTAAAAATCCTACGACCATAAGGCCTACTGCCAAGCCTATCTGTGGATCAATTGTGTTATTGATTTCCGAATAATGAAATGGCAAGACACTTTTTTCTGAAACCATCTTGAAGGACTCAAAGTTATTGATTTGTCGTTGATAGACTTCAATCGTACCATAATCAGTGATTTGCGAAACCGGAATGGTCTGCCCAGTAGATTTTTCCAAAACAGTCAATGTCTCTTTCCAGGGCCATATTTTGTTGAGTGAACCGAAAATAAAACCGGTCAACACAGCTAAAGTGGTGTTTTTATAGTGTTTGAACAACCATTTTAAAACGCGACTGAAACTTAATAACCCAATCAATGCCCCAACTGCAAAAATGGCGATTCTTTTAAAATCAAAATCGTGAAGGGCATCACTTAATGTTTTGTAGGCCCCTAGAATGACCAGGATGAAAGATCCAGAGATTCCAGGTAAAATCATGGCGCATATTGCGATAGCCCCGGCAAAAAACAAAAATAGAGTACTGTCGTTATTGGCCATTGAAGATAAAGTGGTGATATAATACGCCGCCAATGTTCCAAGAATAAGCGAGACGATGGTACCTAAGTTCCACGTTTTAATCTGTTTTCCTACAAAGAAGATACTGGCTACAATGAGTCCGAAAAAAAACGACCATATCAATATGGGATGCTCCTCAATCAAATATTTGGCAAGTCGCATAAAAGAGACAAAACTGATCAGGATGCCTGTGAGCAGGGCTACTAAGAAATTTCCATTAAGCTGCTTCCAAAATGCAGAAAACCCACTCTTTCTAAGCGTGGTCAATAGGCTCAAATTGACGCCACTAATAGTGGTTATTAATTCTTCATAAATACCGGAAATAAAGGCGATGGTGCCGCCTGAGACCCCCGGAACAGCGTCTGCTGCTCCCATTGCTACTCCTTTAAGTGAAATGAATAGGTAATCTGATAAGCGTCTTTGCATCTTTAATCGATCATATGAGAAGCGTAAAGATATATAATTTTACTTGGAGGTTTTTTTGGAATTTGAAATAATATTGAGCACCATTTGATGTTTTGCAATCATCGGGAACAATTCCTCTAAAATAAAGGAGAATTCTGAATTGAGAAGCCACCCGTTTTTGAGGTGGTATTGGGCTTTTTCATTTTCCAAAAGAGTGAAATAAATTCCGGCCAATCGGTATTCAATCTCTGCAGTTTCAGGATAAAATTCAGCAGCTTGAATGAGGTTGAGTGCTGCTGCTTCATATTCACCTAATTTAATAAGCACATCAGCCCTTGCGAGCCAAGTGTCCAATTCGTAATTACCAAGATCCAACGTTTTTTTATAGCCGCGTTCTGCTTCTTCAATAAAGTTCAAACGGTGGTTGATTTGGGCGTACAGTTTCCAATACCTGACGTTGTCGTCATCAATATTAATGGCTTTGTTGATATAGTAAAGTGCTTTGTGGTAATTTTTCTTTCTATTGTAAAACTTGGTAATGGCGATCCATCCTTTGTCTAATAACGGATCTTCGTGGACCGTTTTAAAGTAGTATTGAACGGCTAAATCATCAGAATGCAATTTCTCATAACAATTTCCAATTCTCAATAAAGCAAAGGAAGTGGGCTCATCAAGTGCCAAGGTCATGTTGTAATTTTCAATGGCCTCGTTATACTTCTTCATCTTTTCCAATACTTTCCCCTTTTCAAGATAGGCGCCTACAAAGGTGTCGTCAGAAATAATGGCGAAATCAAAGGCCGTCAACGCCTTTTTATAATCTTTTAAAGTGAAATACTGCCTGCCCAATTGATGCCAAGCTACTTCGCAATAAGGATTCTTATCCAAATAGCGGTTTAAAAAATCAATGGCTTCATCGTGTAGGTCTAAAAATTCAAAACAATAGATAATATTATAAAGCGCAGAATAATCTTCCATATCCAACTCCAAACATTTTATAAAATGGGATTTGGCATTGTCAAATTGATCCATAAAGAGGTATTCCATGCCAATTAAAGCATGCAAATCAGCTTCGTCTTCTTCCGAATCTATTAGTTTTAAAGCGATTTTCAGCGTATCAATAGCTTTTTGGTGTTCATCGCGTTTTGATAGGACACTGGCCTTTTGAATATAGATTTCCTCATTGGAAGGTTCTAGAACATGGAGTGCATCCAAAAGCTTTTCTGCCTGGGGCAACTTGTCTTCTAGAATATAAATTTCAACTTGAAAAAGTCTGAGGGTTATGGATGACGGGTGCTGCTCCAAGCCTAATTTGACAGCTTTCTTTGCGAGTGCAATTTTGCCGTTTTCAAAATAGAACTGAATGATATTTTCAAACTCGCCTGAATCAAAAAACAACACGTTATTTGTTTTTAGCATGGATTCAAACTTGGTCAGCGAATAATTATTGTCGTCGTCATATTGACTAAACTCCATAAGCACTTTGTATTGTTCGTTCAAATAAATGTAACGTTATCCTGAGAGAAAAGGGATAATTAAGGCGAATGTTTTCAACAAATTAGTTAACATTGCCAGCGTAACATCCTCAATAGTTTGGGTTGTTAATTGGTTAACAGTAAGTTATGATTGCTGCAAACTTAAGCATTTATTATGAAATTTCATCCAAAATAGAGATGATATGCTGACAGCCCTCGATGATTTCGGTATTTGTAATGGTTAACGGTGGGGTTAACCGAATCGCTTTTGGCTCAAAAAGTAACCAAAACAGGATTAAACCTCTATTTTGCGCTTTCAAAATGACTTGATTTGTTATCTCTGCTGATGGTGTCATCGCCGCTAACATGAGACCACGGCCTCTAATATCGGTAATCAACGGATGTACCAATAGTTTTCTGAAGAGCTGCTCTTTTTTTAAAGCTTCAGCCATTAAATTGCTTTCCGTAATTTCTTTTACAGTGGCTAGCGCAGCAGCAGCAATTACCGGATGGCCGCCAAAGGTCGTAATATGTCCCAGTTTAGGAGCATCCTGCAAGGTGTGCATCATGGCTTTGGATGAAGTAAACGCGCCAATTGGCATGCCGCCCCCAAGTCCTTTTCCGGTGACTAAAATATCTGGAATGCAATTGTAGTGTTCAAAACCAAACAACTTTCCGGTACGTCCTATTCCTGGTTGTATTTCATCCAATATGAGCAAGGCCCCCACTTCATCACAGCGGGTTCGAACTTTAGTCAAGTAGTTATCATAAGGTTCAATAAAGCCTGCACCACCTTGAATGGTTTCTAAGATCACAGCGGCTGTTTTTGGTGTGATCTGATTTAAATCTTCTTTATTGTTGAAGTGGATAAAGTCAACATCTGGTATTAAAGGTCTGAAGGCCTGTTTACGTTCTTCGTAACCCATGACACTCATGGACCCCATGGTATTGCCGTGATAGGCATGATGTGCTGCGATAATCTGACTTCTGCCAGTGGCACGACGTGCTAGTTTTAAAGCGCCTTCAATGGCTTCGGTGCCAGAATTGACAAGGTAGGTACAATCTAAGGATTTTGGCAAATGTTCGGCCAATAGCTTGGCAAGTTCTACTGAAGGTTCCTGGATGTATTCCCCATAGACCATGACGTGCATGTATTTGTCCAATTGGTCTTTGATGGCCTGCACAACTTTTGGATGCCGATGTCCTAAACTGCATGCCGAAACTCCTGCTACAAAATCGAGATGAGCTTTATTATTGGTGTCATAAACATAACAGCCTTCAGCATGTGAGACTTCCATGGCTAAAGGATGTGGTGTGGTCTGGGCTTGGTAAGCTAAAAAATCACTTGTCATGTCAATTATCTTCTTTCCTGGGTTTTTGCAAAGTCTTTACTTTTGACGAATCTGCTTTTTTAATCACAGCTTGTGGGATGTTACGCGACGCTTTCTGTTCGTCCTCTTTCTTGGCGTCCTTAGGTTTTGCGTCTTCCACACGCTGTAATAAAGCGTCGTCAAAGAAATCTTCTTGAGGAATATAATCGTCTAAACCTTTGATTATGGGTAATACCAACGGTGGATCGTCTTTAAATAAATCGTCAACACTTTTTGGACGCTCTTCTTCTCGCCAGTCAAAACCTCGCAATTTTCTTGCGTTTTCTGGAAATAGCGATTCTGGCCAAATCTCGCCATCTATTTGATCAATGAGCGTGATAATTTTATATTCGTCCTCAATTTTAAGATTGATTTTTCCTGATTTTGATTTGTTGATCCCTATCAATTCCTGATTGTCATCTCTTGAATAATTAATGACTTCGGCATTTTTGATGATATCCACATTATAAAGATCGTTGTCCTTAAACAATCCGATCAACCGCTGTCCCTTGATTTGATTATATCCAGCATTAAGAGTGTCCTTACTGATCAAAAAGGCATTATCAAACACCAAGAGCGAGTCCAGTTGTTCAGTTTTGGGATTTGAAATAAGATGGATGGTATCACCCGTCATCTGATTGTCCAGATTCCAAAGAATAGGCCTCCGTTTAACGGTAAAGGCATCAGTAGTGGAAAAGCGTGCCAAATTGATTAGTTGCGTCAATCCAGACTTATGGTCGGCATGAATGGAATCTGCTTTCCCACTTAAATCGCTTTTAAATATTTTAGCATTGTAATAGGCTCTTGTGATGCGATGTTCCGGTTTTCCGGTGACCATTATAGTATCACTATGCATATAAATGGAATCGTTTTCCTGAACGGTTATGGCCAAAGCACGTTTAGTGATGAAAACCGAGTCTTTTGCACGCCACACTTCTGCATAATGCCCACGTACCAAACTGTTGTTAATAGTGTCTGTGACCTTAATATTGTTGGTTGCAGAGGCAAAGTTGATTTTTCTATCGAAATACATGCTATCTCCTTCAAAAACCCGATTTTCATAATTGATTTTCGAATTTTTAACAAAATAGCCCGTGTCATTATTGGTATCATAAAACCCGCGTTCAGCATAAATGGTGTTGGATTCGCCGACAATGGTGGTAGGGCCATAAAGATACGCATGACCTGTTTCAGTATAAAAGTCGAGATGTTCGGTATTTAAAGTGTATTCTGGATTGACCAAAACCACATTCTTTACAAATTGGTATTTTTTGCTGTTCATATAATAGCGACCAATTTGACTGGTAATGGTTCCGGAGGTATCTCTGACTACTTTGCCTTTGCTTTGGTAAAAGGCCTGCTGCTTGATTCGGTCAAAATAGAGTGTGTCTGTAGTCAAAACCGATTTTGGTTCCGTCAGCACTACATCGCCACTCGCAAACGCCAATTGGGTTTTACCGCTATATTCAGCGTACTTGGCACTCATGTTTATGGTATCGCCTTGTATCATGACCACATTGCTATAGGCTTCAATAAAATCTTCCTTCTCATAATACACGGCCTGATCACACCATAAATTAATGCCTTCATGGGTAAAGTGGACCTGTTGGGTATTATCTCTTGTGAAAACGGAGACCCCAGGACCTCTAAGGCTGTCGGAATCGACAAAACCTGAATATTCAACACGGATTTTCTTGAGTTTTTCAGTTTGCGCAACCGCAGAAAAACCTAAGCAAAAAAATAAAATGAAAAAAATAGATAATGCTCTCAATGCGTAACAGATGATTTTCAAAAGTAACTCTTTATATTAAGCATAATTTTACGTTAACATTAATTTAAGTACATAAATGTTACGTATCAATAATTTTTAGGCTCCAATTTTACGAATGCCGTGATTTCCATTTGATAGCCTCTTTCGCTATTATGATTAGGTCTTAATCCGTAGAATTATATGAAACCCACCCGTAAATACGGGCAGGTTCATGAAACTTAGCGTATAATCGTCTGCTTTCTATCTGGGCCCACAGAAACAATGGTGATTGGAATTTCAAGTTCTTTTTCTAAAAACTCGATATACTCCAATAACGGCTGTGGCATGTCGGAAGCATCAGTCATTTCAGTCAAATCTTCGTTCCAGCCCTTAAAATCAGTATAGATTGGCGTTACGTTCTCTGATTCTATATTGTATGGTAAATGGTGTATGATGTCACCTTTGTAATTATATGCGGTGCATACTTTTAAGGTTTTGAATCCTGAAAGCACATCGCCCTTCATCATTATTAACTTGGTGACGCCATTCACTTGACACGCATAGCGCAAGGCAACCAGATCTAACCAGCCACACCGACGTGAGCGCCCTGTTGTAGCACCAAATTCATTGCCCACGCGGCCCATGGTTTCACCAATTTCATCAAACAATTCAGTTGGGAAGGGTCCTGATCCTACTCGTGTGGTATAGGCTTTAAAAATACCAAAGACCTCACCAATTTTATTAGGTGCGATCCCTAAACCTGTACAGGCTCCTGCGGCCGTTGTGTTGGAAGAGGTAACAAAAGGATAGGTTCCAAAATCGATATCCAATAAAGAACCTTGGGCGCCTTCTGCCAAAATAGTTTTTCCTTCCTTATGGGCTTGGTGCAGGTATTCCTCAGAGTCTATAAAGGTCAAGGTTTTCAATACTTCGATGGATTTGAAGAACTCATGCTCCATTTCTTTCAGGTTATACTGTACGTCCACATTGTAAAACGCAATCATGGCTTCATGCTTATCGGCCAAGGCGCGATATTTCTTTTTCCAATCGGCCAATTCAATATCTCCAACTCTAATCCCGTTTCTACCGGTTTTATCCATGTAGGTTGGGCCAATTCCTTTAAGTGTGGAGCCAATTTTGGCTTTACCTTTGGAGGCTTCACTTGCCGCATCAAGCAAACGATGCGTTGGAAGGATAATGTGGGCCTTACGCGATATCAACAAGGATTTTCGATAATCCACTTGTTGCTCTTCAAGTTTATCCAGTTCTTTATTGAAAATAACAGGATCAATCACAACACCGTTACCTACTAAATTGACCGTGTTTTCGTGAAATATTCCTGATGGAATGGTGTGCAGAACATGTTTTTTACCATTAAATACCAATGTGTGTCCTGCGTTTGGGCCTCCTTGAAAGCGCGCAATAATATCGTATTTTGAGGTGAGTACATCGACAATTTTTCCTTTGCCTTCGTCACCCCATTGTAATCCTAGTAGTAAATCTACTGCCATTTTTAAGATTCTTTAGGTGGTTCGTTTTTTGTTCCGTAAAAGTATAGGGAATGGTTGGTGATGGAGATATCAAAAACCTCTTCTATCGTTTTTTTGATGGATTGGATTCTAGGGTCGCAAAACTCATAGACTTCTCCAGTGTCCGTTAGAATGACATGATCATGTTGTTTATCAAAATAAGACTTCTCATAGTGTGCCTGATTCTGCCCAAACTGATGTTTACGCACCAAACCACATTCCAAAAGCAATTCGATGGTATTATAAAGCGTAGCACGACTCACCCGATAATTTTTGTTTTTCATTTTGATATAGAGTGATTCTATGTCGAAATGCTCTTCATTATCGTAAATTTCCTGTAGTATGGCATAGCGCTCTGGTGTTTTTCTGTGACCCTTTCCCTCTAGGAATGTGGTGAACACGTTCTTAACTATTTCCTGATTGCTATGTTTTGTATTTTGACTCATAATTAATGCCCAAACTTCGGGGCAAATTTACACCTTTTAAACTCTTAAAACCTTATCAATCCCGTTAATTTTTTTTAGATTCTCCATCAGTTTTTTCAACATGGTGTTATTTTTGACCACGACATTGATTTTACCTGAAAAAACACCGTCATCACTTTGAAAACTAATACTTTTCATGTTGACGTGCATATTGGATGAAATGACCTTGGTGATGTTGTTTACCAAGCCCAAATTATCAATTCCTGACAATGTAATCTGGGCTGCAAACTCCTGTTGCGAAGAATCAATCCATTTGGCTTGCATGATTCTGTAGGCGTAGTTGGATTGAAGGCTCAACGCATTTGGACAGTTCTTTTTATGGACCTTAATACCTTCGTTGATTGTTAGAAATCCAAAAACATCATCTCCAGGGATTGGATTACAGCAGGCAGAAAGCTTATAGTCCAGTTTTTCTTCCTCCTTGCCAAACACCAAACTGTCATAATTGGCCGTAATCTCATCTTTATCAATATTTTGGATCACCGTTGGTTTGCGGATCTTGCTTTTGATATAGCTCATAAAAGCATTGCTTCTTGACGAGGCAAAATCTTTCAGCATGGTATTGTCAATAGATCCTATACCCACTCTATAAAACAAATCCAAACTTGTTTTTAGCTTGAAGAAGACCACCATCTCATTGATGGATTTTTCGTTCAAATTAATTTTAAGCTGTTTTAGTTTTCGTCTCAAAATTTCTTTGCCTTCTACAGCCACTTCTTTCTTTTCGTCTTTTAAGGACGATTTGATTTTGCTTCTTGCTCTGGCGGTAGTGGCATAATCCAACCAATTGCTGTTGGGTTTAATGTTTTCTGAAGTCAGTATTTCTACTTGATCGCCACTTTGCAGCTCATGACTTAGCGGCACCAGTTTCCCATTGACTTTTGCCCCTCTCGTTTTCATGCCAATTTCAGTATGGATACTAAACGCAAAATCCAACGGAGTGGCACCTTTAGGGAGCGATTTCAATTCTCCTTTTGGAGTGAACACATAAATTTCTTTTGAGTAGAGGTTGAGCTTAAATTGTTCTACAAAATCGACCGCATTCGTTTCGTTGCTTTCCAATGCTTCCTGAAGTTTGTCAATCCAGGTGTCCAAAGCATCTTCGGCATGTCCCTCTTTATATTTGTAATGTGCGGCGTAGCCTTTTTCTGCGATTTCGTTCATACGCTCACTTCGTATCTGAACTTCCACCCAGCGTCCTTTTGGCCCCATTACCGTAATGTGCAACGCTTCATATCCTGTCGATTTAGGTGAAGAAATCCAATCTCGCAGTCGGATGGGGTTCGGGATAAAATGATCCGTTACAATGGAATAGATTTTCCAAGCGAGAAATTTTTCATTCGCAAAATCCGATTTATAGATGATCCTGACCGCAAATTTATCATACACTTCATCAAAGGAAACTCCTTGCTTGAGCATTTTTCTTCGGATGGAGTAGATGGACTTTGGACGTCCTTTAATATCGTAATTCAGACCTTCCTTGTCCAATGAGTCTTGTATCACCTTTGCAAATGCTTTGATATAGGCGTCTTGCTCCTCCTTACTTTCTTTGATTTTATTGTGAATCTCATTATATACCTCAGGTTCGGTGTATTTAAGACCTAAATCCTCGAGCTCACTTTTTATATTGTAAAGTCCAATCCTATGGGCAAGAGGTGCATAAATATACAAGGTCTCTGAGGCAATTTTCTCCTGTTTGTCTGAACGCATGGAATCCATGGTTTGCATGTTGTGAAGTCGGTCGGCAATTTTGATGATGATCACCCGTACATCATCGTTGAGCGTCAACAACATCTTTCTGAAGTTTTCTGCTTGGGTTGAAACATCGGCTTCTTTGCTCAACGATGAAATTTTGGTCAATCCATCCACTATTCGGGCTACGGTCTTGCCAAATTTTTCTTCTATATCAGAGAGGGTATAATCTGGGTTATCCTCAACAACGTCATGGAGTAGCGCCGCAGCAATACATGTCGCATCCAGTCCAATTTCCTGAGCCACTATTTTTGCCACTGCAATAGGGTGAAAGATATAAGCTTCGCCTGATTTCCGGCGTTGATTTTTATGGGCATCAACAGCCACATCAAAGGCCTGCCTTATCAATTTTTTATCAGCAACGGTAAGGGTTTGGTAGCTTACTTTAAGCAACTCTTTGTAGGCTTTTGCAATAGCAGCATTTTCCTTTTCTATATCAACTTCTGTCATAAACTAAATGTAATACAAAGAAAAGAAATGAGCAATGTTTTTTAAGGGGAAATTGTCCGAATTCCTTGTATATTGATCGAAAGTTGGGATGATGTGTTTCAAAACCTATGACGTTGTTGCCCTTTAATACCAAGAGTTTGGTTCAATTTCGAAATGACATCTAATGACCTGAAGTAATCAGTATTTTATGGCCAATTCAAACTCTGCCTGAGTGAAGTCGAGGAACTGAAAGTATAGTTTTTCGATTTTATTAAGGTAACAGACATTTTGGTGAAATAACCGTTTTGTGCTTTTCAGAATAGTTTCGGATCGTTGAATTTTTTTAAAAGCACTATTTTAATGGCTTTCTTATGACTTTGGTCTGCTCCGCGGAATCGGCACCCTTATCCATTCCTTTTCTGCTTTTGGCTTGGTCTCTTCTTTAATAGCTTTTACCGGCGCATTTAGTTTCTTCAAGTTTTGCTTTTTCTGGTAAGCAATAAAAAATTTTGAGGTCAGTGCATAGTCATACTTAATACGATGTATCAATATGTCGAATGGCCTGGTGGGCTTGTATTCACTTTCTGCAATGGCAACCTGTAAAAGTGCCCAATCGGGGTTTGGGTCTTCCGGATCCGGTTTCAGCCGATTGAGGTTATCAATATATTTTTTGTAGTATTTTTTGAAAAACAGAAACTTAAGGCCGTTTAGCTTATTATAAAACTGGTCAATATACGTTGGTGTAATTCTGGACTGGGTTTCTGGACTCGCTAGCTTTGTTCTAAATTCTGAAATGATGGTGTGAAAGCTCATTTGTTTTCTAAAATAATTTTGTTCACAAAGAAATAATATAAAAGAATAAAATTGCTCCTCAGATACGACTTGTTATCTAATTTGCAAAATTAGTTAATCCATTAAGATATTCCGATTTTATCTTAAACATAGTTTTTTAAATTTGTTCCTTGACTTTATTTTTGATACAATTTTCGATGAAAATCTATTACGGAAACAATAGTTTATGGCTAACTTTGCAAGACTTAAAAAACCTTAATTTTCTGACTATCTATGTCCCAAATGCTTTTTAATCCTTTTCAGGATTTGATTTTCGACGAACATTTTTGCTTTCTTTCCGGAGTCTTGACCAATGAAAAAATGACCGTTTTCCCGGAATGGCTGATGGCCCATTTTAAATTTGGTGATGAACGCGTGGAGATGATGGATAAGGCCAAGTCTTATCATTATGAAGATCTCAAATTGCCGTGTTCTCCTGAAGTAAAAAAAGCTTTTGACGACTTGGATCTGAAAATCCAGGAGGCCTATAAAAAAGGATATGAAGGCATGGCAGCACTCGATGAAGAATTGCTTTTTCAATGGACTGGAAGGATGGTCTATGGTCTCTTATACTACGAAATGGTCTATGAGAGAGATGTGCTTTTAAGGAAAGGTGAGGAGTTTCAATTGTCACCAGTACTCAGAAAGCGTTTTAGCGAATTTCATCTTATGCTCCAATCTATAATTGAACCGATATCTTTTGTTGGTAAAAAACCGTGGACCATTGTCGTATTTCCACTCAAGTATTCTGCCGATATTTTCAGCTATCGCGATGATGCCATCAATTTAATGTTCTCTTTTGGTGTGAATGGTTTTGGTTTTATTGCATGCTTACAGGATAATGGGGTCATCGGTGAAAATCAGAAGGAAGTCCTCGATAAAATTGAAGGTCACGTTTTACATCCCGTCCAATTTGAAGAATTGTACGCAAGATTTCATTACACCGATTATATCATGCAATATTCACCAGAATATAAAATAGAGAATCTTGACGATAGGATTACCATAGAAGTTGATGAGGCGGGCAAGCCACCGCATTTCGGGCACTGGGATGAGGATGTCTATGCTCAATTGCTCTCCAATTACTGGCAGGTTTACGGCATTGAAAAAGATCATATTCTTCCTCCTCAAAGACCGAGACTGAGTTTTCTTGAAAATCCATATACCAAGGATTTTGTTGATCCAGAATCTATTAGCTTGCCGTTTTAACGGAGATAGAAAAAACAATCTGTCAATTGCACATTTAATTATTGTCTTCGGAGTTGGATGAATCCTGCTTAAAAGGCTAAATTTGTATGTTTTTCCCTTTTATATGTTTCACTATGATCTTCCAAATATCCAAGTTCAACGCTTGGCCGTCAAATTAAATCCTGCGGCTGAAAAGCTGATCATGCAATCTGCACATCCATGGGTGTTCTCTAAAAATATTGAGAAAATCAACAAACCCGGAAACGCGGGCGATATCGCCATTTTATTCCGACAGAAATCCAATGACGTGTACGGCGTTGGCCTGTACGATCCTGAGTCGCCCATCCAAATTAAAATGCTGCATTATTATAGCGGCAAAACTATTGATAAGCCATTTTTCTCAGAAAAAATAAACGAAGCCTTCGCTTTAAGAAAACCACTGTTGGCTACAAACACCAATAGTTACCGCCTGTTGTTTGGTGAAAATGACGGCTTCCCAGGATTTATTGCGGATGTTTACGCCAATGTGATGGTTGTGAAATTGTATTCAGCCGTTTGGTTTCCTTATTTGAAAGACATTTTAGAGGTCTTGATTGAGGTCTCAGGATCTGAAACTGTGGTGTTGCGATTGAGTCGTAATCTTCAAGCGCACAATCATTTTGGCTTACAGGATGGCATGATTTTATACGGGACATTGGAAAACGAAGAAGTAGAATTCGTAGAACACGGTGTTTTGTTCACTGCCAATGTCATTAAAGGTCATAAAACCGGCTATTTTTTGGACCATCGCGAAAACCGAAAGAGAGTCGGTGTTCTGGCCAAAAACAAAACCGTTCTGGATGTTTTTTCTTATGCTGGCGGATTTTCGGTACATGCATTAGCGGGTGGAGCCAAAGAAGTGACCAGCGTTGATATAAGCAAGCAAGCCTTGGAACTGGCAACTTCAAATGCGGCTTTAAATGGGTATGTGGACAATCATCTGACCTTGGACGGCGATGCATTTTTAATCCTTGAACAATTAATTGAAGAGGGAAATACCTACGATGTGGTCGTTATCGATCCGCCATCGTTTGCAAAGAGTCAAAAAGAAGTAGCTACTGCAAAACATAAGTACGCCCAATTGGCGCGATTGGGTGCCAAGTTGGTATCCACTAAAGGAATTTTGGTATTGGCCTCGTGTTCATCACGCGTAGTGGCAGATGACTTTTTTGAGATCAACGAAACGGTACTTCGCTCCACTGGACGACAATTTGTAATCCAAGACAAAACCTATCATGATACCGATCATCCCGTTACCTTTAAGGAAGGCGCGTATTTAAAATGTGGGTATTACAAATTCTCATAATTGCACACGTCAAATTTTGCCACTATCCTCAATGGGTATCATCAGCAATTAATTGTTTTTATTTTCCGCCGCAGGCGTAATCATAATATGCGATCGGTGGGTATTGGCGTCCATCAACCATGGCATGCCTGGCAACCCCGGTTGGGTTGGCAATCCGGTTTCTTCAGCGGTCATATACGGTCTGTATAAGACATAGCGAATTCTACTGTTTTTCAATTCACCACTTTCAAAATCGTGATCTTCCTGTTTGGCGGTCACCACATAAACAGCAGCGGGTTCTTTGGGCATCAACAGAGCTTCTGAATCGATTTCTTTTTTACGGAGTTCCCGTTTTTCTGCTTCGGTTTTTCCTTCAGCGATAAATTCGCGACCTCTGGCCATATAGGCTTCCAATTTATCACTGTAGCAAGACACACTAATGCGCTCTTTATTGGGATCGTCCGCTAGACAAACCATCCCATTATTGCCCTCGCGTATGGTAATAAGTTGGCCTTCTTGGTTGTAGCCCAAAACTTTCGCACCCTCTTGATACATTTCAGGACAGGCATAGAGCGCTGTTTTAATTTGACTTTCTACAGTTGGTATCTTGGTCTGACCAAAGGCCGACGCGAAACAAATAAGCGTTGATAAAAGAAATAAGTTTTTCATAATTGAATGTTGTTATTGGACTGCTTAAGATACGAAACTTATTGGAAACTACTTAATAAAACAGGCGGTAGAATATTCTTGTAACAAAGAATCCGTAGGATTGAAAGATCGCTAAACGACAGATCTGTTGTGAAATTTAATTATCTTGACCCTCTTAAGATAACCACTCCATTTTCAATTTTAAAACGATGAGATTTTTCAAGCCACTATTGTTCTGTATTATATTTATGGCGTTTTCCTGTAAAAAGGAAACCGTTGAAATAACCGGAATTATTCCCCAACCTAATTCTATAAACTACCAAGAAGGGACATTTCTAATAACAGATAACACCATTATTGTAGTCGAGGATTCAAAGGAAGCGAATTGGGTGGCTACTGAATTGAAGTCGTTTTTGGATGAAAATTTTGATTTGAATTTAGACATCTCATCAGAACCCCAATCGAATGCCATTAGATTGGTAGTAAACGATAAAGAAACTGATAAGGAAGCTTATCAATTGGGGGTTTCTAAAACCGGTGTTTCAATCACTGCCAACACCTATCAAGGCGTGTTTTATGGGATACAGACCTTAAAGCAGTTATTGACCCCAAAAACGATTATAAATAAGCCTGAACTTAATTTTGTCAACATTAAAGATGGCCCTGAGTTTGGTTGGAGAGGCATGATGTTGGATGTGTCGCGTCATTTTTTGGAAAAGGACTCGGTTAAAAAAGTCATCGACATTTTGGCCATGCATAAAATGAACAAGCTGCATTGGCATTTGGTGGATGGGATTGGTTGGCGAATTCAAATTGATCAATATCCGGAATTGACTAAAAAAGGAGCTTGGCGAAAAGTCAAAGAATATAAAAAACCTTGGGAAGACTTTGAGGCCACTTATAAGGATAGTGAAGGTGAAGTCTATGGTGGTTACTATACCAAAGACGATATCAAAGAAATTGTGGCCTATGCTGCCGAGCGTTATATTGATGTGATTCCGGAAATTGAAATGCCCGGACATTCGGAAGCAGCCTTACAATGTTATCCTGAGTTTATTTGCGAAGATGTCGAAAACACAGGCGTTTATTGTGCAGGGAATGACGGTTCCTTTGAGTTTTTACAGAATATTATTGACGAAGTGGTTGAATTGTTTCCTTACGCATATCTGCATATTGGTGGGGATGAAGTAGGGAAGGAGGCCTGGCTGAATTGCAAGAGATGTCAAAAACGAATGCAAGACGAGAATTTACAAAATGGCGAAGAACTGCAAAGCTATTTTGTAAAACGTATGGAGAAGTTTGTACATTCTAAAAGCAGAAAACTGATTGGCTGGGATGAGATATTGGAAGGTGGATTGCCAGAACGAGCTGCCGTGATGTCTTGGAGAGGCTTTGAAGGCGGAATTGAAGCCGCCAACGCTGGGCATGATGTGGTCATGTCGCCCGCTTCACCTCTGTACTTTGACTACAATCAAGGTACAAGTGAGTTTGAACCACCATCTTGGGGTGGGTATAACAGTTTACTTGCAGTGTATAATTTTAATCCGATTCCTGACGATATCGCAGCAGATAAAAGACATCATATCCTTGGTGGACAGGCCAATCTTTGGACCGAACAGATTAAATCCTTGAGTCATATTGAATATATGATGTTGCCAAGACTGTCTGCGCTTTCTGAGGCGCTTTGGACCAATCCAGAGCAGAAAAATGAACAGGAATTCATTAAAAAGATGGATGCTCATTTTGATAGGTTAAACGCCTTGGGTTATAATTTTGCGTGGAGCGCAGTTGCACCCCATTATGAGGTCACTTATGATAAAGCGAACAAAGAATATGCACTTGAATTAAATAATGAGCTCGGCATCTATGACATCAGATATACCTTAGATGGCTCGACGCCTTCAATGACCTCGGAAATATATTCAGAACCCATCCGTTATTCCGATCCAATTGATGTATATGCACAAACATTCAGACATGGAAAACCAATTGGGTTTCCGTTAAAAAAGCTGTTTTCTACAGATTTTACCGAAAACACCAAGGTAAGCTACACTAACCTTTATGATGCCAGTTACAGTGGCGGTGGTGACCAGGCACTGTTCGACAATAAATATGCAACACCACGTGGCGACGATTCCAATTGGCAGGGACTTCCACAAAAGGATTTTGAGGTGGTAATTGATTTAGGCGCACCAACTACCTTGTCGTATATAGGGTTGAACTTTTTCCAGCACCTGGCTTCAACATCGGTGATGCTGCCTACAGAAGTCACTATTGCTATTTCAAAAGATGGGAAAGACTATCAAACCGTTTACAACCAAAGCTTGGAAACCATAAAGGACAGAGACCCCATAATTAAAAGAATCGAAACTGATTTCGAAAAGCAAAACCTTTCATTTATAAAGATCACTGCGAAAAATAGAGGTCAATTACCGGAATGGCATGTTCGGAACGGCGACGCTTGGCTGTTTGTGGATGAGGTTTCAATAAAATAAAGCCTCCTGAGATTTATAAGGTTTTTAGGGTTTTTTTATCAGTAATGGGGTTTGTAAGGAGCATTTGGAAACTGTTGGTGGGAAACACCAACAGTGGCGACGTAGATATTACAACTCATTTTGAGCTATTACTCAATCCGAATCATCATCAATAATAAAGCCCGTTTTTTACAATAGCGTCTATGGCGCTTTTTTCATGCCGTTCTAATGCATCATATACATCCTTGTCCAAATGACTTTGCACACCAATGAAATCCATCGTATAATTTTTCAATATTTCATTAAAAATCAGCTTTACTCTATTGACATGGTAATCGGAAGTAATGATTGTCAACTTAATATTATCTAATTTGGATAGGATTTCTTTGACTTTTACGGCATCTTCAACGGTATTTCCTGACAAGGCAAAATCTAAAAAAACTTCTCTTGGAATTCCGTTTTCAATCAAATACTGTTTTGCCAATGCGGCATGTGCATGTTCTGAAGTGTTAAAATGTGCGCCCCAGCCTCCCGTACAAAGTATGAGGTTTCCTGTTTGATAATGATTGACACAGTAATTCAGTCGGCTCAGCGAAATATCGCTTAGTTTTCCAGAAGGTGAATTTGGACTGCCTAATATTATTAATATTTCTTTCATATCTATTCAAAAAATAAGCTAATGCCGATGCCTATCTTAACGGATTTTAAATAAATCTATTTATTCATAATTTCAGTAGCTTTCCAAACATATTCTTTTGGAAACTCTCCAAAATAACTTAAACATTCTCCATTTTTGGAAATAACGACAAAACTAGAGCAAGGATAATGATGTTCGAAAAATAAACTTTCAACAATTCCTTCAGGATCTTTCTTCCAATCAACAATGCCCTCATATTTTTATAAATATAAATGGGTTTAACTTTCGCAATTTGTTTTAAGCCTTCTTCAAGTTGTCCAAACCAATTTTGAATCCATCCTTGGTCGGTTGTTCCGCTACTGTTGCACGGGTCTTTTCCAGGACGATAAATAATAACAATCGGTTTGTTGGATTCCAGCTCATGATTGAGTTCCTTTTCAAGTAATTTTTCCAATGCTTTTCTGTTATTTATTTTATCTCGCTTTTCTCTTATAGTGAGCTTCTTATGATTAACTGAATCTCCTTCAATCTCCAAAAACTTATTTTTCAAACGACTTCGTTTAAACTCTGACTTACTAATTTCCACATTGTTTTCATTAAAGTATTTGGTCTTATAACCTCCAATCTTTGCGGATGAACAAGAGTAAAGGAAAATGCCGAAAAGAAAGGTCGGTAAAATGTTTTTCATGAAGATTACAATTAGCTTATAAGTCTTTCAAAGGCTGAGTTAATTATTTTGAAAAAAAGACATGAAAACTTTTTGTGTTTTACTTCTTCAATATAGTTTATAATTTTCAAATTAGCATAAATGTTGGGTGGTCTATTCTCTCCTCAAATTCCTAACCCGCTCCAATAGCGTCGGATGCGAATAATGCACCCAGACATAAGCAGGGTGCGGCGTTAAATTGCTCAGGCTGTTTTTAGAAAGCTTTTTTAAGGAACTCACTAATGGTTCGCTCTTATACGTGTTTTTGGCATAATCATCTGCTTGATACTCGAATTTGCGGGAGAAGTGGTTCATTACAAATCCGGTCAATTCAGAAATGGGCGAGTAGAGCAGTCCGAAAGCAATCAATCCGACATGGAAACTTGGGGTTTCCACGCCAAGCGCTTGGGACAATAAAGGATTTGAGATGAAAATGGAGAGGATAAATAGCGTCAATCCAGTAAGTAGTAAGGATGCAATCAAATTAAATATAATATGCTTCTTTTTATAATGCCCAACCTCATGTGCCAGAACGGCCACAATTTCTTCGTCTTCCAAATCGTTGACCAAGGTGTCGTAAAGCGTGACGCGCTTTTCACTGCCGAATCCTGAAAAATAGGCATTGGCTTTGGTGCTGCGTTTGGAACCGTCAATGACAAATATCTTATTGAGATTAAAGCCTACAGAATTGGCGTATTCTGAGATCTTATCCCTTAATTCACCGGCTTCCAAAGGTGTCTGTTTGTTGAATATCGGGACAATGAGGCGCGCATAAAACATATTGGTAAAAATGCTGAATAGGGCGACCAATGCCCAAGCATAGAGCCAAAAGTACGTTCCGGTCACCTCGTAAAACCAAATAATCAAGGCTAAAAGTCCGCCGCCAATAATGGCCATCATCAATAAACCTTTAAGCTTGTCCAAAATAAAGGTGGCTTTAGTTGTCTTATTGAAACCGAACCGTTCCTCAATAACAAAAGTTTTATAATAGGAGAAAGGCGTGTTAAGAAGATCGCTACCCAACATGATAATGCCAAAAAAGATCAAGGCAATGATGATGTTATGGTCACTATAACTTCGTGCAATCGTATCGACAAACTCAAATCCATCCAAACCTAAAAAAGCCAGGGTGACTATCAACGAAAAAGTTGAGGTGATCAATCCGAATTTATAGTTGGTGGTTTTATAGTCCTGCGATTTCTGATATTCTGCCTGATCATAAACATCAGTCAACTCCTCAGGAATCGGATCGTTATAGTGTTTGGCGTTTAAGGCATCCAAAATTTTATCGACTATAAAATCGATAATAATGATGGCGATGATGATGTAGAATAGGGAAGTGGGTGTCATGTTTTTAGTTTTCAGTAAGCAGTTTTCAGTCGGCAGTCTTCAGTCGGCAGTTATCAGGAAAACTCCAAGTTGGATTTTTCCTTTGGAATTTGTGTTTAATTGTGATTTCTCTTTATATCATGAGATTGCTTCGTTCGTGCCTCACTCGCAATGACTCTTTATAGAAAATTTCGTTGTCTTTTGGCTTCAAAAATAAGGATTCCTGCGGCAACGGACACGTTCATACTATCAATTTCGCCCTGCATGGGAATAATGATGTTTTGAGTGGATTGTTGCAGCCATTCGTCACTCAAACCTGTCGCCTCAGTGCCCATCACAATGGCGGTTGCTTTTGTGAAATCCTGTGTGGTGTACACTTCTGATGCTTGTAAGGCAGCGCAATAAATGGAGATCTGCTTTTCTTTTAAGAATGCAATAATTTCAGAAGTAGAACCCATGGCAATCTGATTGGTGAAAATACAGCCCACGCTACTGCGGATGATATTGGGATTGTACAAATCGGTTTTCGGATTGGCAATGATCACTGCATCCACATTGGCCGCATCTGCGGTTCTTAAAATTGCGCCGATATTCCCAGGCTTTTCAGGGGCTTCCGCAACCAGAATTAAGGGGCTTTCTGACTTGAATACAATGTTTTTTAAATCGTGTGATTTGGTTTGGGCCACGGCAATCACACCCTCCGTCGTGTCCCTGTGTGCCAGTTTTTGATAGACCTCCTTGGATATTTCTATTGTCGTTTGTTGCTGGGTGGTTAGACTGTTGAGCTGTGTTTCAGAGCATAACTCAGGATAATACAAGATAGTTTCAAGCTGATAATCGCCTTTGATGGCCAAGCCAATTTCGCGTGCCCCTTCAATTAAAAACAATCCCGATTTTTTACGGTCCCTGGACTTTTCTTTGAGCTGATAGAGCTCTTTGATATAAGGGTTTTGAACGCTGGTTATTTCTTTATTCACAGATGAGTGGTGTTTTGCTTTTGCAAATTTACTGAATATGAGAGAACAAAAGTCGTATTCAAATGGTTTATCCGATTTGTGATATTGAGACCCTTATAGAAATTTATGACATTCCGTGAAATTCGTGTTTAAAATTCTTAATTTGTCGACGATTTAACTAATCTGATTTCCGTTTTATGGAAATTTCTAAACACTAATCATATTTCCTCTTTCCAATCTGCCATTAGATTGGCGAGGGAATAAAAAATGAAATTTATATGAAAAATACCTTTTATTTATTGATGCTGATTACCGTCATGGTTTCTTGTAAAGACAAAACTCAGGAAACAAAAATTGAGAGCGAACCGTATCTCGAAGAAGAGCTTGATGTGACCACAAGCGCTTACCCTGAAAATATTACCAAGGTTTTTGATGCCCATGGCGGACTTGATACTTGGAACGAGATGGCTACTTTAGAATTCTCCGTTGAAAAGCCGGGCGGTTATGAAATTACCACCACCGATTTAAAAGATCGTTATACTTTGATAGAAATGCCAAAACACACGATTGGTTTTGATGGCGAAGTGCTTTGGATGAAGAATGTGGACAATAGCAAATATGAAGGTGATCCGAAATTTTACTACAACCTGATGTTCTATTTTTATGCCATGCCATTTGTCTTGGCCGATGACGGGATTATGTATGCTGAAGCTGAACCTTTGGTTTTTGAAGGAAAGACCTATCCTGGTATTCAAATTTCGTACGAAAGTGGGGTGGGAGCATCTCCAGATGATGAATATATCATGTATTATGATCCAGACACCAATAAAATGGCTTGGTTAGCGTATACCGTGACTTTTGGTAAAGACGAAAAAAGTAAAGACTTCCATTTTATAAAATACAGCAATTGGCAAGAGGTGGAAGGTTTGTTGCTGCCAGAAACCATGGTTTGGTATAACGTGGAGAACAACCAACCCACTACTGTAAAGAGTGAAACCAAATTTGTAAGTCCGATGCTAACAACGGTAAAAATGGACTCAAGAGTCTATGGCAGACCGGAGGGCGCGGAGATGATTCAATAAATAGAGCTAAATAGAACAAAGATCGTTTCGCTGTTAGAATAAAGAACAAAGATTTGATTTGTTTAAGCTTTACACATTGAGATAAAATTATTTAGACACTGAGGTCATCCTTTTAATTGTACTACAAAAAAAAATCTGTCACTCTCTTTACCTCGAGAATGACAGATTTTATTTTTTTTAAACGAAACCGCTAACTTCGTGCTTCGTTCTTCAAGCTTCACACTTCACTACTTCTTCTCAGCCTTATACTTATCATCATAACGATGGTACAATTCCGTTTGGTGTGTTTCCAAACTGATCAATCGACCATCAATAAAAGCATGGGTCAATTGATTGGTACGCATATCCAAAGCATCTCCTTCACTGATAAATAATGTGGCGCTTTTACCTTCTTCCAAAGTGCCGTAATCTTTATCAATGCCCAATATTTTGGCAGTATTTGAAGTAATGAGTTTTAAAGCTTCTTCTTTGTCCAAGCCATAAGCAACGGTCGTTCCTGCGTAAAATGGCAAGTTTCTTGAGCTCATTCGTTCCATGGATCCATTGGCATTTAAAGCCACCGTTATCCCTTTATTAACCAAAAGAGTGGCTAATTTATAAGGCATATCATAATCTTCATCTTCCTTGGATGGAAGTGAGTGGATACGTTGCACAATGACCGGGATGTTGTGTTGTTTTAGCAAATCGGCTACTTTATAGGATTCACTGCCGCCCACAATAACCACGTGCTTTACATTATTGTTTTTGGCAAAATGAATGGCGTCCGTGATGCCTTTTTCGTCATCGACATTGATATACAATTTTTTTGAGCCATCAAATAAACCTTCTGTAGCACCATAAGGTAAGTTGGTCGTTGTCTTGTCCCCAGCTGCATAAGCTTTGGTTTCGTTAAAAAATGCGACAAGCTCGTCTACTTGTTCCTTGTATTTATCGTTGCTCTTTAAGCCTCGATCTTCTCCAAGCCACCATCTGCCACGAGTAAAGCTACTTGGCCAGTTCAGATAGATGCCATCATTCACTTTAACGGTAGCATCTTCCCAGTTCCAAGCGTCAAATTGTACGACTGATGAAGTTCCTGAAATTCGACCGCCCTGAGGCGCAATCTGACCCATCAATACCCCATTTGGGCGCATGGATTCGACCACTTTGGATTCGGCGTTATAAGCAATGATACTTCTGATGTGTGGATTCATTTCTCCAATCTCACTTTCGTCAACTGTGGCCTTTACCGCATCAATCTCTGTCAGACCTAAGGTAGAAGATGGTACGATAAAACCAGGATAAACGTGTTTTCCATCGGCTTTGATGACTTCCATTCCAGAAAGATCCGTTTGTGAAGCATTCGACACCGTGGTTAATTTTCCATCTTTAAAAATGATGAGACTGTTTTCAATGACTTGGCCATTGCCCAAATGTGCGGTTGCACCGGTAATAGCAATCGGTTGGGACTGCTTTGGCGCTGGTGTTTGTTGTGCAAATCCGAAGGAAGTGCACAAAATTGCTATGAGTATGTATGTTATTTTTTTCATATGAAACTTATTTACATTCCCTCGAAGGAGGAAATCTTACTTATGATTTTTGTTTTTGCACGAATGCACAAATTTTTAATTTTCATCTTAAAACTCTGAACTCTGAACTATTCCGAGTCACAATGAAACAATTCTTTTTCTTTTTTCTTTATCGGCTGTGTCTTCAGGCCTTTGTTTTTTGCCTGTAACATATCATTGATCAGTTCACTTCTTTCTTTTTTGATTTGATCTCTCATCATTTCATCACGTTTCAAATCGAAATAAGTGACGCCTTCAATAATTGTTTTTTCGGCTTTGGCGTAAATCGAAAGAGGATGGTCTGACCAAAGCACCACATCAGCATCTTTACCAACTTTGATACTGCCTACGCGATCATCGATATGTAACAATTTTGCTGGGTTTAAAGTGACAAATTTCCAAGCTTCTTCTTCGCTAACACCGCCGTACTTGACAGTTTTGGCAGCTTCTTGGTTTAATCGACGGCTCATTTCGGCATCATCACTATTAATGGCCACCGTGATACCTACGTCATGCATAATGGCTGCATTGTACGGAATGGCGTCATTAACCTCATATTTATAAGACCACCAATCGGCGAATGTAGATCCACCAACACCGTGTTCAAGCATTTTATCGGCTACTTTATAACCCTCTAAAATATGTGTGAAGGTATTGATCTTGAAGTTGAATCGTTCGGCAACTTTCATGAACATATTGATTTCACTCTGAACATAAGAGTGGCAACTGATAAAACGTTCACCGTTCAAGATTTCAACAAGGGTTTCCATTTCAATGTCCTTTCGGTATGGTTTACCGCTTTTCTTAAGCGCTTCATATTCTTTTGCACGTGTAAAATAATCGACATACACTTGCTCAACGCCCATTCTGGTCTGCGGGAATCGACCTCCGCTCCAATTGGATTGTTTAACGTTTTCACCTAATGCAAATTTTATGTACTTCGGACTGTTGGAAATGATCAAATCTTTGGCAGCATGTCCCCATTTTGGTTTGATGATGGCCGAACGACCTCCAATTGGGTTTGCCGAACCGTGTAAGATTTGGATGGAGGTGACACCACCTGCTAAATTTCTGTAGAGGTTGATATCCGTGTCGTCAATAACGTCTTCAATTGATACTTCTGCAGATGAATTTTGTCCACCTTCATTGATGGAAGCCGCAGCAATATGCGAATGCTCGTCAATAATTCCAGTGGTCAAATGTTTTCCCGTGGCATCAATTACCGTTGCACCGCGTTCAGATAAATTCTTTCCTATTTTGGCAATTTTACCGTTTTTGATAAGGACGTCGGTATTTTCCAAAATGCCATCCTTTTCGTTGGTCCAAACGGTGGCGTTGGTAAACAATAGGGTTTCAGCCTTAGGAAGCGTTTCAAAACCGTATCCGTTGTTTGGGAAAGTGATAGGGGAGACAGTGGCCACAGAATCTTTTTTGTCCTCCTCTGAATCTTCTTTTTTCGAAGTAGTATCTTTCTTGGTTTCCGTTTGTTTTGCAAAGAAGCCCATTTCTGAGCCATTTGGCATGATGGCTTTTCCGTTCAGGTTTTTATTGGCATCTACATTGGCAATAACTCTAACAAACTCTTGTTTTGTACTGTCCTGGGTAGTGAAAGCAAGATTCACCCAATCATCAGTATAAGCTATTTTTGAGCCGCGCTTTTTGTTATTGGCAATGATTTCTGATTTCAGCTTGCTCAATTCCCCCGAAAGGGTCATCTCATAAGTTTCGCCAGCTAGGTTGAATTCATATTTACCAGTAATATCCACAATGTCTCTGTTTTCAATGGTGTTTTTTTGACCTTGAACCCAGTTCTCGTAAAGCGTCGTTTTCTTGTCGAAAATATCGCCAGAAGTAATCAGGAAATTGGCGTAAGTACCATTTCTTAACGAGCCTATCTTATCTGATTTTCCTAATAATTGTGCCGGAACAGTGGTTAATGCCTCTAAAGCTTTTTGTTTGGAAAGTCCTGCTTCGATAGCTTTCAGTAAGTTGGATTTGAATTCTTTCGGCGATTTTAAATCGTGCGTGGTCAATGCAAATGTGATATTGTTGTCAGCCAATAATTTTGGATTGGTCGGTTTTTGGTTCCAAGCTCTCATATCATGGATTGAAAGTGTAGACGCTAAAAACGCATTCTCAACATCATAGGCATCAGGGAAATTGATTGGAATGATCAGGGGCGCGTTCATGGCCTTGATTTCGTCGATACGCTCATATTCATCGCCACCACCCAAAATAACGTATTGGATATTGAACATGTCGCCTACTTTATCGGCACGTAGATTTTTGGCCCTGCTTCCGGCTTCAAAGATTTGAACCAAGGATTTGTTGTTGTTCAAAGCTTCAATTGAGAGGTCTTTGGTGGTGATATTGCCCTTGGCGTACCAATCGGCATCATAATATAATTGTCGTAATAAAGCCATGCTCCCCATGATTGATGAAGGATAGGCTTGGTTGGATTTGACACTTTTGCTAAAAGAAAGGTATTGCGCCGATTTGGCATCAAGGATCCGCATCGCATTATCGTCATTGGAATTTAAGGCGACCAATGTCCCAGTTCCACGAACGATCCCGTCCTGAATATGGGTGTTAACGACACCAAAACCAGCTTTGATCAAATCTTCAGCTTTTTTGGAATCGTATTTAAATTGATCAATGGCATTGTTTTCTGGCATGATATGGTCATTCCAATAATAGCCAGATCGTGATGCATCATATTGCGAGCTTCTGCCGCCAGCCGGGCGTTTTGGCTTTTCAATCCCAAAATCAGAATACATATCAATAAATGATGGGTAGATACTTTTTCCGGATGCGTCTATTTGTACCGCATTCTTAGGGATGGTTACTGAAGTTCCTGATGCCACCACTTTGCCATCTTTAATAAGCAATGTGCCTTTTTCAATGATTTGAGTGGGAGTTACGTAAATTTTGGCATTTGTAATTGCAGTGTAATTGGTGTTTTTGGTCGTTACACCGTCGTTTTTTGGAAAATAGTCCTGTGCGAGTATGGAAAAACTGCACACAAACGTCATGAGGGTCAAAACTGTTTTGATCATAGGGTTGGGATTAGTTAAAAATTGAGTTCTAAAGATAAAGAATATCGAGATTTAAGAGGGTTATTAAGATAGTTTTAACAATTTACAGCGGATTCTCTTCAAAGTAGTTGACTAAAAGTGCTACCACATAACTATAGCTTTCAATGCCGCCCTTTTGATTGTTGGCCATCAAAAAACCGCTGTAGGTGTTTTTGAAGAAGGTTTCTGAAATGTTTTCGTACGATCGCCAAAACAAGCGCATTTCCTCAAAATTTTTCAAAACGCCAATATGGACTTTGACAATGAGCTCTTCATATTTTAAGGGATCTCTCAAAAAAACTTCATTCAGACAATGTCTTAGTGCGAAGGAATATCCGGAGTAATTAAAATAAATGTTCTCATGTTTCATTGCGGCCATGGCTCCGATAAAATTGGCTTCATTCTCAGCGGCGTAGCCCAGTTGATGCGCAATTTCGTGGCTTGTGGTGGTCGGGTATTTATAGGCTGGGATGAGACCGTCAATTTGTGCTTCGTTGGTAAACGGATTCAAATAGCCACTAAACCCCATATAGGTCAGTGGAAGGCTGTAAATAGAACGCTTCAAACTACTTGGCCAATAAGCCAGATTGGGATATTCTTTGGCGAGCTCGTCGTAACCCTTGGGTGCCAATTTAATAAGTTCGCGTTTGGTATACGGCATCACCACCATAGAGGTATCGTTTTTTTCAATAAGGCTGTGGATGACATTGGTTTTTAAAATGAGCTCTTCGGTAAATTTTACGAGTTCAGCTGTAGAATAATCATTATCGATTTTCAGTGATTGATGTAATGGTAGCCGATAATAATTGAAGGCCCAAAGGATATGAAAAGCAAAGTAGCCTACGGAAACCGCCGATAGAATATCCAAGACATAATTTTTGGTGTCCGTTCTTAGGCGTTTTCTATTCTTTACAAACCATCTAATGATATAAATCCCAGCGATAGTATAAAGTATGTCTCCAACAGAGAATGGTATCCATCCAAATACAAAATGCATGAGTTTTGAAATCCATTTGTAAATGCCGTTGCTGTAATAGTTTTCAACAAAATCCGGGAAATTTGCCAATACTTTTATGAGCAAAATCTGTACAATCAGGGATAGGGCAATAATAAGTTTGGTGTGTTTGCGCATGGCTCAAAAATAGAAAATAGTTTTATATAACATACATGAATCGCTACCTTTGTAGAACAACATAAAATGGATGTATGAAATGAGCATGACCAAAATTCGGCCACAAGCACGAATGAAAAGTTGCGAATGACATATGTCCATAAAAAAAACAATAAACCTCTATATATGAATAAAGAAATAAGACAGTTAGAGCCGAAAGTGCTATGGAATAAATTCGCCGATTTAAATGCCGTGCCACGACCTTCAAAAAAGGAAGAACGAGTGATTGCTTTTATGAAAGATTTCGGACAGAAATTAGGATTGGAAACTTTTGAGGACAAGGTAGGCAATGTCATCATTAAAAAACCGGCCACTGCCGGGATGGAAGACCGTCAGACGGTGGTGATGCAATCGCATTTGGATATGGTGCACCAAAAGAATAATGACACCAAATTTGATTTTGATACCCAAGGCATCGAGATGTATATTGATGGCGATTGGGTTAGGGCAAAGGGTACAACGCTTGGTGCGGACAATGGGTTGGGCGTTGCCACCATTATGGCCATTTTAGAAAGTACGGACATTCCACACCCTGCTCTTGAAGCTTTATTTACGATTGATGAAGAAACCGGAATGACTGGTGCCAAAGGCTTGGAAGGCGGATTGTTGAAAGGCGATATCCTTTTGAACCTCGATACCGAAGAGGATGATGAAATTGGTGTTGGATGTGCAGGAGGGGTTGATGTTACGGCAACAAGAACCTATAAGGTAGAAGAAACACCTGAGTTTAAAACAGGTTATAAGATCACTGTAAAAGGGTTGCAAGGTGGACACTCAGGGATGGATATCCATAAAGGTTTCGGGAATGCCAATAAGTTGATGAACCGTTTACTTTTTGATGGATTTGAAAACTTCGGTTTGCGTATTTCTGAAATTGACGGCGGAAGTCTTCGCAACGCCATTCCGCGAGAAAGCAATGCCATTGTAGCAGTGGACACGATGAATATTGCTGCATTTGAAGCCGAAATGGAGGAGGTCATAGACGATATCAAAACCGAGTTTAAAACATTGGAGCCCAACCTCACGATTGAGATCAAAAAGATAGAAACTCCCAAAACGATGATGGACTTGGGAGTTCAAGAAGGTTTGACCCGAGCGCTTTATGCAGCTTGTAATGGGGTTTACAGAATGAGTCCTGATATTCCTGACTTGGTGGAAACCTCCAATAATATTGCAAGAGTAATTGTAAAGGATGGCGAGATCAAAATTATGTGTTTGACACGTTCTTCCGTAGAATCTTCAAAATGGGATTTGGCCAATATGCTACGTGCCACCTTTGAATTGACCGGATGTGAGGTGGAATTTGATGGTGATTACCCTGGATGGAAACCTAATATGGATTCGGCGATCCTAAAGGTGTTATCAAAATTGTATAAGGATTTGAATGGTAAGGAAGCCCATGTTGCTGCTTGTCATGCTGGATTGGAATGCGGGATTTTAGGGCAGAATTATCCGGAGATGGACATGATCAGCTTTGGTCCTAATATTAAGGGAGCGCATTCTCCCGATGAACGTGCCCAGATTTCATCAACACAGAAATATTGGAAATTCGTTTTGGAGATTTTGAAGAACATTCCGAAAAAGTAAAATTCTTCAAATATCAAATCCAGATCGAACGATTTAGGAAACCCAATAACAATAAACAGCAATAACAATTATAAAAAAAGCAGCGTTGAAAATTTTCAACGCTGCTTTTTTGTTTTCCAATGGTATTGATTGGAATTTTAAAATTTATTCTGCTATTTCCACCATGTCAATGATGAAAATCAAATCGGTATTAGGAGGAATTACCCTGTTCCCGCGTTCTCCATAAGCCAAATGTGATGGTAAATAAAAGAACGATTTATCTCCAACCTGCATCTGATTGACTGCTTCCTTAAATCCAGGGATCATTTGAGCATCTGGACTGATTTGCATTGGCATTGGATTGTACATTTGGGCTTGGTCTTTTTGTTCATTGTACATTCCGTAATGCTCTTCAACAGTTTTTACATTACTATCAAAAAGACGTCCGTCAGTAAAATACCCTTCATAATTCAACATTACGGTTTGCCCTGTTTTTGGTTTAGGACCAGTTCCTTTGGTAATATTGTACATTTTTAGTCCAGAAGCCAAGGTCTTCGATTTGCCTTCGTAAGTTTCCAGTGCAGGTTTCATATCGGCAGCGGCAGCGGCGCTTTTTTCATCTCTGATTCGCTGTGCTTCTTCCTCTTTAGCTATACGTTCTTTCTCTGCTTTCTCGGCTTCAGCAAAATGGTTTTTAAATATGCTAGGAGCATTAAAGTTTTTGGCCTCTTTGCCTTTTCTGATAATATTGACTTCTTCCATTACGACTGGAGTAACCGGTTTGTTTCCTTGTGGGGAAACTTCCACACTAGCAAGTGTATGAAGGACATCTTCACCAATTACCAACTGACCAAAAACACTATGTCTTCCATCTAAAGAAGGATAAGGAACTTCGGTAATAAAGAACTGGCTTCCATTAGAATTTGGGCCAGAATTTGCCATCGATAAAACACCCAGCTTGTCGTGTTTTAGAGTCTCATCAAATTCATCCATAAATTTATAGCCAGGATCTCCTGTGCCTGTACCTAACGGATCACCACCTTGAATCATAAATTCGTCCATGATTCTGTGAAAGGTCAAGCCGTTGTAATATTTTTTACCAATATAGGCACTATCCACAAGCGTATTGGTGCCTTCGGCCAAAGAAACAAAGTTTGCCACTGTAATAGGTGCTTTTTGGTATTCCAAACGAAGGACCATAGTACCTTTGTTTGTGATGATTTCAGTGTACAATCCGTCTTCTAAATCGGGATATTTGTCCTTGCAGGCCGTTGCCGATACAAGAAGCATTAGTAATACGAGGCCAAAGGCCTTTTTAATCAATCGCATAGTTTTAATCGTTTTGGTTTTGAATTATTGAATTTACGGTCACTTCGCAGATAACTGGAGTATTGGTGCCAATTTTGTTTTTGTCACCATAGTAACCATAAGCTTTTTGGGATGGAAATAAAAAAGTAACGGTTTCACCCGGTTTCATCAGTTTTAAACCTTCTCTCAATCCTGTAAAAATTTCTTCTTGATCCATGGCATAATTACGCGGATGGATGTCGTCATCAGAATATATGGCATTGCCATTGATGTCTTTGACGTCATAATCAAAGTTGACAATATCACCAAAGGAAGGCGTGATGGTGTCTTTTTCGATTTTGGTGTTATAATAGTACCAGAAACCACTTTCAGATGCGAAATAGGTTTTTGAAGTATCTTTTTTTATGATATTTTGAATCTGTTCAGACTCAATTGCATTGAGTTTTTTGTTGCGCTCTGCTGATATTTTTATGAAGGAACCCGATTTTTGCGAGATTGGTCTTCTAGCTTCAGGAGACTTGCAACCACTGATGCTAATGGATAAGACGAGAATGAAAAAAATGGCTCTTGTCATGAATTTAGGATGTTTTTATAGCGTGGCAATATACTAATAAATTTTTCAACTGTATCATTTAAACTGAGGTCGCTTTTGCCTCCCGCAGCATTGGTGTGGCCTCCACCACTGAAATTTTCTCTAGAGAATTCGTTAACTGAAAAATCACCTTCACTGCGCAGGCTTATTTTTACAATACCTTCCTGTTTGTGCTCAATAAAGATGGCTGCAAAAATAATATTCTTGATAGAAAGTCCGTAGTTTACAAAGCCTTCGGTGTCTCCTTTCCTGAAATTGGCGGCATTGAGCTCTTCTTGTGAAAGCGTTATATATGCTGTCCTGTATTCAGGCAGAACCTTTAAGTTCTTGAGGGCAACGCCTAAAAGCTGAAGGCGCTCATAACTATTGGTGTCGTAAATAGAATTATATATATCCGAATGGTTTGCGCCTTTTTCTATTAAATCAGCTACTACCAAATGTGTTGTACTGGTTGTGGACGGAAACCTAAACGATCCTGTATCTGTTAGAATTCCAGCGTAAAGACATGTTGCAATCTGATCATCAATGGTCTGCAAATCGCCAAGCATATCTATAAAACGATACACCATCTCGCACGTAGAACTCATGGACACATCGCTAAACATATATTCGGCATAAGTGTCCGGTTGTTGGTGATGGTCAATCATAATTTTCACGGCTTTAGAATTGCTCAAAGGAGTTTCCATTTCGCCAGCACGATGCAAAGCATTAAAATCTAAGGTAAATATAAGATCAGCAGTTTCCATTAGGTTTTCTGCATGGGTTCGATCAGATTCATAAATGACCACATTGTCTTGGCCCGGAAGCCATTTCAAAAAATCAGGATAATCATTTGGCGCAATGACGGTCACTTTATGATTGTTCTTTATGAGGTAATGATAAAGGCCCAAGGTGGAACCCATGGCGTCACCATCGGGGTTTTTGTGTGGCACAATGACAATCTGTTTTGGAGCCATTAATATGGCCTTGATCTCTTTAATATGGTGTTCTGTCATAGCGTGCGAAGATACAATTTTTTAAGTTTCATATTATGGTTTTAGTTATAAATGCCTTACTTTTGCACGAAATTTATGAGTGGCTTGTAAGAATCGGGTATTGAGAATAAAGAATTAAGTACTGATTATTAAGTATTAAGTACTAAGTACTAAGTATTAAGTATTAAGAATTAAGAATCAAGAATCAAGATCCAGGAGGAGGGGCCAAGAATATAGAATATAGAATAAAGAACAAAGAATTAAGTACTAAGTATCAAGAATTAAGAATCAAGAATCAAGATCCAGGAGGAGGGGCCAAGAATAAAGAATAAAGAATAAAGAATAAAGAATAAAGAATAAAGAATAAAGAATAAAGAATATCAAATACCTAATACCTAATCCCTAATCCCTAATCCCTAATCCCTAATCCCTAATACCTAATCCCTCATCCCTAATAGTAATCAGAATTAATTAAATTATAAATATGACAACTAACAGAACGTTTACAATGCTTAAGCCAGATGCCGTCGAGAAAGGACATATTGGCGCAATTTTGGATAAAATTAGTGCTTCGGGCTTTAAAATTGTAGCATTAAAATTAACTCAAATGACTACTGCTGATGCCAAGGAGTTTTATGCTATACACAGCGAAAGACCTTTTTATGGCGAGTTGGTAGAATATATGACACGCGGACCGATTGTAGCTGCGGTTTTAGAAAAAGACAATGCCGTTGAAGATTTCAGAACCTTGATTGGTGCAACCAACCCGGCTGATGCAGCTGAAGGTACTATCCGTAAACTCTACGCTGCTTCTATTGGTGAAAATGCAGTGCATGGAAGTGATAGCGATGAGAATGCCGCGATTGAAAGCGCATTCCATTTTGCAGGAAGAGAGATGTTTTAAGGGTTTAACCTGTTACATTCCTGTTACATATAAAAGGCTCGGAGCGATTGGTTCCGAGCCTTTTTTTGTTGAGTTTTCAAATACCCTGAATTCTATAAGCTCTATAAGCAAAAAGCCCCACAACATCAGTTGCAGGGCTTTATCATTTAAAAAAGCTTATATATTAGATAACTTTTACGTTAACTGCGTTTAATCCTTTTTTTCCTTCTGTAAGATCGAATTCAACTTCATCGCCTTCACGAATCTCGTCGATTAATCCTGAAATGTGAACAAAATGTTCTTTGTTGTTTCCTTCTTCCACGATAAAACCGAAGCCTTTAGCATCGTTGAAAAATTTTACTGTTCCTTTACTCATTGTAATAAAATATTAAATTAATTGTATATAATAGCCCAAAGATAGTGCCAAAAACCATACAAAATGCTTTTTAGGCCATCTTTTTTTTATCCCTGTTAAGAATGTAATTGACGATTGCTGAAATTTGAAGTTGGAACCATCCAAAGTCTCGTAAAACAATAGTCCAGATACTTTTGCAGATATATTGGCTATAGTCTAAGATATTGTCAATAAATATGGTATGGGTTATTTGAAGTGTTTCTTATCGTTATATTTTCTCGACAACTAGGGTTTAACACGAGTCAGGATTACGGACTTTTCATCAAAAGATGATGGTCTAATGTCCTCAAAGGAAAGGGCAAAATTAATGACGTCTTCTTCAATAAATTCGGCAATTGCCAATAAGGTTTTTTGCTCTCCAGACTCGAGCTTTGTAAGTGTGAAATCAATTTGAATGGGTTTGGTTTCTTTGTTAATGCTGTAGGTCATCTGACCTCTTTTACCATTAATCACAAATTCCTTTCCACCCATTATTTGTCCGCCAATTTCAAAGGCAGCGTAGCCATCCTTCTCAAAAATAACCGCGCCAACATCGTTGTTATCACTTCCAACCCATTTACCAACGAAGTCTTCAGGATTATTCTGAATATTAAATGCGAAAAATGGAATCAGGACAATTATTAAAATGAGCCTTTTCATAAGCGTATGATTTTTATTTGTGAGTGAATACTGTCTAACGTTTAACCAGGTTACGGCATTGTTTCCCCAATAGGGCTGCAACTCCTGCAGCAATGCCACCAATACATCCTGTAACTAAAAGCAACACAAACCAACTGCCTCCCAGAGGCAATAGGACTGCGATTTTTTTGGCTAGAATAAAATCATTCGCTTGACTCAACCAGAACGCATAGATTGTCCAATATATAAAGATAGCCAAAAAAGGAATATAAAATACTGCCGCGCGATTCAGACTGAAAAATACAGCAGAAATAAAACCAGCCGCCATCACGTGCCACCAAGGCAAAAATTGTGATAGGATAACGGCAATGATCAAGGTGACTATAAAATTGATAAGGTTCTTTTTCATTGTTTTGGAGTTAGGGTTTGACTTGCGATGATTTGTTCAGTGTCTTTTTCGCTTTGCATAAACAACAAGTCCATATATTCTCCAACGGCCCATCGGTCGATGAAATTGTCATAATATTTACTGCCCGGATTCCCGGACTGCCCACCTGGATAGATCCCATAACCAGTTGGAGGCGACGTCATTTCTACGATCATCCGCCATGATGGACCGTGGTTTTTTGCGGCTGCATTGACCGTGTTGTAATCGCCACCAATGTGCAGATCAAATCGTGAAAAGGCAGGCAGTGCTTGTAGCAAATGGCCAACAAATGTGGCCTTGTAGGCACCCCAATTATAGTTGCCATGCTCGGCTCTCCATTCTGTAAGTTCTTTTGCCGTTTCTTTAAAAGTGATCAAGAACAGATCTTTTGCTGTCTCTTTTTCAGGTGTGCTCAGAATATCCATTAACTCGTCCTTCGGATGATTTTTAAGCATATAAATGGTTTGATAGGTGTATGGTATTTCCAACGCCATAGTATCGGCATCAAATTCATCCCACACGGTCTTGTATAGTTTTGTCCACCAAGTTTCCCAAATACTCGGTGCGAGTTGATCGATTTCACTATAAAAATCCCACGTTTTAATAGTGTTAAGGATTTCTGTTTCGTCGTTGGTCAAGGTGGATGTTTCCATATTATCAAAAATATAGGGTAACAATTCGGAGGCCTTTAGATTGTAGTTGTTGTTCTGTAAGTTCTTGAAATCTTGGATGTCGAATTGATCCTTTGCCCTGAAAAAATCATTGATCACTCGGTTTCTATAGGTTTCGTATCCATCGTTGTAAACGTAAAAAGGGTAGGAAGCATCTACGGGGTGCTGGTTTGCCGAACTTACAAACCCACGCTCGGGGTTTTTAGTATGGGCATTGAATTCTTGAGGAATAAAACTCTGCCAATCGTGTTTTGGATTGCTTCCGTCCAATAAAAATTTGCCTTGCCCTTCCCATTTGTTAGGGAATTTACCTTGGATCCATAAGGCAATATCACCTTCGGTAGAGGCAAATACAAAGTTTTGGGCGGGAGCCGTATAGCTTTTTAGTGCGTCGAGGTAATCGTCATAATTTTTTCCTTCATTAAGTTTTAAAAATGTACGCTGGTTGTTTCCACCAATATGGCCAACCCATTGCATGGCGTAACCTGACTTTGCATTGTCGCCTTTGAAATTGTGGTCATATGTGACAGGTCCATGGTGGGTGTAAATGATGGTGTCGTAAAGGGTTTCTTTGTTTCTTATTTTGATTTCCTCAATGCGCTGTGTGGTTTTCTTCCATTGGCCATCGTGTTTGTATTCTTTTCTGGTATCATCCTTAAATTCAATCTTATACCAATCAATAACATCACGGGTGGCATTGGTCTCTCCCCAAGAAATATGATTGTTGTAGCCTGAAATGATGCCCAGAGCCCCAGGTAAAGTGGCGCCGTAGCTGTTGTGCTCTGGCGTTGCCAATTGCATCACAAACCAAATGGCAGGGAGGTTGAGGCCCAGATGTGGGTCATTGGCCAAAATAGGATGTCCTGAATAGGATTTTTCTCCAGAAACGGCCCAGTTATTACTGCCATTTTGCGCATGTGGTTTATCTATGGTTTCTGTAAGGGATATGGAGTCTATGGAAGATTCGTTCTCAGGTGCTTCCGGCATTTCTATGTCTATAAAGCTCCAATCGGTTTTTTTAGGGATGACCGGGTCGTTAACATCATAAAAATCTGGATATAAAAGATCGTAGCGCTCTTTTCCGAATTTTGCCAAAGCATTGGTTTGTTCCAGATCGGATTCTCTGCCTGCTAACATCTTGGTCATATACATCAGCAAGAGTGCTGTTTTTTTTATGCTCCAAGGTTCTGGTGCATAATCCAATAATTTATACTCCACTGGATAGTCTTTGGGCTTTAACTGATTGATATAACTATTTACTCCATCTCGATACGCTTCAATATAGCTCAATGTTTCCGGATCTTCCTTCATTTTTTGGAGGGCATTTTCTGCTCCAAAATCCATACCGCGTCGACGTTCTTGTCGGTCATAGTCCAAGGCTTGCTCCCCAAATATTTCAGCTAAGCGTCCTCCAGCGGCAAAAGTTTGAAATTCCAGTTGCCACAAGCGATGTTTGGCGGTCAAAAACCCTTGTGCACGATAGAGATCGGCGTTGTTTTGGGCAAATACATGCGGAATTAAATGTTCGTCGTAATGAACGGTGACTTCATCCTCTAAACCATCGATTTGCACGGTGGAACTGAGGTTTTCATCCTGTTCATTTTGCCAAAATCCTTGATTGGGACTTAAAAATTTGCCCATGGGTGGAGTGCTGCCAAATTTACCGTTAAGACCAATAAATACCGCTAGTGTAAGTGCTAAAGTCAGCAGGGACTTAAAATATTTCATAAAATAACTTGGTTAGGGCTTTGAAAATAAGAAATATTGCCGAAATATAAGTCCAAAGAAGAAATTACTTATCTTTTAATGAAGGGGATACGTGATTTTAGCAAAGTACCAATTTCTTTACTACCTCTTTACCGAGGGCCTCGTTCAACATTTTTATGATTTTTTGATTGCCATAACTGAGCTCTTCCCTTAAAACGCTGGAACTGAGTTGTACATAAAGCGTGTCGCGCTCCAAATGTATGGCCGTGGTGTAATTGTTGACGCCATTACCCATCATTTGTGCCCAAGCATCCTTGACATTCACTTTGTCCAAACCTGATTGGAGTCTGTTGGTTTCCACAAATTCTTTGAGGAGGTCACTGATAGAAAGCTGGTCTTTGGTACGTTTTGCCATTATGAAATTTGTTTTTTGTCTACCTGTCGGCAGAAGTGGAATTTGATTTTTCAACAATTATTGGCTCAAAGCGCTTATATAGATACTTTATTTTTTGATCATTTATAATAAATAGTCTTTCCTCGGTGGCATCTAAAACGGTTTCTTTCCAGTTGGCAAAAGGGGTCGTGTAATAAATGTGGAGACTGTCGTTTTCAATTTTCAATTTTAGGTCTTCAGAATCGTCAGAGGTGGTATAGGTGCCGTCAAAACTTGGCTTCAATTTTTTGCGAAACCCAGTTAGGCTATCGGAAATGCTGAAATAATCTACGGTATCGTTATAGGTGTATTCGCGTTTGGAACCATCGGGCATGATGACTTCATCGATTTCCCAATAGCCGTTTAAATGGGTAATCAACCCATTAGGATCGTTGGAACAACTTAATAAAATAAGGCTAAAAATTAAAATAGTATATTTTTTCATAAGGATGTGGTGTATTCAATTTCCAAAATCAAGTATAAATTTCCAAAAATATTGAAGGCTGATGGAATTTGCCTATCTGTCCGCAGACGATGAATTTTAAAGGTGGACGTTTTCATTTTAGCTTAAATATCTTATAAGATTGATGCACCTGTTTTATTATAGCTTCGGTCCGATCGGCGTGTGTGTCACTAATAAAGAGCTGCCCGAAATTTTCATTATTGACCAATCCAATGATTTGAGCCACACGGTTTTCATCTAATTTATCGAAAATATCATCCAAAAGCAAAATAGGAGAAACTCCGCTTTTCTGCTTGATAAAATCAAATTGTGCCAATTTTAACGCAATCAAGAACGATTTTTGCTGTCCTTGGCTTCCGAATCTTTTAATCGGAAAATCGTCAATCTCAAAACTCAAATCGTCTTTATGAATTCCAACAGAAGTGTATTGGAGCGCCTTGTCCTTGTTGAGATTGATTTTTAAAAGTGATTTCAAATCGTTTTCAAACAAATCACTTTTATAGGTTAGATGAACAGGTTCTTGGTGATTGCTTATGGCATTGTAGCGTGTTTTGAAAATAGGGATAAAGGTTTCCAAAAACGCCTTTCTGATAGCAAAGATTTCTGAACCATAAGTATGCAGCTGATCATTATAAACTTCCAACGTTTGTGCGTTAAACGTATTGTTAAGTGCAAAATACTTCAATAGGGCATTTCGCTGTTGTAAAATTTTATTGTAATTGATGAGTTGATTGAGGTAATTTTTATCGCCTTGTGAAATGACGCTGTCAATAAATTTTCGTCTGGTTTCACTGCCTTCAATAATCAAATCCCTATCTGCTGGAGAGATAATGACCAAAGGAATGAAGCCAATATGGTCGCTAAATCGCTCGTATGCCTTAGAATTTCGCTTAATTATCTTTTTTTGTGACTTTTTTAACGAGACAAGAATTTTTTCTTCACGATTATCTTTCTCAAAAATCCCTTCCACCACAAAAAAATCCTCCCCGTGTTTTATATTTTGGGATGCTATCGGATTAAAATAACTTTTTCCAAAAGACAGATGGTATATGGCGTCCAAAACGTTGGTCTTTCCAATGCCATTGGCCCCCACAAAACAATTGATCTTATGGTCAAAAGTGAAGTTTTGACTGTCGAAATTTTTGTAATTCAGTAAGGAAAGTGAGTTTAAAATCATTTAAAAATTCGCTTTAAAAAAGAATTGTTTGTCAACATTGCGAAAGGAAGTGCAAATTATTGAAAAATAACAAATAATATACCTTTTATATACCAATAAAAATTTTAATTTTGCGGCGCATTAATTATGACGATATGGCAACTTATAAGAAAAGAGGTTACAAACCGAAAACAAAGGCTGAAAAGACAGAAGCTTTAGAAGAAAACTCAACAACGGCTGAGGTATTTAATACTTTGGATGAGACTGCTTCGAAAACTGAAGAATGGGCAGTAAAGAACCAAAATTATATTATTGGTGCGGTTGCAACGATTGTAGTTGTTGTTTTAGGATATTTGGCTTACAACAAATTTGTTGCAGAACCTAAAGCGAGTGAGGCAATGAACGAAATGTACAAAGCCCAACAATATTTTGAACAAGCCCTTAATGGCGTTGCAGCTAAAGATTCATTATACACTTTATCTTTAAATGGTGGAGAAGGCAAGTATGGAATGTTGGATATTATTGAAGAATATAAAGGCACACCTGCTGCTAATTTAGCTAATTATTATGCAGGAATGGCTTATTACAATTTGAATGATTACGCAAACACGGTCAAGTACTTGGGTAATTTTTCAAGTAAGGATGAACTGTTGGGACCAATAGCCAGTGGAAGAATTGGCGATGCATTTGTTCAGTTAAATCAGCCTGAAGATGCTCTGAGCTACTATGAAAAGGCAGCCAACATGAACAAAAACACTTACACCACCCCAATGTTTTTATTTAAAGCTGGGAATGTGGCGCTGAATTTAGGTAAAACCAAAAAAGCACTTGATCATTTTACAGCTATAAAAGAAAACTATCCAAATTCCACTGAGGCTGGCAATATTGATGTCTTTATAGGAAAAGCGCAAGCAAGTTTGTAGAAAATGGCAACAAAAAATAAAAACTTATCCGACTACGATAAAAACACAATCCCAAATGCGAAGAACTTTCGATTTGGGATTGTTGTTTCAGAATGGAACAGTAATATCACGGATAATCTGCACAAAGGTGCCCTCGACACCTTGATTGAACACGGTACCTTACCTGACAATATCATTAGTTGGCATGTGCCAGGAAGTTATGAATTGATCTATGGCTGCAAGAAAATGCAAGAGCACAAGGTGGATGCCGTTATCGCTATAGGGAGTGTGATTCAAGGCGAAACCAAACATTTTGATTTTGTATGCGAAGCAGTGTCACAAGGGATCAAGGATTTAAATGTGTTGAACGACACTCCTGTGATTTTTTGTGTGCTTACCGACGATAATATGCAACAGTCTATTGAAAGATCTGGAGGAAAACACGGCAATAAAGGCGTTGAAGCTGCTGTGGCGGCGATCAAAATGGCGGTGTTGCGTCAGGGATGATTGGTTTTTAGTCTTCAGTAGGCAGTCTTCAGTAGGCAGTCATCAATAGGCGATGCAGTCCTCAGTTGGGGGTGGCAATCAGTCGTGTGTTTTTTAGCCACGAATTCACGAATGTTTTTTGTTCTATTCAGCGGCACTTAATGAAATCCCGTTTAAAGAACTTTCAGCAATCGACGATCATCAGACCCTAACTCAGCCGTCATCCATCACCGTCATCCATCACCGTCATCCGTCATCCGTCATTGAACACATATCCTTCCAACATCAAGCTTCGTGCTTCCGCTCCATTATTAACAATTTTTAGCAGTAATAGCATCGTTTTTCCTCGTATTTTGAGTACATTTGAAGTTCACAAAGGCAAAGCGTTCAATAGTGAATTTATTTAAACAGCGTCGACCTAAACGTTTCAGTTACACGCCAAGACATCTCAGAGAGCATCAGAAGGAGAATTCCATGGAATTTGAATCCAAGTGGCGTCAAAAAACACAGCGCAAGCAAAAAGCGCGGACATTACCTATACTCCTAATTTTTTTAGGTATGGTAATTGTTATTTGGTATGTTTTAAGTAACTACGAAATTTAGAAATTATGAGCATCTTTAAAACACGTCAAAACAAAAAATTTAGCTACACACCACGATACTATAAAGGTGAGGAGAATCCCTTTGAGATCAAGCACAAATTTGATGAACACAGAAAAACGGTTGGAAAAGTTGGTTTAAAAGGGAAATTTGAAAACGCTTGGGACGATTATAAAAACACACCAGACTCCGGAGCCAACAGACGAACTCTTATTATCGTTGGAATTTTAATATTTATTTTTCTGTTGATCATAGGCTTCGATTTGTCAATATTCTTTTCAAAAGGCTAATGTCAGATATCATTCAACTTTTACCAGATCATGTTGCCAATCAAATTGCAGCAGGAGAGGTCGTGCAACGTCCAGCTTCTGTGGTCAAGGAATTGATGGAAAATGCCATTGACGCTGATTCTACCTCAATCAAGTTGATCATTAAGGATGCGGGCAAGACTTTGGTTCAGGTGATAGATAATGGAAAAGGCATGAGCGCTACGGATGCACGCTTGAGTTTTGAACGTCACGCCACTTCAAAAATCCGTTCTGCCGATGATTTGTTTAGTTTAAATACCAAAGGGTTTAGGGGAGAAGCTTTGGCAAGTATTGCGGCGATTGCCCATGTGGAGCTAAAATCAAAACAGGCCGAGGATGAACTTGGAACATACATAAACATCGAAGGCAGTGAAATTAAAGCACAAGAAGTCACCGTGACACCAACAGGTACTTCAATTGCCGTAAAACATTTGTTTTTTAATATTCCAGCACGTCGTAATTTTTTAAAATCAAACACGGTCGAATTGCGTCATATTATTGATGAATTCCATCGTGTCGCTTTGGCTCATCCACAAGTTGCATTTTCCATGTACCATAATGGCAGCCAGCTATTCAATTTGCACGAAAGCAATTACCGCCAACGCGTTGTCAATATCTTCGGGGCCAAAACCAATGAGAAGCTTGTTCCAGTTGAGGAAGCGACTGAAGTCTTGACAATCTCTGGATTTGTGGGTAAACCACAGTTCGCAAAAAAGAGTCGATCTGAACAATTTTTTTTTGTCAATAACCGCTTTATCAAAAGTCCTTATCTCAATCATGCCATCAATGCGGCGTTTGAAGGTTTGATCAAGGATGGGAATCACCCCATATATTTTTTAAATCTGACCGTCGATCCAAAATCAATTGATATCAATATCCATCCCACCAAAACTGAAATCAAATTTGATGATGAACATACGTTATATGCGATTTTGAGATCTTCAGTAAAACATAGTTTGGGCCAATTCAATATTGCGCCGGTCTTGGATTTTGACTATGACACGAATCTGGATACACCCTATAATTATAAGGATAAAGGAGCGACAACACCGACTGTTGAGGTGGACAGGAATTTCAATCCGTTTCGGCAAGAACGTGTTTCTGGCAAGCAGATCACGGCATTTCGAAAGCAAACACCAAATAATTGGGATAGTTTGTATGTTGGTTTGGAGTCAAAAGGCACCCGTGATACACAGGATTTTAGCCAGGTAGAATTTGAAAGTGAACCAGAAAAATCATCGTTGTTTGATGGTGAATTGCACATAGAAACTACGCAAAGCACCTATCAATTTCAAAATAAATACATTATCAGCACGATAAAATCAGGTATGTTGATGATTGATCAACATAGAGCGCATCAACGGATTTTATATGAAGGCTTATTAAAGAGTATGACGGTCAAGGAAGCGGTAAGTCAACAATTGTTATTCCCCTTGCAATTGCATTTTACAGGATCGGAATTGACTATTTTAAAGCAACTGAAGGACGATTTGGAAGCTACGGGTTTTGTGTTTTCTGCAATTGATGAAAACTTGGTTGAAATTACAGGACTTCCAATCAATGTACCAGATAGTGAAGTTTCGATGATTTTGGAACAACTTATTAGCGATGTGGAGCAGGAGGTGCCCGACAGTCATTTCAGTGCGACCGATTTATTGGCAAAGTCCATGGCGAAGAGTTTAGCTATTAAAACGGGACAATCTCTCTCAAATTTAGAGCAAGAACATTTAGTGAATAGCTTATTTGCATGTAAAGAGCCTTCTGTTTCTCCCTCCAATAGAGCCACATTTATTACAATGACGATTGATGAAGTTGACAGAAAATTTATGTAATTTTAATTAAAGAAAAGATCAAAAAAGAATGAGAGGAATTACAGATACGGTTAAGCATTTGCTCATCATCAATGTGTTGATGTTTATTGGGACCCTTACCATACAAAACGGTATATTTTACAATTGGTTTTCACTACATTTTCCTGTAAATGATTCCTTCAAAATTTGGCAGATCATTACCCACATGTTTATGCACGGCAGTGGGATGCACATCTTGTTTAATATGTTTGCTCTTTGGATGTTTGGTGTTGCCGTTGAGCATCAATTAGGCTCTAGCAAATTCCTCTTTATCTATATTTCGGCGGGATTGGGCGCTGTATTATTTCAATTGGGATATAACTACTTTGAATATTATAGTGCCTATCAATATATTGCAGATCTTAATTTAAGCTCCGAACTCATCCATAAAATCGCCAATATAAATGCCACTGAAGGTGGGTATATCAAGGGGCAGTTATTTCAGAATCAATTACTTCCTTTACTTGCTGAATATAATGTCAATCCTAATGTGCTCAATACTCAAACATTCAGTGCACTTTTTGAAATGAATATTGCCGCCAGCTCAAGAATGGTTGGTGCATCGGGCTGTATAATGGGTGTTCTGGCTGCGTTTGGGATGATGAATCCTGAGGCTAAATTGATGTTGATATTTTTACCTATCCCTATCAAGGCTAAATATTTTATTCCAGGCATTATTCTGTTGGATGTAATTTCTGCTATTTCTGGACAGTCATTTTTCAGTCCGAGCAATACGGCTTATATGGCTCACGTTGGTGGAGCGCTTACAGGCTTTTTGATCATGTGGTATTGGAAACGAACGCAATTCAATAAAAACCGTTGGGATAGATGAAATCATTAAATTACGATCTTCAGGAGAAGTTGAGAAACCTCAATGTGCTCGAAAAGATAATTGCTATCAATGTGGTTGTTTTTTTGGTTGGGTTACTGCTTTCACTCATTGTTAATTCGGGTGGAAGTTTGTACTGGCTGGAATTGCCTAAAGATGCTGGCGATTTTCTCTTTAAACCTTGGAGCATCATAACCTATGGCTTTACCCATTACGGGTTTTTGCATATTCTGTTTAATATGATGGTGCTTTACTTTGTTTCGCAAATGATGCTCAATCTATTCAGCCCTAAACTTACGTTGAACGTATATTTCTTAGGAATCATTCTGGGCGGACTCTTTTTTCTTTTTGCCTATAATGTCCTGCCTCAAAATTATTTGAAACCTGCTGGTGCCTTGGTTGGGGCATCTGCAGGAGTTAGGGCATTATTGATTTTTTTATGTGCCTATATGCCGAACACTCAGGTAAGATTGATTGTTTTCAATATAAAACTGTGGCATCTTGGAGTTGCCCTTGTGGCTTTTGATGTTATTGGTCTTTTTGGATCGAACCAAGGTGGCAATATTGCCCATTTGGGTGGTGTAGCTTTGGGGTATTTTTACGCAACCCAATTGATCAAAGGTAATGACATAGGGAAGGGCTTTGAAAAGCTTATGGATCGTGTTGCCAATTTTTTTAAAGGGGGAAAAAAATCGCCTTTAAAAACTGTACACAAACGGAAGTCGAATACAGTTGCGGGTCATAATAAATCGGAGTTTAAGGAGTTTAGTAAGCAAAAGCAAATTGATCTCATCCTAGATAAGATAAGTAAAAGTGGTTACGAAAGCCTGACAGAGGAAGAAAAAGCTTTTTTATTCAAGGCTAAAGATTAAAAATCATGAAAAAACTAAATCTTATTGATAAGCTTTTGTTTTTCTTAAATTCAATTGCAGCGACCACTCTTTTACTGGCCTATATCTTGCCGTACATTGAGCCAAAACGTTTCGCTTTTTTGTCCGTATTAAGTCTAACGGTTCCTTTTTTGATTATTGTCAATCTTCTGTTTGTTATCTACTGGCTTTTAAAAGTCAAAAAACAACTTCTATTATCTCTAATTGTTCTTTTGATTGGTTTTAACCATGTGGCATCATTATATAAGATTTCTTCATCAAAACAAATAGATGATGTTGACAATATTGCCGTGATGAACTACAATGTACGCTTGTTCAATGTTTTTAAGTGGATTCCGGGCATTGATGCAGCCCAAGAGATAAGTCGGTTTATTGATGATAAAAAACCTGATATCATCAGCATGCAGGAATATAGACCTGATGATGGGTTGGTGATGAAGGAATACTTTAGGTTTGAAGCAGTTGGAGGAAACAAAATTAGAAATGGACAGGCCATATTTTCTAAGTTTCCAATCATCAATACAGGTTCTATAGAATTCCCAAACACTTATAATAATGCCATTTTTGCCGATGTTGTGAGAGGCAAGGATACGATTAGGATATATAATGTGCATCTGCAATCTTTAAAAATTGATGCGAGTACGGATCCACTGAAAAATGAAGCCGCTGAAAATCTATTTAGACGTGTTGGCAATACATTTAGATTGCAACAGGCACAAGCTGATTTGTTTTTGGAGCATAAGGCCACTAGTCCCTATAAGACGATTGTTTGTGGCGATTTCAATAATACGGCCTATTCCTATGTCTATAAGAAAATTAAAGGCAACAATCTTAAAGATGCCTTTGTAGAAGCAGGAAATGGATTTGGACGGTCCTTCGATTTTAGGTTCTTTCCGGTGAGGATCGATTTTATTCTTGTAGATGATCATTTTGAAATCAACGGATTTCGAACTTTTGACGTCAAGCTTTCAGACCATTTTCCGATTATGAGTCGGGTGAAGGTGAGGTAGTTGGCAGTCTTCATTTGGCAGTCTTCAGTTGGCAGTCCTCAGTTGGCAGTCTTCAGTTAGCAGTCTTCAGTTGATAATTGGGTTTCGAATTATGAGTTCAGAGTTATGACTATGTTCAAATGTGTAGATATTTCTTTGTACATCCTTGTGATATGGCTTTTTTTTTATTTTCGCAAATCGCAAATCGCAAATCGTATTGTTAGATTTCTCCCGAAGATTTGCTTCGCCAGTTCGCTATCGCTCGGGTCGCAGAGTATCGCAGAAATTATTTAGCTAAAACAATATATTTTTCAACTATTTTTTTACCCTTAAAAAATCTTGAATCTTGAATCTTGAATCTTGAACCTCAAAGCGTCATCATCCAACAATCCGTTGCGTCTGCTATCATATGAATGACCAATCCGATGCCCAAAATCCTTGTTTTTTTAATAAATAGAAATCCAACATAAACAACCATCGCATAATAAGTGTGGAGAGGATGGAAATTGATACTACAGCGTCCAGGGTCGAATAGGGGGGTTGCCAAAAGATGATCCAAGTCGATGAGCATCGTCGCAATCATGATCAAATAAGCGGATTTCCAGTTGGATCTAAAAAAGAGAAAGGCTATTACCAAGGGCAGCCCAAAATGAATTCCGTAATGTATAAAGGATTGCAGCATTATACGGGTAATTGTTGTTTTTCAAGATATAATAAGGCGTTCGGACCTTCGTTGAAAATCAAATCGAGAACGCTCAGATTTGAAATAAATCCGTGTTTGTCATCAAACACCTGCACATACGGTTTCAATGGATGTTCGGTTTCTTTTCTATGATTGGCTAAATATCGGTAATCTTTTTGTTGTGTGGGATTCAGTTCAAATTCAGTTGTCCTTTCAAACTTCAGTTCGTGTTGCAGGCATTCCATAATGGCATCTAAGCATCTAAAGTTAAAATCCATCAAGTTGGTTGCTTCTTCAGTGAAAAGATGTGCCAGATCGTGTTCGTAAAACTCGAAAAACGGAGAACTACTGTAGGCAGATTGAATCGATTTCCAATGCAGATCTTGCCATTTTTCATCATTTGATATGATAATATCCTTGTAGAGCTGTCTATTTTTTTGAGAATAAGTCACTGGAACCGTCAAGGGGATTTTACCTTGTGCACCATAGATGGTCATTCGGTTTCTGTAGGTTTGTTTCTGATAATTATCGCAGACTTCAAAAATCACCTTTTCTGCCTGAATCATGGCAACACATTGTGCAATACTCGGGAAATAGGTAGGGTGAAGTAGAATGTCCATAATCAAACGTTTAATTTAAGATGACTTGGGAATGCGAATTCTTAAGGCCATATTTCTGTAAGATATACAATTCCAACAATCCAACCTAAGTATAGAACAGTATAGGAAAACGAATAGGCTGCTGATGCCCATATATATCCTTTTGTAGTTGCCGATTTATTAAAAACAAATTTTAGAGCTCTAAAGAATACCCAATAGAGCATTGCCAAAATGATGAAAATTGAGATCCAAAAAACGGCTTCCAATAAAATCAAAAGTATAAATATCACAATGGTCATTATTATCCATAACAAAACAGACATTATCAAACCTCCGATTCCATCTCCAGCCTGAATAGTTGGTAATTCTGGTATGGTACCTGATTGCGCGATGATCTCTCCCTTTTTGAAGGTTTTAAATTTTGGAAAATCATCCGATAGACCTATGCCTTTATAAAGCCCGTAGGACATAAATAGGAATAGAACCGCACCAATGATCGACAAGGACAAGTAAAAGTTTGAAGTGATACTCCTGTTATAATTTATTCCTGTGAGGTAAACCGTCAAACTTGTAATGCCTATAACACATAGAGAAATGATGAAGACTGATTTCCCTTTTAGATATTTCCGTGGGAATTTCAACCGTTAACTTCGTTTATTGTTTATTAGCTCTCCTTTTGCGCCAAGCATTAAATCCAAACCAAACACCTAATAATATAAGGAATGGAATAAAGTAAGATACCAATTTTCCATTGCCACCAACGGTGGTGAAAAATCGTTCCCAACGCGGATTTTTAATCCCATCCCAGCTCATCCATACGAGTACAGGTTTTCCTACGACGTGATCAAAAGGCACAAAGCCCCAGACCCTAGAATCTTGAGAGTTGTGACGGTTATCCCCCATCATCCAATAGTAATCCTGTTTAAAGGTGTACTGGTTGGTGACTTGGCCGTCAATACTGATCTGGTTGCCGTTTACAGAGAGTTCACGGCCTTCATACACATCGATAACACGTTTGTACAAAGGAAGGTTTTCAGCAGTTAAAGTGATGGTTTTTCCTTTCTCTGGGATATATAAAGGACCGAAATAATCATTATTCCAATCGTAAGCGGGATGCATTGGAAATATTCCAGAGTCACGATGCCCCAAAGAATCCTTACGGATTTCTATGGATGCAATATTGGGATGGTTTTTTGCCCTCGCTACCGCTTCTTCTGTCGCTGCGGGAATGATCCAAGTCTCATTTTCTTGGTCATAGCCTAAACCATCGGTCATGTCAAAACGCTTCAGGATGTCATAGACCTGTGCATTTGAAGTGATTTGACCTTTAAAGGTGACATTGTATGAAAATTGAATGCGAGCACGATCGTTCAGTATATTTTGCTTGCCATTAATGTACACATAGCCATCTCTTATGGAGAGTGTGTCGCCAGGGATTCCGACGCTACGCTTCACATAATTGGTCTTTTTATCGATGGGTTTATAGTAGAACTTATCGGTGTGTCGCATGTCTAACATGGTATCAACCGGCCAGTTGAAAACAACAATATCATTGCGTTTGATCTTTTGAAAACCAGGAAGCCTTAGGTAAGGCAGTTCAGGTTTTGAAAGATAAGATTTGATATTCAGCACGGGGATGGTATCGTGTACCATTGGTGCGGCTACAGTAGTCATTGGAAGTCTCGCCCCATAATGGAATTTGCTCACAAATAGAAAGTCGCCCACCAACAATGTTTTTTCCAAGGAGGAAGTCGGAATGGTAAATGGCTGGATAAAATAGGTATGGACAATCGTTGCCGCCACAATGGCGAATAAAATAGAGCTGATCCAATCTCCTGCGGCCGACTTTGGATGTAAACTACGGTCTTTGACATGTTCAACATCTGCGATATAATTCAGGTAATAATTGTAAAAGCCTAAAGTAACCAACGCTAAAACCGTATCTGTCGTGGAATTTCTTCCGAAACTCCTAGCGGTTTCCACCCAAACCACAGGAAACATGATCAAATTGACAATGGGTACAAAAAGCAAGATGGTCCACCACCAAGGTCGGTTGATAATTTTCATTAAAACCACAGCATTATATACCGGTACGAAAGCTTCCCAAGCCTGTCGGCCAGCTTTAATGTATAATTTCCATGTACCAAGTCCGTGTATGACCTGTATCACGAAAAAGAAAATAAACCATTCTGTAAATGTCATCTGATCGTAGTTATTAATTTGATAATTAAGGCTTTAATGCTTAGGTTTTAAAGCCCGTTTAACAAATATATTGTAAATGATAAATCGTAATTAAAAAATCGTTAATAAGTTAACCAATGTTTAACACATCTTTCATTGAGAACACACCTTTTTTTCCTGCAATCCATTCTGCGGCAATTACGGCGCCAAGCGCAAAACCTTCGCGGTTATGGGCAGTATGTTTAATTTCTATAGTATCTACTGATGAGCTATAGGTCACTTCATGGGTTCCTGGAACATTGTCAATGCGTTTGGAATTGATATGTAAATCCCGCCCTGATCTTGCGGCATCAAGCGTCCAAGTGCCGTATTTTGAGTTCTTTAGAATTTCTTCTGCCAAAGTAATCGCCGTTCCACTTGGGGCGTCCAGTTTTTGGGTATGATGAATTTCTTCCATGCTGATGTTATATTGCGGAAGATTTGCCATGAGTTTAGATAGCGTTTTGTTCAATTCAAAAAAGATATTCACACCTAAACTAAAATTGGAAGCATAAAGAAAGGTGCCGTTCTTTTCATGGCATAAAGCGACCACTTCATCATAACGTTCCAACCATCCTGTTGTTCCTGAAATGACAGGAACATTGTGGTTGAAACAATTGGTAATATTATCTACAGCAGCATCAGGCGTGCTAAAATCTATGGCGACATCTATGTTTTCGAGAACATAGTTTTCGGTGTCTTTATCAACTTTTAAGGTGATGTCATGATGCCGTTCGAGGGCTATCTGTTCGATGGTTTTTCCCATCTTGCCGTAACCTAAAAGACCTATTTTCATGTGTTTATATTTGTTTTTTTTTAGCGGACACATGCTGTTCGCTATCTGCCTGTCGGACAGGCAGGTTAATCATTTCCTTGGGCGTTAAATTCTTTAGCATGTTCGTTTCATGTTTAAAATTTAAAATTCAAGGTGACTCCCAAATTGGTGGAATTTTCCTGTTCGTTATATTTAAAATGCGGCTTTAATGCCAAATTTTCATCTAAGTTATACTGTAATAAATGCGCATCCACATTGGCGTCAATAATGTTGAGTGCGTAAAGCCCGAAGGTGATCAGCAACGACAGCTCTTTATTACGGCGCAGGGTATTTTGTGCTCTAATAAGTCCCTCATTGGATACTCGTGGCGTTGTGCCATCTCCATAAAATTCGTCATCCGTAAATCCCGCCAACCGTCGTTTGTAGGCATCCCGATAGCGATCGTAGGTTTTGTCGTTGTCCAAATAGAAATAGATGCCTGTGCCAAGTGCTGCATAAACAATGGGTATTTTCCAATACTTTTTGTTGTAGGCTTGTCCCAATCCTGGTAGTACGGCCGAGTAAAATGCCGCCCGGGATGGTGCTAAAATATTCATGGGTTTCTGGACACTACTGTCGACCACAACTTCTTTAGGAATGTCTTTGGAGATGTCTTTCGGAATACTATCAGTAGTAGGAGTTTGCGAAAATCCGGAGAAAGAGGCAAAAAATAATATGAAAAGAGATGTGTAAATCCGATTATTTGGCACTTTGTACAAGTTTTTTGATACGGTTAAAATCTTCTTCAGAATGAAAAGGAATACTTATGGTCCCTTTTCCGTTCTTACTCACTTTAACGTCAATTTTGTGGCCAAAGTATTCTGAAAATTCTTTTACTCCGTTTTTGACAAAGGCAGGTAGCTCTGGTTTTTCAGAAACTTTTGTTTCGCTTTTGCTATGATAGTTCTTTACCAGTGCTTCTGTGTCTCTAACTGATAATTTATCGGACAGGATTTTTTCGTAAATATCGAGTTGTTTGGATTGGTCTTCAATATTGATGATGGCGCGCCCATGTCCCATGGAAATAAATCCATCACGCATTCCCGTTTGAATGATAGGGTCCAGTTTTAATAGACGAAGATAATTTGCGATTGTAGAACGTTTTTTGCCCACACGCTCACTCATTTGTTCTTGGGTCAATTGGATTTCATCAATCAAACGTTGGTAGGACAAGGCAATTTCAATTGGATCTAAATCTTGACGCTGAATATTTTCAACCAAAGCCATTTCCAAGGACTCTTGGTCATTGGCAATTCTTATATATGCGGGAATGGTTGGCAATCCAATAAGTTTGGAAGCCCTAAAACGACGCTCCCCTGAGACCAATTGGTATTTGTTGAAATCAAGCTTTCTAACAGTAATAGGTTGGATGACACCCAATTCCTTGATGGAGGAGGCTAATTCTCTAAGCGTTTCCTCGTTAAAATTGGTTCGTGGTTGAAATGGATTGATTTCAATGACCTCCAATTCCAACTCAACAATATTGCCAATGACTTTATCGGCATTTTTATCCTGAACCGATTTGATATCGTTTGCCGGATCTTTTAAAAGTGCTGATAATCCTCTTCCTAAAGCTTGTTTCTGTGTTGCCTTCGCCATTAATCGTTCTTTTTAATAATTTCTTTTGCTAAACTTAAATAATTAGTAGCACCTTTACTGCTCACATCATAATTGATGATGCTTTCCCCGAAGCTTGGGGCTTCTCCCAAACGTACGTTACGCTGAATGATCGTATCAAAAACCATATCACTAAAATGCTTCTGCACCTCTTCAACAACCTGGTTTGACAAACGAAGTCGCGCATCATACATGGTCAACAACATGCCTTCGATATCTAAATCCTGATTGTGGATGCGCTGTACACTTTTAATGGTATTCAACAATTTGCCCAGTCCTTCCAGCGCAAAATACTCACATTGAATAGGGATGATGACCGAATCGGCAGCTGTAAGTGCGTTCAAAGTCAAAAGTCCCAAGGATGGAGCGCAGTCAATCAAAATATAATCGTACTGGTCTTTCAGATGCTGAATTGCTTTTTTTAACATATACTCACGTTCCTCTTTGTCAACCAGTTCAATTTCAATGGCCACCAAATCGATGTGGGCCGGAATGATATCCACATGTGGTGCATTTGTTGGGATGATGCAGTCTTCTGCCTTAGTGGAGTGTTCAATGAGTTGATAGGAACCAACTTCTACACTGTCAACATCAATGCCCAAGCCAGATGACGCATTGGCCTGCGGATCGGCATCTATCAATAATACTTTTTTCTCTAAAGCGCCCAAGGAAGCAGCTAAATTTACTGATGTGGTTGTTTTACCAACGCCTCCTTTTTGATTGGCTATTGCAATGATTTTACCCATTAAATGATCTGATTTTTGTGTGTGTAAAAATACAATTATTTGTGAGTTTAAAAAATGTTACTTGTTAACAAATGGTTTGGGCTGATAGGATGGCAAGTAAAGGGATTATTGAATGAAAACAGACGTTAGATGAGGTCATTATATGAAATTTCAGTAAGCCTTTTACAAAATTCAATCACCCTTGAACGAACAAAAGCAGCTCCGATTGAAACTGCTTTTGCTAAGACTGATTTTTTTAGGTTTATTTTTCGGGATTTTGGATTCCAATAATATATCCTTGTGTTAGATATTTTTTTGCAACATTATGGAGGTCTTCCTTGGTTAAATTGGCTACGGTAGTTTCAAACGCTAGCATTTTCTTTGCGTCCATACCCTGAAAGTCCGCATTTCTTAGTGTTCTCAACCAAAAACGATTGTCTTTTAAATCTTCTTTGTATTCTAAAAGTTGCGCTTCCTTTATTTTTGCCATGTCCTCATCCGTTGGTCCTTCTTTAACCAATTTGTCAACTTCAGCTAAGGTTGCAGCAGTAAGTTTCTCAACATTTTCTGGTCCACAAGGGAAACTGACGTTAAAACTGTACCACCCATAAGGTATTTTGTTGATATTGCCACGTGCGCCAACACCATAAACGCCACCTTCTTCCTCCCTGAGTTTCTCAATGAGCTTGATGGATAGTACTTCGCCTAAGCTTTTTAGGGCATGGTCCTCTTTTTCATTATATTCTGTTGGGCCATGATAGGTCATGCGTACCATACTTTTGGGATCTTTACCAATTTCTACAATCTTTTCGTGCTGCCCAGTCAATGGTCTAAAATCATCTACTTTATACATTGTTTTCGATTGTGTAGCGGGTAGACTCGCTAAATATTTCTCACTGTATTCCATAAGCTTCTTTTCATCGATGTTACCGACAAAGTAGAAGTGAAAATTGCCCGCGTCGGCAAAACGTTCCTGATATTTTTTGTAGGCCAAGTCGTAATCTGCGTTATCCATATCTTCAGGAGTAGGAAAGCCTATATATCTTGGATTGTCTCCATACATGAATTTGCCCATTTCTACTTGGAAAAAAAATTGCGGACTTGACATCATGTTGGACATAAATGCCTTTTGTTTTTCCTTATATGAATTGTAAGCATCGTTATCCTTGTTCAATGCCGTAAAATATAAATGGGTCAACTGAAACAATTCTTCCAAATCTTTAGGTGATGCATTTCCTGACAAACCTTCATTATAAGCACCAATACTTGGTCTTACATTGACCATCTTACCCGAAAGGATTTTGGACATTTCATTTTTGTCAAAGTTATTTACCCCAGCCTCGCCCAAGCCACCATTGGCAAAACTTGTAGCTTTGTAGTCTTCATCAGAATATAGAGAGGTGCCGCCATAGCTGAAAGCATCAAACAATATTTCATCGTTTTTAAAATCGGTGATTTTGTAGGTCACCGTTGCGCCATTGCTCAAAACCAAAGTGGTGGTTCCTAAAGCTTCATCTTTTTTATAATCTGTAATTTGACCAGCCGGAGGTATATTGGTCATTAATGCAGCGGCCACTTCCTTGTCCTCGTAAGGCGTCAATTTAATATTTTTGATGTTGTCCAAAACGGATTGCACTTCAGCTTCCGTTACTTTGGCAATACCTTCTTTTTCCGGACCTGTCAGAATGATCACTCGGTTATCTTCTTTAATATAATTGGCAATTAACGAATTGACATCGTCCAAAGTAATATTTGGCATGTGTTCTTTTTGGAAGTTGTATTCCCATGCAATACCGGGAACAGGCTTCTGTTCCAAGAAATTGTTTACCAGCTGACCGACAATTTGTGCAGATTCCGTTTTGTCTCTGTCTTTGTATCCCTTTTCCAATCGGGCGAGAATATCCTTTTTAGCGCGTTCCAATTCGCCTTCAAAAAATCCGAACTGTTTGACACGCTCATTTTCTTCCAACAATGTCTTGAGCGCGTTAAGTTGTCCTGTTTCACTGGTCATGGCAAACGATTGATAGGCTTCCTTTGTTCTGGCATAAGTGCCACCATGATAGCTAAATCCAAAAACAAAAGGCGGATTTGGACTGTTTCTCAATTCGTCCAATCGGTTGTTCAGCATCTGTCCGAACAGGGATTCCACCATAGAGTGCTTATAATCAGCAATGGTAAGATCAGGGGTTGCACTGTCATAATCCTTGAACAGCACTTGGACTTGCGAAAAGGAGGCTTCTTTATCGGTTTCGACGGCGATAAAGGTTTCCTTGTGGTTTGGCATGTCATAAATGGCACGCTCTCTCGGGTTTTTTGCAGCAGGGATTTTTCCGAAATGGGATTTTATTTTTTCCTCTAAAGTTTTGACGTCCAAATCGCCAACGGCAATAACGGCCATTAAATCAGGTCTGTACCAATCTTTGTAAAACCGTTTTAGACTTTCATAATTAAAAGTTTCAAGATTTTCTTTAGTACCAATGGGCAATCTATCCGCATATTTAGATCCGTAAAGTAATTTTGGTAAATAATTTTGTCGCATCCGCTCATCCGCACCTTTTCCTAGGCGATATTCTTCCAATACGACTCCGCGTTCATTGTCAATTTCCTCATGCGTCAAGAGTGCATTGTGCGCCCAGTCTTCAATAATCTGAAATCCTTTTTCCAGTTTTTCAGGATCATCACTTGGGATAGGAAGAATGTAAACGGTTTCATCAAAACTTGTGTAAGCGTTTAAATGTGCGCCAAATTTCACACCTATACTTTGCAGATAGTTGACCAATTCATTTTTTTCAAAATTTTTGGTGCCGTTAAAATTCATGTGTTCCATGAAATGTGCTAACCCCAGCTGATCTTCATCTTCTAAAATTGAACCAGCGTTGACTACTAGGCGTAATTCTACTTTGTTTTCGGGTTTCCCATTGTTTTTAATATAATAGGTAAGACCGTTGTCCAGTTTACCCATTTTGACCTCTGGGTTGAAAGGAATTTTTTCGGTAGCCGTGGTTTTGGTAGCAGTTGTCTTTTGCTTGACCGCGTTGATTTGTTGGGCAAAACTCGTGGCGATAGTCATTAAAGAGACTGACATCACAAGGCTTGCAAGTTTGAGGGATTTTAGCATAACATTGAATGGATTAGATTAATTTGTACTTTTCTGAGTTAAATATAACTAAATATTTAGTTCATAGAACCTGAGTTTGTAATAAAATTCTTAATTATTTGATTTTTTAGCTCTAATCATCGCTTCCAACTGTTCCCACATTTCTTCCGGTATTGCTTCCAATAGGTTAAATTGTCCCGCTCCTTTTAGCCATTCGCCGCCATCAATAGTAATCACTTCTCCGTTGACATAGGCAGAAAAATCAGAGACTAAGTAGGCAGCGAGATTCGCCAATTCCTGATGCTCACCCACCCGATTTAGGGGCACTTTTTTAGCCATGTCAAACTTGTCTTTTAAATCGCCTGGCAAGAGTCGGTCCCAAGCCCCTTTTGTAGGAAATGGCCCAGGAGCAATCGCGTTAAAGCGCATCCCGTATTTGGCCCATTCCACAGCAAGACTGCGGGTCATGGCCAACACGCCAGCTTTGGCTGTAGCACTTGGTACCACATAAGCGGAGCCTGTCCAGGCGTAAGTAGTGACAATATTGAGGACGGAAGTATTGGTTTGCTTCGTGTCAATCCAATGTTTTCCAAATGCCAAGGTGCAATTTTTGGTGCCTTTCAATACAATATCTATAATGGTATCAAATGCATTGGCGGACAGACGCTCAGTAGGAGAGATAAAGTTTCCTGCTGCATTATTTAACAATACATCCACTTTTCCAAATTTTTTGACTGCGTCTTTCAGCATGGCTTCTACCTCGTCATAATTGCGGACGTCGCATTGCAAGGGCAGACAGGTACCGTTGGTTTCTTTTTCAAGTTCCTCAGCAGTATTTTTTAATTTATCAAGATTGCGCGAGGTAATCGCAACATTGGCGCCCAATTCTAAAAAATATTTGGACATGGCTTTGCCCAATCCGCTACCACCACCGGTAACAACTATTGTTTTTCCTTTTAAAGCATCATCTCTGAGCATTTTTTGTGTATAGATCATTTTCTTTTTTTTTTATTTCGTGAATTTAAAAATACGGATAATATATTATGAATTCCCTTCTAAAAAGTCAAATTATTCTTAAAGCGTAGATGCTACTGATATGACGATTGGAAAGTTTTATAGGAATTTTTTTATACCTTTAAAGTGAATCAATTATCCATTAACTATGAGAAATCACACCCAATTATTCAGAATTGCATTTGCAATGCTCCTGTGCCTTTCATTATCCCTCACTTCGGAAGCACAAATTAAAAAAGTGGCGAGTGTTGAAGGAATTACGGAATACAGATTGGACAATGGTCTAAAAGTCCTAATGTTTCCTGACAATTCCGCACAAACTATTACCGTCAACATTACCTATATGGTGGGCTCCCGTCACGAAGGATATGGAGAAAAAGGCATGGCCCATTTGTTGGAACATATGGTGTTTAAAGGTACACCTAACCATCCCAATATTCCAGAAGAGTTATCCGCTCGCGGTGCTAGACCAAACGGCACAACTTGGTATGACCGAACCAATTATTTTGAAACGTTTAATGCCACCGATGAGAATTTAGATTGGGCCTTAGATTTGGAATCTGACCGAATGGTGAATTCCTATATCGCAAAAGAAGATTTGGAGTCGGAGTTTTCAGTGGTTCGGAATGAGTTTGAAAGCGGTGAAAACTCGCCGTCAAGAGTGTTGATGCAAGGCGTTGCCAGTGCAGCTTACTTATGGCACAACTACGGACAATCTACCATTGGCAACAAGTCGGATATTGAGCGTGTGCCCATTGAGAACTTACAGGCTTTTTACAAAAAATACTACCGACCTGATAATGCTATCTTAATGATTACCGGAAAATTTGATACCGAGAAAACCTTGGCATTAGTTGAAAAGAAATTTGGACCAATTAAAAACCCAGAAGTTGAATTGAAAGATATTCCAACCATTGAGCCAGCTCAAGACGGCGAAAAACGGGTGACCTTAAATCGTGTGGGGGACTTACAAATAGTGTCGGCACTTTACCATGTGCCTGCTGGGTCCCATGAAGATGCCGCAGCATTGGCTATCGCGGAGCAGGTTTTGACTGATGAGCCTTCTGGCCGATTGTATAAAGCCTTAGTTGATACTCAAAAATCATCTGGGATCTGGTCTTTTACGCCATTTACAAAAGAGCCATCCTTTTTATATATGAATGTTGATGTGCCTTCAGATAAGTCTTTGGCTGAAGCTGAAACAATCTTCTTGACGACCTTGGATAATTTGGCCAATAATCCGATTACGGAGGCCGAACTGAATCGTGCGAAGGCGAATATGTTAAAGCGGATGGATCAAATTTTTAGAAACTCCTCTTATTTGGGTACTTATATGAGTGAGTTCATTGGTGCAGGCGATTGGAGATTGGCATTCATTTTTAGAGATCGTATTGATGAAATGACGGTCGATAAAGTCAACGAAGCCATTAAAAAATACTTTATTCCGACCAATAGAACGGTTGGCAACTTTATCCCAACAAAAGACCCAATACGGGTAGGTATTCCACACACCGAAAATGTGGAAGCCTTAGTTGCCAATTATAAAGGTAGAGAAGCATTGGATGCGGGCGAAGCCTTTGACGTTTCCTATGAAAATATTCAAAACACGTTGCAATTAGGTACCCTGCCAAATACCAACATTGAATATGGTCTCATTAAGAAAGATAATCGTGGCAAAACAGTCAATCTCACCTTCACTTTACGCACTGGGAATGTGGATCAGTTGATGAACAAGGGACTTGCTGCAAGATATACAGCGAGAATGTTGAACAAGGGCACCAAGACAAAATCCAGACAAGATATTGAGGATAAGTTGAGTGCTTTAAAATCTTCCGTATATTTTAATGGTTCCAACGGCCGTGTTACTGCATAGGTCAATAGTACGGAAGAAAACCTCATGGAAACCTTGGCTTTGATGACCGATATGTTGAAGAATCCCATATTTGATGCTACGGAGCTGGAGAAGCTGAAAACCCAGGATTTGGCCAGTCTTGAAGAAAGCAAATCGGAGCCACAATCGGTAGTGTCCAGACGAATAGGTTTGTTGAATAACCGTTATGAAAAGGGGCATCCTTTATATAGGATGACCTTGGATGAAGAAATAGCCGCTATAAATGCAGTGAATGTGGCCGATTTAAAGTCGTATTACAATGATTTTTACGGGGTCAACAATAGCACATCTTTAGTGGCTATTGGCAATATGGACGAAGAAGCGCTGAAGACGTATTTTGACAAAGCTTACGCCGATTTCAAATCGGATAAACCTTATACAGAAATCAGTGACAAGTTTCAAAACAACAGACCTGCCAATGAAAAGATCCTTACTCCAGACAAGAAAAACGCGTTTACATTGGGCATTTTATCTTTTGAAGGGAGTGAATATGACGATGATTATGCGGCACTGCAAGTAGCAGGCGAAATATTTGGTGGTGGTTTCCTGAATTCTCGTATTGCAGGTCGTCTACGTCAAAAAGATGGTGTGAGTTATGGCGCAGGTGGGAATGTTGGTGTGGACAGTAATAAAGATGACAAAAATTCGTCCATGTATATTTATGCCATTTATGCTCCTGAAAATGCCGCAAAAGTACAGCAAGGTTTTAAAGAGGAAATTGCACGCTATATTGCCGAAGGCATTACCGAAGAAGAGCTTAAAAACGCAGTGAGCGGTTGGGTGCAGGAACAAAATGTATCCCGAGCCAAGGATAATGAATTAGCAGGAGTCATCAACACCAATTTATATTTGGACAGAGATATGACGTTTCAAAAAAATGTTGAAGACCGAGTCAAAAAGTTAACCGTTCAAGATGTCAATAAGGTCATTAAGAAGTACTTTAAGGATTATGAAAACTGGACGGTCGTGAATGGTGGCGATTTTGATAATTTTGAAATTAACCAAGCCGATAAAAAAGTAGATTAATAAAAATTGTAATAAAAAGAATCACCTGCTTCAACCATTTTGTGTTTGGAGCAGGTTTTTTTAGTGAAACCCAAAACTCAAAAGCGGAGCGCATTGGGTTTTGCTGGTTGAACTAATCCCGCATTTGGGCGGGATCCGAAACCCCTGTCTGCCGTCAGGCAGACAAAACCCAAAAGCACAGTGCATTGGCTTTAGCTGATTGTATCAATGTGGCGATCCTCTTTCAGGTTTCAGGATTAGAGAAATGTGAGCTTTAACGTGATAGCCTCTTATCTCGGTACCTACATTGGAACGGAAAAAAAATTATCATTCAGTAGCTTGAGAGACAGTCTTGAACATATTTATTACTATTCTTTAGAGCCTAAGCTCCTACAAATGCTTGCTTATGAGTGTTTTGTGAAGTAGAATAAACACAAGTCGGTTCATATAAATAACTAAAATTAGATGCTCTAATAACTATTTAAATTTTGTAAATTTGCCTGCGTTTAACAGCGCAACATGACAACTACTACAAAATACATATTCGTCACAGGAGGTGTAACGTCTTCTTTAGGGAAAGGCATTATTGCGGCTTCTTTGGCAAAATTACTTCAGGCTCAAGGCTATAGAACCACAATCCAAAAACTGGATCCTTATATTAATGTCGATCCAGGAACAATGAATCCCTATGAACATGGGGAATGCTACGTTACCGATGATGGTGCGGAAACCGATTTGGATTTGGGACACTATGAGCGTTTTTTGAATGTGCCTACCAGTCAGTCCAATAACGTCACCACAGGACGTATCTATCAAAGTGTTATCGACAAGGAGCGTCGTGGCGAATTTTTGGGTAAAACCGTTCAGGTTATTCCACATATTACCGATGAAATCAAAAGCAGAGTCCAACTTCTTGGTAAATCAGGCGATTATGATATTGTCATTACAGAAATAGGAGGGACCGTGGGGGATATTGAGTCCTTACCTTATATTGAAGCAGTACGTCAATTGAAATGGGATTTGGGAGAGCACAATGCTATCGTTATCCATTTAACATTGGTGCCATATCTGTCGGCTGCAGGCGAATTGAAAACAAAACCGACCCAACACAGTGTCAAAACCTTAATGGAAAGTGGGGTCATGGCAGATATCTTGGTGTGCCGTACCGAGCATGAATTGCCAATGGAGCTACGTCGTAAGTTGGCATTGTTTTGTAATGTTCGTGAAGAAGCAGTCATTCAATCTATTGATGCTTCAACGATATATGACGTACCCAACTTAATGTTGGAACAAGGATTGGATAAGGTGGTGCTTAAAAAACTGGATCTTCAAAGTGATGCACCAGATTTGACCCAATGGAATCAATTTTTAAAACGATTGAAAAACCCCAAAAGTGAAGTAACCATTGGTTTGATCGGGAAGTATGTAGAGCTCCAGGATTCTTACAAATCGATTTTAGAGTCATTTATTCATGCGGGTGCTGAAAATGAAGTAAAAGTTAATGTACAACCAATTCATTCTGAGTACTTGACAGTAGATAATGCTGCAAAGGAACTCGCACATTTGGATGGGGTTTTAGTGGCCCCTGGATTTGGTGAACGCGGTGTGGACGGAAAAATTGAAGCCGTGAAGTTTGTCAGAGAAAATAATATCCCATTTCTGGGCATTTGTTTGGGCATGCAAATGGCAGTTATAGAATATGCCCGTAATGTTTTAGGCCTAAAAAACGCCAATTCTACTGAAATGAATCCACATACTTCTGATCCTGTGATCGATTTAATGGAATCGCAAAAAGAGGTCACCGAAAAAGGAGGAACTATGCGACTTGGCGCTTGGGCCTGTCATTTGGAAAAGGGAAGTATTGCCCATGACGTTTACCAAACAACAGAAATTTTTGAACGTCACCGTCACCGTTACGAGTTTAATAATGCCTATAAAAAGCAAATAGAAGATGCTGGAATGAAGGCGACAGGTCTCAACCCTGACACGGGATTGGTTGAAATTGTTGAAATCCCGTCGCACAATTGGTTTGTGGGCGTTCAATATCACCCTGAATATAAAAGTACTGTGGCCAATCCACATCCGTTGTTTGTGGCCTTTGTTAAGGCAGCAGTCAAATTTAAAAAGGCTAAAACTGTGTCAGTATGACATTAAATTAGATTTGGACGCATTTTTGTGTTATCCAATCTTATCAAAAACAGAATTAATTACCAACTTAAAAAGGACCTTGAAAGTTATAAATACGTTTTCGGTCTGAAAATCACGTAAATGGAAGAAAAAAAATTTGATCTCAATTCTATTATAGGATTCGTTCTTATTTTCGGAATATTATTGTTCATGCTTTGGCAGAACCAGCCAACTCCTGAAGAAGTTGCAGCACAAGAACGAGCTAAGCAAGCCAAAATTGAGGCGGAGAAAAAAGCAACAGTTAAAAAAGACACCTTTGTTTCCACGGCTGAAGATTATACCAACCCATCAGCATTAGACTCTACAAAACTTGAAGCTTTAAAGAATAGGTTGGGTGCTTTTGCCTATGCTTCTACCTTGCCATCGGCTACGGACCAAGAAACTTTGGTGGAAACTGACTTGTTGGAATTGAAATTCAGTAATAAGGGAGGTTATTTGTCGGAAGTAAGACTTAAAGAGTTTGTGTCACATGATTCAATGCCGATTTATCTTATTAAAGATAACAATGCGCTTTTCAATATTTCTTTCTCTACAACAGATAATAGAAATCTAAATACCAAAGATCTTTACTTTGAGCCGACTGTTACTAAGAGTGGTGAAAACACTGTGGTATCCATGAAGCTTAAAGTTTCGGAAAGCAAGTTCTTGGAATATCGCTATGAGCTTAAACCTGATGATTATATGTTTGCTTTCAATGTACGATCTCAAGGTTTAAACGATGTCATCGATAGTTCACAGGAAGTTAATCTCGATTGGAACATTAAGACCTACAGATATGCCAAAAGCATCTCTTATGAAAACAGATATACTGAGCTTATTTTTGAATATGAAGGAGGTAAGGATGATTATTTAGGTCAGGGCGAATCAACAGATGATACTGCCAAAGACGTGACTTGGATTGCCAACAAACAGCATTTTTTCACTTCCATTCTTTTGGCCGATCAGCCGTTTAAAACAGGATATTTTACTTCAAGAAATTTGGTGAAGGATGAAGATATTGATACCGTTTTTACAAAAGCGTTCAGTTCTAAATTGCCACTGGTACTTGAAGGTGGTGAAATCAATAAGAGCATGGATCTGTATTATGGTCCAAGTGATTATAAAATACTGAATTCTTATAAAAGGAATTTAGATGAAGTTCTGCCATTGGGTTGGGGTATTTTTGGATGGATCAACCGTTACCTGTTCATTCCGTTATTCGCCTTTTTAGGCTCTCATATGCCTTATGGAATTGCCATTGTTGTGATGACCATATTAATCAAATTGTGTTTGTCATTTGTACAATACAAGCAATTCCTGTCTCAGGCCAAGCTTAAGATAATCAAGCCGGAATTGGATGCTATCCGTGAAAAGTATAAAGATAATAAGCTTAAAATCCAACAAGAAACCATGGCCTTACAGTCTAAGGCAGGCGCAAGTCCGTTGAGTGGTTGTTTGCCGGCATTGATTCAATTGCCTGTGTTTTATGCCTTGTTCCAGTTTTTCCCATCAGCCTTCGATATCCGTCAGAAGAGCTTCCTTTGGGCAGATGATTTATCATCTTACGATACTATTGCAGATTTACCTTTCAAGATTCCGTTTTATGGAGATCACGTGAGTTTGTTCCCGATTTTGGCGTCCATTGCTATTTTCTTTTATATGAAAATGACTACAGGACAACAAATGTCATCACAACCAACCCAGGAAGGGATGCCAGATATGGCTAAAATGATGAAGTATATGATTTACTTCTCGCCAATTATGATGTTGTTCTTCTTTAATAACTATGCGTCCGGATTGAGTTTGTATTATTTCATATCGAATTTAATTAGTATTGGAATCATGTTGGTTATCAAGAACTTTATTTTGGATGAAGAAAAAATCCATGCACAAATTCAGGTGAATAAAGCAAAACCTAAAAAAGAAAGTAAGTTCCAGAAGAAGATGAAAGAAATGATGGAACAGGCTGAAGAACAGAAAAGACAAGGAAAGCGTTAAAAAGTTTTTCCATTTCAAATAAAAAATGCCTCTGAAATTTTTAGAGGCATTTTTGCTATTAATCGACAAAATTATTGTGGATTAATTAAAGTTGAAACTACTGTCCCATTTCTGGTAATACCACTTTGTCAATGGCGTGAACTATACCGTTTACAGCTTGGATGTCTACCAATGCTGGAATGATGTTGCTTACTCTTCCGTTTGGATCAGTGATTGTGAGGTTTGAAGCGTTTATGGTCACGTCTCCACCTAAAGTTGTTACAGTACCAGTAGGAATCGCATCTGAAGTGACATTTCCACTCACGACGTGAAATTTTAAAATGGCTTCAACCGTCGCAGGATCTACATCATCTAAAGTTGTACCTCCTGTTGGATCAAGTTCGTTTAACAATGAGGCAAAAGCATCGTTGGTTGGCGCAAACACGGTAAATGGCCCATTTGCAGATAGGGTAGGAATCAAGTTTGGGGAAGGGTCTTGGGAATCGGCAGATTGCAATGCGGCCACTAAACTTGATAAAGCTGGGTTTGCCAAGGCAAAATCTACAACTGTTGGTAATCCAATAACAGCGTCCACCACATGAATTGTTCCGTTAGTGGCAGAAATATCGGCAGCGGCCACTTTTGATACGCCGTTAAATTTCACACCATCTGAGGTGTTGAAGTACAAACTTAGATTCTTATCTCCTGGACCAGTTGCATTTGTATTTGCATAACCTGATCCGGCATTAACTAAATCTGTAGATTTCACATTTCCTGCAATAACATGGTTTAATAAAATTTCTGAAAGCACATCCGTTGGGACATCGCTTAATTTTGCAAATCCATTATCCGTTAGAAACTTTTGGAATGCTGCATTGGTTGGTGCCAATACAGTGAAGGGACCTTGTCCATTCAAAACACTTACCAGATTTCCATCGGCAGCTTTGAGCGCAGCGACTAAATTGCTGAGATCTGATGTGGCCACCGCAGTTTCTACAATGTTCATGGGTTGAGGTTCAGTGTTGTTGTCATCATCATTACTACAGGATTGGAGACCAACAACCAGTAAAAACAATGGTAGAATTTTGAGAGTTTTTGAAATAATCTTCATTTTTTTGAGTTTATTTGTTCGAAATGGAAACTAACCTCATGTTAGTTTGTTTAACAAAAATATAAAATGATTAAACAAAATATCTTTTTTGTGTTGTTTTTAACAGTATTTTTAACAAAGTCTAATGCGCAGAATGCTATAAACCAATTGGATAAGGACGGTGAACGCCATGGGTTTTGGAAAGTAAATTTTGATCAGACGGATCAACCTAGGTATGAAGGCAGCTTTGAACATGGTAAGGAAATAGGAATGTTTAAATTTTATAAGTTGGTCAACAATAAAAGTGTCTTGAGCGCCACTCGTGAATTTGACCCTAACAGCGATAATATTCTTGTAAAATTCTATTCTTCAAAGGGCAAGCTAATAAGTGAAGGACATATGACCAACAAACTCTTTGTTGGAAAATGGGTGTACTACCACAATAAAACGAATGGTATCATGACCGTGGAACATTATAATGATAAAGGTCAGCTCGAGGGTGAAAAGGTAGTCTATTATCCAAATGGTCAAATAGCGGAACAATCTCATTATGTCAATGGCAAGTTGGATGGGATTTCTAAAGTGTTTTCAGAAAGAGGGGTGCTCATCAAGGAGTTTACTTATGAAAATGACGTCCTCAACGGTTTGTCCAAATATTATGATGCAGACGGAAAGATGTTAGCCGAAGGCGCTTATAGAAATGACCAAAAGCATGGGATTTGGAAGTTTTATGAGAAAGGTGTCCTAACCGAAGAAAAGGACTTTACGGTTTATAGCAAGAATCCAGGGAAAGAATAAGGTTCAGTTGGCAGTCGGCAGTTATCAGTTGGCGGCTTGCCGTACCGAAAGGCCACTTTCGGGGCGGGTTGGCAGTATTCAGTATTCAGAGTGCAGTGTTCAGGATGCCGGTATCGATTTAGTACATTCGGGAGCTTAAGTATTTAGTTTTCAGTGTCTCCTTGAAACTCAATTTTTCTCATTGAATCTCTGTGAAATAACCCATGAACCCTGGTCACCCGTCATCAGTCACCCATCAAAATTTCAACTTCATCTTCAGCTTCAATTTCACCTTGGCATTACGTTATGTGCGAGAAACTTCGTAATTTTGCAAAATGAAAAGAGTAATCGTAGGACTATCAGGAGGTGTTGATTCAAGTGTTGCTGCTTATTTATTAAAAGAGCAAGGCTATGAGGTCATTGGCTTGTTTATGAAAAACTGGCATGATGATTCTGTGACTATTTCTGATGAATGTCCGTGGTTGGATGATAGTAATGATGCCATGTTAGTGGCCGATAAGCTGGGAATTCCGTTTCAAACGGTCGATTTGAGCGAGCAGTATAAAGAACGAATCGTCGATTATATGTTTGACGAATACCAAAAAGGTAGGACACCAAATCCGGATGTGCTCTGCAATCGGGAAATCAAGTTTGACGTGTTTATGAAAATTGCCCTCGATTTGGGTGCTGATTATGTAGCTACCGGCCATTATTGCCGTAAAGGCATTCTTCAAAAAGATGGAAAGGATGTTTATCAATTGCTTGCCGGGGTCGATCCAAATAAAGATCAGTCTTATTTTTTGTGTCAATTATCACAAGATCAATTAGCTAAGGCATTATTCCCAATTGGCGAATTGACCAAGCCTGAAGTACGCAAAATTGCGGCACAACAAAATTTGATTACCGCAGATAAAAAAGACTCCCAAGGCCTTTGTTTTATTGGAAAAGTTAGACTTCCAGAGTTTTTACAGCAAAAACTACAGCCTAAAGAAGGTGTGATCGTCGAAATTCCTTCACAACAGGATATCTATCTTCAAACAGAACCTGAGTTCTCTTCCGAAGAAGATCAACTCGCCTATATGTCCCGAAAAATAGAATACCATATCACAGATGGTAAAGTGGTTGGCAAACATCAGGGGGCGCATTACTTTACAAAAGGTCAGCGCAAAGGGCTTGCCGTGGGCGGCACTGTTGAACCTCTTTTTGTGATTGAGACTGACGTTGAAGAAAATGTCATTTATACGGGTCAGGGAAAAGGACATCCAGGATTGCTTAAAAAAGCCTTGTTTGTCTCTAATGATGAGGTGCATTGGATTCGTGAAGACTTAAAGTTGACGTTGGATCAAACTATGGAAGTCAAAGCGCGGATCAGATATCGTCAACCACTTCAAAATGCGACATTGCATCAGGTGGATAGTGGACTCTACGTGGTTTTTGAAGAATTTCAGTCGGCTATTACGGAAGGCCAATTTGTGGCATGGTACCTCAATGATGAATTAGTAGGTTCGGGAGTAATTTCTTAAATTGCAGTAATAATTGTGTTGAATTATTGCTGATGAAAGTTAACATTTTCCTGTTTTTCTTTGTGTGCTTCTCTAATGTGGTCTTTGCACAACAGGATGCATGGGTGTTTTTTACAGATAAGGAAAATGTGGAAGCTTCCATTCAAAATCCCATCACTATTCTTTCACAACAAGCCATCGCAAGAAAAAACGCTCATCAAATTCCTATTGATGCCAGAGATGTGCCTGTCAATGAATCTTATATTTCTCTTCTAAAATCAGCTAATGGCATCAGTGTTTTGGCAAAATCAAAATGGATGAATGCTGTTCACGTCAGAGGTGAAGTTTCGGATATTACTGCTCTTTTTGATTTGGAATTTGTGAGTAAAATTCAGTTTGCGGATAAAAACGTGGCCAGTTTATCTCGACCAACCATTCAGCATGACAAGTTTGCAATTGAGATGGGTTTGGAAGACTTTAATTATGGAAGTGCTGAAAACCAAGTGGACATGATTCATGTGGATGCGCTTCATTTGGAGAACTATACTGGAGAGGGCGTTGTGATAGCCGTGATTGATGCTGGTTTTCCCAATGTCAATACCATGACATCGTTCAATAGATTAAGAGCTAACAACCGATTGTTGGGTGGTTATGATTTTGTGAACAGAACATCAGCCATTTATGACTACACTGGCAGTTCGCACGGCACCAAAGTGTTGAGCACCATGGCTGGATATATTGAAAATGAATTTGTTGGTACTGCTCCTGATGCTTCCTATTATTTATTTCGAACCGAGGAGGCAAGCTTCGAAAATCCTGTTGAGGAAAGTTATTGGGTAGAAGCAGCAGAGCGTGCCGATAGTTTGGGCGTTCATATTATCAATTCCTCCTTAGGTTACAACACATTTGATAATGCCAATTATAACTATCAGCCATCAGATATGAATGGTACGACCACATTCATTAGTAGAGGCGCCAATATTGCTTCCGAAAAGGGCATCTTGGTAGTAAATTCGGCCGGAAATTCAGGAAATAATTCATGGGGCATTGTCACGGCTCCAGCAGATGCTTCAGGCGTTTTAACCGTTGGTGCGGTAAATGCAAGCGGACTTTATGCGGCATTCAGTTCAAGAGGAAATAGTTTTCAAAACACCCAAAAACCAGATGTGGTGGCACAAGGCTTAGGATCTGTAGTTATTGATGAAACAGATGTTGTTGTCAGTAATAATGGCACGTCTTTTAGTTCGCCCATTTTGGCCGGAGGCATTGCCTGTTTGTGGCAAGCCCTACCCAAGGCTAATGCTGAGCAGATCAAGCAATATATCAGATTGTCAGCCTCCCAATATACCACACCTGATTATTTTTTAGGCTATGGAATCCCGAACTTGCAATTGGCACTTTCTCTCGGACTTTCAATAGTGGAAAGCGATGTCCAAGCATATAGGGTATATCCAAATCCTGTTATGCAACGGCTTTATATTCAATTGCCTACAAGTCATGAAGAAAGAATCTTAAGAATTTATGATGCTCGAGGTAAACTTATCGATGAACAGGTTTATTCCAATACCCATTCCAATTTGGAGGTATCGCACTTAGCTTCAGGATTATACATACTTCATGTCATTTCAAATGGTGAATCACTCAATTTTAAATTCATAAAATCTTAATGTCAAATAAAATTACAGAACTTTTCAAAATTAAATACCCAATCATTCAGGCTGGAATGATTTGGAACAGCGGATGGCGCCTGGCTTCGGCTTCGAGTAATTCAGGAATTCTTGGTCTGATTGGTGCGGGTTCCATGTATCCGGATGTATTGCGGGAACATATTCAAAAATGTAAAAAGGCTACGGATCAGCCTTTTGGAGTCAATGTGCCCATGCTTTATCCGAATATTGAAGAGATCATGAACATTATTGTGGAAGAAGAGGTAAAAATTGTATTTACATCTGCAGGCAACCCTAAAACTTGGACCACATGGTTAAAGGATCATGGTGTCACTGTGGTTCATGTGGTCAGTAGTGTGAAATTTGCATTGAAAGCTCAAGAAGCTGGTGTTGATGCCGTTGTTGCCGAAGGTTTTGAAGCCGGAGGTCATAATGGAAGAGAAGAAACGACCACCTTAACCTTAATCCCAATGGTTAGGGAAGCCTTGGACATTCCGCTTATCGCGGCAGGAGGTATCGCCACGGGACAGGGCATGTTGGCTGTTATGGTCTTAGGTGCTGATGGGGTTCAGGTAGGCAGCCGGTTTGTAGCCAGTGAAGAAAGTTCTGCCCATCAGGCATTTAAGGAGGTGGTGATTAACTCCCAAGAAGGTGACACACACTTGACCTTAAAGGAGTTGGCACCTGTTCGATTGATCAAAAATAAGTTCTATAATGACATTGTCGAACTGTACAAAACTTCTCCAACGGTTGATGAACTCAAGAATTTACTCGGTAGGGCAAGAGCGAAGCGCGGCATGTTTGAAGGCGATTTGGAAGAAGGCGAATTGGAAATTGGGCAAATATCAGGGTTGATCCACGATATTAAACCAGTTGCGAAAATTGTTGAAGATATGGTTGCAGAATATGAAATGGCAAAACAAAACGTGAACCTGTTATTTTAAATAGTTCAATTGGTATTTCGGAATACTTATCGTTCCTAATAAACTCATCACGGGCTTCACGAAAATAGTATCCATAATTCATAGCCAATGTATCCAAACTTTATTATAAACGAAAAGGGGAAAAATTCCCCTTTTTCGATTTGAAACGTTTTAACAATAAAATTTTTAAATCCCTCTAAAATAATAGCTAAAACTTTCGATATTATACGTTGACTGTCATCCAAAAATATGAATAGGACAAACCATCATATAATTTATGTAAAAATAACCGTTATCATGATTTTGAGCAATTAAATGGAAGTAACTTATTAACAAATTTGTCTTGTAAGTTGATAACTATCAATTGGTTGGTGGTTTTTTTTGGAAATTAAATTGGAAAATTGGAGGTATGGATGAGCAATCTACTACCTTTGCATCTTTAAAATTTAAGGGTGATTTTATCTCAATATACAAAAGAATTTAGGTATAACTTAAACCTAGCGGCACCAGTCATGTTAGGCATGTTGGGTCATACCTTTGTGAGTCTTGTGGACAATATCATGGTGGGACAATTGGGTGCGGCAGAGCTTGCTGCTGTGTCTTTGGGCAATAGTTTTGTATTCATTGCCATGTCTATTGGGATTGGTTTTTCAACCGCTATTACGCCTTTGGTGGCAGAGGCTGATACTGAAAACAATTTCAAAAAAGGGAAATCGGCGCTAAAGCATGGTTTGTTCTTGTGCACTGCTTTGGGAATTGTTCTGTTTTTACTCCTTTTACTGGCCAAACCTTTAATGTATATTATGGATCAACCGGAAGAGGTCGTGAAATTGGCTATTCCGTATTTGGATTTGGTAGCATTTTCGTTGATTCCATTGATTGTGTTTCAAGCTTTTAAACAGTTTAGTGATGGTCTTTCGCTTACCAAATATCCTATGTATGCAACCATTATAGCCAACATTATCAATGTAGTGCTCAATTACCTGTTGATTTTTGGGAAGTTTGGTTTTCCTGAGATGGGTATTGTCGGGGCTGCTATTGGAACCTTAATTTCAAGAGTTGTGATGGTGTTTTTTATCTGGTGGGTTTTGAAAGCTCGAGATAAATCGAAGGCCTATGTCACCAATATCAAAATTTTTGTTTTGGAAGCGCCTATGATTAAGAAGGTCGTTAATATCGGGTTTCCAAGTGCCATGCAAATGTTTTTTGAGGTGGGTATTTTTACCTCTGCCATTTGGCTCAGTGGTACCTTGGGACAGAATCCACAGGCCGCAAATCAAATTGCGTTGAACCTGTCTTCAATGACCTTTATGGTGGCCACAGGTTTAAGTGTTGCCGCTATGATTAGGGTAGGCAATCAAAAAGGACTTCGGAATTTCACGGAATTACGTCGAATAGCCATATCCATTTTTTTATTGGGTGTTATTTTGGCCGTTGTCTTTGCATTGGCATTTGTGCTTTTACATAAGGTGTTACCAACTATTTATGTGGATTTGGACGATCCATTAAATGCTATTGATACCAGAGAAGTTGTTGCTATTGCGTCCACTTTACTTTTACTATCGGCAATATTTCAAATTAGCGATAGTTTACAAGTGGTTGCCCTTGGTGCGCTGAGAGGCTTACAGGATGTTAAAATTCCGACCATAATTACGTTTATATCCTATTGGGCAATCGGGTTTCCGATTAGCTTCTTTTTAGGAAAAGAGGAGGCTTTTGGAAGTGCTGGCATATGGCTCGGACTTATAGCTGGATTGACCTGTGCTGCTATCATGTTATTTATTAGATTTAATTATTTGACGAAGAAATTAATAAGGCTAGGAAATGTCTAAAGTCGGAAAGTGTCTAAGGTTTAGAGTTTATGAAAAATGACCCGTAAAAGTCTCTTATGTTTGAAGTAATGAAATTCTAAAGTAAATTCTATTGGATATGACTCATAAGGAATTTGCAACTATTTTATAAAAACGGGCAGTTCAATGTGCCATTGCTATAATAAACTTGGTTTCTGTCTTGCCATCATCAACGGAAGGTTTAGTGGTAAGAAATGAACTGACTAAATCAGGGACAAGTATTGGGGGCTTATTATAGGGAAGCGTGTAGATCAAGAAGGCCAAGAGATTTTATAAAATGAAATTAGAATGAGTTTGGCTATTTTTACTTCAATTGCTAGTAAGTTATAAGCCATAAACTAAATAAAATTTGATACTTTTACGCTCTAATTAAATTTCACCTAAAGCATTTAAAAAGTTTTTAACTTTAAGGACGTCAATTGCTTGTAATTTTTTGCACTTCAAATACTCGTAACCTTAGACACTCTTATAACTTATTTCTTAAAATAACTTAATTGAACTTTAAGTATTCATAACTCACAACAAAAAAATGGAACTACCAAAATTCATACTCGGCGACAATACAGATTATCCTGATGCCATCTATATTATTCATACAGAATTTCCACGATTTATTTTAAATCTGGAAGATGATGAAGTGGAATGGATGGAAGAGTTTGATGAACATGACGAAAAGGAAATTGCTTCTGAAACTGAGAATTTAATTCAGCTGGCTACCGACTTCTACGATCGTGAAATTGAAAGATACAATGCCTAATGATTGATCAAATTCTACAGTTAGATACTGATGTTTTTATTTATTTGAACAGTCTTGGGACAACAACCTGGGATCCGTTCTGGATGGCTTACACGTCCAAATTCAATTGGATTCCGTTTTATGCTTTGTTGCTCTATCTGATGTTTAGACAAATGCGGTTAAAAGCGGTATTGATAACTCTTTTGGCTGTTGCATTAATGATCTTGGTAACTGACCAAGTGACCAATCTTTTCAAAAGTGGATTCCAAAGATTGAGACCGTGTCATTTGGCTGAACTGATTGACGGGATGCGATTGGTGAAATCGAGTTGCGGAGGACAATATGGATTCTTTTCGGGTCATGCTTCCAATACGATGGCGGCAGCAATATTTATTGGCCTGACATTGAAAAAACGATTTAAATATCTTATTTATCTTTTGATCGTGTGGGCCATTTTAATGGGGTATAGTCGTATCTACATTGGAGTTCATTATCCTTTGGATGTGTTATTGGGAATGTTGTTTGGCGTTTTGACTGGAGCCTTATTTTATAAGCTCAACATCTATGCAATAAACAAATTTAAGGCTGACAAAAACGATCAAAAAATAACTTGAAGTGACTTTTCCAATAGTGAAATGTTGATGGCCTCACCATCGATATTGAAGAACTCACCATCAATTTGAGTTTCATAAGCACTCTGATTGGTTTGACGAATTATGACTTTTTTTGATTGATAACACTTAGCCTCCTTTATTAAATGAGGTTTTTTAAGCAAGATCAACAATCCGAAGTATAGTGATTTCAATCTAGACATTTTCGAAACAATTAAAATATCCAGCAAGCCATCCTGTAAAGATGCCATTGGTGTCAAGCTGATCTTATAGCCCATTTCATTGGAGTTGGAAACAAATACCAAAAACGGATGGGTTTGGATAGTATGTCCGTTAACTTCAACCGTGATTTTATTTTTATATTTAAAACACCTCAAGGCTTTCAGAGAAGATTTTAAATAGCTAATTAATTTTCGTTCATTCGAGTTTTCATAGTGTCTAATGACTTGTGCGTCAATACCGATGCCCGTATTACTAAAAAAATAATGCTCATTGACACAGCCTACATCAATTTTGTTGACGGATGCTGTTTTGATTAGAGCGGTGGCACGTTCAATATCTTTTGGAATCTTTAAATTGGATGCCAAGCCGTTTCCTGAGCCCAGTGGGATGATGCCCAAAACGATATTGGTATTGACCAAACAGGAGGCTACTTCGTTAATTGTACCGTCACCACCACAGGCTACAATAATATGTGCCCCTTCGTCGATGGATGATTCGGTCAAAACTTTGGCGTGCTTTTTATATGTAGATTTTTTTATAGTGACCACATACTCCCTCTCATCAAAAAATTTCTTTAAAAATTTCTGATTGATTGGCTGGTTCCCGGAACCAGATACAGGATTCACTATAAAATGGATATGTTTCAAATAGGTTTTCTTTTATTTCCACTACCGGGTTATAACACCCTAGGCTTATATCGATCGAAAGGACAATTTCTTAAATTACTGACAAGACCAATCTTCATTCAAAAATTTAGACTTGTGTTGTCTCCTACAAAAGTCTGAAATGGGTTTGAAAGATATTAATTTACCGACATAAATTATCAAAAATTTAAGTATTCATTAGATCTTATTATTTAAGTTTTAAACCTTCATTTCTATAGAGATAATCTGCTACTTGATAGAAAGCTACAGTTTCATTCAGGAAATTCTCATTCATGGGCAAAGTTTCTAAACTGTTTTGGTTTGGATTCCATTTGTAATAATTGCTTTTTTCCTGTTCACTTAAAATCATAATCTGATTGTTCTTTATATAGCCCAGTTTTCGGTAATTACCTAAAAAGGCACGTTCCTCACCAGGAGCCATCTCCAAAATATCCTTACCGAATAGATTCGAGTTATAGTCCCAATTTAAAAGGCCAAACAGTGTTGGGAAAATATCAATCTGTGAGCAAAGTTTATCAATTTTGATTGGTTTTGTGTTGGACAAATTATAGATAAAGGCTGGAATATGATAGTTTTTCACATCCAAATCCCAACGTCCAGCAACGGAGGCACAATGGTCTGACATGATTACAAAAATGGTATTAGAATACCAAGGTTTTGATTGGGCTTGTTTTAAAAATTGACCAATGGCAAAGTCGGTGTATTTAACTGCACCATGTCTACCTGTCCCGGAAGGAATGTCAATTTTACCTTCAGGATAGGTGTAAGGTCGGTGGTTGGATGTCGTCATTACAAAATCAAAAAACAACTTTTTATTTGAAAAGGCCTTGTCTGCTTCAGCAATGACCTTATTATAAATGTCCTCGTCACAAACTCCCCATGCATTTTCAAAAGTGACTTCTTTGTCTTCAATGTTTGTGCGGGTGGTTGGGATACTCTTATCAATTAAAAAACCACGGCCTCTGTCAATAATATTGAACCCATTCCCGCCAAAAAAGGTATTCATATTGTCAAAATAGCCATCACCACCGTAAAAAAAGTTACGTTCATATCCTTCTGATTTGAACACTTCGCCTATAGTAAATAAGTTTTGATTGTTCTTTCGCTTTACGATACTTCTGCCAGGAGTTGGGGGAATGGATAAAGTTATGGCTTCCATACCTCTAACTGTACGTGTTCCCGTAGCAAAAAGATTGGTAAAAAACAGACTTTCTGAGCTTATGGAATCGAGATGAGGCGTGATATGGTCTTTATTGCCAAATGACGTTAAGTAATTTCCACTGAAGCTTTCAATACAGATGAAAATAACATTAGGGCGTAGGGGCTTGGTCAGGCTGTCATTGTTGTGAATACTTCTATAGATTTCGTTTTTATTAGGAGATACCAAATGTTCTTTTGGGGATTTGAAACTATTTTTGACGATCGTAAATGCCTGGTCAATAGGGATGGTTTTATAAAAATCGGTATATGGGAGTTCGTTGGTTCTGAATGCCGCAACGAATGAGTAAATACCCGATTTTGCCAGTTCATTATTGTAGCGATTTTCAAATTGTTCAGCATTTTTATTGGTAATTAATAACCCGAAAAATAATGCAATCGAGAGAATGAAAGCGGAGGGAATAAGTTTCTGCTGAAAGCCGTTGTCATTATTAAAAGTTTTTTTAAAGGCACCGATCTTCCATGTAAGAAATAGCAAACCGTATAAAATGACAGAAATTATCAATATGATTATTTTTATGGGATAGCTTTCATTGATGTTTTTTAAGACTTCATTGGTGTAAATCAAATAATCTACTGCTATAAAATTAAAACGACTTTTGAACTCTTCCCAAAAAGTGATTTCAGCTATAAACGAAAAGATTATAATGATCAAGCCTAAAAGATAGGCACTATAGGTGGTAATTCTATCAAATAAACTGCCATGTAATTTTTTAGGGAGTAACAAAAGATACAGTACATATGGCGTCAAAAACAGCGAGATGGTTCCAAGGTCAAATAGAAAGCCGATTAAAAAAGTATTGACAATATGAAATAAGTTCACATCTACTTCATTAAAACTCCAAATAAATAAAAGCACTCTAATTGCTGTTGAAGATAGGATAAAAATAAAAATGAAAGATTTTAATAATGTAAACCTTTGCGGTAATCTAAATGTTGTCATTGTTAATTTTCGAATAAAATTACGTTCCAATTCTAAAGAGACTTTTAAGTGGTTGGCTTTACTAAACCTGTGTTACTGGTTCTTAACTTTGAGTGAGAAACGAAAATAAAGATCGCCATGAGTACCATTGCTATAATGGATGCTGTTAATGTGCCTAAATCCAATCCGCCTTTGGCTATAGGCTTGGTAAGAAAGTCACCAAAGGTGGCGCCAAATGGGCGGGTAAAAACAAAGGCAATCCAAAACAACAGGATTTGGTTGGCCTTGGTAAAATAATGCAACCCAATAACCAATGCAATTATAGATGCCGTAACTAAAGCTCCCATGAGATAACTCAACCCGATATTGTCACTTAGATAGTCGCCAAAAGCCGTGCCCAGACTGTTAGAGAACAGTACGGCAGTCCAAAAGAGCAATTCTTTCTTCCTTTGATAAATAGGATGGACCTCAAGATTTTTGAAACTCAAATACCAAATCAACAGGGTCAATAAGAGTCCTGCGCATAAGATGATACTACCATAAGTGTAACCAAGTCCTAAACTTCGGTCCATAAAATCAGAAATTTCTGTGCCGAGGGTGGTCGTTGCAATGATAACCAGCCAAAAGAAAAGTGGGATATATTTTTTTGAATAGAGCTGTATGCTCAAGACAATCAAGAAAAAAACGAGTGTTATGGAAATACCCACAGTATAACCCAAGCCCAACGTTTGGGCTATAAAATCTCCTAAAGTTTCCCCAAGTGTGGTCGCAACGATTTTCATGCACCAAAACAAGAATGTTATCTTGGCGACTTTGTTTAAATGTTCCATTTTTATTTTAAGTAAGGCTTAAAATTACAATGGAATTCTAAAGAGATTTTAAAGAGAGAAAGGATCAGAACTGAATTTCAAACTCATGGATGTTATTTGAATAGGTATAAGTAAGCTCAAAATTATAATAGTCACATATTTTTTTAACTATGGCCAATCCGAGGCCTAATGACTTGGACTGTTTGTTTTCTTTATAAAATCGATGAAACAATTGGTCCGAGCCAGCTATCTTGTTGTCGCCGTTGTTGGAAATTTTGAAACTGTCAGAAGTGATCGCAATAGTTATGTTCCCATTCGCATTAGTGTATTTTATGGCATTTCCTATAAGGTTGGAGAACAAAATATCTGCTAAACTCCTGTCCATTAAAATACGAGTTTCAGAACGGGAAGAGAAATTAATTTCAAGCTTCTTATGGTTCCAAATGTCCTTTAGATTTTCTAAAAGTTCTTCGATTATAGTATTTACTGAAATTGCTTCAACATCATGAAATTGTTGATTGTCAATTCGTGTCAATAGGATAAGGCTTTTATTTAATTTGGAAAGTCGTTTTGTATTGTCTTGAATATCATAAAGTGTTTTTAAATGGTCTTGTTCCAGGTCTTTCGATCCATCAATCAAATTTTCAATTTTTGCTTGAATGATAGCCAAGGGTGTTTGGACTTCATGCGAGAGGTTTTCTGTAAACTGCTTTAAGTTATGGTAGTCTGTGGACAATTTTGATGTTAACGCCTCAATTTCAATATTTAACTCTGAAAATTCAGAAATATCAGAGGCTTCTAGTTGAATAGCTTGTTCTGACCTAATTGAAAAAGCTTTGAGAATTTCAATATTTTTAAAAAAAGGCGTCCAAATTGTTCTGTTCAAATTTTTATTATAGATAAATTGGGTCAGGTAAACCAAAATAATGATGACTCCAAAAGTGATGAGAATGGTCAACAAGGTGTCATCGTATTCAACCATTAAGGTTCTGGTGATTATATGGTAATTTTTCGTATTGATGGTCTTATAGACATTAAGTTCCTTAAAGAGTTCATTTTCATTTTGAAGAACATCAAAGATGATTGTATCTTTTAGAGTGTCAGGGTGAAGATGCTCAACCTGATGGATTTCAAAAAGCGGAAATAATGATGTTACTTCCTTTTGTTGAACAAGTTGTTGTTCTATTCGAAAATTTGTGTGGTAAAGACTTTCTTTGGCTTCTGCCACAATATAGGCCCGTGTTAAAAAATATAGAATGGTCAGACTCCCCAAAACAATGGCGAGCCCAAAAAGCAATTGTTTTTGAGAGATTTTTTTTGATAATGACATTGTTTTCTTTTGTCCCTTCAAAATCTACGTATCTGTGAATTTATAGCCACTTCCATAAGTGGTCTGAATGTATTTTGCTCCCTTATTGGTCAGTTTTTTTCTAAGGTTATTGATATGGACATAAATAAAATCAAAATTGTCCAAGAGATCGCTATGGTCTCCCCAAAGATGTTCTGCAATGATTTCCTTTGAAAGAACACGGTTTTTATTGGTGATAAAAAAGAGAAGTAGATCAAATTCTTTTCGAGTCAACACAATGTCTACTTCGTTGACAACAACCGTGCGCGATGTAGTATTGATAGAAATCTCATTAAAGTTTATGATATCATTCCCTTCATAGTGGCCACGTCGTAGAACGGCTCTGATGCGTGAATTAAGTTCGGCCAAATGAAAAGGTTTGGTCAGGTAATCATCGGCACCTAAATCAAGACCCTTAAGTTTGTCTTCCAAAGAGCTGTTGGCCGAAATGATGATAATGCCAGAATGTTTGTGTTCTTCCTTTAAGGTTTTCAAAATGTCTAAACCGCTGCCGTCCAGTAGATTAATGTCGAGTAGAATAATATCATAGGCATAAAGGTCTGATTTATAGGAGCCTTCACTAAAGTTGGATGCTGTTTCGCAAATATGACCATCCTTTTGTAAATAAGTCACAATGGACTGCTGCAGTTCAATTTCGTCCTCAACGATTAAAATTTTCATAGTCAGTTGAATTAATGATCCAATGTAGGGCTCAATATTATAGATAATCTAAAGTTGAAAACTATATTTAATTTTTTGGTTTTAACGTTAAACTCAATTATAGATCTTTTGAGCAAGGTGGTCCAATAGCTATAAAAATCAAACAAACGCACTATATCCAGTTATGGCTCTTCCCACAATTAAGGTATTGATTTCCTTGGTGCCTTCATAAGAATATATGGCTTCCGCATCGGCCACAAACCGCGCCACATTGTACTCCAACAAAATACCATTACCACCCATGACCTCACGTGCCTGGCTGACCACATCTCGTGTCCTTAAAGAGCAAAACACCTTTGCTAAGGAGGCGTGTTCATCGGTTAGAAGACCTTGATCCTGCAATTCAGAAAGTCTATAGACCATGGTTTTCATTGCTGTGAGATTGGATAGCATTTCCACCAGATGATTTTGTATCAATTGAAATGAAGCAATTGGTTTTCCAAACTGTTCACGTTTTTTGGTGTATTTGAGTGCATTTTCATAAGCTCCCCTTGCGCAACCTACGGCTTGCCACGCTACACCCGCTCTGGTCATCCGCAATACTTTGGCCGTATCTCTGAACGAATTGGCGTTTTGGAGTCGGTCTTTTTCAGCAATTCTACACTCCTTTAGTGTGATGATGGCATTCTGTACGGTTCTTAATGCCATTTTATCTTCTATTTTTTCGGTGGTGAATCCGGGGGTACCCTTTCTAACCAAAAATCCTTTGACCTTGTTGCTGGTTTCGTCTCTTGCCCATATAATCGTCACATCAGCAAATGTGGCGTTCCCAATCCATTTTTTTTGACCGTTTAAAATCCACTCGTCGCCTTCAAGTCTACAGGTCGTTTCCATTCCGCCCGCCACGGCACTTCCAACATTGGGTTCGGTCAGACCAAAGGCACCTATCAATTCCATTTTTTGCATTCTCGGTAGCCATTCTTCTTTTTGCTCTTCGCTTCCGCAGAGATAGATCGACCCCATGGCAAGTCCGCTATGAACCCCAAAAAAAGTCGAGATCGAGACATCCACACGTGCCAACTCTTCAGCGATGATGCCTTCCATAATAAAAGGAAGATCAGGGCAGCCATAACCCTTATAGGCGACACCACAAATGTTTAGGGCAGCTAATTTTGGGATGATTTCCATAGGGAATTTGGCTTTTTTCCAATAGTCATTGGCAATAGGCTCTACTTCATCCTGCATAAAATTGCGGACTTTCATTTGAATCGCACGCTGTTCCTGTGTCAATTTTAAATCGAGATCATAAAAATCGCCATCAATAGGAGGAAGTTGGTGTTGTCCTTTTTTGCTTTTCTCGGTGAGCATTTTCATGAGTCCGTCGAGCTGATTATCATCGAGTTCTCCCACAGTTTTCATGATTTTAGGTAAATCTATTTTCTCTGAAATTCTACCAAGATCTTCAAAGTCAACTTCTTTCATCAGATTGATGATGGACTTAATTTTTGTGAATAATGTCATAGAGCGCTTCGGATTTTGAATTAGTTGATGAAAAGTTAGTGATTTCCATTAGAAAAAAATACGAGTCTATGGAGATTTATATAGAATTTAACGCTGAAGGTTGAATCCCAATGGGTATCGGGAGAAGTCGAAATTGAAATTGAAGTTGAAATTGACTCCTGAAGGTTGTTGGGAGAAGTTGTCCGTCACTTACCATTAAAGTTTCCCGCAGATTGCCGCAGAAACTATTGAAGAAGAATAAACGGATTTCATTATTTAGGTTGTTTTAATCTCTTCTCCAATGAAGTTGAGAGGATTATACACCGTCAATCCACTACTACCCACTATCCACTGCCCACTATTAAGTTTCACAGAGAAATCCGTTAAAATATTAGTGGAGATTTACTTGAGACCCAGCAATAGTTCCGCGGCAGCAAATGGCGTGGTTTCACCATTTTCAATACGTTCCAATTGGTGTTTTAATTCTTTTTTAATGGTTGGATTATTGTAGAAGTCGGTTTTGAGTCGGTCTTCAATGGTTTGGAGTAGCCAGAATTTGTTTTGTTCGTTCCGTGTATGGTCAAAAAAATGGTTTTCTTTGACTAAGCTTAAATAATCCTCAATCAGTTGCCAAACTTCTGGAATTCCTTTGTTTTCAAGCGCACTAGCCAGAAGAACTTTGGGTTGCCATCCAGAATCTTTAGGAGGGTAGAGGTGTAGTGCCCTGTTAAACTCGACCTTTGCAGTTTTGGCATTTTTAAGATTGTCGCCATCTGCTTTGTTGATCACAATAGCATCTGCCATTTCCATAATGCCCCGTTTAATGCCCTGCAATTCGTCTCCTGCACCGGCCAGTTTCAATAATAAAAAGAAATCGACCATACTGTGGACGGCCGTTTCACTTTGCCCAACGCCAACAGTTTCGATCAAGATGGTATCAAAGCCAGCAGCTTCACACAGAATAATGGTTTCCCTACTTTTTCGTGCCACACCACCAAGTGATGTCCCAGATGGTGAAGGACGGATAAAGGCATTGTCGTCCTTGACCAGTGCTTCCATCCGGGTTTTATCGCCTAAAATTGAGCCACGACTTAAAGAACTGCTCGGGTCTACCGCTAAAACAGCAATCTGCCTTCCTTTAGACGTCAAATAGGTGCCAAAAGTTTCTATAAATGTACTTTTTCCGACCCCGGGCACACCGGTAATGCCAATCCTGATTGATTTATTGGCATAAGGAAGGCATTGTTGAATGATCTCATTGGCCATCGTTAAATGTTGCGGATTGGTGCTTTCCACCAAAGTTATGGCCCTGCTCAGTGCTGTGCGGTTTTTGTCGCGTATGCCTCTGACCAATTCTGCTGTGGAAGGTTGTTTATGGCGTTTATTTCTAATGGCAGCAATAGCACTTTTGTTGGTCGTTTCAGATTCAGAAACACCTTCAGTTTCTTGTAGTGCCGAGGTTTTGCCTTTTTTGGTCAAAATAATTCAAGTTTAGCCTATTGTGGTTGGTCTTTGCTGATTTCCATAGGGACTTCAATTTTGGTTTGGTCCCATGCCATGGTCATTTTTAAAATATCTACAGTATTGTCAAAAGCAATGGTAAACTGTTCTACGGTATGGTCTAAATGGATGACAGGAACATCAACTTCCAAAAGATCATATTTTGGTTCACGCATAGGCCGCATTTGGTCGTCAACACCCCATTCGTATTGTTTGGTATTAAAATAAACCTTCCAAAGGCTATCATTAGGAACGGTCCACAGTGTATAAATGCCCTTGGGCACAGAAATGCCGTCAATGATTAGGGTTTTGTTGGTGGTAAATGTGGTAGCTTCGTTGGCACCGGTACGCCAAACTTTATCATAAGGTACCAAAGCACCAAAAATCTCCCGTCCTTTTTTATAAGGTCTATTGTAAAGCACTTCCAACTTTGTATCATTTAATTCAAATTTTACGACATCTTTTGGACTCACTCGTTTTGAAAAAATATCTTCAACAAAATAGGAATATAAAAATAAGCCTGCTGCCACTATGGCCAGGACAATTAAAAGGCGTTTTAAAAACGTATTCATAAATAAGGGAATTTGTTTGAAACTTGGGTTAAATATAATTATAAAAGATTGCTCCTTAAAGCACTTAACGTTGTTTTATGTAAAGTTGGTATTATTTTTTAAAAAGAGGACTTAATTCTCCTTAGCTCATACTTTTAAAGGTGTTTTATAAGAATCATCAAAAATTCAGAAACAATTATGAGTGCCATTTGTGGTGATATGGAGGTTGAATGGGCTATTGGATTTGAACCGATTAATGGTGATATTTTAATGATCTCGAGTTGCGTTCTGATGACCGTATTCAAAATAGTATGATCGCAAGTTAGTTCTATATTAAAAAAGAGCAACTCATCAGTATCGGCGGGAATGCCCAAAGCCTAAAAAATACTAGTCTAAAGTGTTTATGTCATGCCCTATCGCTATTGGAAGCAAAGAACTGTGCCTATATCGCCAAACTATTTGTTTTTAAAACCTAGTGTTCGTCGTTATTTCGTTGCGAACCAAGGAGTTAAGTTTTTGTACGGGTTGTGTACTTTTACTCGTAAGCACGCTCATGATCGGGTACAAAAAAACTGCCCATAATTGTTTTCAAACATTTCTGAGCAGTTTTTATCAAGATTGTTATTTACTGATTCTTAATCATCCAACAAATCAATTTGTACTTTGAAAGCTTCTTTCAGTGCTTCTGCCAAATCATTGTTACCATCCATATCTTCTGGACTGATCGTAATCACACCATCGCCATCACCATCAGTAGCAGTAGACAGATCTACCATGCCCAATACAGCGTTGATGTCGAAGTTAATGACTACCTCTTTTGTGTCGTTGTTGATGATCAGATTTTGGTCGCTATCTTCGTAATCAATTTCGATTTCGTCCTCAAAATCATGCCAAAAAACAAAAGACTGTCCATTGATTTCTCCTGTCAACAACATACTTTTTCCAAACAAGTCAGAGTTTTGATTTTCACTTTTGTCAAATTCAAATTCAATTTCTTCATACACCCCATTTGGAATTTCAATGTCTACCAATTGGATGCTGTTTCCGGATAAAAGATCGATTTCAAAAGGGCCTTTCAATTCGATATCATCATCGCTATCGTAAAAACCGTCTTGAAGTTCCAATTCAATTTCTTTAAAATTCACTAAAAACTCTCCAAGAATCACGTTATCAGTACCTCTAGTGGCTACTGGGATATAACTTGCTTTGGCAGCTATTTTTAAATTGCCTTGATTTGGGGCATTTGTTGAATCATCATCCGATGAACAGGCCGTAAATACAGTTGCCAGGGACAGTGCAACAATGCCAAATTTCATTTTTTTAAATACATTCATAGTTTTTAAACTTTATAGGTTATCTAGTGTTAACGGTATAAAAGGAATTTAGTATGTATAGAATGTTAAATATATTTGAAAATTGTAAGTCATTGTGGCCTCTTTTGTTTGGTTGTTTGTAACTCGGCCGAAGAAAAAATTGCAATAGAAAATTTTAGTTTCAAGAGATACAGATTGTTAGGATAGAATTATGATCTAACAAAAATGATATTGATGCTATTTTATGTCCCATTTACCCGTACTTTTGCGCCCTCAAATAAAATTTTGAAATGAAGCGCATAAATGAATACAAGAAACTCTTTGGAGTGGAAAGCGAAATTGAATTAAAGACTCTGAAAAAGAGTTACCGTGATTTAGTGAAGGAATGGCATCCTGATAAATTCCAAATTGGAGATGCGCTACAGGAAGAAGCAGAAATCCAAAGCCGAAAGATTATTGACGGGTATCATTTTTTGGTAAGTATAGCACCAGAGACCATTGCCTCGCAAAAAGATAGTTATACAGAAACGATTACCAATTCAGGTATTGCCGATTATATGCACAAAGGTTTATTGCTCGAAATTACCTTTCAGGACGGTTCTACTTACGAGTATTTTGGCGTTACCAAACAGGTTTATATTAAAATGATCAATAGTGATAAGCTAAATCGTTTTGCAAAACGCAACATTTATTCTAATTACACCTATAGAAAGTCGAAAAGAACGCTAGAACCTGTTTAGTAGGAAGATGGGCGTATAGGATCGAGATTGCAATCAACGAATCAAATTTTTAATGTACAAAGGGAGCATGGTTTTTTCAATCATGTTCCTTTTTTTATAAATGATTTTGTCAGTCCTAATTAGGTTTCCCATAGTTTCAATATCATTATTATTTAATAAAGATTTAAACATCGCCACTAAATATCGATGTTATCTTCAGATTTGTAAACTTTCGTCTTTACCTTACTTAATTGAGGATAAGCACTTTTATAAAATAGGGTTAAGTTTTTATTCAGATGGTAAATGCTTATTTTGCATAAAATCTGATAATCATGAAAAAAACACTTGCTCTTCTGTCGTTAATCGTTTTAATCTTTGGAACGTCCTGTTCAGTATTCCAGAAAAACACCTCAATTAAAGATGATGGTCAAATCGATATTGTTTTTGTTCAGGTCAATGACGTATATGAAATAGCCCCTTTAAGCGGGGGAAAAGAGGGTGGGGTCGCTCGAATTGCAAGGTTAAAGAAGCAAGAAAAGGAGAAGAACCAAAATACGTTTCTGGTTATGGGAGGCGATTTTGTGAGTCCATCTATTTACAATAGCTTGAAATATGAAGGGAAGAGCATACGTGGCAAACAGATGATAGAAGCCTTAAACGCAGCTGAAATGGATTTTGTTGTTTTTGGCAATCATGAATTTGATATTAAGGAAAATGAATTACAGTCACGTATTGATGAATCAGAATTTACTTGGATTTCATCAAATACATTTCATAAAAAAGGCACGTCTATCCAACCCTTTTACAAGTCTTCTACAAATCCTTTCCCGGAGACTTATATTTTGAATCTTGTCGATGACGATGGCACCGAGGCGAAAATTGGAATTATTGGACTTACGCTGCCTTTTAATAAAGCGTCTTATGTGCATTATACTGATCCTTTAACGACTGCTAAGAAGTTATATGCTCAAATAAAAGATTCTGTGGATGTGGTTATCGCTTTAACGCATTTGGATCTTGCGGACGATATCAAGCTCGCTCAGGAAATTCCGACCTTAGGTTTGATCATGGGAGGACATGAGCACGATATGCAATTTGAAAAAGTAGGTGATGTGTATATTACAAAGGCCCATGCCAATGCGAAATCAGCTTATGTAAATACTTTGAGATTAAATAAGAATACAGGTGAATTAAAAGTGTCTCCAAAACTGAGATATCTTAACGAAGACATAGCGCTTGATCATCATACAAATACAATAGTGGAAAAATGGGAGGGAATTGCCAATGCAAATTACAGCTCTTTAGGGTTTGATGTAGCAGATATTGTTATTGAAAAAAGTGAACCACTTGAAGGTAGGGAAATTGTGATCAGGTCGCAACCTAGCAATTTAACCGAACTTGTAGTAAGTTCGGTACAAGCTGCTGCTCCTTTATCAAATGCGGTACTTGTCAATGCGGGAGCTATTCGCGTTGATGATATTTTGCATGCACCGGTGTCTCAATACGACATCTTGCGGGCCATGCCTTTTGGCGGAGAAATAAGAGAGGTTGATATGAAGGGAAGTTTGCTGAATAGGATTTTGGAGATCGGGGAAAGCAACAAAGGAAGTGGCGGTTATTTATTACGCAATACAACTATTAAAAAAGTAGACGGTACTTGGGTTATTGGAGAAGATGAGATTGAAAACAGTAAGGTCTATAGGGTAGCTATGTTAGGTTTTTTGCTTACAGGGATGGAGTCTAATTTAGATTTTTTAAAAGAAGATCATCCTGAAATCCTCAAGATATATCCGATTGAAACCTCTTCCGATCACCCCCAATCTGATATTCGACTTGCGCTCATCCATTACTTAAAAAGTTAAAAGAGTTAAGCGTTGTGAAAGAACATGGAGACTTGCTTTATGGTATCTAAGGAGATAGAAGAGTAGCCTAAAAAACTTATGTTAAATTTTCATCCAGCAATTAATGGCATCTAAAAATTTTGTATATTTATGGAACAATCATATCGGGGTGCTTAAATTTAAACCGTTAAATATAGCTGAGAAAAAACCCGTATAACTTCAAAGGAGATACTACCAAAAGAAGGAATATGATTTACAAAGGGAACAACGTTGTCAGAACTTGTTCCCTTTGTTTTTACTGAAATCTTATTAATAAATTAACCATTTTTTGGATATCTTAACAAAATAAAAAATCTCAATTAAAAAGAAACTTTCATGAACATTACAGCTTCTTATACTGATCTCTATCAACTGACTATGGCCCAAGTCTATTTTAAAACCAAACCGGATGGACGGGCAGTCTATGACTATTATTTTAGAAATAATCCATTTAATGGCGGGTATTCCATTTTTGCCGGATTGGAGGATGTCCTGGATATTCTTGAGACTTTAAAGTTTTCGACATCAGATGTGACCTATTTGGAGCAACATGGATTTGAAAAGAGTTTTTTGGATTATTTAAAGGAGTTTCGATTCAGGGGGAATATCTTTTCAAGCATGGAAGGTGATGTTGTTTTTCCAAATCGTCCAATTCTTCAAGTAGAAGCCAATATTATAGAGGCGCAAATCATAGAAACGCTATTGTTGAATATTCTCAACTTTCAGACCTTAATTGCCACAAAGGCAAGCCGAATTCGCCATAGTGCTAAAACAGAAATGCTATTGGATATGGGGCTTCGTCGCGCACATGCTACCGGTGGATATTATGCGTCAAGGGCGGCTATCGTTGGTGGTTTTGACAGTACAAGTAACGTGAAAGCGGCTGAGGACTATAATATTCCATCTTCGGGTACCATGGCACATTCATTTATACAAAGTTATGAAGATGAATTGGAGGCTTTTCGGGATTTTGCCAAAATACGACCTAAAAACTGTGTACTTCTTATAGATACCTATAACACGCTTAGAAGTGGATTGCCAAATGCGATTACAGTTGCCAAAGAGATGGAGAGCAGTGGAGAGCAGTTGTTGGGCGTCAGATTGGACAGTGGAGATTTGGCTTATTTGGCAAAAAAAGCTCGAAAAATGCTCGATGATGCCGATTTGGGCTATGTAAAAATAGTGGCTTCTAATCAATTGGATGAATACGTCATAAAAAGTTTGAAAGATCAAGGGGCGCCTATTGACATCTACGGAGTGGGAACAAACTTGGTCACCGGAAAACCTGATGCCGCGATAGATGGGGTTTATAAGTTGTCTGAATACAATGGCGAACCCCGTATCAAGCTTTCTGAAAATATTATTAAGGTTTCCCTACCTTCAAAAAAACAGGTGTACAGAATGTTGGACAAAAACGGCATGTTCTACGGTGCAGATGCCGTTGCTATTTATGATGAGGAAAATGTAGCGCGAATGGAGCATTCATTCGACGCCAACAAAAGCTTGGAACTTACACGTTTTGAACACGAACCTTTACTTCAGAAGGTAATGGAAAACGGTAAAAAAGTAATGCCCTCGCGAACTGTCAGTGAGATTGCAGAGTATTCAAAATCTCGATTGCTGAAACTACCTGATGAATACAAACGATTTCAGAATCCGCATATTTACAAAATAGGCTTGAGCACACATCTCAAGCAAGAACGTGATAGGTTGGTTAAAAAACACAAATTTTAAATTAGTGAAATTGATAGTTGTCCGGATAGCTGTCGGGATAATCCCGATTTTCAGCGGGATATTTAGGTTTTATTACCCGAGGCTCTGCGTCGAAGTTAAACAAGTATTTCTAATTTGATACTTCGTAGCCTTTGGACGAGGGAGTTCATTTCGGATATTTTTTTCAGACATCTTAAGGCACTAAGGTCACTGATAACCACTAATAATTAGGTCTGGTATATTTTTTGAGATTGGCAAAATTGTTGTTTGAAAATTAGTGGGTATTCGTGTAATTCGTGTCTAAAATATATCTGTGCTATAAGATGTTTACCCTATTATTCGGGGACTTTGGGTTGTCGAAAACAGGATGTTTGATTAACTTTACGGAAAAGCTTAAAAAACTAGATTAAAATGAAGACACTTCTTATAATTGATGTCCAAAATGATTTTATGCCAGGAGGATCGCTTGCGGTTCCTGATGGCGACAAAATTGTTCCGGTGATCAATAACATCCAACATAAATTTGATTTGGTCGTGGCTGCTCAAGACTGGCATCCACAGGATCACGTGAGTTTTGCGTCCAATCATCCAGGGAAATCTCATTTTGATGAGATCGAAATTCATGGGAAACCACAAACATTATGGCCAGATCACTGTGTACAAGGCACCGAGGGAGCAAAGTTCCATAGGGATCTTGACACTCAAAGATGGGAGGCGATTTTTAGAAAAGGAACGGATAAGGAAATTGACAGCTATAGTGCTTTTTATGACAATGGCCGTTTGAAATCGACAGGATTGACCGGTTATCTAAAAGAGAAAGGCGTGTCCCAACTTTTTTTATGTGGACTCGCAGCCGATATCTGCGTTTACTTTTCCACTTACGATGCCTTTAAGGAAGGCTTTGCCTGTTTCTTTATTGAAGATGCTTCTCAACCATTGGATCCAAAAAAACATGAAGAATTAAAAAAGGAGATGGAATATCTGGGCATACAGATGATCTCTTCTGAAGATATTTAGTTGAGAATTTATAACCAATTTTAAACCTCTCAGGTTTTCAAAACCTGAGAGGTTTTTTGATACAAAAATGTTATGTGAATATTAACCCACTTTCTTTTTAGGTTTTCGCACTCTTATATAAGCTATGATGGATACAATTATGACAACCGCCGTTAATATATAAATAAACTTCGGAACAGGGATAGGGTCACCCGCAGCATAACTATGCAGACCCGTTAAATAGTAGTTCACCCCAAAAGAGGTCATGATAATGGAACCGAATGCAAACACACTGGCCACGTTCAGGGTAAAGCGACTTTTAAGTGCCGGAACCAGTCGTAAGTGTAAGACGATGGCATAAATAATGATTGAAATCAATGCCCAGGTTTCCTTTGGATCCCATGCCCAATAGCGGCCCCACGATTCGTTGGCCCAAACACCACCTAAAAAGGTGCCAATAGTCAATACAAACAAGCCTATGGTCATGGAGATCTCATTGATATACGTGAGTTCTTTTATGCGGATATCAATTTTATAGGCGCTGCTTTTGGTTCTGATGATCATTAAAATTAGCGCCATAAAGCCCAATACGGCAGATAATGCCAAGGGCGCATAACTACTGACAATTGTTGCCACGTGAACCTTGAGCCAAAAAGACGATTTTAGGACCGGCATTAAATTGGTGATCTCTGGGTTTAACCAATCGAGGTAGCTTACAAATAGGAGGGAGCCCGTAAATAAAGTTGCCAATGGCAATGAGAAATCAGATTTTCTAAAGGTCATCAATCCGCAGAGCATCAATACCCAAGCTACAAAAACCATCATTTCATAACCGTTGCTCCATGGTGGATGTTGTGCAATATACCAACGCAGCAGAATGTTTCCTGTAAATATCAAGAAACTGATCAATGAAATTAACACGAGAATATCCCAAAGGACATTTATAAATCGTTTTTGAACGAATATTTTTGAAAGCGCCAAGACGAGCATGATCAAACCAATAGTGAAAAAGGTCTGAAATAACCAAAAATTAAGATTCATTTGGTTGTACCATAATTCGGCTTCAATTCGTTCTTCGGAAGGGATGATGTGTTTGCCCAACGTAGATTGATAGGTGTCTATATAAGAAAGTTTATCAGTAGCGCCTGCCCAATTATGGGCGGCGATATCGTTAAAATAGGTTCGTGTGATATTTTGAACAAATATGCCGTCTTCTGCCGGAAAGTCGTTAAAGTGGTGGGTATAACTGAACCACTTATCCGTTTCATCCAAACTATTTGGGAAAATATTCAAATAGTTTCCGGAGAAAATATTGAATAGTATATTAAAGCGCTCATCAACTCTGATGACTTCCTTATCAAATTCGTTCTGCTCTGCAGGTTTCTTGGCATGTGCTTCTTCGGCCATCTTGGATAGGACATAATTGCCTTCTGGATTGATCAAATGATCAAAGGAGATATAACCGTCATCCGTAATTTTAAGAGGTTTGAAAAAATCCCCTCCTTTGATGGCTTCTATTTTTATAACGGGAATTTTCTGCCATGCTCCTGGTGACACGTGCATTGCCAAAAATACCTGGTTGGCATCCAAAGTTATTTTCTCATCATTTGTTTTATAAGTGAATGTGGTTTTGCCATAGATTTTACGTAAAAACTCTGAAGCTAAAGTATTGATGGGTTTGATTCTCCCATCGATGTCCTGGACCAAAATACGTCCGAACAAGTCGGAATGTTGGTTCTCGATTTCTTGAGCTTTCACCAATTCGGCTACAGAAGGTATCGAGTCCTTTTGCATCGGAGCTTGCGCAGATGTTGTCAAGGAACTAAATAGCGCAATCAGAAGAATCGTGGTGATTTGTTTCAGTTTCTTTAGTTTTTTACTAATGATGGTGAAACGCGTACTTTTTCCGAAGAGGGTAAAGAACATGCCTATCATCAGTAAAAAATAACCAATATAGGTCGTGGCGGTACCCAAGACGTCATGATTTACGGCGAGTAATGTGCCTTTTTCGTCGGTATCATAACTGGCCTGATAAAATCTAAATCCGCCATAATCTAAAACATTGTTCATATAGATCCGAAACGGCATTTCAGTGTCACCATCCAAAACAGTGACTTCACTGGCATAAGATGATGGACTTTCAGAGCCAGGATAACGTTCCAATTGAAAATCATTTAACTTGATAGCGAAGGGAATTTCAATGGGCATTGCGCCATAAGAAAAACTCAGATTTATACCATCAATAATAGTTTCATGAGTGGTAGGCAAAAAACCTTTTCTGTAAAGAAGCATGACTTCTTCCGTTTTATCTCCAACGGTCACATTGAGCACGACGGCATCATCCTTAGTTGGATCATTATCCTGTGGTTTTTCTGAAGTGCTGGTCAATTTCATACTGCCTTTAGGATGATATGAAAGTGGTACAAAAGACAAATCTCCCTGCCTGTATAAAGTCTTAAGTGACATGGGCTGAAGGGAATCCCCTTTGATGACCCCTGCTTTTTGATCGGACATGATGAAGAAGTCGAGTGGGTGAGGTGCCCAAATCATAAACTCTCCGTTTTCTTCGGTAATATTAATGATCCCTTCTTCTTGCGCTTCAAACCCTACTTTATGTTTGTGGGGACCGATAACTTCTACCTCTCCTTTGTTTAAAAATAGAGTTTCTCTCCCGTTGCCAGAAGTGGTGATCATCTGTAACAAGGGAATTCCTTTTTCTGGATCATCAACAATTTCCGGCAAGGCATCTGCCACAAATTCCTTTAAGGAAATGACCACAGGCGTATCTTCTATATCGGTATGGATAGTAAATCTATTATCGTTCAGTGGAGAAAACTCCTTTTTCTTTTGAAGGTGTCTTGTTTTACTTCCGTTGGATATATGAACTTGTAAATAGTTTTTATCTGAAATAATAGTATTGGAACTTTCACCTTCCCTAATCCGCATTATGCCACCATACGAATCATAACGTGTAATTCCGGCCCCAATAATAATAATGATGAAGGCGAGGTGAAAAAGAAGAATGGCCCATTTTTCCTTTCGCCATAAATTGTATTTGAAGGTATTGGCAAGAAAACACAAGGCTAAGCCCACCATGACCAATTCAAACCATAAGGCATCATAAACTTTGATCCAGGCGGTATCTGTGCCAAAATCATTTTCAATAAACGTTGCAGTGGCCATGGCTACCGCAAAGATTAAAAGTAAAACTAAGGCTAAAACGGAAGACGAAAAGAAACGATAAATAAATTTCATAGAGAATGATGTGGCTTTTTTAAAAAAGCCCTTATAGAAAGAGGTTAGTCCGTATATGGATGTGATTATTTTTTGGTGCTTACTACTTTGTTGGAGCCCATTTTAGCTTCGCGGGCTTTTGCCTCTTCCAGCCATTTTGGTAACGTGTTGGATTTAAAGTTCTGTTTATCCTTTCTTAATTGATCTATATCGAGTCCGATATATTTCTGTGCTTTTGCTTTCGTTGAAATATCAGGCATTGCCACAGGCTCATTATGCCCTAAAGCAGCTAATAGGCGAACTAACTTGACTCGTGCTTCTTGAGCTTCGGCGAGACCACTACCCAACACACGTCCTATTTCTACAGGCGAATGGAACGAGCCACCATGAGACGCTGCAGTATAATCCCAACGCCATTGAGCGTGACGAATGCTCATCAAAATATCTTTCATTTGCTCCTCTGTTGCCCCGAGTTCCCAAGCTTTCCCTGCTTCAATATGTGCTTTCACCAAAACATCTTCTAATTTGATTCTGTTTTCATTGGCTTTTTGTTGTCTGTCATAGACGTTGGCAATAAGTTTGTCAGTTTCTTCTCTATGACATACTTGACATGAGTTGGCTACATTGTTTAAAGGCGATTGTAAATGGTGATCGGTAAACTTTTGTCCGCCTTCACTCTTATAGGGCATATGACAATCGGCACAGGACACCCCACGATCGGCGTGAACTCCAGTTAGGAAAATTTCATAATCAGGATGCTGTGCCTTAAGCATTGGCGCTTTACTGATAGCGTGTGTCCAATCTGAAAATCCAATATCATCGTAATACTTTTCCATATCCTCAACCGCAAATCCGTTTTCCCATGGGAAAGTCAGATAATTGGTGCCTTCATGTCCAGGTTTGTTTTTGTTGAAATAATACTCTACGTGGCATTGTGCACAAACCAATGAGCGCATTTCTTGGTGGGTGGACTTGTTGATATCCTTGCCCATAGCCTGGAAAGCTTCTACTAACGCCGGTCTTGTAATACGCAGTTTCATATTGTTTGGGTCATGGCAATCTGCACAACCAATCGGATTGACTACTTCCGATACGTTTTCTGCCCAAGTACCCGCATAAAATTCCCCAACACCATGCTCATCCATTAACCGTGGCACATCGGGACTTTTACAAGCCCAACATGTAGCTGGCATAGGACCATCTTCTTTGTTCTCAGGAGCTGCAGACCGTAAACTATTATGAAGGTCTTCAATGGCATAAAAGTGACCACGACCTTGATTGTAATCTTTAGAGAACGCATATCCTGCCCAAAGTACTACCATTCTCGGATCTTCTTCCAACATATCAACCATGGCCGAACCACCTTGATAAGAGCGGAAGGTCGTATCTGCGGTTTGCATATAGGATTGATATTCTCTTGGATAATTTTTTCCCCATTCTTCATTTCTAGGTTCATTTTTCCCAATGACAACGCTAGGCACATATTTGTACTTGGCTTCACTTTTTCTGTTAATGATACTCGATGCAAGCAATCCTAATAAAAAGACGACTACAATTGTGACGATGAAGAGAACTTTATTTTTCATAATAATTACGGTTTATTGTGCTTCAATTTCTTTTGCCAACCATTCTGGGATGACCATTTCTTCCTGATCGGTTGGCAATGGGGCGATATTATATTTTACGGTCGATAGTCCATGGATACGGCCGTGTGGGACTTCTTGATGGCAGGTCCAACAGGCTCTTTCGGTGCGGTTTTCTCTGTGATTATCGAGCCAGCCATCATATTTGACTTGGGTCACTTGTTGGACATGGCATCTGATACAGTTGTTTTGAACTACCTCTTCTGAGGCTTCACGCATGGTGATGACATCTGGTTCTGCTCTGGCCGTAAAAACAGCCGAATGGTACAGTCCATCCTTAGCCTTGAAATAATAGGAATTAAAAATATTGTCTTGCGGAACGTGGCAGCCATTACATGACACCCATTCTCTGTGGGAACTGTGCATCCAACTATTATAAACTGGGGTCATGACGTGACAGTTAACGCAGGCTTGCGGATTATCTGATAGGTAAGATACCACTTCAGCTTCACGCATAAGAAAAAACCCCATGCCCATTACAACCGCAATTGCAAAAACCGCAAATGTGCGCCACGAAGAGCCTTTTTCCGGAAGTATTTTTAAATTAAACTTCATACGATTGTGAATTGTATGTTAAAAATAACCAAATAGATTATTGGATTAACTGATATTCGTCATATTTAATTGAAAAAGCAAATACGAAAATCGTTCAAGCAAAAATCGTTACCGATAAGTTAAGCGAAAGACTATTTGTTGCGACGACTTTTAATTTCTTAATCTGTTCATATTCTGTATCTAAGATGGGGAATTATTTTGTTAAAGATAAATAATGAGTCTTTTTTATCTTCAGTTTTGACTGATTTAGAATCGTTCTAAAAAAATCAAACATTCTTAAATAGTATTAATTTTTGTTGGGAAATCGGCTGTTTCATGGATTTTTATAAAGTTTGCTGTTGTAGTCATGGGATGTTACTTTGAATTCGCCCGCATCTTTCGCAATTTTCTATTTCCAAGTTTAAACTTGACTTTTAGCTTTTGTTTTCTGGCCTTTTTACTGTTTTTATCTTGAACCAACTGTAAAAAGAATTTAGCTCCTACACCTTCATACATCGTTTTTTCCGGTAAAGTTATACCGTCACTGCTTTTTAGGTTTGTCCATGGCACCGATAACCAGATATTGATATGTTCTTTTAGTTTTAATCGGCCTTCGGCAAATAAATGGAGAGCTGACGACTGAATTTCTGTTCTTGGGATGATGATTTCACCTTTCTTGATTTCGAAAGTTTGGACAATGGGTTGGAATCTCAGGTTTTTAAAGCGCTCGTCTTTCATCAACGGAATAGCTTCCATTAGGGGTTTGTAGTTATAAATCGCCAAATCTTCCAGATCCAACTGCAGAGTACCATTCATTGAATCCATGTTCAGCTTCCCTAGTTCATCCAGCGTTCCAGTGGCTTTTACCACATAGTTTAGAAAGCCTCTAATGCTATCGGCTTGCCTTAAATTTTCATTATTAAAATAATTTACGCTGTCCAGAAATTGATCGAGCGCTATGTCATTGACTTCCATTTCAATAACGAAGGGAGTGTTTTCGGTATTTTCAACTCCTAAAGCGAGGTCTAATGATAGCTTGCCCCCAAAGCTATTGAACGCCATGTCATCAATCATAAAATTCTCCTCTTCAAACAACAGTTTCGAATCAAAATCGGTGACATTAAAATCATCATGTTTTAAGGTGTCAATTTCGATGTCTATTGCAGGATAAAATGAGCTGTTGATATCTGTCATGGTCGACTTCCACTTTTTGAGATCAAAAGGCCTGGCGTCCTTTATTTTTGGATTTGATTTTGTCGATTCGATAAATTCCTTAATATGGGAGGTGTCCAAATAAGGGGCGTAAATGGAAAAGCTGGAACTGTGTTGGTTGATATCCTGTGGTCCATTGATAAATCCTGAAAAATTATCAATGGTCCCCGAAAAATAGACCATGCTTTTTCCGGGCAATTGGATATCAAGCGTCTTAAGCGTTGCAACATCGTTGATTATTTCTACATGCAGGCTGTCTACCGGGATTTGAAGCCCAGCAGCCTTGAAATCGACAGTTGTCCCTGCCATTTTCAGGTCGCCAAATCCCTCAGCATTCAACAACTTCAAATCTTTGGACTCAGCTTTGTAGTTTCCGATAAACTCAAAATCACCCGACTTAAATATGAAATTGGTCGTCTTTAAATAATCATTCAGATCTTCAGATTTCCCTTTTACCTTGACCGAAAAATCAAGGTCAAACGGATTATCCTTCAGTAACTCCACCTGGCTCGAATGCGCTATGATTTCACCATGTGCGTTTGCCACCGTCTCTTTATAATGTAAATTCAAATGGTTTAATTTAAGAATGGAATCATTTTCAAAAAAGATTTGGGAATTGATGTTTTCTGTTATCAAGCCTTTATATTTTAAAGAATCGAGTCGTATTTGAATCTTTGGGTTGAACCTGTTGATGTCTTCAAATATATTATGTAATGCTTTTTTGCTCTTTTGGGCCTTTGGTTTATCTTCATTCTTAAAGGAGTTTATGGTGGCCAACACCTCATCGCCGTCGATAAAAGCTGCGGTGAGATTCAAAAATACAGCACCCGATCCCTTTTTGTCATCCAATAAAAAAACTGGAAACTGTTTGATGCTTCCATCGAGATTTATGGAATGGAGGTCATCAATTTCCAAATTGAATTCCTTAAGCAGAATATCAGAATTATCAACAAAAAGGGATAGAGAATCCATTGTGATATCCATTTCCGCAGGCTCATAGTGGAGATTGGTGTTGGTTAAGGTCAAATCACCCCGTGCGCTATTCAGAAGCTCGCTGAGTTCTTTTACATTCCCGGTAACATGTCCGTTGAACTTATAATCGCCTGAATCTATCCTGAACAACTGAATATTGAACAACTCTTTGAAAACGGAGATGGGACCACTTGAACTTGCTTCAGCATTCATATAGACCGCATCTTTCAATATGCTTTGTGGTCCGTGAACCCTAACATTACCTTTCAGATTGGTTACTGCTTCATTGTATTTGAAGTCGAAATTCTTCAATAAAATAGTTTCAGAATTGATCAACTCCATAGTCGAAATTAAGTCTGAAATGACCACATCGTTATATCTTAATGAATCCACATTGATGTTGAACTGAGGATGGAATTGACTATAAATGGCCTCAAGGGTTTCGTGTAGATTTTTTCTATCGTCCACCGGCGTATTGGTTTTTGGCACAAAGCTTTTCGCCATGGCAATCACTTCATTGACGTTTAGGTTTTTAGAATTTAATGAGATTTGACTCGTTGTGGGGACGGTTGGCGCCTTGGATAAAATTCCCGCAATATTTTTTAAGCTTCCCTTTAACACTAAATCTTCACCATTAGGCAAGTTAATGGTTAGCTCCTTTAAAATGGAGTTTTCCCTTTCTAACGAAACAGTAATAGATTGTACAGGTAATTGCAGTCCATTTTTTTTAAGGATAACGTGTGTATTGTTCAAATTGAATCTCCCTGTAGCCTTGTTTAAAAATTCGAAAGGATGTTGAATATCTCCCGAAAAGTGCGCATCCAATCGGAATTTTCCTCCCTTAAAATCAAAATTGTCGGTTTCGATAATTGTTGCTAAATCTTCGTTATCCCCATGGAGTCGCACATTGGCGTCTATAAAATTTAAGGTTTCGGGCGTGCTTTGAAAATAGGAATTGCGAATATCAACTTTTACTGTCTCTAATTTGGAAACCAAGGTGTCAAAGGTGATTTTAAAATCCTTTACCGACTTTTTTTCCTTCCTTAAACTATCGGTCTTATAGAGATCGTTGGTCAGGTGGCCGCTAAAAGAGGTTTGCATAAAATGGAATTTATCGGCAATGATCACCTCGTTGTCGGTGGTAGAAAATTTGGCATTTATATCAGGATTGTTTCCATAGGCGAATTTTCCGGCTAATTTGAGATTGGTTGTGAGAGGCTTAAGGATCTCATAATTTTTGAGTTTTTCAGAAATACTATCCGTAAGCAAACCTTTAAGGGCCTTGAAATCTGTACTTGAGTTCTGCAATTCAAATTTGTATTCCGTGATGTCCGTAAGATCAAAATTGGCACTCAAGAGAAAGGTCTGATCGTCAATTTTAAGTGGAAATTCTGAAACTTCTATAAAGTTCTTTTCCAAATCTACACTAAAATTATAGGCGCCTTTTACTACTGCGCCGTTGAAGAAACTGCCTTTGGTAGTATTGAATCCAAGGTTGTTGACCGTTATATCCATATTGGAGTTGCCTTGTAATTTTAAGCCATCTCCCCTAAACGCCCCTTTAATTTTGTGGATGTGAAGATTGAAATATTTGTTTAGAACGCTGTCCTTGGTAATATATTTGACATTTTCCAAAACGACGTTCGCATCCGTGGGATTGACCCAATCTGGTAGTTGGAAACCTTTTTGCCTTGCTTGTTGTTTGATTTTTTTTAGTTGCTGATGATATGCTAAGGATTTGTTCGACATGACCTCTGAATGGAATTCGGCATTTTTGATGGTGATATCTTTAAAGACAATCTGCCCTCTTAATAGCTTTCCAGCACCTATTTCCAGTTTTGCTTCGTTGATCTCGAGGCTTGACACCTGGTCAGAAATAGAATCTCTATTGGTGTGTTTGATGTCTTTGAGCGTAAAAACAACATTTGGGAAGCCGCTTAAAAACTGAGCATTTACCTTGCCGATGGTTAATGTCCCAGAGGTGTTTTCGGCATACCACTCTTGTAGTACGTCAATAACACTATCCCTATTGAGCCAACCAATGGTGAAGAGTCCAATGGGCAATAATAGGATGACCATTAGGCTTATGGTAATTCTTTTAAGCCATAGTTGCTTTGCAGATTTTTCTATCTTGGCTTTTGGGGTTTTCAAAGTCGAAATTTATGGAAAAATAAGGAGAATATTTGGGCTATGAAGCCTTGCAGTTGAAATATTTTTTTCACCAACCAAAGAGGTGCCTTTGCTTGTCCGAATAGAAAAGAGGCTGCCTTTAAGACAGCCTCCTTTTTAATTTGATTTGATTTATGAACGTGCTTACTTGGAGAATCCATAGGAAACACCTACTTGAAACATCTGGCTTTTTATGTTTCCTGCACCGACCTCTTCTTTATTCATATCCGAAAGATCTCCGGTATATCTCACACCGATCTTTAAACCAGGAACAAAGGCTGTTAAATCATAGCCAATGCCTACACCAAATCCAAATGTACCAGTTTTATAATATTCTTTAATGTCTTCTTCGGGACTATCATTAAAGGATTCTTTGATAGAGAGTAAAAAGTTGTATTGAGGACCAGCTTCTATATAAAGGGCATCTATAATTTTGAATTGCAACATAACCGGGAGTGTTATATAACTCGTTTTGATCTTTCCCGAAGCCTCATAACTTGCAGTAGTTGCCGTATTTCTCATTTCAACATCAGCAGCCATGGCGACAATATAATTATAACTGTATTTTGAGCCACCGGTTGAAAAGAAGAGCTCCGGCTGAATGGCAAATTTTTCGTTGATGGCATAATTGCCGAACAGGCCAGCATGAACTCCTATAAGTGATTTCATGGTGCTATTGTCATCAAATTTAAGTTCTGCAATATTAAGACCGGCTTTGGCCCCATAAGTGAAATCTTGTGCCGTTACGGTAAAAGACACGCATAAGATATATGCGAGACCTAGAATTTTGAGTTTGTTGTTTGCGTGATTCATGATGATATTTTTTTTGATTATGTAATATCATCGAGAACGATTTCAAATGTCATCATGTTTTTCTAACTTTAAATCAGAATAATTTACTTTTAATATCAAACGGCCTCTATAGACACCATGTTGCCCTATAATGCTTTTTTGATCTGCCGTCATACTGCGAAAACAATATTTGAACCGTGCTATTTTTTGATATATTTGTTTTTAAACCTCTATGCCATGAAAACCCTAAAACCTAGCCACAAGCCCTTTCTTCTTATAACGGTCATTCTAAATGGCTTCTTGGCTTTGGCCCAGGGCGACAGCGATTTGTTGTCTGCCTACCAGAATTATACTGAAGGCGCAAGAGAAGTTGCCTATTTGCACCTTAACAAATCAACCTATATAAAAGGGGAGGCAATCGGTTTCACGGCTTATGTTTTTGACAAGAAGGATAAAAAGCCTTCCAACCTTACCACCAACCTTTATGTTTCTATCGAAGATAAAAACGATAAGACCATAGCAAAAAAGTTGATCAGGATAATGGATGGCGTGGGATCAAATACCTTCATTATTGATTCTAGCTTTACTTCAGGCTATTACAGGATAAAGGCCTACACCAATTGGATGCTTAATTTTACAGAACAAAATCATTATGTAGAATCGATTAGAGTTATAGACCCGGATAGCGAGAAATTTATTGAAACACAAAGGACAACGAATGAGTTGGATGCGCAGTTTTTGCCGGAAAGTGGTCATCTTCTCCATGGCGTCTCCAACACGGTCGGGGTGGTAGTCAAGGATAATTTGGGTTATGGTGTACCTTATATAGAAGGAACGGTATTTGGCAAAAACAATGAGGTGTTGACATCCTTTAAGACCAATAAATTGGGCATCGGTAAATTTCCATTGTTTGCAGAGATTAATACCCCTTATAGGATCAGGCTTACTCATGGCAATAAGGATTTCGATTTCAATCTTAACCAAAAAATTGAAGAAAGGGGAGTTGTTATTTCTCTTAACAGAACGAAGTCAAAGGTCTTTATTTCCGTAGTGACCAATGCAGAAAGTTTGGATTTAATAAAAAATAAAACATATAGTTTGTTATGGCACAACGGAGACAAAACCACTGTAATCGATGTCAGATTTACTGACCAGACCACCGTGACAACAGCCATCGATTTGACCATTGCTCCTCCTGGAGTCCATATATTGACGCTCTTCAATGAAAACAAACAACCAATTTCTGAGCGACTGTTTTTCAATTATGAGGGATTGAACATTTTGACATCGGATGACATTTCAGCATCAAAAACAAAGGACTCCGTTGCTGTAGCCCTTAATTTCAAAAATATAGATACCAAGTCCCTGAGCAACATAAGTGTTTCGGTCCTGCCCAAAGAGACCAAATCCTATAACAAACATCATAATATGGTCTCTTATGTCTATTTGCAGCCCTATGTTAAGGGAGAAATTGAACAGGCCAAATATTATTTTACTGACATAGATGCTAAGAAACAGTTTGAATTGGACAATCTGTTAATTACCCAAGGTTGGAGCAGTTATGATTGGAACAGTATTTTCAGTACCTCCAATAAGCCATATTATGCCTTTGAACAGGGAATCAGATATAAGGTCAATATAAATTCTCCGGGCAACGAGCCAACAAGCTCATATCTCATGCATGCCATAGGTGAAACCGATGCACAAACGTTCAAGGTCAACAAAAACGATAAAAGTTTTATGATAGACAATGTGTTTCCTATGGAGAACAACCGTTTGTACTTGTCCAAAGTTAAGGAAAACAATGAGTTGGAGACTGCAAAGCTATATGTTCAATCGTTTCCGAACGCTATTCCCGAGCTGTCTACCAAATCAGTCTATCTGAATCCGAAGTTTGATTATAATATCAGTATGAGCCTCAACAATGCTATCCAATTTGAAAAATTGAATGATATGCAGCAATTGGACGAAATAACTGTTTCAACTCGGGTAAGTAAAACCATGACAAGAATCCAAAAGCTTGGCGAGCATAAATATGGAAAGATAAAAATTGTTGAGGAGGCAGATAGAATGTCATTTGCTACACTTACTGACTATCTACATTTTTTAGGATTGACTGTTGATGAATTTAATGGAGGGTTTGCTTTATATGTAGGGTCTTCCGGACTTAAAAATAATTCGCCTGCAAATTATGGACCTTATATTATAGGGCATAGGTCATCCTCTTCAGCTCCTGCTGATGATGTGATAGATTATACGATTAAGAAAAAACCAATGACCGTCTTTTTAGATGATGTGCAGATCGTGGACCAAACAATGTTAAATCATTTCCCGCTCAACAATGTGGATTATGTTGAAATCAATAAAGGTGGATTGGGTCATGGCGTTAGGGGGTCCGGTGGGGTTCTTAAAATCTATTCTTATTATGGTTCTGATCTTCCGGACAACAGAAAGACTGGATTAGGAGTTGATCTGCCTTTGACATTTAGTGTTGAGAAAAAATTCTACGTACCGAAATATCAATATTACACCGATGATTTTTATAAACAATATGGTACTGTTGATTGGAAACCTAAACTTGTGCCAGATGCATATGGCAACATTACGTTGACCATAGCAACGCCTAAAGTGCCCGTGACCTTATTTATTGAGGGAGTTGTTCATGATGGTTCAGTTATTTTTGAAGAAAGATCAATCTCATTAGATTCTCATTTTTAAATCAAAACGAGTCTATAGAATTGAAAACTTGAGACATGTCTCTGATAGGAGAACGCAGGTAAACTAGAAAAAGAGGCTATCTCAAGTGTTATGAGATACCCTCTTTTTATGTATAATCCCGAATTTTCAGGACTGACTTCGCAAGAATTGGGTTAATCTTCCGTCAACACCCAATCTCCTTTAGATATTAAAGGTTCAGCTTGTTTGTATTTTAGGGTTTTGTTTTCACCGCTCAACACGTGTTTAATGGTCACCCGATCATTACGGCCAATTTTAGGTTTGTCGCGAACAATGGTTTCTACGACTTCATGGCGCTGTGTATTTCCGGCAGCTCTGCTTTGTGAGGAACGTTCGTCCAAATTTGGAATTTCTTCCTTATTGGTTTCCAGCTTTTCTTTGGAGCGTGTTTGACGCGCTTCCTGGATGGCATCTGTGGTTTCAGATGGCAATTCACCTTTAAACAAGAAGGAGATCACGTCTTTGTTGACTTGGTCAATCATCACCTTAAACAATTCAAAAGCTTCAAATTTATAGATCAACAATGGATCTTTTTGCTCGTGGACTGCCAACTGAACCGATTGTTTCAATTCGTCCATCTTGCGCAAATGGGTTTTCCATGCATCATCCAAAATGGCCAGGGTAATGTTCTTTTCAAAATCATTGATCAGTTGTTTCCCATTGGTTTCATAAGCTTTTTCGAGATCTGTGACTACTTGCAAACTCTTTACGCCATCAGTAAACGGGACGACGATACGTTTAAATTTATCGCGTTGGGTTTCGTAAACATTTTTAATGACAGGAAAAGCTAAGTCAGCATTCTTTTGCATTTTATCTTTATAATGGCTGAATGCTGCCTTGTAAATTTTGCCTGCAATTTCTATATCGGTCATTTTACTGAATTCCGCCTCCGTAATTGGCGAGCTCATTGAAAAATAACGGATCAGTTCAAATTCAAAATTCTTATAGTCGTTAGCGGCCTTGTTGGTTTGGGCAATGATTTCTGAGGTGTCATAGATCATATTGGCCAAATCCACACGTAATCGTTCCCCGTGTAAAGCATGACGACGGCGTTTGTAGATCACTTCACGTTGGGCGTTCATGACATCGTCATATTCTAGCAAGCGCTTACGCACACCAAAGTTGTTTTCCTCAACCTTTTTCTGTGCACGCTCAATAGATTTTGAAATCATGGAATGTTGAATGACCTCACCTTCTTTTAGGCCCATTCTATCCATCATTTTTGCAATACGCTCACTACCAAATAGACGCATCAAGTTATCTTCCAAGGAGGCATAAAACTGAGAACTTCCTGGGTCTCCCTGACGACCGGCACGACCACGTAACTGTCTGTCCACTCGGCGTGAATCATGACGTTCAGTACCTATAATGGCCAACCCTCCAGCTTTTTTAACCTCTTCGCTCAACTTAATATCCGTACCACGGCCAGCCATATTCGTGGCAATGGTCACTTGGCCAGGTTGCCCCGCTTCCGCGACAATATCGGCCTCTTTTTTATGGAGTTTTGCGTTTAATACGTTGTGGGGTACCTTTCGCAAGGTTAACATTTTACCCAATAGCTCACTGATTTCAACACTGGTTGTTCCAATAAGAACAGGGCGTCCAGCTTGTGATAGTTTTGTTACTTCATCGATAACCGCATTGTACTTTTCTCGTTTGGTTTTATAAACCAAATCCTCGCGATCATCTCGGGCAATAGGCCTGTTGGTTGGAATTTCCACCACATCCAACTTATAGATTTCCCAAAACTCACCAGCTTCGGTCAATGCGGTACCTGTCATCCCCGCCAATTTACGGTACATTCTAAAGTAGTTTTGCAGGGTTACCGTTGCAAATGTTTGGGTAGCTGCTTCAATTTTTACATTCTCTTTAGCTTCAATAGCTTGGTGCAGACCGTCGCTGTAACGACGACCATCCATGATACGGCCCGTTTGCTCATCAACAATCATTACTTTATTGTCAATCACCACATATTGAATGTCTTTCTCAAATAAGGCATAAGCCTTTAATAATTGATTCAGGGTGTGGATACGTTCTGATTTAATTCCAAACTCCCTGAAAAGTTCCTCTTTTGCTTCTGCTTCTTTTTCTTTGGAAAGGTTCTGTGCTTCAATTTTTGCAATCTCCATTCCAATTTCTGGCATGACGAAGAAATTAGGATCATCTTCCCCAGAAAGGAATTCGACACCTTTATCCGATAATTCTACCTGATTGTTTTTTTCATCGATCACATAGTACAGTTCCGCATCCACCTTCGGCATTTCGCGGTTATTATCCTGCATATAGTGATTCTCTGTTTTTTGAAGTAATTGTTTGATGCCTTCCTCACTTAAAAACTTAATTAGCGCTTTGTTTTTAGGCATTCCTCTATAAACACGCAATAATTTAAAGCCACCTTCTTTGGTGTCGCCTTCAGCAATCAATTTTTTGGCTTCTGCCAAAACACCGGTTAGATATTGGCGTTGTACGGCAGCAATGGCATCGACCTTTGGTTTTAATTCGTTAAACTCATGTCGTTCTCCTTGCGGAATGGGTCCAGAAATAATCAGTGGAGTACGGGCATCATCCACCAATACGGAATCCACCTCATCCACAATGGCGTAATGATGTGGCCGTTGTACCAAGTCTTCTGGCGAGTGTGCCATATTATCACGTAGATAGTCGAATCCAAATTCGTTATTTGTTCCGTAGGTGATATCTGCATTATAGGCCTTTTTACGGGCTGCGGAATTGGGTTGATGATAATCAATACAATCCACGCTCATTCCATGAAATTCAAACAATGGCGCCATCCACGCGCTATCCCTTTTTGCCAAATAATCATTGACCGTTACCAAGTGTACGCCATTTCCAGCAAGTGCGTTCAAGTACATTGGAAGTGACGCTACGAGAGTTTTACCTTCACCCGTCTGCATCTCAGCAATTTTTCCTTGATGAAGTGCCACACCACCAATGAGCTGGACATCATAATGGATCATATCCCATGTGATCGGTTTTCCGGCGGCATCCCAAGAGTTTGCCCAAATGGCTTTGTCGCCATCTAAGGTCACATAATCCTTGCTTCCCGAAATTTCGCGGTCAAAAGTACTTGCCGTTACGGTTATGGAAGTGTTGTGCACAAAACGCTTTGCGGTTTCCTTAACCACTCCAAAAGCTTCTGGTAAAATTGCGTTCAGAACCTCTTCCGTAGCCTTGTAGATATCGTCTTTAATACGATCAATCTCTACGTAGATGTCTTCGCGTTCATCAATATCTTCGGTGGCTTCAGCATCTTTTTGAAGTTTTTCAATGGCATCGTTAAATGGCTGCCGCGCTTCAGCGATCTTAGATTTAAAATATGCCGTTTTTGCCCTTAATTCGTCATGCGACAAAGCTTCCAAAGCTTTTTCGAAGGTTTTGATCTGTTCTACAATAGGAGTGATGGCTTTGACATCCTGTTTGGATTTGTCGCCAACAAATACCTTCAATACTGAATCTAAAAAACTCATATGATGTTTTTATTTAAGCTACACTTCGACAAAGTTCAGTGAGCATTTATGATAATATATGTTATTTGTACGATGTTTTTGCTTGTAAGGCTTACAAAGATACGGTTTGTGCCAAGTTTATTAAAAAATAACGCACAAAAAAAGTCTCTTGATGAGACTTTTTAACTATTCTTTTTGATTTATTTCCCACCTTTGGGTTTTAAGGCCAACAAGGCTTAAATCGATCGAAAAAAGCAATTTCTTATTTATACCTCGTGGGGTTAACCCACGGTTATTGATTTAATATTCATCCTCGTTCCAGAGGTAGTCCTCATCGGTTGGATAGTCTGACCAAATCTCTTCAATTGAATCGTAAGAGTCTCCTTCATCTTCAATTGCTTGTAAGTTTTCTACCACTTCTAAAGGTGCACCAGTACGGATCGCATAATCAATTAATTCGTCTTTGGTAGCAGGCCAAGGCGCATCACTTAAATAAGATGCCAGTTCTAATGTCCAATACATTTGTTATTCGTTTTAAATTTTTGCAAAAATAATTTTTTTGTTGAGATAATCAAGTAAAAAATGAATTATTTAATCACTATTTAAAAGAGCGTATAATTCTTACAAGATTTTCCGACTTTAATATATAATCAAAAAAGATGTAATAGCCTAATTTCTTTACGATTCTTTTTGCGGAATCCATTGTATTTCTTCGGCTTTCAAGTCATGGGACAACTTTCGTGCCAATACAAATAAATAGTCAGATAGACGGTTTAAATACATTAAAGTCTCTGGTTGAAACGGCTCTAGGTCATTAAGAGCAGAAGCCAAACGTTCGGCTCTACGGCAGACGCATCGTGCTATATGACAGAATGACACGGTTTGATGTCCGCCCGGTAATACAAAATGTGTCATCTCAGGTAAGGCGTCATTCATAAGGTCCATTTCGTTCTCCAGACGCTCGATGTCTCCTGGCGATATTTTTGGAATGTTCAGTCGGGCTTTTCCACTTTTAAGCGTTGCTTTTTTAGGATCTGTAGCCAAGGTAGAACCAATGGTAAACAATCGGTCTTGAATGATCATTAGGATGTCTTTATGATGTTGGTCTATTTTTTGGTCCCTGATCAAACCAATATGTGAATTTAATTCGTCAACCGTTCCGTAGCTGTCAATTCGAATGTGATGTTTTGGAACTCGTGTGCCTCCAAATAGTGCAGTGGTTCCTTTATCACCTGTTTTAGTATAAATTTTCATTTTTAAAGAGTTTGAAGGTTGAAGCATGAAGCTTGAGGTACGAAGATACAATAGATTAAAAAGTTTAGCCATGAATGCGAGAGTATTTTTTTGGAGCCCGAAGCCCGAAGCGGGAAGCTGGGAGCACGAGCTTATGATTGCATGATATAGGTGCCACGACTTGTTGGTTTTTGGGATAAGTGTGATTTTTTAAATATTCACATTCTATATAGAGGGATGACAAATGATAGGATTTTATCAAATCAATTGCTTCTCAAACCTAATTAATCTGTTTCTTTTGAAGATTGCACACCGCTGACTGCACACGGCTCTCACCACTTAACTGCGGCGGATTGGGCGATGTTTTAGACGTGGACAGGCGGTTCTTTAAAGTGAAAAACGACCATATAATTTGTTAAAGTTAGTCGTATCTAGGTTAGATATTGTTTTTTTTACTAAATTTAGACAACCAAAAAAATGATGCCTATTGTTGATTTCTACCTAATATTATAACCTAAACTAAAAAAACCATGTCAAGAGCAATGTTTGAGTACACTAAAACCGTACTTAGCAAAGTCAGTTTTGATACTGCATTGTTCTGTAGAGAAGTCCAAAAAGCTATTCAACGCTTATTACCTTACGAAATTGAAGAGCTTAAGGTCTTTATCAAATCTTTGATTCTACAGAATCCAGAATTAAATCAATGTTTAATCTATTTAAAACCATAAAAAAAAGCGGCCAACCGGTCGCTTTTTTTATTATCATCATTGGATTGGTGATGTTTGTCCGGAGGACGCTCATTTTGCTAGCGGACTAATTATTTTTACGTTTTGGAAGGTAATCGCTCCACGGATAATTCCAGATATTACGTTGTGCAAGGCGTCGATGATCTGCATTTTCAATTCGCTTTTATGGTAAATAATACTGACTTCGCGGGCAGGTGAAGGCTCTTTAAAATGGTGGAGATTGACCTTGAGATTCTCATTGAGTTCAAGAGTGTGTAAATAGGGAAGTAAGGTCATTCCCAATCCTTCATTTGATAGTTTTATCAAGGTTTCTATACTGCCGCTTTCCAACTGAAAATTCTCGTCATTCTGATCTTTAAATGCTTTACATAGATTAATGATCCCGTCCCTAAAACAATGGCCATCTTCAAGCAGCAACATATCGTTAATTTCAAGGTCGGACACTTCAATGGTTTTCTTTTCAAAAAGACGATGGTGTTCTGGTATATAGCCTACAAAAGGTTCATAATACAGGACACGTTCTTTTATGTTTTCACTCTCCAAGGGAGTTGCGGCAATGGCGGCATCTAAGTGTCCCTCCTTAATTCTTAGGATAATTTCTTCAGTAGTGAGTTCTTCGATCCTCAGCTTAATCTTAGGGAACTTCTTTATAAATGCCTTTAAAAACATAGGAAGCAAAGTGGGCATTACCGTGGGTATAATTCCTAATCGGAATTCGCCACCGATGAATCCTTTTTGCTGATCGACAATGTCTTGGATCCGCTCGGATTCATTGACGATATTTCGTGCTTGTTGTACTATTTTTCGTCCAACCTCAGTGAGTTCTATAGGTTTTTTGCTGCGATCAAAAATAAGAACCTCTAATTCTTCTTCTAATTTTTGGATCTGGGTACTCAATGTTGGTTGCGTGACAAAACATTTTTCGGCGGCTTTTGTGAAGTTTTTATGTTCAGCAATAGCGATAACATAGGTTAACTGTGTAATGGTCATGGTTATTCATTTAAACTATAAAAATATAAAAACTATCTATAAAAACTATTATACAGATGGTTAATTAAAGTATAATTATTAACAAATAAAAGTCGAAAGTTGAAGTGTTGTTTTTGCCAAAGTTGATGCTGTTAGGGACGAAATATTGTTGGCCACGAATACAGGAATGGTTTTTTGAAGCAAGATTCAAGATTCGAGATTCGAGATTCAGGATTCAAGACTCAAGACTCAAGAATCGGGGGAAGTCAAAATATTGTTGACCACGGATACAGGAATGGATTTTTGGAGTTTGGAGCGGGAAGGTTGAAGCACGGAGAAATGTTGGCGTGAATAAATTGCCTTGCATAGATGAGTTGAATTTGTATTTTGAATAACGAATAATGAATAACGACTTGCCCGAACGTACCTTCTTAGGTAGGGGCGGGTTGAAGATTGTTAATTGAAGATTGAAGATTGTTGATTGAAGATTGTTGATTGAAGATTGATGATTTTTGAAGCAGGATTCAAGACTCAAGACTCAAGAATGGGGAGAAGTCGAAATGTTGTTGGCCACGGATACAGGAATGGATTTTTGGAGTTAGAAGCGCAAAGGTTGAAGCACGGAGAAATGCGGGATTAAGTTATCTTGTAGAGATGAAGTGAATTTGCACTTTGATTAACGAATAACGAATAACGACTTGCCCGAACGTACCTTCTTAGGTAGGGGCGGGTTGAAGATTGTTGATTGAAGATTGAAGATTGTTGATTGAAGATTGATGATTTTTGAAGCAGGATTCAAGATTCAAGACTCAAGAATCGGGGGAAGTCAAAATATTGTTGACCACGGATACAGGAATGGATTTTTGGAGTTTGGAGCGGGAAGGTTGAAGGACGAAGAAATTTTGCCGTGACTAATTGAAGATTGAAGATTGTTGATTGAAGATTGATGATTTTTGAAGCAAGATTTAGGATTCAAGACTCAAGAATCGGGATAAGCGAAATATTGTTGGCCACGAATACACGAATGGTTTTTAGAGTTTGGAGGGGGATGCTTGAAGCACGAAGAAATGCGTGATTAAGTTATCTTGTAGAGATGAAGTGAATTTGCACTTTGATTAACGAATAACGACTTGCCCGAACGTACCTTCTTAGGTAGGGGCGGGTTGAAGATTGTTGATTGAAGATTGAAGATTGTTGATTGAAGATTGATGATTTTTGAAGCAGGATTCAAGACTCAAGATTCAAGATTCAAGATTCGAGATTCAAGATTCAAGACTCAAGAATCGGGGGAAGTCGAAATGTTGTTGGCCACGAATACATGAATGGTTTTTAGTGTTTGGAGCGGGAAGGTTGAAGCACGGAGAAATGTTGGCGTGACTAAGTTGCTTTGCATAGGTGATTTAAATTTGTGCTTTGAATGTTTTGAATAACGAATAAAGAATATCGAATAAAGAATAACGACTTGCCCGAACGTACCTTCTTAGGTAGGGGCGGGTTGAAGATTTTTGATTGTTGATTTTTGATTGTTGATTGTTGACTGTCGATACCTTAAAACTGCCTGCCCGTCCGTAGCGCAGCGCAGGCGGGTAGCGCAGCGCAGGCGGGCCTGCCCGTCCGTAGTTTTTACGAAGGCTGGTAGCGAAGCGTAGGCGGGAAGACTGCTAACTGAAGACTGACGACTGCCAACTTGCAACTGCCAACTTCCTTCAAAGCAATCCCCGTGATTTAATCTCCAAATACTTATTAATGGTATCGATGGTCAGATTTTCGGGTGTGGTTAGAATAGAGTAGATGCCATACTTTTTTAGTTCCTGAACGATCAATCGTTTTTCAAAAGCAAATTTTTCGGCAATAACCTTGTCATAAACCTGTTGAATAGTCTCTGCTTTTTCGTCAATAATACTGTTGAGTTCTGTGTTTTTGAAAAAGATGACGACGATAAGATGGTTTTTGGCTATTGCTTTCAAATAGGCCAATTGCCTATTCAAACTATCTAAAGTTTCAAAATTGGTGTAGAGTAGGATTAAACTACGTTGGGTGATATTGCGCTTAATGTTGGCGTACAATCGGCTGAAATCACTTTCAAAATAATCGGTTTTCACATTGTAAAGCGATTCTAATATCAAACGCATTTGCGAATTTCGACGTTGTGCCACTACAATATTTTCCACTTTTTTGGAGAACGAAAGCATGCCCGCCTTATCGTGTTTTTTTAAGGCGATACTGCTGATGACCAAAGTCGCATTAATTGCATAATCCAATAAACTAAGGCCTTCAAAAGGCATTTTCATCACGCGGCCTTTGTCGATAATGGAATAAATGGGTTGCGACTTTTCGTCCTGAAATTGGTTGACCATCAAGTTGTTTTTCTTGGCCGTTGCTTTCCAATTGATGGTACGTAGATCATCACCTAAAACATAATCCTTAATTTGTTCAAATTCCATGGAATGCCCGATGCGACGGATTTTCTTCACCCCATAATCCTGCAGACTATTATTGATGTTGATCAATTCAAACTTCCGGAGCTGCTTAAAACTCGGATAGGTGGGCACCATGGCCTTATTGTCAAAACGAAAACGCTTGGCCACCAGTCCAATTTTTGTCGATGCGTAAATATTAAGGTTCCCAAAATGGTACTCGCCACGTTCCGTTGGTTTCAGGTTATAGGTGATGCGATCTTCCCTATGGGGTTTGATGTTCAGTTTGAGCTCAAAATCCCGTACCTGGAACTGAAATGGAATTTCATCAATAATAGTTAAGTCAATGGCGAACGGATAATGGTTTTCAATACTGATTTCTACTTGATTATTATCGCCATTAGAAAATTTATCAGGTAAAATTCGATAGCCCATAATTTTATTTTTGCCAAAGAATACGATCAAGACATCAATAAAAAACAATAATAGGACCACCAGGATGCAGAGTTGTGCAATGCCAAATAAAACGGGAACGAAATAACTGAATACGAACAGAGTTACAATGACTAATCCACTATAAAAAAACCGAGGCTGTATATAAAAAGGCTTAAACAATTTCAATTTGGGTACAGATTTTTTGTCATCAATTCACTAATTTAATCCTGCAAGTGGGTTTTTTAATACCGCGAAACTTATTTCTGTTGAAAAGTCTTAAAAATACAATTTCTTATTCATTCTTGGAAGGCTCGCTTGTAGGTTCTTGATTTTTCACATGGTCTGCACGTCAGAGCATTTCATTTAGGCGGCACTGGCTACCTACTGAGAACTTCAGACCCGCCCGAACGTACCATTTTCTTCTTAAATTAGTTAAGACGAGCGGGACGAGCGGGCTGCTGACTGCCAACTGTCTCCTAATTCCCTAATTTCTCTCATCACTCTCAATCATCCCATCTCGCAATCGAATAACGCGTGCCGCTCTTTTAGCCACATCTTCTTCGTGGGTCACAACGATTACTGTGTTTCCTGCCAAGTGTATATCGTCAAATAATTGAAGTATTTCCAATGAGGTTTTCGAATCTAAATTCCCCGTAGGTTCATCGGCAAGGATAATGGAAGGCCTATTGACTAGAGCACGGCCTACAGCTACACGTTGACGTTGCCCTCCAGAAAGTTCATTCGGTTTATGATGGATCCGATCGGCCAAGCCAACATCGGTCAATACTTCCGTGGCACGAGCTTGACGATCGGCTTTTGAGGCACCGGCATAGATCATCGGTAAGGCCACATTGTCCAACGCCGTAGTTCTTGGTAATAAATTAAAGGTTTGAAAAACAAATCCGATTTCCTTGTTTCGGATTTCTGCCAACTGATCGTCACTCAACTGACTTACATCTTTATCATTGAGAATGTATTTCCCGGAAGTAGGCGTGTCCAAACAGCCCAATAAATTCATCAACGTCGATTTCCCAGAACCTGAAGGCCCCATAATGGCGACGTAATCGCCGCGTTCTATATCCAGGTCAATGCCCTTTAAGACATAAACGGTTTCTGATCCTAATTGGAAGTTTCTGACAATGTTTCTAATGTGAATGACGTTTCCCATGGGTGTGTTTAAGGTTCAAAGTTTTAAGGTTCAAAGTTCAAAGTTCCAGGTTCAAAGATGAATAAACAAACATGGAATATCAAACATGGAATCTTGAATTTTTCGTGTTTGCAAGATAATTGATTTACGATTGGTATGACGTTCAAATCGTCATGTTGTTACACTCTAATCTTAAAATGTTCTTTTGCTTGTTCTTTTCTAAAGAAAACGATTCCCCAATTATAGGTATCAACGGTGACCGTAACTTGCGGATGTTTTTTAATACTTTCCCAGGCTTCGGTCATGCCTTTGGACCAGTAAATATCATCAAAAATAAAAACAGAATCGTTATGGGCGGTGGGCAAGAGCATTTCAAAATAGCGTAAGGTGGCTTCTTTTGAATGATGGCCATCAAAGAATATCAGATCCCAGTTTTTTTGTCTGTGCTCTCGAATTTTTGCTTTAAAATCTCCTTGTACAGTGGTAATGTTTGAAAGTTTTTTCTTGGTAAACTGCCGATTGGCCACCTCTAAGATCGCAGGACAACCTTCAATTGTAGTTATTTTTGCTTTGGGATTAGCCAAGGCCATAGCCTGAGTGGCAATGCCAAGATTGGTGCCTAACTCTAAAATGGAGGGCGATTCAAAATACCTGACCAACCTAAATAATAATTTGGCGTTTTTTAATGAGGTTCCAGAAGTTTTGGCGATGGCATTTATAGCCCGCTCATCAGATTTAAAAACTTTGGATCCCGACCCAAAATCGGTGATGGTGATTTTTTCAGGATTTAGCAACAATTCTGAACGATAGGCTACTAAAGCTTTATATTCAGAATAATTTGTCCGATCATAAAAACATTGTGTGACCAAATCATAAACAAAAGGGGAGTGGACACCATGCTGGTTTTTTGATTTGAGGAGGAATTTTATGTAGGAGAGGATTTTATGCAAGGGTTAGGAGTTTCTTGTTTTTATGGTTTCTATTGTTCCCCGTCTCTAAAAAGATTTGGGCAAGCGGACGAGCAGGCTTTTTTCAGGTTTCAGGTTTCTTGTTTCTATTGTTTTCTGCTACTGCAAAAGCTGCGGACAAGCAGACATTGGTCATCGGTCAAAATTAAATAGAACGCTGATGACGCGGATTTTTGCTGATTTGCACTGATTTGATTTGTCAGAAATACCAAATACCAAATACCAAATACCAAAATAAGCACATTTACCACAAATCTCAAAAGCCTTAATACTAATATTCGCAAAGTTTGCGCGAAGGATCAATAGTTAGGTTGACCACTTTACTCTTTTCAACTTTCAATAATTAATACAAATAAATAACAATCAATAACAACAACTTTGCGCCTCAGCGTCTCTGCGAGAAAATTTCAGAAGTACTCTTTCGAGTCCAGATTAATCTTCCAGCTTTTCTGACAACTCAAACCATCGGGCTTCCTTTGCCTCTAACTCGTTGATTATTTTCTCTAATTCCAATGACAATTTATTGATTTGATCTTGGGTCAAGCTGGTGTCAAGGAATTTGTCCTCAAAGGCTTTTTTATCCAACTCAAGCGATCTGATTTTACTTTCCAACGAATTCAGCTCCTTGTTTTCATTATAAGAAAGTTTCTTGGCCTCATTCTTTGTTTGATCCACAGTGACGGTTTCTGTTTTGACAACATCCACAACCGGTGCAGACGCTTCATACTCGCGATAATCGGAATAGTTGCCAGGGAAGTTTTCAACTTCACCTTCGCCTTTAAACACAAATAAATGATCGACGATCTTATCCATAAAGTAACGGTCGTGCGACACCACAAGCAAACAGCCAGGGAAATCCAGCAAGAATTCCTCAAGCACGTTTAAGGTCACAATGTCCAAGTCGTTGGTGGGCTCATCCAGGATCAGGAAGTTCGGATTTTGGATCAGTACGGTACAGAGGTACAAACGTTTTTGTTCGCCACCACTTAATTTTTCAACGAAATCGTACTGCTTTTTTCTGTCAAATAGAAAACGCTCCAATAATTGTGAGGCACTGATCTGACGTCCTTTGGTCAACGGGATGTACTCGCCAAACTCCTTGATGACTTCAATGACCTTTTGACCTTCCTTTATTTTGATGCCACCTTGGGTATAATACCCAAATTTAACGGTATCGCCAATGACAATTTTTCCAGCGTCGGGAGTGATGGATTTGGTCAACATATTTAAAAATGTCGATTTGCCAGTTCCGTTTTTTCCGATAATGCCGATCCGTTCACCTCTTTTGAAAACATATTCAAAACCGTCCAGTATCACCTTATCCCCAAAGGCCTTTGAGACTTTATGGAATTCCACAATCTTGCTTCCCAACCGTTCCATATTGATTTCCAATTGCACCTGATGGTCATTTCGGCGTTGGTGGGCTTTAGCCTTGATATCCTGAAAATCGTCAATGCGCGATTTAGATTTGGTGGTCCGTGCTTTCGGTTGGCGGCGCATCCAGTCCAATTCTTTCTTGAAGAGTTGCTTGGCCTTACCGGTTTCAACAGTTTCATTGGCAACCCGTGCTTCCTTTTGTTCTAAATAATAGGAGTAATTACCCTTATAAGTGTAGAGTTTACCGTGGTCCAGTTCAATGATTTCATTACAGACACGCTCCAAAAAGTACCGATCATGCGTCACCATGAACAAGGTCATTTGTGCCTTGGCAAAATACTGCTCCAGCCATTCAATCATTTCAAGATCGAGGTGGTTGGTGGGCTCATCCAAGATTAAAAGATCAGGGTCGTTGATCAGTGCGGTTGCCAGGGCCAATCTCTTTTTCTGGCCTCCAGAGAGTGTTTTGATCTTTTTGCTGAGGTCTTCCAATTTCAATTGCGAGAGGATTTGTTTAAACCGCAGCTCAAATTCCCAGGCATTGTGGCGCTCCATGCCCTCAAAAGCTTTTTGGTAGGCATCGGCGTCCTCTGGATTTAACAGCGCCTTTTCATAGTTTTCAATGATTTTTAAGATGGGCAAATCGGAGTTGAAAATCGTATCCTCTATCGTATGTTCATCTTCAAATTGAGGCGATTGCGATAAAAAAGACAAGCGTAGCCCTTTCCTGATCACGACTTGCCCGTTATCGGGTTGGTCTGCACCTGAGATGATATTGAGGATAGAGGTCTTGCCACTTCCGTTTTTCGCCACAAAGGCAATTTTATCGTCTTTATGGATACTAAAAGACAAGTCTTCAAATAGCGATACTTCGCCATAAGATTTTGATATCGATTCAACAGTTAGGTAATTCAAAGTCTATTTTTTTGCAAATAACGGGAATAATAAACAAGCGCGATAATATCTTCAAATTTAAAGTTAAGTGAAGCATTTCATTGGTTTAAAGCCTTTTTTCAAAACCTTAGATACATTGAGTACTTTTTATCGCTTGCGACTTAAATATAATAAGAAACAATTTAGAATGACCATCTTTTGCATTGATTTAACCTTTGATTTACCAATAAACCAAAAAAATTGATAATAGTTTTGATATTCATAGTGATAACTTATATTTGTCAAAACACATGTGACCCTCTATGAAACGATTTTTATTGGTTATGGGATTAATTCTCAGTAGTTTATTGACATCCTGTATTCCTCATAAAGATATTGTGTACCTCCAAAATAAGGATATGGCCACCGATAGTTTACAGCTAATGGTAGAGCAGCAAAAACCTTATCGAGTTCAAATCAATGATATTTTGAATATTAGGGTGAAATCAATTGATCAGAAATCGGTAAGTATCCTCAATCCTATTGGTGAAGGAAATTTAAATGCGAGTTCAAGTGAGCGCGCCTATTTTGATGGATTTACAGTTGATGTTCATGGCAATATCAGGATACCCTCTTTAGGTCAAATTAATGTCCTAGGTTATTCTACTGAGGAGATTGAAACCATGATTGAAACCAAATTACTCGACGAACAATTTAAGGAAACAGCCAACATATTTGTCACCGTAAAATTAGCGGGTCTTCGTTACACTGCCAATGGCGAGGTGGGAAGTCCAGGCACACAAGTGTTGTTTCAAGAACGCGTCAATATTTTTCAGGCCATTGCCAATGTGGGCGAAATTCCAGTGACCGGAGACCGCAAAGATGTATTGATTATACGTCAATACCCACAGGGACAAAAAATTCACCATTTAGATTTGACCGACATAAATGTTATGAATTCGCCATATTACTATATCCAACCAAATGATATGATATACGTTAAGCCGCTCAAACAAAAAACTTGGGGTACTGGCGTAACGGGCAGAGAGACATTAGCTACGATAGTTTCTGTTTTGAGTCTTATAACCACAACAATTGTATTAATTAGACTGTAGTTTTTTGAATGGAAGACCACGAAAATGATTATTCAGAACCGAGAGGTGTCAACTTTGATTTTAGAGGATTCTTATTCAAGGCGCTAAACCTCTGGAAATTGGTGCTTTTAAGTATTGGTATTGCATTAATTGTGGCCTATCTGATCAATGTAAGAAAACAAAATATTTATCGGCTAGACTCACTGATTTCCGTTGAGACTGAACAGAATCCTTTTTTTACCGCCAATACGAGCATTTCCTTTAATTGGGGAGGGGTTTCCGGTAAGGTTGGAAAAATCATGACTTCCGTAAAAACGAGGACGCATAACGAATTTGTTGTGGATTCCTTGGAATATTATATGCAATATTTGAAACAGGGCAAATACCGGATGGAAGATATTTACAAGGATGCCCCATTTATTGTAAAGCTCGATAAAACCAAAGGCCAACTTTTGGGCCCACCAATAGGAATTCGATTTATAAACGACAATCAGTTTGAACTCTTTATTGACTTTGCGGGTACGGTAGCCAATCTCCAGCGTCCTATTGATAAAGAACGACTGCAGGCAAATGTCACTAAAGGTCCATTTAAAGCAACCTATAGTTTTGGACAAGCCATAACACTTCCGTTTTTCAATGCGACGATAATTCCAAGACCAAATCGTATCGCACAGGAAAACTCAGAGTATTTTGTGAGGTTCCTGAATTTTGATGGCGTGGTGAGCGGCTTCCAGAATGGCATTCAAATTGGGCCGTTTTCAAAGGAGTCGGCCTCTGTGTTGAAATTGTCATTAACGGGAACCAACAAGTCGAAAATTGTTGACTATCTCAATGCTACAAGTGCTATTTTGAGCAAAATGGAGTTGGAGCGAAAAAACCTTTATGCCACTAATACCATTAAGTTTATTGACAGTAGCTTAAACGCTGTGAATGACAATTTGAAAGATGTTACCGATGAAATGAATACCTTCCGAAAAAAGAATAAGGTATTTGACGTCAGTGATGAAATGCAGATCATTTCTGAAAAATTAAAGGGATTGGACATCCAAAAAGAGCAGGAGCAGTCCAAGTTGAACTACCTTAATGCTTTAGAGACCTATTTGCGGACGAAAACAGATTACACTAAAATTGCGGCACCAACTTCTGTGGGCATTGAAGAGGGCAATATTTTGGCCAGTGTGTCAAAAATCACAGCTTTAGCCATTGAGCGCCAAAATTTGGAATACACTACCAAAGAAGGAAGTATCTTATTTAAGGATATTGACAACCAATTGGATTCTGAAAAGAATGTTCTCTTGGAAACCATAGATGCTACAAGTAGCACAATTAGGTCCCAGTTGAATGCACTTACCAAAAATATTGGCAATTTGGAAGCACAACTGAGCGGATTACCTGAAGACCAGCAAGAATTCCTAAAGATTCAACGGAAGATGAACATCAGTCAACAAGCCTATGATGTTTATTTGTCGAAGCGCGGAGAAGCGGCAATAGTCAAGGCTGCCAATGTTTCTGATATCACGACTATTGATGAAGCCAAAGATATTGGCGGTGGACTTATAGGACCCAATAAGTCACTCAATTATATGATGGCTTTAATGGTTGGTTTTTTTGCACCAATGTTTTTGATTTTTGTGATTTTCTTATTGGACAATACGATTCATGGTTCTGATGAAGTGGAACGCTTGTCGAGTATTCCAATACTTGGATTGATTGGAAAATACAATTATAAAAACAATCTGGTGGTCTTTGAAAAACCTAAATCCGCAGTGGCAGAATCGTTTCGATCCATCAGATCAAGTCTGCAGTTTATCTATAAGAAACAAGGAAAAGAGGAGGGTCGTGGAAAGACTATTATGATTACCTCGTCGGTCAGTGGAGAAGGAAAAACTTTTTGCTCAATAAATATCGCTACTGTTTATGCCTTATCTGGAAAGAAAACCCTGTTGTTGGGAATGGATTTAAGAAAGCCTAAAATTTTTGGAGATTTTGGAATGACCAATGATAAAGGCGTTGTCAACTATTTGATTGGAGAATGTTCCTTTGATGAGATGAACACGGGATCGTTTATTGAAAACCTTGATGTTATTCCATCTGGACCGGTACCACCAAATCCGTCAGAATTGTTCATGGGCCCGAGAATGAAATTGCTCATGGAACATGTGCGCCAACATTATGATATCATCGTATTGGACACACCACCTTTAGGATTGGTCACCGATGCCTTAGAACTGACACAATACGCCGATGCCACCCTGTTCATGGTGCGATTGGACTATACCAAAAAAGGGATGTTGTCCTTAATCAACGCCAAATATAAAATGGGCGAAGTCAAGAATATTAGTTTTGTCCTTAACTTCTATAAGCACAAGACCAATCATAATTACGGGTATGGGTACGGCTATGGCTACGGCTACGGTTATGGTTACGGGGTTTATGGGAATGCTTATCACGAAGGGAACGGCAAGCGACCGCTGCTAAGACGGATCAAGAAGTTTTTGAGAATTAACACTTAATCAATTTCTTTTGATCTCTCCAAGACAAGTCTTTGTAAAACGTATATTTGATGTGACGTTAGGTCTTTTTCTACTCCCGTTTCTAATCATTCCTATCGTTTTACTGATTTTAATGGCTACGCTCGACACCGGCCAATGGGGTTTGTTTTCACAATATCGGATTGGGCACTTTGGAATACCTTTTAAAATATACAAAATCAGGACATTAAAGCAAGAGCTCCATCGTTTGGGACATTTAGATGCAAGTGCAACACGTTTCGGTAAATTTTTAAGACGTTATAAGTTAGATGAATTGCCTCAACTCTTCAACGTTATAAAGGGCGATATGAGTTTTGTCGGCCCACGCCCTGATATTGCGGGTTTTGCAGACTGTTTGGAAGGTGAAGACCGCATTATTTTGAACGTCAAACCAGGCATTACAGGACCAGCGACCATAAAATACAAAGACGAAGAACGTATTTTGGCACAACAGTCAGACCCTGAACACTACAATAGAACGGTAATTTGGACCGATAAGGTTGAAATCAATAAAAAATACGTTCGAAATTGGAGATTTTCTGTAGATTTGCTCTTTATTTTAAAATCCATAAAAAACTCAAAATGACAAGTCACCCCAAAATTACGATATTAGGATTAGGATATGTAGGTTTACCACTAGCTGTAGAATTTGCAAAGCAATTTTTGGTTGTCGGTTTTGACATCAACCAAAAGCGTATTGAGGAGCTCGAACAAGGGGTAGATAGAACCTTAGAAGTTGATAATAACATTCTTAAGTCCATTTTAGTGACAGACCCAAAGGCCAAAAGTGGTCTGTTTGTGTCGAGTGATGTTGCGGATATCGAAGATTCCGATTTTTATATTGTTACCGTCCCAACGCCAACGGATGCCCTCAACAAGCCTATTTTCACCCCATTGGTGAAGGCGAGCGAGACTGTTGGTAAAGTACTGAAAAAAGATGCCATCGTTATTTATGAATCCACAGTATATCCTGGAGTCACTGAAGATATCTGTGTGCCGATCTTGGAGAAGGAATCGGGATTGAGGTTTAACGTCGATTTCTTTGCCGGCTATTCGCCAGAGCGTATCAATCCGGGAGATAAGGTCCATACCGTAACTCAAATCTTAAAGGTCACTTCAGGTTCAACCCCAGAAATTGCGATCAAGGTTGACAATCTCTATAAAACCATTATTACGGCAGGTACCCATATGGCACCGAGCATAAAAGTAGCCGAAGCAGCTAAGGTTATTGAAAATTCACAACGCGATATCAATATTGCTTTTGTGAATGAACTTTCTAAAATCTTCCGCTTGCTGGACATTGATACCAAAGCGGTTTTAGAAGCTGCAGGTACCAAGTGGAACTTCATTAAGATGTCTCCAGGATTGGTAGGAGGACACTGTATTGGTGTGGATCCGTATTATTTGGCCCAAAAAGCGATTGAATCAGGATACAATCCTGAAATTATATTGGCAGGTCGAAAGATGAATGACAGTATGGGCAGTTATGTGGCTCAGGAAACTGTTAAAATGATGATCAAGAAGGGGGCAACCATCAAAGGTTCCAAAGTCTTGGTTTTAGGCATCACCTTTAAAGAGAATTGTCCGGATATCCGTAATTCAAGGGTGATTGATATCATCAGGGAGTTCGAAAGTTATGACGTGGATGTTGATGTTTATGATCCATGGGCCTCTGCCGATGAAGTCATGCATGAATACGACTTCGATTTGATTTGTACCGATACCAAATTGGCTTCCAAATATGACGCCATTGTCGTTGCGGTTGCGCATAATGAGTTTTTAAAGTTGGATCTCAAGAATTTAAAATCAGATATCGGCGTTATTTTTGACGTCAAATGCTTATTGCCAATAGAAACCGTTGACGCCAGACTATAATGTACACACATCCTTACCATAACGAAGATTTATCAAACTACAGCTTTTTAGTCACCGGTGGTGCAGGCTTTATTGGATCCAATCTGGTCCAGTACCTCTTGCAGCATGGGGCTAAAAAAGTCCGAGTGCTTGATAATTTCTCAAATGGGTATCGAGAGAACCTTACCGAATTTATGGCGAATCCCGCCTTCGAATTGATGGAAGGTGATATCAGAGACGTGGACACCTGCCATCGTGCGGTAAAAGACATGGACTATGTGTCACATCAAGCAGCGTTGGGCTCTGTGCCAAGATCGATCAACGATCCAGCGACCACAAACGACGTCAACATTTCTGGTTTTTTGAATATGATGATTGCCATCAAGGATAATCCAAACGTGAAGCGCATGGTCTATGCCGCTTCCAGTTCTACTTATGGCGATAGCAAATCCTTGCCAAAAGTAGAAGACACTATTGGAAAACCTTTATCGCCTTATGCAGTGACCAAATATGTCAACGAACTCTACGCCGACGTGTTTGGCAAAACCTACGGCACAGATGTGATTGGTTTTAGATACTTCAATGTATTTGGACCAAAACAAAGTCCCAATGGTGCCTATGCAGCGGTAATCCCGTTGTTTATGCAAGCCTTAAAAGATAATACATCACCAAAGATCAATGGCGACGGCGGACAGACAAGAGATTTCACCTTTATAGATAATGTGGTTCAAGCCAATGTCAAAGGTTTTTTCGCTTCTAAAGAAGCCGCCAATCAGGTATTCAACGTCGCCTGTGGTGAACGCATTGATATCAATTATTTATGGGAATCCCTTAAATCTGCAGCCAACTCTCAGTTAAAAGCAGAATACGGCCCAGAACGTCAAGGTGATGTCCGCGATTCTTTAGCAGATATTTCAAAGGCCAAGGAGTTATTGGGGTATTCGCCACGATATACGGTGAGGGAAGGGCTGAAGATAACTTGGGATGCGTTTGTTTAGAGGGTTTGTTTATTTATTTTTTCTAACAAGATTTATTTATTAAAAACATAAACTCCCCTTTCTTTACCTTCCTTCCACTACGGTAAATTCATTCCCCTGTTGTTTATTCAAACTCCTCTTTCTTTACCTTCGTTCCACTGCGGTAAATTCATTCCCCTCTTTGGCTAAAGAGGGGAGCGGCATGGTGATTTGCCAAGATTATTTGTTATTTTATAATTAACCTGTCTTTTTCAGTAAACTTAAAATTACGTGTTAATCTTGTAAACTAACTGCATGTCATAAACTCTATCTCAGTGGCTCCTCCCTTTAGTCAAAGAGAGGTGGCTATATCGACGAAGGAGATATAGACGGAGGGTTTGCGTGTCCTGCTCAAAGGGAGGTTTAGACGGAGGGTTTGCAGAACCTACCCCAAGCCAGGCACCTTAACATAATCCAGAAAACCATCAATCTCAGTCTTTACAAAAACAATCCCGTATTTCCTTTATAACAGATGGCAAATGATCAAATACCATTTTGTTTTCAAATCGTATTACCTTATACCCTAAACTTTCTAAATATATGGTTCGCTTCCTGTCATATTCCTTTCCTTCAGGAGTGAAATGTCCTTGACCATCCAATTCAATAATTAATCTTTCAGAAGCACAATAAAAATCAACAATATAATAGCCAATGCTGTGTTGTTTTGTAAATCGTTTATTGTCTAATTGCCTGGATTTTAGCTGTGTCCATAAGAATGCTTCAGCAGGAGTTAGTTTTTTGCGCAACTCTTTTCTGTAGCCTTGTAATTCTTTTTTGGTATGTATTCTTTGCTTGGACATTTATTAAAAATAGATAATATTTGGATATGTAGTGCTAAAACTACTTATGTTAGAACAAACTTCCCTTTCTTTACCTTCGTTTCACTACGGTAAATTCATTCCCCTATGGCTTATTCAAACTCCCCTTTCTTTACCTTTGTTTTACTACGGTAAATTTATTCCCCTCTTTGGCTAAAGAGGGGAGCGGCATGGTGATTTTCCAAGATTATTTGTTATTTTATAATTAACCTGTCTTTTTCAGTAAACTTAAAATTACGTGTTTATCTTGTAAACTATCTGCATGTCATAAACTCTATCTCAGTGGCTCCTCCCTTTAATCAAAGGGAGGTGGCTATATCGACGAAGGAAATATAGTCGGAGGGTTTGCCTATCCTATCTTAAATCATGTATCAATCATGTTAATTAGCCACATCATATAAACCCACCCCAATTTTATAACAATTCACCCCCATAGTTCCATCTATTTTTTTATATTCGTTTTTTGATTCATGGCGAGATACATTCTGACCATTCCCTAAGTAGAATATCGTCATTTCATCAGCGTGCGACTTTTAATGCTTAAAATATGATATGACTAATTTCTTGATCACTGGTGGTGCCGGTAATATTGGAAGTGCCTTGGCCACAAGATTGGCCGAAACTGAGACCTATAAGATTGTTATTGTCGATAATCTCTCAACAGGCCATATCCGAAAAATGCCGAAATCTGACAATGTGATCTTTATCAATGCTGATGTTAATATCTACAAGGATATCCTCCCCGTTTTTGGTCGTTTTGACTTTGACTATGTCTTTCACTTCGCTGCGGTTGTAGGCGTGCAACGTACTTTGGAGCATCCCCTTGGCGTATTGGAGGATATTGAAGGCATCAAGAACGTGTTGGCGCTTTCAAAAAGCTCGGGAGTCAAGCGGGTGTTTTTTTCCAGTTCCTCTGAGGTCTATGGCGAACCCTTTGAAATCCCGCAGAATGAAAACACCACCCCTTTAAACTCGCGATTGCCTTACGCCATAGTCAAAAATGTTGGCGAAGCTTTTTTTAGGTCTTATGAAAAGGAATTCGGTCTGCCCTATACTATTTTTCGTTTCTTCAATACCTATGGACCACATCAAAGCGAGGACTTTGTGGTTCCTAAATTTTTAAAGGCTGCTCTGGCAGGAAAACCAATAGAAATTCATGGGGATGGTCTGCAGACCCGTTCGTTTTGTTATATCGAGGATACCATTGCCACCTGCATCAAAACCCTACACCGCAATTATGAAAATAGTGTTTTAAATGTCGGAAATGATCGAGAGATGAGTGTTTTGGAGCTCGCCAGGGAAATCATTAAGCTTACGGGATCCAGTTCTGAAATCATCCATTTACCTGCTCTAGTTGAGGGAGATATGAGACGTCGTTGTCCTGATGTGACCAAAATGAAAGCCATTTTACACCGGGAGCTGACCAGTTTGGACGAAGGTTTGCATCAAATGGTCGAATTTTATAAGTCGCAATCAAAAACTTAGATCTAACTCCATAATTTCTATTATATTAGCCCAGTTAAAAAATGCAATGCCTCTCATGACACCACAAGATCAATGGCTGTACACCATTTCTTCAAAGCATAAACTGATTGACCTTAATTTTAAGGAAATTTGGCGTTACAGAGATTTGCTCATCCTTTTTGTCAAACGGGATATTGTCACGGTCTATAAACAAACCATTTTAGGACCTTTATGGTATGTGATTCAGCCCTTGTTCACTTCGGTTATTTTCACTTTGATTTTTAATAATCTTGGGAATATCCAAACCGGAGGTGTGCCGCCATTCCTCTTTAATTTGGCGGGAATTACGGCCTGGAATTATTTTAAGGAATGCCTCACGGGCACCTCAAGCACTTTTACCACCAATCAAAGTATTTTCGGGAAAGTCTATTTTCCAAGAGTGATTATGCCCATGTCGATTACTATTTCCAACTTATTGAAGTTTGGGATTCAATTGGGTATTTTTATTGGGTTTTATATCTATTACGCATTTCAGGGACAGACTTTTGGCTTTAACAGCCATATCTTTTTACTCCCTGTGTATATTGTTATGATGGCCCTGATGGGCTTGGGACTGGGGATGATCATTTCTTCCATGACCACCAAATATAGAGACTTAACCGTATTGGTTGGTTTTGGCGTGCAGTTGTTGATGTACGTATCCGCTGTGCCCTATCCAGTAAGTGAGGCAAAAGCCAAGTTTCCAAGTTCTGTGGCATTAATTGTAGAGTACAATCCGTTGACCCAAATTATAGAAGGCTTTAGAGTCATGCTTTTAAATACGGGAGCGTTCAGTTGGTTTGGATTTATTTACACCTTAATCATTAGTGTGGTCCTGTTTTTAATAGGATTGGTTATATTTAACAAAACGGAGAAATCGTTTATTGATACGGTGTAGGTTAAAGGCATTAGGTATTTGGGAATAGAGATTAGGTAATTAGTGGTGAATGATGAGTGATAAGTGGTGAGTCGGTGGAGGATAGAAAATAGAGCATAGAGAAATGAATATGGAGAAAATAGATCAACGATTCAAGAATCAAGAGCCAAGACAGAGAAGCCAAAACAAAGAATAACGAGCTGTCATTGAGAAGCCTCTCCACCCTAGCGTCATTGCGAGTCTCCCACCTAAGCGTCATTGCGAGGAGTGACGAAGGAACGACGCGGCAATCTCATAATTGGTTAGCCAAAACCCAAAGATTACTAACGTCTTTTAGTTTTGATAAAGGGGTGTTAGTGAATGCTCTGCATTTGCTTCACTTCGTTCGCAATGACGGCATAATTAAGAAGCTCGCAATGACGACCAAGCAATAAATAAAAAAAATAAAGTATAAGTAATAGTTTCATGATCATTTTAAAAGCCTCAAACATCAGCAAACAATACCGATTAGGCACTGTGGGTACGGGCACGGTTAAGCACGACTTTAATAAGATTGGTTATATTTAACAAAACGGAGAAATCGTTTATTGATACGGTGTAATAGGGATTAGGGATTAGGGATTAGTGGTGAGTGGTGAGTGGTGAGAGGTGAGTCGGTGGAGGATAGAAAATAGAAAAGAGTAAAGAATAGAGAAGTGAAAACAAGCAACAATTAGCTGTTATTGCGAAGTGCCACGATAGCGTCCTTGCAAAGACTGCCCACCATAGCGTCATTGCGAGTCTCCCACCTAAGCGTCATTGCGAGGAGTGACGAAGGAACGACGCGGCAATCTCATAATTGGTTAGCCAAAACCCAAAGATTGCTTCACTTCGTTCGCAATGACGGCATAATTAAGAAGCTCGCAATGACGACCAAGCAATAAATAAAAAAAATAAAGTATAAGTAATAGTTTCATGATCATTCTCAAAGCCTCAAATATAAGTAAGCAATACCGACTTGGCACTGTGGGTACCGGCACGATCAGTCATGATCTCAACCGTTGGTGGCATAAGGTGCGTGGAAAGGAAGACCCCTTCTTAAAAGTGGGCGAGTCCAATGACCGTAGCACCAAAGGCGAATCGGAATATGTGTGGGCTTTGCAGGATATCAACTTTGAAGTGCAACGTGGCGAAGTCTTGGGTATTATCGGTAAAAACGGCGCTGGTAAGTCCACCTTATTAAAAATTTTATCCCGTGTAACCAGCCCAACTACGGGCGAAATCAAAACCAAAGGCCGGATTGCCTCACTTTTGGAAGTGGGCACAGGCTTCCATCCTGAATTGACAGGACGCGAAAACATCTATTTGAATGGCGCTATTTTGGGGATGACCAAAAAAGAAATCAAAGCCAAAGAAGAAGAAATTATTTCGTTTTCTGGATGTGAGCGTTATATTGATACGCCTGTGAAACGCTACAGCAGTGGGATGCGGGTGCGCTTGGCATTTGCCGTGGCGGCGCATTTAGAACCTGATGTTTTAGTAATTGATGAGGTGTTGGCGGTAGGTGATGCGGAGTTTCAAAAGAAGGCGATTGGTAAGATGCAAGATATTAGCCAAGGTGAGGGGCGGACGGTGTTGTTTGTGAGTCATAATATGGCAGCTGTAAAGAGTCTGTGTACGCGAGCGATTGTGTTGGAGCACGGGGAAACCGTATTTGAAGGTAATGTGGATAGCGCCGTTAGATATTATTTATCTATAGATAATTTAGAGAATAACACTTCCTTGATAAATAGAAAGGATAGACTTGGTAATCAAAAACTTAAAGTTTCTAAAATTGATTTTCATAATTGTGAAAATGATATTGTTATGGAAGTCATATCAGGAGACTATCTGAAAATTAAATTATTAATTTCAAAATTTGAGGATGTCGTTTATGAAAAACTATTTGTTTCAATTGATTTTTTAAACAAGGATTTAGTTTCTGTTTTAAAATATGTTAATGACGAAATGGGTTTTTCATTTTCAGATTTAAAGAATAAAGATAGTTTCGAATTAGAAATACCAAATCTTTATTTAAGCGCAGGTATTTATAGTATCCGTATTGTTATAACAGAAATAGATACTACCCCGGACAATTTCATTGATGTTATAGATAACGTAGCCTCGATTAAAGTTTTACCAGGTGATTTATGGGGTTCAGGGAAATTGAATAGAACAGACAGTATTGTCATTTTTCCTGGGGATTTTAATGTTTAAAATTAATATGCAACTATTGAAATTTTAATATGGATTTAAGAACATATATTAAAAAAATATTTTCTTCATTAGATAGAAAAAAAAACAAGGAATTTCCTGGTTCAAAAAAATATTGGGAACATAGGTACAAACAAAATAGAAATTCAGGTACAGGGAGTTACGGGCATTTAGCTGATTTTAAGGCTGAAATATTAAATGAGTTCGTATTGAAAAACAATATAAATAAAGTATTAGAATTTGGATGTGGAGATGGAAATCAACTTTCTTTGGCTAACTATCCTAACTATATTGGTGTAGATGTTTCTGAAAAGGCAATTTCTATTTGTAAAGAGAAATTTAAAAATGATACAACAAAATTGTTTTATCATCTAAGTGATAAATTAGACCAGGAATTCAGTGGAGAACTTGTCTTATCGCTGGAAGTAATATTTCATTTAATTGAGGATGATGTTTTTGTTCATTATATGAAAAGGTTGTTTTCAAGTTCTTTCCAATATGTTATAATCTATTCAAGTGATTATGATGAATTTGTTTCTCCGCATGTAAAATGTAGGCGTTTTACACAATGGATAGAGAATAATATTTCTAATGATTGGGTTCTTAAAGAAAAAATATTAAATAGATACCCCTACGATAAAAACAATGAAAACAACACGTCATTTTCTGATTTCTATATTTATGAAAAGGTGTAATAAACTTAAATAAAATGAAATCCATTTGTTTTGTTGTGCCAAGTTTTCCTACCGTGACAGAAACATTTGTTACTAACCATATTATACAGTCTAAAATAAAAGGCTATCAGGTAAGTGTATTAACTAAAAATAAATTAAGTATTGAAGCATCCTCCCAACAGGAGCTTTTAACTGAGCACCGAATTTTGGACAACACCTTTGCAGTTGACTTTAGGATACCAAGAAATAAAACAAAAAGGCGCTTTCAATCTCTAATTCTGATATTGAAATACTTAAAATTTTGGATACGTATTATAAATGTACCCATAAGAGAGCGATTTTCAATTTTACCATTTCAGCTTCATTACTATAATCAATTCAGAGAAATGCCTGTTTTTCATATTCAATTTGGACTGGCTGGTTTTGACATTGCTCTTATGAAGTCTATTGGTTTGTTATCGGGACATATCATAACTACTTTTCATGGTTACGATGCTCATTTCAAGGGCCCTGAGGCACTTGATTTAATGCGGAGGAAATATAAACAGCTAATGGAAGAATCATGCTATATGACCGTAAACACCCCTTATTTGGCTAATAAAGTAAAGTTACTGGGTGGTGATTTCAAGAAAATACGAATTATTCCAATGGGTATTGATTTGGGTCTTTTTCAACAAGACGAAGAAAGGACATTGTTAAAAAACACTTCTGTAAAGTTGATATCTATTGGTCGTTTAATTGAACTGAAAGGATTTGAATATGCGATAAGAAGTGTGAAGGTACTTGTTGATAAAGGTTACAACGTAAAATACACTATTGTTGGAGAAGGCACCGATAAAGATACGTTGCAGCAATTGGTGTCTAAATTGGGACTGGGTGACTTCGTGTTTTTGGTTGGTGCTAAAAGCCAAATAGACATAAAAGAGTTATTTGAAGAAAATAATATTTTTTTAATGAGTTCCATTACTGATTGTGTGAATAGGGCAGAAGCACAAGGCGTTGTAACAGTAGAAGCACAGGCCATGGGACTTCCTGTAGTTGCGTTTCGTAGTGGAGGTGTACCCTATACTATTTTAGAAAATAAAACAGGATTTTTAATAGAAGAGAAAAACATTGAAAGGTATGCTGCTGCTATAATAAAACTGATGGATAATCCTATTTTATATAAAACGATGAGCGCATCTGCCAAAAGCTTTGCAATAAATAATTTTAATAGAGAAACATTAAGTTCAGAATTTTTTGAATTATACATCTAAATATTAAATTCATGAATTTACAAATCTTTCTATTATACTCAACTTTGTAATTTAGTTCCAAAAATAGTAAACATGCCAGACCAACCCCTCGTTTCCATAATCATCCCCACCTTTAATCGGGCGCACTTAATAGGCGAAACGCTGGATTCTGTGTTGGCACAAACCTATACCAATTGGGAATGTATTGTGGTGGATGACGGAAGTACTGATGGAACTTCTGAACTCATGGAAGCGTATTGTGCTAAGGATTCAAGATTTCAATACCATCATCGACCCAAAGATTGGCTACCTGGTGGTAATGCCGCTCGGAATTATGGGTTTGAATTGAGTAAAGGAGAGTATGTGAATTGGTTTGATGATGATGATGTTATGCTACCTAATTTCTTAGAGTTAAAAGTGAATGCTTTTTTAGATGGAATTGAACTTGTTATCTGTTCAGGATTTTATGTGAACGAAAAATTAGAAAATCCAGTAAAAATTCATTTGAAGTTGGAAACATTTTTATACAAGGACTATGTACGTTGGAAGTTTAAAATTGTTACAAATAATATTCTTTTCAGAAAATCATTTTTGTTTAATAAGGAATTGTTTAATCCAAAGTTAAAAAGAGGTCAAGAAGCGGAATTGTTTGCAAGATTATTCTATAAATTACCAAACGAGCATAATCAAATTATAAAAGAACCATTGTTTCTGTATAGACAGCATCCAGAAGGTAAAACAGCAATAGGGAAATATTATGTGCCTGAATATAGACGATCTCAGGCCTTTATATTAATTGTAAATCTTAAAAGAGGTATAGAGTTAGATGACCTTGAAGTAAAATCTTATTGTTTTGGTAATTTAGTTCAGTTTTTTTTTGAGGGTTTAATTTATAAAGATGTTGAAAGTTCGAAATATATTTTAAAGAATGTTGCGTTATCAATAAAAAAATTGAATGTCATAAAGTATTTAGAAATTTATACGTTAGGTTTGGTGTTTGTCTTTTTTAGAAGAGGGAGTTATTATTTTGAAAAACGATGGAAATCATTTATAGTATGACTTGTCGGCATTTTAAAGGATAGAAACTGTATGAATGTCTGAATTTTTTTACAATACACTAAAATTAAGAAATGTTATAAATAAGGTAATTACCCTATAGAATGTTAAGGTTTTAATTAAACAAGTTTGAAGAAGAATATATAGAATATGAGGGAGTCTTTGGTATCCATAATCATGCCCACCTATAATAGGGCAAGTCTTATTGGCGAGAGCATAAACGCAATAATTAGGCAGACTTTTAAAAACTGGGAATGTATTATTGTAGATGATGGGTCTACCGATAACACTTACACAATAGTTAACAAATTTATTGAAAACGATAACCGTATAAAGCTTTTTGATAGACCAAAAAACAGACCAAAAGGGGCTAATGCTTCTAGAAATTACGGCCTTGAATTGAGTAATGGAGATTTTGTAATATGGGCGGATAGTGACGATATCATGCATCCTAAATGTTTGGAAATTTGTCTAAAATTGATAAATGAGCATTCTTCTGATTTTTGTCGATTTAGTAAAACCGTTTTCTTTGGATCTAATCATGATTATTCATTTACAGAACCAGTTGTAAACACTTTAATTCCATTAGATATCGATAATATTTATGACATGATAAGCAATACTATTCCGTTTAATACGTGTACGGTTTTATGGAATAGAAAAATAATCGGTAAAGAGCGTTTTAGTGAAGTGATATTTTATGGAGATGAATGGGAGTTTTTTTCAAGATTGTTGTCCAATGGTCCAAAAGGAATTTCAATTGATACGGTATTATATTATGTTAGGAAGCATGAAAACTCGACTACTGCCGAGTTTTGGGGCAATGATAAAATTAGACGAGATTCAAAAATCAAAGCTTGTCAATTGGTTATTGAAAACTTAAAACAGAAAAATCTTTTAAATTTTAAATTGGCTTTATACTTTGCTAATTTATCTTTGTTTTTAAAAAACGAGAGAGTTTACAAAACATTAATTCTTAAAATTGATCATTTAAGTTTTTCTCAGAAGATTAATATACAAATAAGATATTACTTAAATTTCATAATAAAACCATTGTACTTAATAAAGGAAAGGTTAAAAAGTATTTGAGATATTAAAACACAAAATGAAGATAAAAATAATAAGTTTAATACCAATAAAGTACATTCATTTTACCAATATAAAAATTCAATTGTATTGAATACTTTTTAGTTATACGATTGGTAAAAATGTGAAAGTTGGAAAATCTATAATAAACTTTAAAAGCCTGGCAATTGGAGATAATGCTTGTGTTGTAAATAAAAATGTCTTTTATAGTTAATAAATTTCAATTGGAAGCCATTCTAAAATACAATTCGGTAATATTTTTTTTAAAGGCTCGACATTTATTGGAAGAGATTCAAGAATAATTATTAATCATTATTTCGATTTGTTAAATAGTAAAAGTATTGATGATAATTCTTGGGTAGCTGGAATGAATAGTTAATTATGGACGCATGGTTACTTCCACAGCAAAAAAAGCACTAAAGACTTATCGATTAGTATTGAATTGATACTTTCATTGGCTCAAGTTGTATTTTTGCATCACGAACCAAAGTGAACTCAAAAAGTTTAATAGAGATTGATAGTGTAGTTACAAAAGTATTTGAGGATGAAAACGTTATTATAGCGGGTAATCTAGCCACTATTATTAGAAAGGACATTTATTGGGAACTGATTGATAGTTCATTAAATTTATAATGGAAATTAAATAAAAAAATAGTTGCCTTGAAAATACTCGTCTGTTTCGGTACGCGTCCTGAAGCCATCAAAATGGCACCAGTATGTTATTCACTAAAAAAAGAAGGTTTAGATTACAAAGTTTGCGTTACCGCACAGCATCGTGAAATGTTGGATCAAGTCTTAAGCTTTTTTGAAATTACACCTAATTTTGATTTGAATTTAATGCAGACTAATCAAAGTTTGAATCAGCTTAGTGCACGAATTATAGCTGCAATGGATACGGTTTTTAGAGATGAAAGTTTTGATTTAGTTTTAGTGCATGGTGATACTACCACATCGGCTATGGTGGCATTGGCAGCATTTCAACATGGTATAAGAATCGGGCATGTGGAAGCTGGATTACGGACACATAACAAATATGCTCCTTTTCCAGAAGAAATAAATAGACAATTGACGGGAAGACTGGCCGACTTTCATTTTGCTCCAACATTTAGAGCAAAACAGAATTTATTAAATGAGCTTATTCCATCCTCACAAATATATCTTACAGGAAATACAATAGTTGATGCCTTGTATATGACTAAACTTAAAATTGATGACGGTTTTATATCACCTGCAATGGAAGTTTTAAAAGAACAAATTGATTTTAATAAAAAAATAATTTTGGTAACTGGTCATCGACGTGAAAATTTTGGAAAAAAGTTTGAGCAAATTTGTCAAGCGCTTTTAGAAATTGCTCAGAGGAGTGATGTATGTATGGTCTTTCCAGTTCATTTAAACCCTAATATAAACAATCAAGTAACTGTCTTATTAGGTAATCATCCTAATATCATTCTAATTGAGCCAATAGATTATGCAACAATGGTGTGGTTACTAAGCCAATCAGCTTTGGTCATTTCTGATTCTGGCGGGATTCAAGAAGAAGCTCCAAGTTTTGGCGTACCTGTTTTAGTAACTCGTAATGTTACTGAGCGACCAGAAGGAGTAGAAACGGGATGTTCTATATTGGTAGGTGCTTCAGTTACTCAAATAACAAAACATGCTAATGCTATTTTGGATGAGAAAAGAAGAGTAAATGGGTCTAAAAACCCTTACGGTGATGGAACTGCTGCCACTCAAATTGTTCAACAAATTCGAAATATCCTAGGATGAAAGACAATAAACGCATTTTAATTGTTATAGAATCTATTGATGTTAATGACAGTAGTGCCAGTAAAGTGAATATTGGTTTAATTAAAAACTTAGTTACCATTGGTTATAATGTTTCAGTACTGCACTACACAAGAAGACCTGCATCTATAGATGGTGTGCATTGTATTCCCATCAAAGAGCTTAAATTTAATGTTTCATATGTATTAAGTAGGGTAAGGAGATTAACTTTGAGGCATTTTAAAATTGACATTTTTAAACGGGTTGATGCAGTTTTTGGTTTTTCATTCTCATTTTATAATGACTCAAAAAGCATTGCCAAGGCTGTGAGAAAACATTACTCAAATGAAGCCTTGGTCATTACACTTAGTAAAGGTGCTAGTTTCAGAACACATCATGCTTTGTTGAGATTGCCAAATCTATATGGTAAATGGATGGCTTATGTACATGATCCTTATCCGTTTCATTTCTATCCAAGACCCTACAATTGGATCGAAGATGGATATAAAAGTAAGGAACGCTTTTTTAAAGATGTTTCTGAGAAGGCAGAGCATTCTGCATTTCCAAGTCTTATGCTTAGAGATTGGATGGGCAGTTATTTTCCGAACTTCTTGAAAACAGGTATTGTTGTGCCTCATCAACATCTTATGGGATCATTTGTAGATGAGGTAAAAATTCCTCATTACTTAAAAAGCAATTATTTTTCAATCTTGCATGCTGGAAATTTAATGAAACAACGCCCACCCATTGGCCTTATTGAAGGGTATGTCATGTTTTTAAAAAGATGTCCTGACGCTGAGAGTAATAGTCAATTAGTTTTACTTGGAAGGGCTTCTGATTATGAACAATTACTATTGGAATATGCATCCAATATTTCGCAACTCTATTATAGTCATGGAAATGTGCCTTATCATGAAGCATCCATAGTCCAAAACAATGTTAGCGTAAATATTATTTTGGAATCAAAATCAGAAATCAGCCCTTTTTTGCCTGGTAAATTCCCACATTGCGTGTTTGCCAATAAACCAATTTTGGCATTAGGACCATTTTACAGTGAAACCAAAAGATTGCTAGGAGAAAATTATCCTTATTGGTCTGAAGTTGATGATATAGAGCGTATTGCATCATTGTTGGGACGGCTGTATAATGAATGGAAGATTGACAAAGAAAACTTTAAATTAAACAGACCAGATTTAGAAGGTTATGTGTCTGTTAAATTCTTAGAATCACAGTTTCAAAATATTTTTCAAAATGTCAACTAAGTTTTCTATTCTAATATCAACCAAAAATAGATTAGATGATTTGAAAATAACTCTTCAAAACATCGCATTCCTAATTGATAACGACTCTGAAGTTGAGTGTATGGTTTGTGATGATGGGTCAACCGATGGAACTACTGCTTATATATCCTCAAATTACCCTAAAATACATCTTATAAGTAATAAGTTAAGCAAAGGCTATTTATATAACAGAAATTATATGTTGAACAACACATCAGCACTTTATGCCATTTCTTTAGATGATGATGCCCATTTTTTATCTGCAAAAAATTTAGATGTCATAGAAGAATATTTTGATAAGAAATCAAGCTGTGGATTAATTGCTTTTCGGGTGTTTTGGGGATTAGAACAACCTGAAAATCTGGTCACGGGAGACAAAGCACATCAGGTCAATGGTTTTGTAGGGTGCGGTCATGTTTGGCGTATGGCGGCTTGGAAATCAATTCCAAATTATCCTGAGTGGTTTCAATTTTATGGTGAGGAACAATTTGCAAGTATTCAGCTCTTTAGAAATGGTTGGGAAGTACACTATCTTCCTGAGATTTTGGTCCACCACAGAGTCAATATGAATTTGCGAAAATCTAACTCAGATTATTTAAACAGACAGCGACGTTCTTTAAGTTCTGGGTGGTATTTGTTTTTTTTGTGTTATCCTAAACGACTTATGTTTAAAAGTTTCTTTTCCAGTTTATGGAGTCAGGTAAAGAGAAAAACTTTTAAAGGCAATTGGGGGGCTACAAATGCCATATTAAAAGCGTTAATGGATGTGTTGATGCATAACCAGAAGTTTATATTTTCGAATTATAGAATGGGCATAAAAGAGTACAGGGAATTTAATAAATTGCAATCTTCTAAGGTATATTGGAAACCTACTGATAAGTTCGACAAAACCGAAGCTTAATTAATAATCTATGACATTTATAATAACAGAAATAGCACAAGCCCATGATGGAAGTTTGGGTATGGCGCACGCCTATATAGATGCATTGGCAAAAACTGGAGTTGATGCTGTTAAATTTCAAACCCATATCGCTGATGCGGAAAGTAGCAGCTTTGAACCCTTTAGAATTAAGTTTTCAAAGCAGGATAGGTCACGATTTGACTATTGGAAACGCATGGAGTTTACTCTTGAACAATGGAAAGAATTAAAAGCACACTGCGATACGGTTGGACTTGAATTTATGAGTTCTCCGTTTAGTAATGCAGCTGTGGATTTATTAGAGATAGTTGGTGTAGAGCGCTATAAAATTGGTTCTGGTGAGATCACTAATTTCTTACTACTTGAAAAAATTTCACAAACGAAAAAGCCTGTGATTTTATCTTCTGGAATGAGTTCATATATAGAGTTGGATAGTGCGGTTTCATTTTTAAAAGAACGCGGTGTTCCATTGTCAATTCTACAATGTACTACAGCCTATCCAACCAGTCCTGAACAATTCGGATTAAATGTGATACAGGAGCTAAGACAACGATATGGGGTTATGGTTGGTTATTCTGACCATTCCGCTAAAATAGAAACCTGCATTGCCGCCACTGCTTTAGGTGCTGAAATTTTAGAATTTCATGTGGTGTTTAATAAAGAAATGTTTGGGCCAGACGTGTCGGCATCATTGACTATAGATGAAACGAAGCAATTGGTTGAGGCGGTAAGAAATATTAACTTGGCCATCGCAAATCCCGTAGATAAAGACGACAATTTAGTTTTTAAAGATCTGAAGCTTATATTTGAAAAATCATTAGCCATCAATAAAAATCTTTCTAAAGGACACATTTTATCTTTTGATGATTTGGAAGCAAAGAAACCTGCCGAAAAAGGAATTCCAGCCACTAAGTTTATGGAGGTTATTGGAAAAACGTTAAAACAGGACAAAGCCCAATGGGATTTTTTAAACAGTGAAGATATCGCATGACAAAACGTAAAATATGTGTAGTCATTACTGCACGTCCGTCTTATAGCCGAGTAAAAACAGCACTAAGAGCAATCAATGAGCATCCGGAATTGGAATTACAACTGGTTGTAGCAGGTTCAGCTTTATTGGACCGCTATGGCAACGCCGCAGATTATATAGAGCGCGACGGATTTAAAATTGATGAGCGGGTTTTTATGGTTCTGGAAGGCGAGAACAAAACCGCCATGGCCAAAACCACCGGTTTAGGGGTGATGGAACTTGCCAATGTGTTTTATAATTTAAAACCTGATGCGGTGATCACTATTGCCGATCGGTTTGAAACTATTGCGACATCTATTGCTGCTGCTTATCAGAACATCCCTTTGGTGCATTTGCAAGGTGGAGAGGTGACGGGGAATATCGATGAAAAAGTAAGGCATGCCAATACCAAGCTGGCGGATATTCATTTGGTGGCTTCAGAAGAGGCCAAAGCACGTGTAATTAGGTTAGGCGAAGATGCTGATTTTGTTTTTAATACGGGGTGTCCGTCCATAGATATTGCCCATGGATTGATAGACCAGACTGAACTGGATTTTAATCCCATCTCAAAATATGGCGGCGTAGGTAGTTTGACCGAAATGCCAGAAAACTATTTGGTAGTGTTGCAGCATCCTGTGACCAATGAATATGATCAAGCAAGGTCAGATATCACAACTACACTTAATGTTATTAACGAATTGGGAATCCCAACCTTTTGGTTTTGGCCCAATGTAGATGCGGGCTCTGATGGCACTTCCAATGGGATTCGTTCCTATAGAGAAAAACACGATCCAAAGCATATTCGGTTTTTCAAGAATATGGATGCTATTGATTTTTTAAAGTTGTTGTACCACAGCCAATGCTTAATAGGAAATAGTAGTGTGGGGATTCGAGAATGTTCTTATTTAGGAATTCCTGTGGTGAATATCGGTACACGGCAACACAGGAGGGAACGTGGACTAAATACCATTGACGTGCCCTATGACGGGGTTCCTATTAAATCAGCAATTTTAGAGCAATTGAAAAATCCTAAAAATAAGCGTAGTACTATTTATGGCGATGGGAATAGTGGTAAGAAAATTGCCAATATTTTAGCGACCATTGAATTGCGCTTTCATAAAACCATTATGTATTGATGAAAGTTTTAGCTCTTATTCCAGCTCGTGGAGGCTCAAAAGGTATTCCTGATAAAAATCTTAAACTATTAGGAGGTAAAACTTTAATAGAACACGCCGTGGATTGTGCGAGAGGTGCCAAAAAAATTGATTGTACTGCTATGACTTCAGATTCCATAAGGATATTAGAGACCATAAAACACAAAGATGTTGAATTGATACATCGGCCTCAGGATTTGGCGCGAGATGAGAGCAATGTTGTTTTGGCGATTGAACATGCCTTAAAAGAATTAGGCAACTATGAGGTTATCGTTTTATTGCAACCCACTTCACCTTTACGTACTTCCAAACAATTGGATGAAATTATTTCAATGTTTGAAAACGATGCTTCTTTAAATGCAGTGATTTCTGTGGTCCCTATGCATGACATACACCCAGCTCGGATGTACACCTTAGATACGGATTTATCAATGAAACCTTTAACTCAATTTGGTGAAACAAGTAGAAGGCAGGACTTGGATCCTGTTTTTTTTAGAAACGGGTGTTTTTATGCGGTTAAAACCGAAGCTTTTTTGAGAGAAAAGACCTTAATGGTAGCAAATAAAAAGGCCTATGTTATGGATGTCAATTGGCTAGCTAATATTGATAGTCCACGTGATTTGTTATTAGCCGAATTACTATACAACGATTTTAAAAATGAAAATACTAATAACGGAGTCTGAGCATTTTAGTAGCAGAGCAATTGAAATTCTTAAATCTTTAGGAACTGTTGTCATTTCTGATATTAAGGACAGAGCAGAACTTATTGCTGCATTAAAACCGGTAGATGCTGCATTTATAAGACTGGGGTTTAAGATTGATAAAGAACTATTGGAACAAGCTTCTCAACTCAAATATATATTAACGGCGACAACTGGTTTAGATCATATTGATGGTGCTTACTTTAAGAGTAGAGGTGGACAAATCATTTCACTCCAAGGTGAAACGGAATTTTTGACCAGCATTCCGTCAACTGCAGAGCATACCTGGGCATTGCTATTAGCATTAATAAGACATATCCCGAATGCGATTGATGATGTTAAAAAAGGGTATTGGAGAAGAGATGCCTTTAAAGGTAACAATTTAAGTGGGAAAAAACTTGGAATTTTGGGGATGGGCCGCGTCGGAGCTCAAGTTTCTAAATATGGACAAGTATTTGGGATGCAGATAGGATTTTATGATAAAAAGAAGATTAATCCAGAAATTGGTGAAAGGTTCGAAACGGCAGAAGCACTTTTTCAATGGGCAGATGTTATTTCTATACATATTCCCGCTGAATTAAATGAAGGTTTTATAAACGCCCAACTTTTATCCAATTTGCATAGTGAGTCCTTACTTCTTAACACCTCCAGGGGTTCGGTTATTGAAGAAGCTGCTTTGGCCACTTTAATAAAAGAAAGAAAAATCAAAGGATGTGCACTTGATGTCCTAACGGATGAATTGGAAGGTAAGTCAATAGAAAATAAGATGGTAGTGCTTATGAACCAAGGGTATAATGTATTGATTACTCCACATATTGCAGGTGCAACCTACGAATCAATGCAGATGACCGAAGACTATGTGTCTCATAAATTTCGAACTGTTTTAATTGAGGATAAATGAAAAAAATATTAATCTTGGCTACTGATGGTGTAAGTTTACGCAATTTTTTATTTACCGATTTTTTGAAACAGGGTAAATTGCAAGGTCATGATATCATTTATTGGAATCATACTAACTATCCCATTGCAGAAAATTATAATTGTAAAGAATTAGAATTGCCAAGTTCTAAGAACCACCCTTTATCAGATTTATATCATAACGCAAAAAAACAAATTGAATTAGGTTTGAGTTATAGAAACTCAGAAAACGAGATCTATCTAAAATATATTTTTCCGGGGAAAATTTCGGATTTTAAAAGTTTTGTCAAACAATTTTTAATTAAGTTTTTTAAAATAAGATATAATTCAGCCAAGGGTGTTCTTAAAATAAACAAGAAAGTAGCTCAACTAGAACGATCTACTCAAGCATATCGCGAAGCAAAATTACAGCTTCAAGAACATCAACCTGATTTTGTGTTTTGTACTAACCAAAGAATCATTAAAGCTATTGCGCCACTTCTTGCAGCTCAAGATTTGGGTATTCCAACGGCAACCTTTATTTTTTCATGGGATAATTTGCCAAAGGCGACCATGGTAGTCATGGCCGATTATTATTTTGTATGGAGTGCTCACATGAAAAAGGAACTAATAAGTTATTACCCGCATATAAATGAGAATCAAATCAAGATTGTTGGAACACCTCAATTTCAACCTCATTATAGCCATTCAATTAAATCGAGGAAAGATTTTTTTAGCGCTTACGAATTAGATTGCGGGAAAAAATATATTTGTTTTTCTGGTGATGATATTACAACTTCTCCAAATGATCCTTATTATCTTGAAGATTTAGCCAAGAGCGTTATTGAACTAAATAAAAAAGGTTGTGCTTTAGGGATTATTTTTAGGCGCTGCCCTGTCGATTTCTCTGATCGATTTGACAATGTATTGCAAACTTATAAGGATGTGATAAGAGTCATAGATCCTTTATGGAGAAAATACGGTACTACTTGGCAGACCATCATGCCTACTCCAGAAGACATGGGTTTATTGGCGAATATTTCGAAACATGCTATTTTAGTGGTAAATGTTGGATCTTCAATGGTTTTTGATTTTGCTATCCATAATAATCCTTGTGCGTATTTAAACTATGATACTATTGAAAAAAATGATGAAAGTTGGACCATCAAAAAAATATATAAGTATATTCACTTTCAATCCATGCCAAATGATGAGCAGGTGTTTTGGGTGAATCATAAAAATGATTTTGAAAGAGTTATACTTGATGTCTTGGAGTCAAACAATATGACATTTGCTAATGAATGGTTTGCTAAAATTAATGCGTACCCAACAAATGCTTCGGAACAAATTTTTAGACAAATAGAAAAAATAATTGACCAATAATGAATGCTTTAAAACAGTATGTAAAATCAGTTTTCAGACGTCTTGCAGGTGTTGAAAATAACAGTGATTATTTGGAAAAGCTTAAAGGAAGAGGATTGCGTGTAGGAACTCATTTTAATATGCAAAAAGATGTGATATTGGATGATACACATTGTTGGTTAATTACTATTGGGAATTATGTGACCATAGCACCAAGAGTTCAAATATTGTGTCATGATGCTAGTACCAAACACGCCTTAGAGTATACTAAAATTGGACCAGTAACAATTGGAGACTATGTTTTTGTTGGTGCAAATAGTATAATTATGCCGTCAGTGACTATAGGTAATAATGTTATTATTGCCGCTGGAAGTGTGGTGACCAAAGATGTTCCTGAAAACACTTTGGTGAGTGGTGTGCCAGCGCAAGTAGTAGGTAAAACAAGTGATTATATTGATACACAAAGAACTCTTTTAAAATCTTCGCCACGTTTTGATGAACGTTTTACTCTGAATGCAGGAGTGGATTCTAAGCAAAAACAAGAAATGTTAAATACACTAAATCAAACCAGTAATAAAAAGGGGTTTATAGTTTAGATTAGCAAAATAATCTAATTAACATTATAATATAGAGGCATTATTTGTCAATAAAAAAAATAGATCTAAATTGAATATAGCTTTCCTATCGATAGAATATCCAAATTCCAAACTCAGTAGGTCGGGTGGCTTGGGCACCAGTATTAAAAACCTAGCCAGAGGATTAATTGCTCAGGGTGTTAGAGTAACTGTATTTGTTGTTGGGCAACAAAAGGATACCAATTTTATAGATGAAGACATAAATATTATAAGTATTGCTAAACAAAAACATGGGGCTTTTAACTGGTACTTGGAACGTAAACGCTATCAAAGAATCATCCAAAAACATATTGATAAAGAAAGTATTGACCTCATTGAGGCGCCTGATTGGACAGGGATTTCTGCTTTTATGGAATTTAAGATACCACTTGTTATTCGACTGCACGGCAGTGATGGTTATTTCTGCCATTTGGAGGACAGAAAACAAAAATGGAAAAATCGTTTTTTGGAGAAAACAGCGCTTAAAAGTGCTGATGCCATTGCTTCAGTAAGCTCATTTACGGGGGAACTTACAAAAGAACTTTTTAGATTAAATCAACCAATAGTTACTATTCCTAATGGTATCAATACGGATGATTTTAAACCATTAGATTTAGTAATCAACCAAGGCCAAATATTATATTTTGGAACACTCATTAGAAAGAAAGGCATATTGGAGTTGGCGAAAATTTTTAATAAGGTTGTTGAAAAAGTGCCACGCAGCACGCTTTTACTTATTGGGAAGGATACTCTTGATGTTTTTGAAAAGGTTTCAACACTATCACTATTTATGAGTTTGTTATCTGATGAAGCCAAAAAGAGAATGAAACATTTGGATGAAGTACCGTATGCTGAGATTCAAACCTATATTGCAAGTTCCCAAGTTGTGGTGTTGCCAAGTTTTGCCGAGGCCTTCCCGATGACTTGGCTGGAAAGCTTGGCCATGGAAAAGGCTTTGGTGAGTTCAAATATTGGATGGGCCAATGAATTAATGATGGATGGTGTTACTGGGTATACCGTTAACCCTAAAGACCATGAATTGTATGCTGAGAGGATTGTTGAGTTATTAAATAACCCTGATAAATGTGCTCAGTTTGGAAAAGCAGGTAGGGCTCATGTGATCAGATATTTTTCCACAGCCGTTATTGTTAAGCGGAATATTGAATGCTATAAAAGTATCATCAACCTATGATTATTGTTTATCATAACAACCATAAAGTGGATTCTGTTTTTGATCATCAACTTCAAGAGAAGATTCTTGTAGAAGAAAAGCATATCTTGAAAACATTGATGCATCTTGCCTCAATTTGTAATGATAGGATTTTAGTTTGGTGTCGTTTAGATTGTAAAGAGCTACTAAATCATAAAGCTGTGTCCAAGAGTTTTAAGGTAAAGAATATCATGATCTCTTATGGTAACGGATGTTATTTACCTGATGCTATTGGTTATGTGGAAAACTCACCTTTTGTGAATGTCAAGACTTCAGTAAAATACCCAACTTGGTTGATGCATTCTACAGTTGGCGCTATTTATACTACAAGTTTGTTGAAATTTAAGGACCTTAAGTTTTCTAATGATTTTGAATATGATTTAAATTCCATTGCTAAACAAGGTATGCCAAAAGGTTTGTTTTGTTATTCGGAACCTAACCTATTTCTAAAACAAAATAAGTTTTCAGAAAAGCCTGCAGGGCTTTTCACCTTATTCCGCTTTGTAAAACAGCATTACAGAACCCGATGGGTTTTTTTGCTCTGCTTGAATTTTTTGTGGCATGAACGAAAGTTGACATTACTGCCTCTTCTGAATAGCCTATTTTATAGAAAACGGATGTTTGAAGACATTATTCCACTGGAAACATTAACGACAGGTTCAATAAACAGTTTACCTTCTATTGACGTAATAATTCCCACTATTGGACGTGCCAACTATTTGCATGACGTTTTAAAAGATTTAGCCGAACAAACGCATCTTCCGAACAAAGTGATTATTGTTGAGCAGAATCCAGATGTTGAAAGTTCAAGTGCGTTGGGATTTATTTACTCAGAGGCCTGGCCATTCCAGATCAAACATCAATTTATTCATCAGACTGGAGCTTGTAACGCTAGAAATCTGGGATTGAAAGAAGTTGATTCTGAATTTTTGTTTTTGGCTGATGATGATATTCGTTTTGAGCCTCATGTTCTGAAAGACGCTTTAACAACCATTAGTAATTACGATTTAGAAGCTGTAACTTTAAGTTGTTTGCGAGAAGGAGAAGAGGAACTTCATCAAACGTCATTACAGTGGTTTACATTTGGTTCTGGTTGTAGCATTGTTGCAGCTAAAAGGGCTAAAAAAATTACTTTTGATACCGCATTTGAATTTGGTTTTGGTGAAGACAGCGATTATGGGATGCAATTGCGAAGTTTGGGATGGGATATCGTCTATTTGTCCCATGTACAATTACATCATTTAAAAGCGCCAATAGGAGGCTTTAGAACGGTCCACTCTACCGCATGGACTTACAACTCCATCCATCCAAAACCATCGCCTACAGTGATGTTAAATTACTTGAAGCATAAGTCTCCCCAACAAATGAATGGTTATAAGACACTCTTATATCTTAAATTTTATAAAAAACAAGGAGTACAGAATCCTATAGTTTATATAAGGACTATGAATGTACAATGGAAACTAAGTCTATTTTGGGCTGAACAGTTAATGTATAAAACCGAGTAGATGAAATTTTCGCTTATTATTTGTACTTACATGCGACCAAAGGCCTTATTGAATTTATTGAATTCAGTAAACAAGCAAACTCTTTATCCAAATGAAATTTTAATCATAGATGGATCAACAAATAGTGAGACTGAGCAAAATTTAAAGCAACATCCTTTTAAGAATTTAGTCTATCATAAAGTTGATGATGAGCATAGAGGTCTGACCAAACAACGTAATTACGGGATTTCAAAAGTGCACCAAAATTCAGAGGCCATCTGTTTTTTAGATGATGATACTGTTTTGAATGTAAATTATTTTAAACAGTTGTTGAGCACCTATGATCAATATCCAAACGCTTTGGGGGTAGGTGGCTATATTAGCAATGAAGTGCACTGGCAAAAAGCTGATGGTTCAATAAATTCCAAACGATTTTATTATGACGGCTGGATGCGCAATGAACCTTTGAGGTTTCGGATTAGACATTGGTTTGGGCTTGGTCCGGATACACCGCCTTGTGTTTTGCCTAGCTTTTCTCATGGACGTTCAGTTGGTTTCCTACCGCCCTCAGGGAAAATATACCCTGTGGAACATTTTATGGGAGGGGTTTCATCTTATAAGATGTCAGTTTTTAAAGATCTGCGATTTTCAACTTACTTTGAAGGTTATGGATTATATGAAGACGTCGATTTTTGTTTAAGATTGACAAAAAGAGGTCTTTTATATATTAACACTGCTGCGCAATTGGCACATTATCATGAGCCGTTTGGACGTCCAAATAAATATAAATATGGTAAAATGGTGATTAGGAATGGTTGGTACGTTTGGAGAGTTAAATACCCAAAGCCAAATTTGAAGATGAAGTTAAAATGGTATTCTGTACATTTATTACTAATTTCGATGAGACTTTTAAATATATTCACTACGAATAGGCCCAAAGAAGCTTTTAATGATATCATAGGACGTTTAGTCGGTTGTTGGAGCCTTTTGTATAATAAACCTTTGATTGAAGATTGATGATTTGTGATTGAATTTAGGCTTATGTGGATAATATAAAAAAAACTATGAAGCTAAATTCCTTGCTCATGAAAATTATTAAATATGATAGAAATGTTTTATGTTAGTTTATTTTTAGAAAAGGAAATTAAAATTATCTGATGCATGGATGATAAAGTTATATTTTTTTCATTTTCTGTTTTGAATACATCTGTTTCGGATTATTTTTTAGCATTGGCAGAATTATTTATTAAGAATAATTATAGAGTTGTTGTCTTTTCGGACACGAAAAAACCGGAAAAATTAATATTACCAAAAGATATTATATTAAAATATTGGCCATCTAAACGCCCTACAACTTTTCGCGATGCCAAATTTCTTTACATAGAGATGAAGTTTTATAAACCAGTCCTTACTATTTCGGTTTTTAACTCGGTTAATTTATTTTTAATCGTAGGTTTCTTGTGTGGAGTTAAATTAAGAGTTGCATGGATAAGAACATTGACAACTCAGTTTCCTCAGAAAAACATATTAGTAAAAAGGAAATCCATGATTTACAAATTGGCAACCAAAATAATTGTCAATTCAAATGCAACCAAACAAGATGCGGTTTTAAATTACCAAGTTAGCGAAAAGAAAATCTATGTAATACCTAACTCGGTTAAGGATGTTTATGAAACAATTCCTGCATCTAGCGGAATTTGTAAAAAAACAATTACCTATGTTGGTAGATTGCATTATTCAAAAGGGGTTGAAACCTTAATCCAAGCATTTGATATAGTAGTAAGAAAACATCCATATATTGAGTTAATAATTATTGGAAATGGTCCAGAAGAAGCACATTTGAAGCAATTAACGACATCATTAAATTTACAAGAAAGGGTATTTTTTAAAGGAACGATGTCTAAATTATCTGTATTAGAGGCATTTAAAAAGACTTATATTGCCGTTGTTCCCAGTGTTACTGAGGCTTTTGGTTTTACGTTAATTGAGGGGATGAGTATGAAAACTTTGGTTATTGGAGCCAATAATACTGGTATAAAGGAAATCATTATTCATAATAAAACCGGATTGTTATTTGAAACGCATAATTATAAAGATTTGGCAAATAAACTCAATTGTGCAATTGAGAATAATAAGTTAAGAGATCAATTGACAACTGCTGGATATGAGCGGTTTTTGGAATGTTTCGAAACTGAAATGGCAATTAAAAGAGATTATTTATATTTTAAGAATATGATTCATGATGAACGTTAAAATAAAGTATCGATTTGCAAAATTAATTTGTAAATGGTTACCGCCAATTGGTTCTCAAAAGGTTCGTAATCTTATTATAAAAATATCAGAAGGGGAATCCTTGAATTTAGATTTTAAGACTAAAAGTTTTACTGGGAGTTATTTTTATGGCAATACTTCAGATTTCCATGCATTTAAGTTTAGTGTTCATGGTTATTTCGATTGGAGGAATATAATTATTTCTAATGAAGTACTAAAGAAATATAAAGGACATATAGTAGAGGTTGGAGCGAATATAGGCACAGAAACAATTTCTTTTTCAGATGTTGCAAGAAAGTTTGGAATGAAGGTGTTTGCTTATGAGCCTTTACCCATAAATTATACCATCTTATTGAGGAATAAAATGGAGAATAAATTTGAAAATTTAAATATTTACTCAGATTTAGTATCCGATCAATCAGGGAAGGCAAAATTCAAGATTCCTGATAAACAGAGCTCGGGATCTGGACATATTATATATAGTAATAATATAGATGAAAGCTTCGAGGAATTTAATGTGGTTACCTTAGATGAGTCATTGACGAAACAAAATATTTCTTTTGTATCTATTGATGTAGAAGGATTTGAATACCAAGTGTTGTTGGGTGCTTCCAAGATAATTAAAACGAATATGCCTATAATTGTAGCTGAAGCAAATAAAAATTATATGCAGAGTCGAGGCAATATAAGTTTAGTTGATTTTTATAAATATTTCTGTGATTTAGACTACGTATGTTATTATGTAGGTAAAACAAGGCTCAAAGAAATAGATGTTTTTAAATATTCAACAAAGGATAATAAGAACTGGCTATGTATTCCAAAAAATAAAATAAACTTGGTCAGTTCTATAAATAAAGCATTATTCTTAAATGCGTTTAATCCGTTTTTTCGTAACATATTTTTTTGAAATTCAATTAATGAAGTTAGCCATATTTACATTAGTCCAACACAGTTTTAAGGATGGCCGGTATTACGGTTATGCGCCGTATATCAATGAAATGAATCTTTGGGGGAAGTACGCTGATGAGGTGATTGTGGTGGGTATCAAAAAACCATCAAATGAGGTTGAGGGTATTGATACTGCTTATCATCACAAGAAGCTAAGATTTGTTCCAGTGCCTAATTTTAATATTTTAGGAATTGCGGCGATTTTTACAACACTTTTTAAAGTGCCCTATATATTTTTCAAATGTGCCCAGGTGATGCGCCAAGCCGATCATATCCATTTGAGATGTCCTGCCAACGTGAGCTTGGTGGCCTGTTTTACCCAAATCTTTTTCCCAAATAAAAAGAAATCGACCAAATATGCCGGCAATTGGGATCCCAACAGCAATCAGCCATGGACTTACAGATTGCAGCAAACCATCTTGCGAAACACTTTTTTGACCCGTAATATGCAAGTCTTGGTATACGGCGAATGGCCTAATGAAACCACGAATATTCAGCCTTTTATATCGGCGACCTATTATGAGGATGAAAAAATAGAATTTCAACCGAAGGATTATACTCAGCCTTTGAGTTTTGTTTTTGCCGGGGCTTTGGTAGTCGGAAAACGCCCGTTATTGACCATTCAAATTATCGAGAGTTTATTTCAAAAAGGAATTTCTGTAAGATTACATATGTACGGCGATGGCCCTTTAATGCCAGAACTGCAAGACTATGTCAAGAGGAACGGTTTGGAAACTGTTGTTTTTCTCTACGGCAACCAGGATAAAAGGGTGGTCAAAGCCTCTTTGATGGACGCCCATTTTAATATTCTGCCGTCCAAAAGTGAGGGTTGGCCCAAGGCGGTGGCCGAAGGGATGTTTTTTGGATGTATTCCCATCGCAACACCCGTTTCTTGCGTCGGCTGGATGCTTGGCGATGGCACGCGAGGCATCTTAATTGAACCTGAATTGGAAACCGCCGTTTCCCAGATTGTGACAGCCTTGAATAATGCCGATTTGGATACCATGGCGAAGGCGGCCTTGGAATGGTCGCAACAATATACCTTTGATCGGTTGGAGGAGGATATTAGGGGGGTGTTATTTGTGAGGGATTAGGGATAAGGTGATTGCGATATGCGATTTAAGATTTAAGATTTAAGATTTACGACCTGCCCGAACGTATCTTTTTAAGTATGGGCGGGTTGTTGATTGTTGATTTTTGATTGATGACTGCTAATTACATAAGTTGATGACTATTTTTGACTATGAAAATTAATTAAAAATAGTCAACTCTAAACAGGGAATTATAACTTGCCCTAAGGGGACTTTTGAAATGTAAGTAGCTGGAGGGTTCCGCATGCTGCGATTGGTCATTGCGAGGGAGGAACGACCGTGGCAATCTTTTGATTGTGAGTCCGAGACTTGGTTGTTGAGTGAAGTTTTGAGTAGTGTCTGATGGTCTACTTAACTTGATTCCTTGTTCGAACCTAAAGATTGCTTCGTCCTGCGTCCCTGTCAGCCGCCAGTCAAGCTCTCAATGACGCTATTGGGGATTGGGCAATAAATTGAAATCGAAATTGAAGTTGCCCCAATAAACAATAGTTAATATTAATAAAAAATAATTAATACCAATAAAGAATAATCCCATGCGTGTAATGCAATTGATTGATAGTTTGGAAGCAGGTGGGGCAGAGCGGATGGCGGTCAATATTGCCAATATGCTGTCTGAAACTCTTGAGCGTTCTTATCTATGTGCCACCCGGAAGGAAGGACTTTTGAAAGCATCACTATCGCCCGAGGTTTCGTATATGTTTTTGAATAAAAAGCGTCAAATTGATTGGCCTGCCATGATCAAATTAAGACGGTATCTCCTAAAGGAGCAGATTGACATTATCCACGCACATTCTACTTCTTTTTTTATGGCAACGCTCATGAAATGGTCAATTCCAGGTTTGAAAATTGTTTGGCATGACCATTATGGAGATAGTGTCTGTTTGGAAAAACGTAAATATGGCGTATTAAAGTTTTGCTCACGGTCTTTCTCCTTGATTTTGAGTGTGAATAGGGTGTTGGAAACTTGGGCGAAAAAAAACTTGAAATGTAAAAATGTGGCTTATCTCCCCAATTTTGCCATTCAGGAAAGTGAAATATCGAAAGTAACGCAGCTCAAGGGAATTCAAGGAAAACGACTATTATGTTTAGCAAATCTGAGGCCTCAAAAAGATCATCATAATCTTTTAAATGCTTTTAAATTGATTCTTGAACATCACCCCGATTGGAGCTTGCATTGTGTGGGTCAGGACTTTAAGGATAGATATTCCGAATCTGTGTATCAATTGGTCGCGGAGCTGGATTTAGGGCATCAAGTCTTCTTTTATGGCAGCTGTCCAGATTCCAGTGCCATAATTCAACAAGTTGATATTGGCATCTTATCCTCTTCCTCAGAAGGTCTGCCTTTGGCATTATTGGAATACGGACTCGGGCAATTGCCTATTGTGGCTACCAATGTGGGCGATTGCAGTAGCGTATTTCCCGAAGTGTGCCAGGGGTTTTTGGTGGCTCCAAACCATTCTGAACAGTTGGCGGAACAGATGATGGTTTTGATTTCTGACCAACACTTACGAATAACAACAGGCAAAATGATTAACCGGCATGTTTTGGAGCAGTTCTCAGCAATGGCGGTTAAGGATAAATTGCTGTCCTTTTATTCCCAACTCTAAAAAAATGCAGTATTTTGCAGGCCCTTGATATTTTAGTCCTATGAAAGCCAAACAACGCTATTGTTACCGGTTTACCAATGATGCCTATGTGGCCTTGATTGTGCTGCACATCATCATGGGCATTTTTATCAATATGATCCCGCAGTTTTCAAAATTGTATTTCACCGTGGTTTGTGTGTTTTTTATCTTCAAGATCATTGTGATGCCTAAACATGAAAAAGTGATATGGGTGTTATTTGGAGCCACTTATATCGTAGCCGCGGAGTCTCTTTTTAGAATGACCGGAGGCGGTCTGTTTTATGAATTCTCTAAGTATTTTGTGATTTTATTGATGGGGATGGGAATGTTTTATGATGGCATATCAGGAAAAGCCTACCCCTACTTTATCTATCTCATTTTGATGGTGCCAGCGGTGTTGGTGGCTTCTACTACTTTGGGCTATGATCTTAATTTTAGGACCAGTGTTGCTTTTGTGTTGAGCGGCCCTGTCTGTTTGGGCGTTTCGGCATTGTATTGTTATGATAAAAAAGTGAGTAAAGAGGTTTTGTTGCAGATTGTAGCTTGCTTGAGTTATCCGATTATTGCTATGACCACACATATTTTTTTATACAACCCAAGTGTCAAGGAAGTCCTGACGTCAACAGGTTCAAGTTTTGCGACTTCTGGAGGCTTTGGTCCCAATCAAGTATCAACCCTATTGGGCTTGGGAATGTTTGCTTTGACGGTTCGCTTTTTTATGAAATCACCCAGTCTGTTTCTAAAAGTTTTTAATTTATTTCTTTTGGCAGCCGTATCCTTTAGAGCCTTGGTGACCTTAAGCAGGGGTGGTGTTTTTGGAGCCTTAATTATGATCGCAGCCTTCTTGGTGATTTATTATGGCGGTGCCAAGTTCCGTCAAAAACAGCAGATTATGGCTTCCGTTTTTTTGTTGGTCTTTGTAGGGGTGATTACTTGGATCATCAGTTTGAATCAATCGAGTGGCCTGGTCGGTAACCGTTATGCCAATCAAGATGCGGCTGGACGCGAAAAAATCGATATGTCCACCGGTCGAGTGGAGCTCTTTGTCCATGAATTTGAAGGTTTTCAAGAGCATCCATTTTTGGGGGTAGGCGCTAGTGGCATGAAACAAGAGCGGTTGATTTCGGAAGGTACGATTATCGCTTCCCATAATGAGATTAGCCGCGTGCTTTCAGAACACGGGATGTTTGGTGTTATCATTTTGATGATCCTCATCTTAAAACCATTGGATTTCAGGAGTCGACATCGGAACAATATCTTTTTTTATTCGTTTTTGGCCTTTTGGTTTGCCACCATCAACCACTCCGCCATGCGGATTGCCGCACCCGCTTTTTTATACGGATTATCACTTTTACATGTCACTAATGAAAAACCTAGTCTTCGTCGGAAACCATCTCCAAAACTCACAGACCAATCTTAGTTACAGTGAAGTTTTGGGGCCATTGCTAGAGCAAGGTGGCTATGAAGTGCGTTATACCTCCAATAAAACCAATAAAGTACTCAGGCTTCTGGACATGTTAGGGACTACTTTAAGGTTCCGTAAAAAGACAGACCTCGTACTCATTGACACCTACAGCACTCAGAATTTTTATTATGCCGTGTTGGTCAGTCAGTTGTGCCGAGTTTTGAAATTGCCTTATATTCCCATTCTGCACGGTGGTAACTTGCCAAACCGTTTAAAAAGCTCACCTAAATTGTCCAGATGGGTTTTTAAGAATGCTTATGCCAATGTCTCCCCGTCCTTATATTTAAAAGAAAGCTTTGAAGCGTTTGGCTATAAAAATGTGGTGTATATTCCCAATACCATTAGCCTCGAAAATTATCCACAACACAAAAAAACCTATGATACACCCCGACTTTTGTGGGTGCGCTCCTTTTCTGAAATTTATAATCCGACTTTGGCGGTCAAGGTGTTGCATGAACTTAGGCAACGTGGTTATGATGCAACTTTATGTATGGTAGGACCCGATGCTGATGGGAGTTTGGCTGAGATGAAGGCCTTAGCGGAACGACTTCGTGTGTCCGTTACGTTTACTGGAAAACTCACAAAGGCAGAATGGATTACACTTTCAAAAGATTATAATGTGTTTATCAATACCACCAATTTTGATAATATGCCGGTAAGCGTCATTGAAGCTATGGCTTTGGGACTTCCAGTAGTGTCAACCAATGTGGGCGGTATGCCGTATTTGATAGAGGATGGGGTGGATGGGCTTTTGGTGGCTCCTAGTGATAAAGTGGCTATGGTGGATGCGATTTGTTCGCTATTTGAGGATGTGGTTCGGACGGAGGCGAGGGTTGTTAGGGCGAGGAACAAGGTGGAGAGCTTTGATTGGAGCAGAGTGAAAGGGCTTTGGGAGGCGTTGTTGGGGAGGGATGAGTTATGAGTTCAGAGTTATGAGTTATGAGTTATGAGTTTGAGATTTACGATTTACGACTCGCCCGAATATACCTTTTTAGGTGTGGGCGTGTTGATGATTAACGACTTGCCCGAACGTACCTTTGTAGGTAGGGGCGGGTTGATGATTGATGATTTTAGATTAACGACTTGCCCGAACGTACCTTTTTAGGTAGGGGCGGGTTGATGATTTAAGATTGTTGATTTGTTATGGATGACCTATCACGGAAAGGCTGAATAATTCCTATTGTCAAATAGCTATGACGCAAAGTTGCACAAGCCAGCCTGCCGCCCGCCTGAATGACTTCGTCGGACAGGGGAGACACAAAGGTTCGCAAAGGACCTTGGATTTTATAATTAATTTTGACTATTAATGTAGAAATTCTTAAACGTTATTTAGGCATTAACGGACTGAGTACTGCGGACTGTAGACTATTATTGCTGACATTTTAATTAAAAACCGTTGTAGACTTGTAGAATTGTGGAGACTTAGTATCTTCGCTTTAAGTTTATTTTAACAGATGTCAAAAAAAGGAATTCATTTTCAAGTTTCAGAGCGCAAACTCTTGCTCCGTGGAATGGATTTGATCATGGTTGTTTTCGGGTTATACTTGCTCGGTCTCTTTTTTGATTATACCTATCTTGAGATTTCCTGGCAGAATAGCGTCGCCATTTTTCTTCTATTGTTGTATTTGGCAGTTTTCGGGACGGTTTTTGAAATTTATGACTTGCAGAAATCGAGTCAGTTGGATGTGACCTTTAGGACCATTGTACTTATGGTTTCCACCAGCGTATTGTTTTATTTTTTGACGCCTGTATTGACGCCTTTTTTACCCGAGAAACGCCTTCAGATTGTCTATTTTTATTTGACCATCATCATTAGTATATTTTTTTGGCGGGTCGCCTATGTCAGTTTGATTGCCTCTCCCCGATTTTATAAAAAAGTACTGTTGGTGGGGGAGGTGACCTATGTGGAAGCCTTTATCAATGCGCTAAGCCAATCCGATCCGCATTATAAGATCGTTGGGTTTGTGAATTGCGAATTTCCAAAGGAACTTCCCGTAAAGTTTAAGGGAGTTAAGGAGTTTCAATCCAATGACCTGATGCAGGTTATTATTGATGAGCAGATTTCGGAAGTCGTGGTAGCCAGTTTTAATTCGGAGACCATCACTGCGGAAATCTATAGTGATCTCATGCAGCTTTTGGAGCGCGGTTTTACCATTAGGGAATACACCCAGGTATATGAAGAGATTACCCATCGGGTGCCCATCCAATTTGTTGGCAAGGACTTTTATAAGTATTTCCCTTTTAGCCGAAGCAACCAGAATAAATTATATCTCTTTTTTAACCGGGTTATTGACATCATTTTTTCAATTGTAGGGTTGGTTTCCGGGATTTTAATTTTACCATTCGTTTTGATAGGAAACCTGTTCGGGAATAGGGGGCCTTTGCTTTATAGACAGGAACGGGTGGGGAAGAATGGGAAGGTTTTTAAGATTGTTAAGTTGAGGAGCATGATCGTCAATGCCGAGACCAATGGTGCCGAATGGGCGCGGGTGGATGATGTACGGATTACTAAATTCGGAAAATTTCTGCGACGCAGTAGAATAGACGAAATCCCCCAATTTTTTAATGTCCTCAAAGGCGAGATGAGCATGATTGGCCCAAGGCCGGAACGGAAATTCTTTGTAGATGAACTCTCACGGACCATTCCGTTTTATGAAACCCGACATATTGTGAAACCAGGTTTGACCGGATGGGCGCAGGTAAAAACGCGCTATGGAGGCTCTGTCGATGAGAGTCTTGTGAAATTGCAATACGACTTATTTTATATTAAGCACCGAAGTCTATTTCTCGATCTGAATATTATGGTGAAAACCATGAGTACGGTGTTGTATTATAGGGGACAGTAGATTGGGGATTTACGATTTACGATTTTTGATTGGGAATTGATGACTCGCCCGAACGTACCTTGTTAGGTAAGGGGCGGGTTGAAGATTAACGATTAACGATTGGAGATCGATGATTTTTGATTGATGATTTTTTAACCATTAACGACATGTCCGAAAGTACCTTGTTAGGTAAGGGGCGGGTTGAAGATTAACGATTAACGAGTGGAGATCGATGATTTTTGATTGATGATTTTTTAACCATTAACGACATGTCCGAACGTACCTTATTAGGTAGGGGCGGGTTGATGATTAACGATTAACGATTGGAGATCGATGATTTTTGATTGATGATTTTTTAACCATTAACGACATGTCCGAACGTGCCTTTCCAGGCATGGGCGGGTTGATGATTATTGAATGTCCCTGAATAGAGTTGACCGTTATTCGTTGTTCCAAAAGCTAAATCCCTCCTCATCCCTTTAGGGGCTGGGGGCAAAGCCCAAAAAAGTCATTGCTAAACTTTTTATCCTCTCTTGGCTCTTAACGATTAACGACTTGCCCGAACGTCCCTTTTTGGGTAAGGGCGGGTTGAAGATTGACGATTAACGATTGGAGATCGATGATTTTTGATTGATGATTTTTTAACGCCTGCCCGTCCGTAGCGATGCGAAGTCGAAATTAACGACTTGTCCGAACGTGCCTTATTAGGTAAGGGGCGGGTTGATGATTTACGATTAACGATTGGAGATCGATGATTTTTGATTGATGATTTTTTAACGCCTGCCCGTCCGTAGCGAAGCGAAGTCGGGATTAACGACTTGTCCGAACGTGCCTTTCCAGGCATGGGCGAGTTGATGATTAATGAATGTCCCTAATCCCCCTTTAGGGGCTGGGGGCAAAGCCCAAAAAAGTCATTGCTAAACTTTTTATCCTCTCTTGGCTCTTAACGATTAACGACTCGCCCGAACGTACCTTTTTGGGTAGGGGCGGGTTGATGATTAACGATTAACGATTGGAGATCGATGATTTTTGATTGATGATTTTTTAACGCCTGCCCGTCCGTAGCGAAGCGAAGTCGGGATTAACGACTTGTCCGAACGTGCCTTTCCAGGCATGGGCGAGTTGATGATTAATGAATGTCCCTAATCCCCCTTTAGGGGCTGGGGGCAAAGCCCAAAAAAGTCATTGCTAAACTTTTTATCCTCTCTTGGCTCTTAACGATTAACGACTCGCCCGAACGTACCTTTTTGGGTAGGGGCGGGTTGAAGATTAACGATTAACGATTGGAGATCGATGATTTTTGATTGATGATTTTTTAACGCCTGCCCGTCCGTAGCGAAGCGAAGTCGAAATTAACGACTTGTCCGAACGTACCTTTTTAGGTTTGGGCGGGTTGTTGGTTAAACTCGAAACTTTGAATCTTGAACCCTAAATCTTGCACCCAACCCCCAAACCTATGAAATCCTACTCTTCCTAAACATCGTAATCAGAAACACAAACAGCGCAATAAATATGGCAATCCTTGCAATATAATCGCCTGCCCAAGTATAAAAGGTAGTTTTTTCGTTGGTGGTTATCGTTCCTGATAAGGCCCCTTGTGTGTTATAGGCCAATGATGAGGTGATGTCGCCTTTGGCATTGATCAGTGCGGAGATTCCTGTATTGGCACTTCTGACAATGTCCCTACGGGTCTCAATGGCGCGTAGTCTTGCGTAGCTTAGATGTTGTTTATGACCCTGGGTTTCTCCCCACCATGCATCGTTGGTAATGATGGCCAATACATTGGCGCCATTTCTAATGTATCCCGTAACAAATTCGCCATAAACCGATTCGTAACAAATAATGGGAGCCACCTTTAAGTTGGGATTGGAGGTTGTAAATGCCGTGCGTTCTTCTTGAGTGGTTTTCATGGCCAATGTGCCGCCAAGATCAATCATGAAATCGCCAATGATTGGTTTTATAATGGCTTGATAAGGCAAAGTTTCTACGCCCACCACCAATTTTGATTTGTGGTAGAGCTGCACATCGCCACTTCCGTTGAGCATCATGGCCGAATTGTAATCGTCGTACCAAAATCCGCTTTTATGATAGTTGGATTGTTTTTTGATCTGTGATTTGTCCGTGATGAAATTAATAAACGATATACCGGTTAAAATATTAAGATTGGGATGTTCAGAAAGATATACGTCCAGTTTTCGTTTGAAATAGGCATTTTCCAACTGTGTGATCTTGACGTTGTCTGCAAATACCGTTTCTGGAGCGACAATAAGGTCTGTTTGCGCATTTATTTTGGTATCTGCCAGCTTCAACAACATATCGGCAATTTCTTCATTGGATACATTGTATTTTTCGGAATATGGATCGATATTGGGCTGTAGGGCAATGACGTTCACTTCGTCACCTTCAAGGGTGTAGGAATAATAGATGGATAAGGAGATTAAAATGGGCAACATAATCACCGCCAATACGGTGATGCCTTCAGATGTAATACTTTTTATAGATTTCTGAGCCTGATATTTTACAATCAACTTATAAACCAAAATGTTCACGAGCCAAACCCATAAGGTGCCTCCAAAGGTCCCGGTGTATTCATACCATTGGATCCAGGTGTAATACTCAGAAAACCCGTTGCCCAAATTCAGCCAAGGCCAGGAGAAATCCCATCCTAAATGTAGTTTTTCGAAGGCCATCCATAAGCACATCAAAAACAACAAACTGATGTTAACTGTAGCGCGTTTTGCTATGCTGTGATATAGGACCATCAGCAGGGCCATGAGCATTGAATTTACCAAGATGGCGAAGCTGGCACCAAATACATCGGCATATTGAAGCCAATTGGTGGTGATGAAATTCCAGATGACAAAGCTGAGGTAGCTATACCCGAAGATCGACATCTTTTTCCATCTGATAACGGATTGTCGGACGTGGCGCTCCACCAACAAAATGGGTACAAACCCAATAAACAGTAAGACAGGAAATCCGTAGGTGGGCCAAGCAAAGGCTAAAAGTAATCCCGAGAGTATGGCGAGGACGAAGTTTTTCATTGGGGAAATTTACGAACAAATTTAAAGAATTAGTAATATGTATTAAGAACAAATTATTAAGAATAAAGAATAAAGAATAAGGAGCCAAGAACCAAGACGCCAAGATCAAGAGACATTTCAGGGTTTAGAGTTCAAGATTCAGGATTCAGGATTAATGTATGTCTGCTCTAGAGGAGGGAAATAAGAATCAGGGTTCATAGTTCAATACTCATGATTGAAGTCATTGCTACTGTGGCGGCAGAAAACCAGAAACCAGGAACCAGAAATCTGAAACAATCCTGCCCGTCCGTAGCAAAGCTGAGGCGGGACACAAGAAAAAAAATAAGAACAAAGAATAAAGAACCAAGATTCAAGACTGCAATACTAAACTCAAGATTGGCGATTGATGATTAGCGATTAACGATTAACGACTCGCCCGAACGTTCCTTTTTTAGGTATGGGCGGGTTGATGATTGATGAATGTCCCTGAATAGAGTTGACCGTTATTCGTTATTCCAAAAGCCAAATCCCTCCTCACCCCTTTAGGGGCTGGGGGTAAATCCCCAAAAAAGCACCTTTTCGTTAACAAAGTCATTGCTAAAATTTGTATCCCTCTTGGCTCTTAACGATTAATGACTTGCCCGAACGTACCTTTTGGGTAGGGGCGGGTTGATGATTGTGGATTATTGATTGATGATTGTTGATTGTTGAAGTCATTGGGAATAGATGAACAAAAATTGATGAAAGATATGTAATAATCAATAAATATATTGAATAAATAATATCAGTAACGTCTGGTCTATGTGAAGTATTTGTAAAGGTTATTATTATTATTATTATTATTATTATTATTATTATTATTATTATTACGATTATTATCGTAACAAGAAACAAGAAACAAGAAACAAGCCTGCCCATCCGTAGTAAAACGGAGGGGTAAAAAGGTTTACCTAAAAATACTGAAATCCAATTTCAAGGAGAACACGTTCGAATATAGGGCGGCACTTTGGTCGCCAATATCCGTAAAGGCGTAATCTATTTGGATACCACGATATTTAAAACCGACACCAAAATTGGGCTGAAAAGTGAGGTTTTCGGAGTTGTCGAGCTGGAGTTCATTTTGGAAATTGCCTACACCTGCTCTTAAAAACACCAAATCGGTATAGCCAAATTCGAATCCTAAGGAAGGCGTCATACTTGCAAACGAAGTGGACAGGACATCATTGTTTTGCTCAAAGCGCACATTGAGGTCCAAGGCCGCTACCAAAGAATAGTCATAATTGAAAATGAACTTTTTGGACATACCCAATTGCAATTTTGGGATGGTCAATTCAGTGGATTCTGGAACTTCTTGATTTTGACCTTCCACGGCATCTTGAATGTCCGCCAATTTGTCCTTATCAAAGGTCCAAGCATTGAAGGTCGTGGTGATATCCCTGGCCATCAATCCGAATTTCCAGTTGTTCTGCGATTGGAATTGCACACCTAAATCGAGACCAAATCCCCAAGATGAAGCAAAATCGCCAATAATTCTGCGGATGACCTTCGCGTTCACTCCATAGCTAAAACCATCCAACGGAATTTTTCTGGCGTACGAAAATGTCAGTCCATAATCGGCTGCCGAGAAGAGGCTGATCCGGTCATAATTAATATTGCCCTGATCATCAATAAGTTGAGTGGTGTCTAAAATGTCATCTACACCAAATCGGATCAGCGAGATTCCAACGGCGCTTCTATCGTCAAGCGGCATGGCAAAGGCTGCATAATTGTAGTTGGCGATATTGGCAAAATAACTGGAGTGCATCAAAGCGATTTGATTGTCTTCAAGTTTAACCAATCCCGCGGGATTCCAATAGCCTGAATTCACATCGGCAGAATGCGATACGACAGCATTGCTCATTCCTAATGCGGCGGCGTCAACTCCAATATTCATAAACTCATTGGAGTATTTACGCGTCGTTTGACCAAAAGCAACCATGGTCAACAAGAAGAACGCAACAAATGTATTCGTTTTCAATCGCAAAATTTTTACAAAGATGCACAAAAAGTTGAACTATTTCCACTTTTTTGGCGGGTTCTCAAGTTTAAAACTTCGACAATTATGGGGCAAAATTGCCTAAGGATAACTTCTTTTAGTTAAACTATCAATTTCTGTAGATATTGTGTTTCTGGATGATGTGAAGAAACAAAAACCATTCAGTTTAAAAATGTGATAACTTTTAAATCATGATGCTCCAACAAAAGAACCAAGACCGCTTCGCTACAAGAACCAGGAGCTGAGGGATTAAGACATAAAATTTCGGCTCCTGTTTTTTAGGAAAAGGCGGTGAAATGGGAGTGTACATTGTAGTAAATTCAATGATGCCAGAAAATTTCGGCATTTAAGTTTTCAATATTCGCTTATGAGCATATTCTTATAAAAATAGTTTGTTATTTTTACACAAACTTATATCATGGCCATAAAGAAACATCTTCCCAACATCATTACGCTGCTCAATTTGTTTTCCGGCAGTATTGCAGTTGTATTAGCCGTACAGAACTATTTTGTGGCGGCAGCTTTATTCATGTTCTTAGGGATATTTTTTGACTTCTTTGATGGTCTTGTCGCCAGAAAATTGGATGTGCAGAGCGCGTTGGGACTTCAATTGGATTCTTTGGCGGATATGGTCACTAGTGGTTTGGTGCCAGGGATTGTCATGTTCAAATTGCTGAATTGGGCCATAGGTCATCCAGTTGTAGAAAACGCCGATACACTCTGGAGCTCCTCAAATCTGTTTGAAGGACTACACCATTATTCACCTTTGGCTTTCATTGGTTTTTTTATCACCCTGGCTTCGGCATATCGGTTGGCAACATTCAATCTTGATGAGGAGCAACAGGCTTCTTTTAAGGGATTACCAACCCCTGCAAATGCGCTGATGATCATTTCATTGCCGTTGATCATGGAGTTTCAACACAGTGATACTATAAATGCGATCATCTTGAATCCTTGGTTTTTGGTTGCTGTGACTATTTTAAGCTGCTATTTACTGAATTCGGGAATAAACTTGTTTGCATTAAAGTTTAAGGATTGGAGTTTTAAAGCGAATGCGGTCCGCTATGTTTTCATCATATTGAGCATTATATTTATCGTTCTTTTCAAGTTTTTGGCGATTCCTATAATTATAGTTTTTTATGTTTTGCTGTCTTTGTTTTCAAAATCATTAACAGCATAAGCAATCATTTTATTTTAATTAACGGCGTGTCGTCGTAACTAATTCTTTCAAACAAATGGCTTCAGGTTTTTTTGCACTTTTAGATGATATCGGCGTTTTGATGGATGATGTGGCTTCCATGGCTAAGGTCTCAACAAAAAAAACTGCTGGCATATTAGGCGATGATTTGGCAGTAAATGCCGAAAAAGCCTCCGGATTTGTCTCCTCTCGCGAAATCCCTGTGTTATGGGCCATTACTAAAGGATCTTTTATCAATAAACTGATTATTTTACCGGTGGCTTTCTTATTAAGTGCCTTTTTCCCTGTGGCTGTAACGGTGATCTTGGTCTTGGGTGGCATTTATTTAGCCTACGAAGGAGCGGAAAAGGTCTATGAGTATTTAGTGCCCCATCATCATAGTTCTGCCATAGAGGATAAAGGAGGCATGAGCCCATCTGAGATTGTGGCACTTGAAAAATCCAAAATCAAATCGGCCGTCGTTACCGATTTTATCTTATCTGTAGAAATCGTCATTATCGCCTTGGGTAGCGTTATGGGCATTCCATTGCTCAATCAGATTTTGGTAGTCTCCATTGTGGCGCTCATCGCAACCGTTGGGGTGTATGGGATTGTAGCACTTATTGTCAGAATGGACGATTTTGGATACAGTTTGATTAATTTCAATGACAGGGATAAAAGTATCTCCGATTTTTTTGGACATCTTCTCGTCAACGCCTTGCCTTGGGTGATCAGGAGTTTAGGGGTTATCGGAACCATTGCCTTACTATTGGTGGCCGGTGGGATTTTTGTGCATAACTTGGATATTCTACATCATTGGTTGGAATCTTGGCCTTCGCTGCTTCGGGAATTTACTGTGGGTGTCATTTTTGGGTTTGTGGCCCTATTGGTTATTAAAGGGATTAAGATGCTGGTTGGTTTGTTGAAGAAGTGATTTTAGTTGTTGGGAGAACTTTAAATGATTTGGACACGTCCCGATAGCAATCGGGATCACGAATTTTCACAAATTTAATTTTAATAAAATGGGAACTAAATCAGATATTATTCATTTCGCAAAATGATCTGCCTTCAGCACCCACAAAGATTCAACTAAAAACATCGAAGAAAAGAGAGGTTCAATGTCTAAAAAAGAATCTTCTTTTTGCGCAATTCGAAATTCTGTCCCAAATATACCTTTCGTACCATTTCATCGGCAGCCAGTTCTTCTGGAATTCCGGCTTTTAAGATGTTGCCTTCAAACATTAAATAGGTTCTGTCCGTAATGGCCAGTGTTTCCTGTACGTTGTGATCGGTGATTAGAATACCGATATTCTTTTTGGTCAGTTGGGCCACAATCCGTTGGATGTCTTCCACGGCCACTGGATCTACACCTGCAAAAGGCTCATCCAATAATATGAAGTTGGGGTTTGTAGCTAGGGCACGCGCGATTTCGGTTCGGCGACGTTCGCCACCAGATAATAAATCGCCCCTACTTTTTCGGATATGTCCCAATCCAAATTCGTCAATCAAAGATTCCATTTTATCGTGTTGCTCTTTTTTGGACAATTTGGTCATTTGCAGCACGCTTAAAATATTGTCCTCAATACTCAACTTTCGAAAAACTGAAGCTTCCTGGGCCAAGTAGCCAATCCCATGTTGGGCTCGTTTGTACATTGGAAATTTTGTGATTTCCATATTGTCCAAAAAGATTTTGCCGCCATTGGGCTTGATTAAGCCAACAATCATATAAAAGGAGGTGGTTTTACCGGCACCATTCGGTCCGAGCAAGCCCACAATCTCACCTTGATTGACTTCCAAAGAGACATCCTTGACCACTTGACGCCCGCCGTAGGACTTCATTAAATTTGTTGCGCTTAATTTCATAGCTTCAATTGTAAGGCTAAAAATAGTAAAATCATAGGGGACAACTAATAATCCTATTCCTTTTTATAAAAAGTTTAACCTTGAGTCTCCAATGCTTCCCAAAATTCATAGGCTCTGCGAAGATGCGGAATGACGATCGTGCCGCCCACCAAGGTGGCTATACCTAGGGCTTCGCTGATTTCAGCCTTGGTAAGGCCTTGTTTGTAGCTGGTTTCCAGGTGGTATTTAATGCAATCGTCACATCGCAATACCGCAGAAGCCACCAATCCTAAAAGCTCTTTGGTTTTGACATCCAGTGCACCCTCTGTGTAAGCGTTGGTGTCGAGATTAAAAATACGCTTAATAATCTTGTTGTTGCCATCACCCAAAATTTTATCGTTCATCTTGGTGCGATAGTCATTAAATTCTTTTACAATATCAGACATGTTTTTTCTTTTTTCTGGCCTCAGCCCGCTTTTGATTTCTCACCACGATGGCGGATATATAAATGCTCACTTGATACAATATTAAAATAGGGATGGCAACAATCACCTGACTTGCGACATCCGGAGGCGTAATCACCGCAGAAATGATCAGGACGCCTACTAAGGCATATTTTCTGTATTTTTTAAGGATCTGAGGTGTAACGATTCCGATTTTGGTCAAGAAATAAATAATGATCGGCAATTCAAATACCAAGCCTGCCGCAATTGAAGAAGACCGCACCAAACTAATATAGGAGCTAATATCAAATTGGTTGGTAATCTCACTACTTACGGAATAGGTCCCCAAGAAATTGATGGAGAGCGGCGTGATAACGTAATAGCCAAATAGTACCCCTAAAAAGAACAATAATGACGAAACGATAATGAATCCTCTGGAACTTTTGCGTTCATTTTCCAAAAGTCCGGGACTTATAAAACTCCATAACTGATAGATGATATACGGAAATGCAATAATGAATCCCGCAAAAATTGAGGTCCAGATATCGGCAGAAAATTGGCCACCCATGGTTCTACTTTGAATGGTAAAGGGGAAAGCATCCGCACAAAACGTGGAATCAACATTTAAAAAGGTCGATAGTTTGCACAGATATTTATAGGTTGGGAAATCCATGCTTTTCGGTCCGAAAATAATAACATCGAAAATCCATCGCGAAAAGATAAATGCTACCGTTCCCGCAATAACGATGCTTAAAGTGATCCGGATGAGGTGCCAGCGTAAGTCTTCGAGATGGTCTAAAAAAGACATCTCATTTGAAGTTGATTTTGTCATTAGATAATTCCTTCTTTGATGAGATCATGAAGATGTACGACACCTGCGTACTTGCCTTCATTTTCTACCAATAGTTGTGAGATTTCATTAGTTTCCATGAGTTCAAGTGCATCTACTGCCATCGCATTTTCATCAATCCGTTTGGGATTGGAGCTCATGATGTCCTTTGCGGTCAAGTGAATAAAAGCGTCGCTCTTGGTTAGCATTCGTCTTAAATCGCCATCCGTAATGATCCCAATGATTTTTTCATCCTCCACAACAGCGGTAACGCCCAACATTTTCTCGGAAATTTCAACAATCACCTGTTTTACATTTGTGTTTAAGCCCACTTGTGGTTTTTCATTAACGGAAGAGAGATCACTAACCCGCAAATACAAGCGCTTGCCTAAGGCACCACCAGGATGGTACTTGGCAAAATCCTTGCTGGAAAAACCCCTGAGTTCCACCAGGCAAATAGCAAGAGCATCGCCAATTACCAATTGCGCTGTAGTACTGGTTGTGGGAGCTAAGTTATTTGGGCAGGCTTCATGCTCCACAAAAGTGTTTAAAACATAATCTGCTTGTTGCCCTAAAAAGGATTTTGTGTTTCCTGTAATGGCAATCAGTTTGTTTTTGGCGCCTTTCAATAAGGGAATCAATACCTTGATTTCGGGCGTGTTTCCACTTTTAGAAATGCAAATCACCACATCATCTTCTAAAACGAGTCCTAAATCGCCATGAATGGCATCAGCAGCATGCATAAAAACAGCTGGTGTACCTGTAGAGTTTAAGGTGGCCACGATTTTGTTGGCAATAATGGCACTTTTCCCTATGCCGGTAATAATTACCCTTCCTTTGGAGTTGTAGATAAGTTCTACGGCATCGGCAAAGTCATCATTCAATAAATTGACAAGATTGGAGATTGCAGAACTCTCTAAGTCAATGGTTTTTTTTGCAGTACTTAAGATGGAATTTTTAATATTCAAATTTTGTGATTTTTGGGTTTGATGCATCTAAAGAATTTTAGTATCTTTAATCCTATGCAAATGTATATAAAATACTAATAGGGATTAATGAGTAAAGAAGAAATTGACTTACATGCAGCACTAAAAAAATACTTTGGATTTTCTAAATTCAAAGGTCTTCAGGAAAGCGTTATTAGAAGTATAGTAAAAGGAGACGACACTTTTGTGATTATGCCAACAGGAGGAGGGAAGTCGTTGTGCTATCAATTGCCGGCATTGATAAAAGAAGGGACTGCAATTATTGTGTCGCCTTTAATTGCGTTGATGAAAAACCAGGTAGATGCGATCAGAGCTGTATCTCAGCATGAGGGTGTTGCCCATGTGTTGAATTCGTCATTGAACAAAACGGAAATTAAACAAGTTAAGGAGGATATTAGAAGTGGGATTACAAAACTGCTTTATGTGGCTCCAGAGTCATTGACCAAAGAAGAGAACGTTGAGTTTTTAAGGTCTGTGCCTATTTCATTTATGGCTGTTGATGAGGCCCATTGTATCAGTGAATGGGGGCATGACTTCAGACCGGAATATAGAAACCTCAGACATATTATAAAGCGTATTGGCGATAATATCCCCATAATTGGATTGACTGCCACGGCCACGCCTAAGGTGCAGGAAGACATTCTTAAAAGTTTGGATATTACAGGCGCCAATACCTTCAAAGCGTCTTTTAACAGACCCAACCTATATTATGAAGTCCGACCAAAAACCAAACATGTTGATTCTGATATTATCAGATTTGTGAAGCAAAATGAGGGAAAGTCAGGGATTATCTATTGTTTGAGTCGCAAACGTGTTGAAGAACTGGCTCAGGTCCTTCAGGTCAACGGAATTAAGGCAGTGCCTTATCACGCCGGATTGGATGCGAAAACCCGAGTGAAACATCAAGATATGTTTTTGATGGAAGATGTTGATGTGGTGGTTGCCACTATTGCCTTTGGAATGGGGATCGATAAGCCGGATGTACGCTTCGTGATCCATCATGATATTCCTAAAAGTATAGAAAGTTATTATCAAGAAACAGGTCGCGCGGGGCGTGATGGTGGCGAAGGCCATTGTTTGGCGTTTTATGCCTATAAGGACATTGAGAAATTGGAGAAATTCATGTCCGGAAAACCCGTTGCAGAACAAGAAATCGGACACGCATTACTTCAGGAGGTAGTGGCCTTCGCCGAAAGCTCTATGTCGAGAAGAAAATTTATTCTCCATTATTTCGGGGAGGAGTTTGACAACGAAACTGGCGAAGGTGGCGATATGGACGACAATGTGCGCTATCCTAAAAAGCAATTTGAGGCTCAGGATGATGTGGTCATTTTGTTGGAGACTGTAGAACAAACCAATGATAAATATAAATCAAAGGATTTAGTGCACGTGATCACCGGAAAATCCAATGCGTTGATTGCGTCCCATAGAACTGATACCATGCCATTTTTTGGCGTCGGAAAGGATAAGGATAAGCGTTATTGGATGGCATTGATCCGTCAGGTATTGGTAGCAGGCCTATTGAAAAAGGATATCGAAACCTATGGCGTATTGCGATTGATGGATAGTGGTAGGGAATTTTTAAAATCGCCCACCTCATTTATGATGTCAGAAGATCATGTGTTTGACGAAACCACGGATGACAGTATCATTACGACATCAAAAGGTGAAGGTGCTGTAGCGGATGAGAACCTGATGATCATCTTGAAGAATTTAAGGAAACGAAATGCCAAAAAACTTGGAGTACCACCGTTTGTCATTTTTCAGGACCCTTCCTTGGAGGATATGGCTCTAAAATACCCGATTACCTTAGAGGAATTGGGTTATGTGCACGGAGTAGGAGATGGAAAAGCGAAAAAATATGGAAAAGATTTTATAGAGCTTATCGCCGAATATGTTGAAGAAAATGATATCATCAGGCCAGACGATCTGGTAGTTAAGAGTACAGGAAGCAATTCTGCATTAAAACTCTATATCATACAGAATATTGATCGAAAACTGCCTTTGGATGATATTGCTGCAGCCAAAGGGATGAGTATGAAGGATTTTATCAAAGAATTGGAAGCTATTGTCTATTCTGGGACCAAATTGAATATTAATTATTGGATCGATGATATTTTGGATGAAGAACAGCAAGAAGAGATCCATGACTATTTTATGGAATCAAAAACCGATAAAATAGACGTAGCGATCGATGAGTTTGATGGCGATTATGACGATGAAGAATTGCGTTTGTACCGAATAAAATTTATTAGTGAAGTAGCGAATTGAGTTGGCAGTAGGCGGTCTTCAGTAGGCAGTTTTTAGTTGAAAGGTGGGTAGAGGGTAGTTTTTAGAGGGTAGTTGGCGGAAGGCAGTTGACAGTTTTGGTTGTCAGTTCTAAGTGATAAGTTGGATAGTTTTAAATCTCAGTTTTAGTTTTTGGCTATCACATAAATACCGGAAAAGGAAACAGTTATTTTCTATTTTTTCTGTGAAACTCTGTGAAATAACTTTTATTCCTCCTCCTCTTTAGTAATTTCCATAATATTAAAAACTATCTTTTCTTTTTTAGCTGAAAGTTGAACGGATTGAATTTTGGATCTCACAATCTTTGGAAGATCCTCTTCATCAATTTCAAAATCAATGGGCGTAATATTTCGGTTGGGGACAGGGGAGGACTCGGAGTTCAATTCCAACATGTCCGATGTTAGTTCCAATTTAAAATCCTCACCATTTATAATCAGTTTGGCGCCTTTGAAGGTTTTAATCTTGAATGTGCCGATAATGATGGTTTTAAAATAATGATAACCAGCCAGTTCGCTCATTCCGGCATACATGACATTGGTATTTGATATGGCAAAAGGCACACCTTCAACATCATTCATAATAGCCTCCGTATAGGTGCTGTCATGTTGTTCTTCAACAGGTTCATTAGAGCCAAAAGCCGCCCTTAACTTGGTCAACGAAAATTTCATGAAATTTAATTTTTGTAAAACTAAGCTTCTTGGAGGGAAGTTCCAAGTTTTGAGTTCCGAGTTTCCCGCCTTCGCTTCGCTGCGGTCGGGCAGGCCCGCCTTCGCTTCGCTGCCCGCCCCTACAAAAGTTTCGGACAAGTGGACGGGCAGGCCCGCCTTCACGTTTCCACTTTCAACTTCAATTTCATTTTCATTTTGAACTTCAACCTCATCCATTCACTTTGTATGTGACAAACTGTACTTCCTCATGCCTAATACCTAACCCCCACATCCCATTTCCTATCAACATTTAATTATCTTTGTAAAAAACAATACCATACCATGATTTTTATAGAAAACGAAGGCAATACCAATCCGAAGTTGAACTTGGCTTTGGAGGAATATGCACTGCGAAATTTTAGTGCAGAGAATGACTATCTGCTGTTTTATATCAATGAGCCATCCATCATTATCGGTCGTAACCAAAACACTTTGGAAGAAATCAACCATAATTATGTTGAAGAAAACAATATTCATATTGTAAGACGAATTTCCGGTGGTGGAGCGGTTTATCACGATTTTGGCAATCTTAACTTCAGTTTTATCACCAATCACGATGTCAAAAGCCTGAGTAATTTCAAAAAGTTCACGGCTCCGGTCATCAAGGTCTTGAACAGTTTGGGACTGAAAGCCGAATTAAAAGGCCGGAATGACATTGAGGTGGATGATAAGAAGATTTCTGGAACTGCTCAGTTTTCTACGGGCAAGCGGATGGTCAGTCACGGCACCTTATTATATGATACAGATTTGGGTGAGGTTGTCAATGCACTGAACGTAAAAATGAGTAAAATTCAGTCCAAAGGCCACAAATCGGTGCGAAGTCGTGTAGCCAATATCTCCGAGTTTTTAAAGGAGTCCATGAAAATTGAAGAATTTCGACAATTATTGCTCGAAGGGCTCTATGATGAAAGTGAGGCCTTTGAAAGCTATCATCTAACACCCGACGAGTGGAAAGCCGTCCATGAGTTAAAAAAGGAAAAATACGATACTTGGGAATGGAACTATGGTCGCTCCCCGAAATTCAATATTCAACGTAGCAAGCGTTTTTCTGTTGGGGAAATTGATCTGCGGATTTTTGTAGAAAAAGGCCATATTATAGATTTTAAAATTTTTGGCGATTTCTTTGGAAAGGAGCCTGTAGAAGGAATTGAAGAGCTTCTGATTGGTGCTCGTTACGATCGCGAAGACATTTCAGAATTATTAAAAGACATCGAGCTTAAGGAATACTTTGGAGATATACCGAAGGAAGAATTTATCGAATTGATTTATGGGGAGGATGAGTGAGTATTGGCAGTTATCAGTCAGCAGTCAGCAGTTGGCAGTCAGCAGTTGGCAGTCTATAGTCGCAGTACTCAGTACTTAGACTTCCCGCCTTCACTATAGCTACCCGCCTTCGCTATAGCTACCCGCCTTCGCTTCGCTACGGACGGGCAGGCGGACGGGCAGGCGGACGGGCAGGCAGTTATCAATCAGCGGTTTGTTGTTGATGGTTTTCAGTTTAAAATCGGAAGATTCTAAGGCTACATTAAAAGGAACACTTATGATGGATGATTCTGAACTAATCGGTTAGTGTCTGCCTTAGTCTTCGAAACCTACGGGAGATTTCAGGGGAGTTATTTAAGAAATTACTGTTTTGTTTTTTTGAATTGACATTTTTGCCTGTCACCTGTCGACCGAAAGCGACCCACTACCCTCTATATACTGCCCACTACCCTCTAAATACTATCCACTACCCTCTAAATACTACCCACTACCCTCTGAATACCACCAACTTCTCTTTTAATAACTTCGTGTATAATTTAAAAAATAATCCTTCGTTATAGATTTAAGATTCAAGTATCTTTGAACGTCAAAAAAAAAACAAACTTAATGCTTAATAAAAAACTCTCACTTTTGCTTGGTTTCCTATTGCTGATAGGACATACTTACGCACAACAATCGGCTACTTATACCAATGAACTGGTCGATTATCAAAAAGCACTGACCTTATATAACAACAAACAGTATCAAGCCGCACAAAGCATGTTTGATAAAGTAAAAGATGCCACTGACAATGAACAGTTGCAAGCAGATTGTACGTATTATTACGCCAACTGTGCCGTTAGACTCAATCAAATTAACGCTGACGCACTCATTGAGGATTTTGTTGAAAAATATCCCACTAGCACCAAGCGGAATACTGCGTTTATGGATGTGGCCGACTATTATTTTGATAATGGTAGATATGCCCATGCCAGAAAATGGTATGAAAAAGTGGATGAAGGAAATATTGGTATTTCAGAACGTGATAAATTTTATTTCAATTACGGGTACAGCCTATATTCGACAAAAGATCAGGTTGAAGCCCAAAAGTATCTTAATCGAGTTGTAAACTCGAAGGAATACGGCTCGCAAGCCAAGTATTATATCGGATTCATGGCTTATGAAGGCGATGACTATGATCGGGCCAACGAATATTTTGAGCAAGTAAGCGATAATGAAAAGTATCAGGAGAAACTTTCCTATTATCAGGCAGACTTAAATTTTAAACTCGGAAAGTTTGAAGAGGCAATAAAACTTGCAGAGGCGCAAATGAAAAAGAGCAACCCAAGTGAAAGATCTGAATTGTCCAAAATCATTGGTGAAAGCTATTTCAACCTTCAAAAATATAAGGAAGCCATTCCGTATTTGACCGCTTATAACGGGAAAAGAGGGAAATGGAGCAATACCGATTATTACCAATTGGGTTATGCCTATTACAAACAAAATGATTTTGAAAAAGCCATTTCCGAATTCAATAAAATCATCGGTGGGAACGATAGTGTCGCTCAAAACGCTTATTACCATTTAGGTGAAAGCTATGTCAATTTGGGTAAAAAACAGGAAGCATTGAACGCTTTTAGAAATGCCTCCCAAATGGATTATGATTTGAAAATCCAGGAGGATGCCTGGTTGAATTATGCAAAGCTCAGTTATGAGATAGGAAATCCATACCAATCGGTACCACAGGTATTGACCAGCTATTTGAACAAATATCCACAAACACTGAACAAGGCTGAAATTGAAACTTTATTGATTGATTCGTATATCACTTCGAAAAACTATAAGGAAGCTTTAAGATTGTTGGAAGGGAAAAACAGCTTTGAAAATAAAGTTGCTTATCAAAAGGTCGCTTTTTACCGAGGAATTGAAGTTTATAATGAAGGCGATTATAGAGGGGCGAAAAACCTATTTGAAAAATCCCTGAAGGAGCCACGCGATGCTAAATTTACTGCTAGAGCCACGTTTTGGAAAGCAGAATCTGACTATAATATAGGCAATTACGATGAGGCCTTAATCGGGTTTAGACAATTTAAGCAACAAAATGAAGCTGCTGGAACGCCGGAAATGACCAATATCGATTATAATTTGGGCTACACTTATTTCAAACAGAAAAACTATTCAAAATCGACCGAACATTTCAAAACTTTTGTCAATCAGCGTACGGAGGATAAGTTACGCTTGAATGATGCCTATTTGCGATTGGGTGATGGTTATTTTGTGTCGTCCGATTATAAAGATGCCATTGGCGCTTATGATAAGGCCATTACCTTAAAACAAATAGAACCAGATTATGCCGATTTTCAAAAAGCGATGAGTTATGGGTATATCGGACAGGATAACACCAAGATCCAGGAATTGAACAGTTTTATCAATAGATACAGCAAATCGTCCTTAAGAGATGATGCCATGTATGAATTGGGAAATTCTTATGTAAAAGCCAATCAGAACGACAAAGCGATTGCCATGTACGACCGATTGAATGCCGAATACAAGAACTCTGTTTTCAATTCGAGATCGATTTTGAGACAAGGTCTTATTTATTACAACGCTGGTCAGAACGAACAAGCTTTGACCAAGTTTAAGAATGTGGCCAGAAACTATCCAAGCAGTGAGGAAGCCGTTCAGGCCGTATCGACAGCTCGATTGATCTATATCGATTTGGGCAGGGTCAATGAATACGCAGCCTGGGTAAAAACCTTGGATTACGTAGAAGTGACCGATGCCGACCTGGACAATACCACGTATTTGGCGGCCGAAAAACAGTATTTAGAGAACAAAACAGATAATGCCATCAAACAATTTAATGGGTATTTGAATCAATTTCCAAATGGGATGCACGCTTTAAAATCGCATTTTTATTTGGGCGAATTATATACTAAAAAGTCGCTTCCAGAAACTGCACAGCCGCATTATGAATTTGTGGTCAATAAGCCTAAGAGTGAATATTCGGAACAAGCCATCGTCAAACTTTCAGAGATTTATTTGAATGCTTCACAATGGAATAAAGCCATTCCACTCTTAAAACAATTGGAAGTAGAAGCCAATTATCCACAAAACATCATCTACGCACAATCTAATTTGATGAATGCCTATTACCAACAGGAAAAGTACAAAGACGCAGAAAACTATGCCGAAAAGGTGCTATCGGGTTCTAAATTGGACAATAAGGTGAGGAGTGATGCACAGATTATTATAGCACGTTCTGCCATTAAAACGGGCAATGAGTCAAAAGCCAAGTCGGCTTACGCTACGGTTGAAAAAATAGCCACTGGCGCTTTGGCCGCTGAAGCCTTGTATTACAATGCCTACTTTAAAAACAAGGAAGGGCATTATGAAGCATCTAATGCCACTGCTCAAAAATTGGCGAAGGATTACGGGAGCTATAAATATTTCAGTGCGAAAGGCTTGGTGCTGATGGCAAAGAATTTCTATGCTTTGAAAGATGCGTTCCAAGCCACATATATTTTGGAAAGTGTGATTTCAAACTTCCCGGAATTTAAGGATGTGGTTCAGGAAGCCCAAACGGAACTCAGTATTATTAAAGCACAGGAAGCAAAAACAAACTCATCAATCACAACAGAAAATTAGATTCTTGTGACGGTCACATCTCTTGAAAATAATTCACGATCATGACTGACTTCAACCATTGGAATTAGGAATTTTAATTTTGGACATTAACACGTAATAAACAATGCTAAAACAAATCAAATATATTTCCCTCATCGCAGTTCTGATAAGTGCTGCATCTTTTGCACAGGAACGCACAAAGGACACTTTGGATTCTGAAGTGGTCAATGTTGTCAAACCCTATACGCCTACCGTTGCAGATGCCTTTAAAATAAAGGAAACCCCAGTTTTGGATGACGACGTCAATACCACAAAAAAGGAAATAAAATACAATATTTTTTCAATTCCTGTGGCGTCAACCTTTACTCCTGCAAAGGGAAAGGCGGCAACCGTCAATAAAGCCAAACCCATCAAACTCTATGATAATTATGCGTCTTTGGGCGTGGGTACTTACACCACCATTTTAGGGGAAGTATATTTAAATCACGAGTTGGGCAGAGGAGAGAATGTTGGTGGGTATTTCACGCACCATTCATCAAGTGGCGGAATTGATGGTGTATTGTTGGATGATGATTTTATCGATACCAAACTCCATGTGAACTACAGTCAAAGACTTAGAGATTTGTCATGGACGCTGGAAGGTGGCGGTTTATATCAAAAATACAATTGGTACGGATTGCCAAAGCCTTATTTTGACGCTACAACGGCAGACACCCTGGATGTTGGGCATCAGTTTTATGGAGGGAATGTTGGTGCTAAAATAAAGCTTTATGATTATCTTATAAAATATGCCAGTGTTCGCTACAGGAGATTTGGAGATAACCAAGGTTCTGGCGAAAATCGATTTGTATTAAAAGGTACAGCGGATGTTCCTATTCAAGATGAATTGATTTCTACGGAGCTTACTATAGATTATATAAATGGTTCGTTTTCGCGCAACTTTTACACCGACTCCAAAATAAACTACGGCAATGTGAGTTTCGGAATTGCACCAAGTTACCAATTGACCCAAGATGATCTAACGCTTAATTTGGGGGTGAATCTGGTCTATAAGAACAATACGGGCGACTTTGGGGCCAGCAAATTGCATATTTATCCAAATATTACAGCGAGCTTTAGGATAATTGACGAGTTGATGATTGCCTTTGGGGGACTTGAAGGCGGGCTCAAACAAATTTCGTATTATGATCTTGCCCAAGAAAATCCGTTTTTGTCACCTACACTTTATATTAGTCCCACCGATCAAAAATACAATTTGTCTGTGGGTTTAAAAGGGAAACTGTCCAATAGTATCAGTTATAGCGTGGGCGGATATTATATGAATGAAAATGATAAGGCTTTGTACACATCGAATCCTGTTTTTATAGGAGCTACCGAAGATTATCAATATGGAAACTCTTTCGGAATAGTCTATGACGATGTGAAAACATTTTCCTTTGTTGGAGAACTAAATGTAGATGTCAACAGGAATTTCAAATTAGGTGCCAAAGCCGAATATTTTTCATATAGTGCCAATACTGAGGTGGAAGCTTGGAACCTTCCAGATTTGAAAGCGTCGTTGTTTATGGACTATCAAATTGATGAAAATTGGTTTGCTGGAGCAGGTTTGTTCTATGTGGGTGAACGAAAAGATCAGTTTCGTGAATTTGGAACCTTGACACCTATGGAACAGACGATGACTTTGGATAGTTACTTTGATGCCAACGCCCATGTGGGCTATCGTTTTGACGACCAGCTTTCATTCTACGCCAAAGCCAACAATATTGCCGATAAGACCTATCAGCGCTGGATAAACACACCAGTACAGGGCATCCAATTTTTGGTGGGCGCCACCTACCAATTTGACTTTTAACTACATCCCTGCGAAGGCAGGGATCTCATGATGAGAAGTGAAATTTAGTTTATTCGACTACCGTAAGACATTTAAAGCACCCAAACAGTGGGTGCTTTTCACATTTTTATATACTATGAATTCAAATAAAAACTATTGAAAAAAACGCTTAATCTCTTTACTCATTTGAATGCCAAATTAAATCATAGTTCATCTTGGGCAATCAGCGTCACCTGCTTGAACTGATGGTTAGGCCTGTGTTCCATTAAAGAACTGTATTGCTCGTTGTTGAAAATAAATATCTCCTCATTCAAATGGGTTCTTACAACTTTTAATCATCTTAATATCGGATAGATATAATTAGAAGTATATCCGATAAAAACAGTATCTTTGTGAAGTGAAAGAATTAGATTTAACATATCGCGAAGAAATGACGCCTATCTTTGAGCGTCTTGAGATGAAATTGGAGCAATTAAAAAAGCACCGGCCTTTGCCTTCCATGGCTCTAAATAAAATCAGGGAAGCTTTGACTGTTGAGTGGACCTATAATTCCAATAGTATAGAAGGTAACACTTTAAGTTTAAGAGAAACCCAAATGGTATTGCAAGATGGCATTACTATACAAGGGAAATCACTCCGTGAACATTTTGAAGCAAAAAACCATGAACGGGCCATAAATCTGCTTTATAAGTTAGTAGAGCGTCGTGAAACACTTTCCATTCATGACATCCTTTCTTTACATGGGCTGGTATTGAATTCCATAGAAGAAGAATTTGCGGGAAGACTTCGCAACGGTGGTGTGCGTATTTCAGGAGCGAATTTCGTGCCTCCAAATGCCGTAAAAGTGTCTGGTTTGATGGATGATCTTTTAACATTTACAAAAGAGAATCCTTTAAATTTGAATGTTATTGAACTATCTGCCGTATTTCATCATCGGTTTGTTTGGATACATCCATTTTTTGATGGAAACGGTAGGACCGTACGGTTGGCCATGAATTTGTTGTTGATGGCCCATGGATTTCCGCCTGCTATTATTTTGACAAATGATCGAGTGAAATATTATACAGCGCTTAATGATGCCAATAAAGGGCGATATGGAAAGTTGATGCTTCTTATGTCGCAAGCCCTAGAGCGCACCTTAAATATTTACCTCAATGCTATGCCAGGGAACACCTTGGAATATACAGAGATTTCCAATTTGGTAGAGGAAGAAAATCTTCCCTATGGTCAGGAATATATCAGCCTTTTGGCTCGTACAGGAAAGATAGATGCTTATAAGGAAGGCAGGAACTGGTTGACTACAAAGGAGGCTATAGATAATTACGTGAAAAACAGAAAACGTAAGAGATAAGTTTTGAAAAGCATTTCATTTGGAATGCTTTTCTTATTTTTACAAGACAATCAATTTCCAACTCAAACCAATCATTAAGATGAAAAAACTATTAGTTCTCCTTTTTTTAGCCCTTATTTTTTCATGCGAAAGCGAAAAAACTGAGGTTGATACCATAGTCGTTAATGCCAATATCTATACCGTAAATGACAATTTTGACCATGCAGAAGCCTTCGCCATTAAAGATGGGAAATTTCTTGAGATAGGAAGTTCGAAAGCTATTCAGGACAAATATACTTCGATTAATATCATCGATGCCAACGGGAAGACAATTGTTCCTGGATTTATCGATGCACATTGCCATTTCTTGGGATTGGGATTAAACCAACAATCCGTCGATTTGGTAGGCACTAAAAGTTTTGAAGAAATAGTTCAACGCATCAGCGATTTTCAAAATGAGAAAAATCTTGATTTTATACAAGGTCGTGGTTGGGATCAAAACAATTGGGAGGTCAAGGAGTTTCCCAATAAAGCCTTATTGGACGCCTTGTACCCTGATACACCGATCGTTTTAACGCGTATTGACGGGCATGCCATTTTGGCCAATCAAGCGGCCTTGGATTTGGGCAAGGTGACTGTTGACAGTAAAGTGAATGGTGGTGAGGTCGTCATTGAAAACGGTGAACTGACAGGTGTTTTAGTGGATAACGCTGAGAATCTGGTGATGGCACATTGGCCGAAATCCTCTAAAAAAGAATTGATCAATGCACTTTTGGACGCTCAGAAAATCTGCTTTGATTATGGATTGACCACTGTGGATGATGCGGGTTTATCTCGACAAGCCATTGAACTTATTGACAGTTTGCAGCAATCGGGCGATCTAAAAATGCGAATCTATGCGATGGTTTCCGGATCAAAGGAAAATGTGGATTATTACTTGAACAAAGGTATCAGCAAGAACGATAAGCTCAACGTGAGCAGTTTTAAGTTTTATGCCGATGGCGCTTTAGGTTCAAGAGGAGCGATGTTAAGGGCGCCGTACAGTGATAAACCGAATCATTTCGGATTGATGGTGACCGATTTGGAAACTTTTAATGATGCAGCACAACGGATTGCCAATTCTGAATTTCAGATGAATACCCATGCTATCGGCGATTCTGCAAATCATGCGGTTTTACAAACCTATAACAAGGTATTAAAGGACCAATCTGATAGACGTTGGCGTGTGGAGCATGCGCAAATTGTATCACCTGGAGATTTTGAGCTCTATAAAAACGTGATGCCATCAATCCAGCCAACACATGCCACTTCTGATATGTATTGGGCAGAAGACCGCTTGGGATCAGAACGCATCAAAGGTGCTTACGCTTACAAACAGTTATTGGACGCTTATGGAAAAGTTGCTTTGGGAACTGATTTCCCGGTGGAGCAGGTGAGTCCGTTTTTAACGTTTTATGCGGCAGTGGCGCGTCAAGATTTGGAGTCGTTTCCAGAAGGTGGTTACCAAATGGAAAATGCATTGACCCGCGAAGAAACTTTAAAAGGAATGACCATTTGGGCGGCGTATTCCAATTTTGAGGAAAACGAAAAGGGAAGCATCGAAAAAGGTAAATTTGCCGATTTTATCATCCTTGATAAAGATATTATGACCATAGATATTCATGATATCCCGAACATTAAAGTGGAGGGAACCTTTGTGGGCGGGGAGAAGCAATAAATACCTGCTATTTCTTTAATTATTACACAGAGTTGCACAGAGGAGTTATACAGAAATACCTTAATTTACAATTAATTCTCTGCGTACCTCTGTGACTTCTCCGCGAATCTCTGTGTAATAACCGTTAATAAACTCGTGCCAAATAATCATAATGTTCACCCTCCATCACCAATTCGCATTCTAATCCCACCGATTTGCAGGCCGTTACTAAAGTTTCAAAATCGATGTAAAGCCACGTGGTCAATGGTTCCGATTCGCCTTTGTAACTCACAAGATAATCGAGTTCGCCGTAGTAATTGGCGTTCAGGTCTTGCCAAATCCCGCCATCCTCATCCTCATACATGTAAATGATATCTGTAGAATCGAGGAGAATTTGACCCCCAGGATTTAGAAGGGACTTAAGATGATTCAAATAGAGTGGGACTTTTGAGAGTTCTTGAAAGATTCCGGAACCGTTCATCAAAAGTAAGATGGTGTCAAACTTCTCAGTTTCATCTAAAAGAGCAATAACTTCGGCATTCTTAAGTCCGCGTTTTCGTGAAACCTCAATGGCACCTTTAGAAACGTCAATAGCCTTGACATCAAAACCTTGTTCCTGAAGATACAAGCCATGACTTCCTGCACCACAACCAACATCCAATACTCTTCCCTTGGCCATTCCCATGGCTTTCTTCTCTAATATGGGCATTTCCTCATAGTTTCTGAAGAGAAATGGTAAGGGCAGTTCATCTTCATCAGAGATATTTGTAGCCGTGTAAACGTCTTCAGTATAATTCCCGTTATAATAATCCAATAATGCTTTTCCAAATATATCTCTCATTGAATTTTTTTTTCATTTCCCTATTGATGGAAATATTAAGTTCTAAATGTGTTATTTTTACGCTATATAAGACTTCGTATAGAATCTCATAGGGCGACAAATATACGCATTAGGAAAATGAAACCTTCTTTCGAATAGTCCAAAATGAAACATTGTATATTTTAAGAACTGTATGATTTTTGGTTCATTACGTGGGCATTTGAAACATATATAGTGTGCATGGTTTGGATAATCGGTAGAGATGTCAAATAATTACTAATTTCACAATAAAAATGTAGTTGATTTGTCATTGTTATTCAATAGTATAGTAGTAATGAAACGAGGTCAAAAAATATAAACCAATAACCATGAAAAGAGGAATTCTGTTTTTACTGTTAACCATAGCAACGTCCAATATTTGCATATCTCAAGAATGGATGACCTCTCTGGATGCGGCAAAACGCATTGCTTTGGTTCAGGATAAATTTTTATTCATGATGTGGAAGGATGCCACTTCAATCCCTTATCCTGTAATCATGCATGATACAAATGGGAACGAGATCCTTTTTGACGATTTGTTTAAAAATGACGAGATCAACCAGATTATCTGGAAATATTTTGTGCCGGTGAAGGTCGATGAAAACCTTTATGGTGAATTATATGATGCTATAAAGGATAGCAGAAGTAGGAGTTATTTGGCGCAATTTGAAGATGATAATATTAAGATTATGGATGTTAATTTTAATATCGTCAATACGTCCGTTTCTCCTCAAGCCTATTTTAATTTGACAGAATTCATAACTAATTATGGTCTGAATACTTCTTTTTTAAACGCGGAATTGCGTAATTATGTGGAGCATAAAGATTTTAGCACCGCCTTTCGATTGGCTTCAAAATATATGGATTATGCGATATTGGTCAATAAAAACACAAGAAAGGATATTGTTAATTTATCCATTATCTATTTGGATGATGCCGATAGATATTTGTTAACAAGTGATATAAGTGATAAGAAAGACTTTAAAGATAAGATCAATTTATTAAGGTGGTCACAATATCTTCTTCAAAATAGACCGAGAAAGGTGTTAAGGTTGCTGAAAAAATTTGATACTTCAGAAATTGATGAAACTACTGATTCCCAACTCGCTTTTCTCTATTATGCGGCCTATCAACTGAGAAAAGATGAGAAAAATTCGGAGTTGTGGAAAAGTAAAGTTTCTTTAGTCAACTTGAGAAAAGCCGAATTGATTGCTAATCTTCATTTATAGCCCCTTCAAAAATATCTGGTCAAGCCACAGAGGCTTTATACTTGACGATTTTTATTCTCTAATCTAAAGTTAAGACCCTGCTTCAGATGGCTCTCGGGATTTATTGCAGCGACTTTAGTTTCTATCAATGTTTTAGCTACGAACTTGCCCGATTAGCCAGGGGCGGGTACACGCATAATGATGTGTTTTCTCATATTTTTTTTCCAGCTATTTCATGAAGCAGAGTTTCAATCTGGCAATATAAACCTGTGGTTTTCCAATCGATAGTGGTTTATCCAATTTATGAATAGAGCACATATTTACTGCGAGTTTTTTTAAAATCTTCAAGTCCTTTTGCCCAAGTGGCTTTAATTTCCTTTTCAGAAAGACCTTTCTCTATTTGTTCCTGAAGTTTTGTAGTGCCGGCCAATTTTACAAAAAACGAATTAAAGAATTTGGTTTTATCCGCAGTATGTGTATAGGCTTCAATTACATAATGTAAGTTTATACCTGGTTTTACATCGACTTCCGTTAAATTTTTGCCATAACATGTTTTTCCTTGTTGAGGTGGTGTTTTGGCACCTTCATTAGGTTGCGGTGTGAAACTAAAAGTAAAGTGCTTTTTATCCAAATCGGGACTTCCAAATACTTGGAATTGCTTATCTGTACCACGTCCAACACTCACGTTGGTGCCTTCAAAAAAGCACAGGCTTGGGTATAAGGCAATGGCTTGATCGTTCGGTAAGTTTGGCGATGGTTTAATAGGTAAACTATAGGGCGATTGGTGTGTGTAATTTGTTATCGGAATAACGGTCAATTGACATTGAACCTCATTTTTCAACCATTTTTCACCATTGATCATTTTGGCGTATTCACCAATGGTCATCCCATGAGCAATTGGGATAGGATGCATTCCCACAAAACTCGTATTTGCTTTTTCTAAAATAGGACCATCTATATAATGCCCATTTGGGTTGGGCCTGTCAAAAATAATAATTGGAATATTGGCCTCCGCACAAGCCTCCATGACATAATGCAAAGTTGAGATGTAGGTATAAAATCGGACGCCCACATCTTGAATGTCAAATACTAAAATATCCAAGCCTTTGAGCTGTTCTGGTTTTGGTTTTTTATTGTCGCCATAAAGTGAAATGATGGGCAGCCCTGTCTTTGGATCAAGACCATCCTGAATTTTCTCGCCAGCATCGGCGGTACCTCTAAATCCATGTTCTGGGGAGAATACTTTTTTTACGTTTATGCTTAGACTAAGTAGGGAATCAACAAGGTGAGTATAATCTCCGAGGTCATTTTTTCGATTTTTGTCCTTAAAAATAACACTCGACTGATTCCCAACCACGCCAACGCGTTTGGTTTCTAATAGTCTCAAGTACTTTTCCGTTTGATTGGCGCCCACTTTTATAGTCGGCAGTAGCAAGTCTTCAGTAGGCAGTTTACTTTTGTATGTTTTTTGATCTCCGTCGACCATCTTTGTACTTTGTACGTCATACTTTGTACTCTTAGTTCCATTTCCACAAGAAATCAATATCAAAACAATCGCCGTTATTATCGAGAATACTGTATTTTTGAGCATCTTTAATCGCATCTTAAAATTTTGAATTACGAGTTTTTTATAGCTAAACGAATTATAGGCAGTAAAGCGTATAAAAGTAGTGTTTCAGCACCTATAATAAAAATTGGTATTGCTGCCATTGCTATTGGCATTGTGGTGATGCTTATCGCCATTGCCACGGGAATTGGCCTTCAACAAAAAATAAGAGATAAGGTCGTGGCCTTCAATGGGCATGTGACCATTACCAATTTTGACAGTAACGTGTCTGATGAATCTGAGATCCCAATCAGCATACACCAGGATTTTTATCCGGAGTTTAAAAATATTGATGGAATTAGGCATGTTCAGGCAACGGCAACCAAATTTGGGGTCATTCGTACCGCCACTGATTTTGAAGGGGTCGTTTTTAAAGGCGTTGGTTCAGATTATGATTGGCGCTATTTTAAAGAGTTTCTAATTGAAGGAAGATTGCCCGATTTTTCGGGTGAGATGAGCAATGAAGTTCTGATCTCACAATATTTGGCCAACCGATTGCAATTCAAGTTGGACGAGAGTTTTCAAACTGTATTTAAAAAGGAAAGTATTGATGAAATGCCTTTTTTGCGAGCTTTTAAGATCGTAGGGATCTATAATTCGGGATTTAAGGAATTGGATGAGAAATTTGTTATGGGCGATATTCGCCACGTGCAACGACTCAATAAATGGGATGAAGATCAAGTTGGGAATTTTGAGGTGTTTATTGACGATTTCAAACAGATTGAAGCCAAAGGAATGGAAATCTACCAGAATATTCCTTCAGATCTTGACGCAACCACTGTAGAGCAAAAATACATCTCCATTTTTGAGTGGATCAAAATCTTTGATAATAATACTTATGGCATTATCGGCATCATGATCCTTGTGGCTGGTATTAATATGATCACCGCTTTATTGGTGCTCATATTAGAGCGCACACAAATGATTGGTATTCTCAAGGCTTTGGGCAGCAATAATTGGAGCATTAGGAAAGTGTTTTTGTATAATGCCACTTATTTGATTGGACTGGGACTGTTCTGGGGAAATTTAATCGGATTGGGAATGTTGCTGGCACAAAAGTATCTTGGATTGGTACCATTAAATCCCGAAGTGTATTATGTTTCAGAAGCTCCGGTGTATCTCAATTTGGACTATGTTTTACTTCTGAATTTAGGAACCTTCATTGTGTGTTTGCTGATGCTCTTGATTCCTTCAGTCATTATTACAAAAATATCTCCGGTTAAGGCGATGCGGTTTGATTAGGCAGTGGGTAGAGAGGTGAGTGGTGAGAGGGTAGAGATAAGTGGGCCAACTTTTGATGTTTTCCCCGTAGATTGCGCAGATCTTTCACCAAAAACTCTGTGCATCTCCGTGTTTTCTCTGTGCATCTCTGTGTAATACATCCAGCAATTTAATAAATCAAAAATTCGGCTTACCTTTGCAATCTTAAAATAAAACACATGCACTACGCCGAAAACATACTTGAAACCATTGGAAATACGCCCTTGGTCAAACTCAACAAATTAACTAAAGATTTACCATGTTTGGTCTTGGCCAAATATGAAACTTTTAATCCTGGAAATTCTGTCAAAGATAGGATGGCTGTTAAAATGGTGGAAGATGCCGAGGCTGACGGACGATTGAAGCCTGGAGGCACCATCATTGAAGGGACTTCTGGAAATACAGGAATGGGATTGGCTTTGGTGGCCATCGTAAAAGGTTACAAATGTATTTTTGTGATGAGCGATAAACAATCCAAGGAAAAAATGGATATCCTGCGTGCCGTTGGTGCTGAGGTTGTTGTTTGTCCTACAGATGTCGCACCAGACGATCCAAGAAGTTATTATTCGGTGGCCAGACGTTTGAGTGAAGAAACGCCAAACTCTTGGTATGTCAATCAATACGATAACTTAAGCAATACAAAGGCCCATTACGAAAGTACAGGTCCTGAAATCTGGAAGCAGACGGGTGGTAAGATCACTCATTTTGTGGTTGGAGTAGGTACCGGGGGTACGGTCTCTGGAATTGGGAAATATCTAAAGGAGCAAAATCCTGATATTAAAGTTTGGGGCATTGATACCTATGGCAGTGTCTTCAAAAAATATCACGAAACTGGTATTTTTGATGAAAATGAAATCTATCCATATGTCACCGAAGGGATTGGCGAAGATATTCTTCCTAAAAATGTCAATTTTGACATCATCGATGGATTTGAAAAAGTGACCGATAAAGATGCTGCGGTTTATACTCAATTGTTGGCGAAGGAGGAAGGCATGTTCTTAGGAAATTCTGCGGGAGCTGCCATAAAGGGTTTGCTGCAATTAAAGGAACATTTTACTAAAGATGATGTGGTGGTGGTTTTATTCCATGATCATGGCAGTCGTTATGTAGGCAAAATGTTCAACAACGAGTGGATGAAAGAAATGGGGTATATTGATTGAATCTTAATAGAATCAAGACCGCTTGCTTCGACTGCGCTCAGCACAGGTCGCAGTTAGATGTTAGAATCAACCTGCTTGCCGGCATGCAGGGAATCATGATTGCTCACTTATTGATAATCTTTCGGCCTTTTATTGTTCTGTGAGCCTGAAAAACTCCTTCTCTTTTGAAAGCGAAGGAGTTTTTTGATTGGACACGGTTCAAGATTTAGTTAAAAATCTAATTTTATGCCACTTCCTTCTTCTCGGTTAATTTTGTTATCTGTCTACATTTTAAAACTTAGCACGTCCCAAACTTTTCCTCCTTTTTAAGTGGCTTTTGCTTCGGTAGAGAAGCAGAAGTCGAGGTGGTTTTTGACATGGATCAATTCAATGTTCCTTGCTATTCTCTTTTGTTCCTAAATCATTGCTTTTGAATAAACCCTTCCGTCTTCATCCCGTATCCGCGGGATGAATCCACCTTATCTTTTGAAGGGAAGGAATTTTTTGGGCTGATTGCGATTTAAAATAGCGCTATAAGCTTAACTTGATCCTAATTTCCACCTTCCAACTTTTCATCACTTCCAACTTCTTGGTTAATTTTGTTATCTGTCTACATTTTAAAACTTAGCACACCCCAAACTTCTCCTGCTTTTTAAGGAGGAGTGGCTTCTGCGTTCGTAGAGAAGCAGAAGTCAAGGTGGTTTTTGACTTGGATCAATTCAATGTTCCTTACAATTCTTTTTTGTTCCTAAATCATTGCTTTTGAATAAACCCTTCCGTCTTCATCCCGTATCCGCAGGATGAATCCACCTTCCCTTTTAGAGGAAGGAATTTTTTGTTTGAGTTAGGTTTGATATTATGTCGAAAAATTTTACTTCTAACTCCGTCCTTCCAACTCCTTGCTTTTTACTCCACCTTCACTCGAACCCCTTCACTATGGCTCGTGAATTCTGGAGCATACATACTTTGAATGGTCGTGATGCCATTGCTCATATCGCCACTGTTGTTCACACGTAAATCGTATTCAAAAACATAGATACCTTTCGGTAAATAGTCGAAGAAGAAATTGGTGGCGGCATCTTTGGTGCTTTCGTAATAACCCAATCCGTCTTGGTATTTATAAGAAGACAACACATTGACAGGTTCGAAACCTGCCGCACGCATATCTTTCATATGTAAGAATTCCATGTCTCTGTCGCTTCGCAATTCGATTCGCACCCTGACCAAATCGCCGACTTTTACGTCGGTTTGGGAAGTGATTTCTGAAAGTTGTTCGCCTTTATCGGTGTTTGATTTTAAGAATAACTTCTTCTTCAATTGCAAAGGTGTTTCCGCAAAGGTAATTTTATCCAAATCTTCAAAATACTGCCAGTACAGACTTCCCCAGGCAATACCGTCCTCTTTTTTGGTCAAGGTAACATTTGCCATCTCTGGTTTTATTTCAGAACCATTCCAAGCCGTTTTGTAGTAACCTGTTCCGGCTTCAACTTTGACGCTTTCTAATTTTGAAGCTTCTATTTTTTCGCCACCCAAACTAACATCTACCATCTCAGTCACGCTTAACCAATCGCTACCTTGTAGCAACAATGCGTAAACCGCTTCGGTAGTAGCCTTGGTTGTTTCCCAACTGTTGGTCTGCTTGTTCTTAAGCAACCAGATTTTTAGATTATCAATTGTCCGCACGTCATTTTGAATTTCAGAAAAAGCTTCAATCATGAGCGCTTGGGTTTCAATTGGCGCTTGGTACCAAAACCACGACGCTTTATTCTCTTTCCAATACATGCCCAATTCGTCAGAAGTGATACTATTTTCTTTTAGGGATTTTAGTATTTTATCGGCTGTTTTAGAATCTTTGGTACGATGTGAAACCATTGCCATTAGCCCTTTAGCGTACAACGATCTGCTTAACCAATACTTCTGGATTTGCGTTTGGTAGTAAGCCGTTATGGTTTGAACTTCTTTGCTTTTTGGAATATCAGGAAAGAAGCTGCGCATATATAAATAATGCAATTGGGTATAGCTTAAATGGTCTTTGCTTAAATCGACTTTTTTGTCATATTTGCGAAGGTCTTTATATTCTTGAATGAATTCCGTATCTAAATAGGAGACGGCTTTTTTGATCATGTCATCTGTAGGTTCTCCCTTTCCATTCAGATTGACATTCAGGTGTTTTAAATGTCCAAAACCAATAATGATTTGCTGGGTAATAAATCGGTTTGGTCTTCCGCCTTCAAACCACGCCCAAGCGCCGCTGCCCATTTGATTGTTTTGAAGTTTGCGTTGTGCCGACTGCAGTTCGTTGTTCATCTTGTTCATGTCGAACAATAGAGCAATGCGTTTCTTTTGTTCCGTTTCAGATTGGGCATCGCGCAACCAAGGGGTTTCTTCAATAAGAAGACTTTTCAGTTCTTCATTTTTTTCAAGATTACTGATTAAGGCATCCTGTGAAGCCCATTGATCAAACACTTCCTTAATTCGCGGATTGCTGTTGGCAATATGACTTGCCAAGGCGTTGGCGTAATATCTACTAAAGATTTGCTCGTTACAGTCATACGGATATTCCATTAGGTAAGGTAAGGCCTGAACGGCATACCACGCCGGATTGGAGGTCATTTCCAAGGTCAATTTATGATTTTTAAGTGTTTTGGAGCTGTTGGCAGCGCTTGTCGAAGCTAATTTGTCCAAAGTAAAAGTGCGTGTCTCATTCGAGCGTATCCACATCGGTAAAGTTTCAGTAACCAACATTCTGTTTGAAAGTACAGGCAGTAGGTTTTGTTCGCCATCACTAAATTGTCCCGACTTCGCAATTACTTTGTATTGAACGGCATCCACATCATCAGGAATGGTCAGACTCCAAGAAACTTGCGTATTGCCCATCGCATCTACTGTGAATGACTTTCTATTGTCTGAATTATTAAGCTTAGCGTCAATAGGATTTCCTGTCATGCCGTCAAAAAGCTGCAATATCACCTCACCAGATAATGAGTTTTCAGTGAGGTTTGCAATTTTTGTACTGATGGAAATCACATCACCATGACGTAAGAAACGAGGTGCATTAGGAATGACCATCAATTCTTTTTGAGTAATGGTTTCCAAAGTGGACGTAGCACTTTCTAAGGTTTTGGTATGCGCTAAAAGTTGCAACTTCCATTTTGTCAATGCTTCAGGTGTTGTGAAGCTGAAAGACACATTGCCGTCGGCATCCGTTTGCAATTGCGGAAAGAAGAATGCTGTTTCTTGAAGGTTTTTACGGATGGCAACAGATTGCAAATCTTCTTCGGTGTTGTTTTTGGTAGCTATATCTGTATCATCAGGAGAATTTGTTATAGAATCATTAGCTAATGATTTTTTTTCTCGGTTAATACCGACTGCTTCGGACATTACAGATTCTTCAACTTCCATTTGATCTTCAACAATTTGAATACCAGAAGCATTTCCTCTAACCATTGGCATCATATTATATCTGCCTCGACCAAAATAAAACCCAAACCAATTCCATTGATCATAACTTTGATAAGGGTAGCTCAAATTATTGGTCGGTAAATAGACGTTAAAATTAGTACTTCCGAAGCTTTGGACGGCGCGTCTTTGGTTATGGCTATAATAAATAGGTTGATATAATGGGCTAAATTGCCATTGGTGGGGTTGAAACTGATCTAATGACATATCATACATGCTTGCCAGCAGTTCAGCGCTCACTTTATCGCCTTGTGGACCCTTGATGTTGAAACTCCAGGTTTCGTCTGTTCCAGGCTCTAATTTGTCCCTAAACGTTTTTGTTTCAATGGTCAACTCCGATTTTGGATAAGGAACTGCAATGATCTGTGTTCCGGAGTGAAAACTGTTGAAGGCAGCATAACTGTAATGGATGGCGAATCCGCCCATATCCGCATTGGTCACAGGGATAGCAATTGTTTTTTTGTTGTTGCTTAACGATACGATATAGGTATTGATGATTTTTTGTCCTTTTTCAACATCCACGGTAACGACCAGGTTTTGCGCAGCACTAGCAAAAGTTATGATCACATTTTGACCTGTTTTATATGTGGACTGATCTGTGCTAACACTAAACAGCTGATTATCCGGAAGCATTTTGTCATCTGGGCTGAATACAAAAGTCCGCGCTTGATCCGTCACTAATTGTCCAAATCGATCTTGACTTTCTAAAATGATGATATAATTGCCGGACTCCCATTTTTTAAGACTTTCCAATTTGATTTCCTTCGATTTCGAAGTGTCAAAATTGGTCTCAAATACCATCTTGCCTTTCTCCCATGTTTCGGGATTATGCTCATCTTGATACACTTCATGCGGAAATATTTTTTTAAATTCTTCGCGGGATAAGGCGTGATAATCTGGTGCAGGCCACGGGCGTGGTCTTAAAACTTCTTTGGGAGATTGGAGTTTATAAATTTTGACAGTGCCTTGAGCAACAACAAACTCGCCGTTCAAGTTTTTTGTGCTTATAGAAAGTTGGTGTTCTATTTTCGATTTATCCAACTGTCCTTTTATACTTATGTTTGCTAAAAGTGCATGGTAGCCAACATTCACAATAGTGGTGGCGCTGCGAGTTTCGCCATTGAGATCGGTGACATCAGCAGTGATTTCATAATTAAATACCGGGAGACTGTTTTTGTCTACACTTTCATCAGGAATAGCTTTGAATTTTATTTCAAAATTACCGTCTTTATCGGTCATGCTTTCGCCATGGGCAATTTCCTGAGGTTCACTGTTAAACCACGGTCTGTACCAGTAATACCATCGTGGATATTGGACTTTTCTGTGCACGCGATAGACTACTTTTGCGTCCGTTATCGTACTGCCAGCGTAGGCTAAAGCATTTCCTTTTACGGTTACAGAATCATTGATTTTGAAGGTTTCGGTTATCGGAAGCAATTTAGTTTCAAATTTTGGACGTTTGTATTCTTCAACCGAAATGTTGGCATAACCATAATTCCCAGCGTAGATTTCAAGACTAAACTGGCCGGTTAATCCATTATTTGGCAGGATGAATTCTCCAGAAACCGAACCAAATTCGTTGGTTTTGAGTTCTAATTCCTTGACCACTTCGCCATTGACATTTTTAAGGGTCACTTTTACCGATTGGTGGGCATAAACCGTGGTTTTTTTGTTTTCTGTTTTAGTGGCTATCCCTTTAAAATAGACGACTTGACCGGGTCTGTAAATACTTCGATCTGTGAATAAAAATGGGGTATAACTGATCGGCTCTTGACCATCGTCATCGTTATAATAACTTCTGCTATAATAATCTTTGAAGTATGCAGTGTCTGAATTGTTGACCGCTGTGATATTCATATTATAATAGCGGTTCTTGGAATTCTCCATGCTGAATTCGCCGTTTTTATCCGTTAGGAAATCTTGCGTTTTGTACTCGTTATTATAATTGATTTGGTATCTAACCGACACGTTTGCACCTCCAAGAGGTTGACCATTGTTTCTATTGATCAATTGGAACAATTCTCTATTTGTATCTGATTTTGTCACCAACGCCATATTGGTCACTTGAATAGTTTTATGGGCGAATAACTCATCGTTTGAGAAATCAGGTGTGGCCACAATAAGATACTGTCCGTTATTCAGTTTAGGAAGGACCACCTCAGTAGTATGTACTTGAAAGTCATTTTCATTATTGAGTGGGCTGTCCCATTCTTCCGAGACTCTTAGTTTTTTGATAAATGCGAATCGTTCGTCCTGACGGTAGGTTTTATTGAAACTGTCTAACTGGGATGGTGAAAGCCGATATGCTTTAAACTTTAAATGGTTCAAATTTGAATAGCGTACCAATATCAAACTGTTGCTTTGAATGGGGATATTGTTTTCTGCAGTCAGTTGCAAAGTGGGTTTCAAAATAAGATTCTTTAAAACAGCACATTTTTCTGCGCCCTTACTTCTTGGGAAATCTTGCGTGACCGCATCACAAATCGCAATGGCATCTTTAAATTTCCAACGTGCATCCACATTGGTTTTAGCATCAAAACCTTGACCTTGTTGATGGTATAATGATGCTATTTCGAAATCGTAAAGGGCAGAGACTTCATGGTCTTTATACGCGGCTGAAGCTTGTTGGAGACTCTTCAAATAAACAGCATCCTTATCGCTAAATGTGGCATTGTTTTTAACGAACTGAAGTCGTTGGATATTGACATCCGCCAAAGCGTAAGGTTCTTTGTCTTTAAGGTGAAAAGCGATTAAATTTTTGTAAATCTTTAAAGCTTTAAATTGTAAGGATGTGGAATCTCGGTGGGTGATGTCCAACCCTGAAAAAGTCTTGGCATCCGATAGGAACTCAGGATTATCAATCAGGAATTTATAGGCAGGTTGAGTGATGCTGGTTTCATCGGTTTGGTAAAAAGCTAAGGCATTGTGATTCAAAAAATCGAAGAGAGTAGGTCTGAATAGCTTTGATCCATTCGCTTTGTGTAATAAATCGTTATAATTAACCAACAGCGTTTCCTGAAGAATCAATCCGTTTTTAAGCGAATTTTGATAATGGGCATCAATTTCTTCAAACAAGGTTTGAAGGTCCCAGGTTCTGAAATCTTCAGCATCAACTTTGCTTTCGGTATGGGTTCGGTTATAGAATTGATAGCGGTTTTGCTGAAAATACTGCCAGTATAAATTGGCGAGCATATTTTCAAGAATATTTTTGGTTGGAATATCGCTGGAGGCACTTTGTGATTTAAAATCGTTGATAATTTTAAGTTGTGCGTCTTCCTCTAAAATTAGTGCGTACTTACTTTTATACAATAAACTTTTGATATGTTGAACTGTATTTTTTTCGGCAACAGCCAATTTGGCAATTTGTTCGGTAACCTGTAAGGCAGATTTGGTCAAACCTTCATTTTCATATTTTTCAATTTCTTTCCATAATTTTTCATAATTATTGGATTGGGATTGTGCAAAATTTGCAAAAAATATGACCATAAATAGAGTTATAAACTGTTTCATCATTTGAATAGATTTGAATCCTTAACATGGATTTGTACGTAAGCTAATGCCATTGGATCTTTTAAAAAAGAGGAAATACGTCACGCCTACATTTGATTGAGTGAAGTTAACGAATTCTGAAGTTAACTTTATTATTTTTTATCATTAAGCAAAAACAATACCATAACAATTAATAATATGTGATAAAGGAGTCAAGACCGCTTCGTTTTTAGAATCAAGCCTTCCTGTCCGTAAATTTTTTGAATGCGGGAATCAAGACTTGACCCTTATGATTCTGAGAATATATGTTTGCAAGAATATGATAAATCTATATTGGCCTGTTTTGGCTTCTTATGCAATTAAAATATGTATTTGGAATTCCAAGGGTTTTGATATAAATGAGTTGTAAAAGATTAGATAACAATGCATGAGAATGTTTATTTTTGAATTCAGAAACTTCAGGATGAGATTCATTATTTACATTTTATTTTTTTCGGTATCGGCAATAAGTCAGACAGATATTCAAAAAACCGAACAACTTTTCGCTGACCAACAATTTTCTAAAGCGGAAGTGTTGATGAACAATTACGTGAAGGATAACCCTAATAACCTTAGAGGTATTGAGCTTTTGGGAGATGCATATGGGCATCAGAAGAAATGGGATGGAGCTATTGAGAACTATAAAAAATTGGTAAAAGCGAGCCCTAAAACAGCTAATTATCATTACAAATACGGTGGTGCTTTGGGCATGAAAGCCTTGTCGGTTAATAAGATGAAGGCGCTATCGATTATCGGTGATGTAAAGCAGGCATTTATTACGGCCGCAGATCTTGATCCAAAACATATTGAAGCCCGTTGGGCATTGGTAGAATTGTATATGCAATTGCCAGGGATTGTTGGAGGTAGCATGACCAAATCCCTTAAATATGCTGATGAATTGCAGAATCTTTCTAAGGTAGATGGCTATCTGGCAAAAGGCTATATCTATCAATACGATAACGATTTAAAAACCGCTGAAAAATATTTTAAGTTGGCCGTGATGGAAGGTGGATCCTTAGTTTGTTACGAGAAACTTACCAATTTATATGAAGCCCAAAAAGAACCAGATAAAGCCATTGCCAATTTGGAAGCCGCTCAGAAGAAGCATGGTAGTAATAATCTAAATTACCATATAGGGAAGATGGCTGCGGAATATAATATTCAATTGGTCAAAGGTGAAAAGTACTTACACAATTATATCACGAATTACTCAGTGAAGGATGAGGTGTCAAAAGCATGGGCAAATTACCGTTTGGCGCAGATTTACAAACTCAAAAACAATAAGGCTGATGCGTTGAAGTATATCGAACTCGCCATTACTGAATTGCCCCAGAACGAAGTTTTTCAGTCGGAAAAAACGGCCATTCGTAAACTTTAATCTTAAATTGCCACGAATACACGAATATTCTTATTAAACTCTCTGTGACACTCCGCCTAACTCAGCGTGTCTCTGTGTAATTACTTTCCATCTTCATAAATAAAATCATTCGCCATTCGCATCAAAAAAACTATCTTTGAACTCTTCAAAATTAAACTATGAACGTACATTTTATAGCCATTGGTGGCAGTGCCATGCACAATCTCGCCATTGCGTTACACAATAGAGGATATCAGGTAACAGGAAGTGATGATGAAATTTATGAGCCTTCTAGAACAAGATTGGATCAGCAAGGTTTGCTTCCAGAAAGCTTTGGCTGGTTTCCTGAAAAAATAAATAGTTCTATTGATTCCGTGGTTTTGGGAATGCATGCCAAAGCTGATAATCCTGAACTGCTGAGAGCACAGGAATTGGGCTTGAAAATTTATAGCTACCCAGAGTTTTTGTACGAGCAGTCGAAACATAAAACCCGAGTCGTGATTGGCGGCAGTCATGGAAAAACGACTATTACATCAATGATTCTCCATGTGATGGATTATCACGATAGGGATGTTGATTATATGGTGGGCGCGCAATTGGAAGGCTTTGATGTGATGGTAAAATTGACGGATGACAATGATTTTATCGTTTTGGAAGGTGATGAATATCTGAGTTCGCCGATTGACAGACGACCGAAATTCCATTTGTACCAACCCAATATTGCGTTATTGAGCGGGATTGCTTGGGATCATATCAATGTGTTTCCGACCTATGAAGGATATGTCGAGCAGTTTAAAATCTTTGTGGATAGCATTGTTAAGGGTGGAAGCATTACTTATAATGAAGAAGATGACGAAGTCAAAAGAGTGGTGGAGGCTTCAGAAAACACCATCAGAAAATTACCTTATCACACACCAGAATACAGCGTGGTCAATGGAGAAACCCTTTTGGATACTCCTGAAGGGCCTTTGCCAATTGAGGTTTTTGGAAAACACAACTTAAACAACCTGGCTGGTGCCAAATGGATTTGCCAACATATGGGGGTGGATGAAGACGACTTTTATGAGGCCATCGCCAGTTTTAAAGGAGCCAGCAAACGTCTTGAAAAAATAGGGGAGGGTGAAAAAAGTATTGCATTTAAGGATTTTGCACATTCTCCAAGTAAAGTTAAGGCAACCACCAATGCTGTAAAAGAACAGTTTCCCGATAGATCTGTCGTGGCTTGTTTAGAATTGCATACCTACAGCAGCTTGAATGCCAATTTTTTAAAAGAATATAAAGGCACCTTGGATGCAGCCGATGTAGCCGTTGTGTTTTATTCGCCGCATGCGGTTGAAATTAAAAAACTGAAGGAAGTGACGCAAGCGCAAATTGCCAATGCTTTTGAAAGAGACGACTTGATTATTTATACCAATCCTGACGATTTTAAGAATTTTCTGTTTTCACAAAATTTCGACAACAAGGTCTTGTTGTTGATGAGTTCGGGAACTTATGGTGGATTGGATTTTGAGGAAGTAAAAGGTTTGATGGTTTAATGTATTTAGAGCATCAGATTTATAGACGCAGATCTGAATTTATAGCACCTAAATTAAAAAAGCCATTCACGATAAGTAAATGGCTTTTTGAAATAAAAATATGTCTGATTTATTTGATTTCAACCAATTCTAAATCGAAAACTAAATCTTGACCTGCCAATGGATGGTTTTCGCCTACGACGATATGATCTTCCTGAACTTCAACCACTCTAAACTGGTGCTCAGTGCCATCAGGCGCTTTGGAAGCTAATCCCATGCCAACTTCTGGCTGAATATCTTGTGGCAATTGATCTTTTGTAACTTGATGAAAGAGTTCTTTTTGGATGTCATCATAAGGTTCGTCATTTCATTCTAGAATTTCAAATCGAAGGGTCTGCAGGCGTATTTGGATTATTCTCCCGTTCTATTGACGGATAAGGGTAATAATTTCTGTTCCTTTCATTTGTTGTATTAGATTCCATAGGAACAACAAAATTAGGATGGAACCTTTTACTGTCCTCAAACCTCAACCCTGTTAAAAAAAGCTCGATACTTCTGTTTTTATATATCTCTTCTAAAATAGCATTCTGGTTGGTTTCATCACCTGCCCAAGCAGGAAGGTTAGCATTGACACCAAGTGGGTCATTATTTTTTTGTCTAACTAAATTCAATTGCTCAACTGCTTTGTCTAATATGTCTTTTCTTGCATAGGCTTCTGCTTTAATTAATAGCATTTCACCAGGTAGGTACATTGGAATAGACGATGTATTGGTAGCAAAAAAACCAAGCATCTCACTAATCGCTTGTCCTCCAGCGTCTGCATTGGCAAAGCCAAGATCAGCGCCTAGATAAAAACCAACACGCTCGTCACCTGCCTCGGGCACATAAGCTCCTAATAACCCAAAATTTGTTTGCGGTTTTAAATCGGTCGAATTGACCGTTCTATTCCAAATAGGATTTTGGTTGTTAGCGTCATAAACCCACATTGAAATTGTAGCATCACTATTATTTAATACGGCATTAGCTGCCTCTATTGCTCCATCATAATTGCCTGCCATCAACTCATATCGCGATAGATAAGCATTGATTGTTTTTTCCATATTAAATTCAGACCATAGAACCGATGACTTAAACTCATCCGACATTGGTGTTGTTGCCAGTACATCCCGTGCTTCCTTTAACAATGCAATGCAAGTGGTCAACACGGTTGCTCTATCACTAAATGGAGCTGCACCATCAGCGGAGTTGTTGATCGGGACTTGCTCAAACATTTCAATTAGGGAGCCTAAAGACATTGCTTTAAATAAATTGCCATAAGCCAATAATCCGCTTTTTGTTCCACTTGAAAGTTCTACTGTATTTGCGCCTTCAATTAGTGATTCAGACATTCCTTTGGCTCGTAGAAAAACAATCCAAGGATTGGTGATACCGCCACTTTCACTAGGTAATTCAGCGCCTCCTCTGGCCAATTCATTAATATTTAAAAATGTATTGGTTACTCCCAACTCTCTTGTTGTAATGCCTGGAGCTTCAATTATTTGTCTCAAAGCAAATACTGAATAGTATTGCCTGATACCAGTAGCTAAAGCAAAAAGACCTCCTTTAGTCCCTAAAACAACATCTTCTGTTGGATTGTTCGGGTTTTCAAAATCGGTGTCGCAAGCAGTGAATAGACCACTACCGATAAGCAAAACACCTATGATTGTATATAACTTTATATGTTTCATCTTTTTTTGTTTTTTGATTATGATACTTAAAATGAAGCAATGAGGCCAAGCTTGATTACCCTAGGAATAGGAACCAGTCCCATAACACCTCCTCTAGAACCATTGCTTTGCCCATCCATATTTACTTCAGGATCGTAACCTGAGAAATTGTCGATTGAAAACAAATTACGTCCAGATATGGTGAATTTAATACTATTCACCCCCTTAAAAGGGTCTTTTAATAAATAGGAGGTGGACAATTCTCGAAGTTTTATATAAGATCCATCTTCAATATAAGATTCTGCAATTCCAAACTTAGCCGCTCCAGTTCCCCTTACACTCTCTCCTCTTAATTCCTTAGCTGTTTCCGGACCTCCTCCAAATCGATAGAACATACGTGTATCCCAACTTAAAACGTCACCTCCTTGAACAGCATCAAACTGCATTCTAAAAGAAAAGTTTTTATATTTTAGTTCATTAGTCAAAGAGGCTGTAAAGTCAGGATTTGGATCTCCAATGACCTTACTTAAATTTGCTCCACTAGGTTGACCTGTACCATCTCTCTCTGGAACTGGATTGCCGTTTGCATCAAGTGAGCCTTTCTCTCTCTGAGGCAAACCTCCTGGTGTTAATAGTAGGCTGCCATCTGGATTTCTTGCATAAAAACCTTGATAGAAGACGCCTAAAGGTTGTCCGTTCTTAGCAACTGAAAAACCAAAGTTCCCAATACCAAATTGCTCTCCTTCAATATTATTTACTTCATTTTTGTTTGTAGAATAAGTCCCTGTAATTGTCCAACTAAAATTATTGGTTTGAATAGGAGTTGCCGTAATCATTGCTTCAAAACCTCTATTTGTCATGATCCCTATATTTTCAACCCTTGAACCAAAACCTGTAGAAGGTGACAGTGTTCTTGCCAAAAGAAGGTCCTCAATGTCTTGTTTGTAATAGGTTAGCTCTAAACCTATCCTATTGTCAAACAATCCCATATCAATACCAAACTCTAACTCTGTCTGTCTTTCAGGTTTTAGATTAGCATTACCCAATTGAGTAGGAGCAATTAAACCGGAACTTCCATCGATACTAATAGCCGAATAGTTTGACAACCTATCAAATGGTCCGATGGCTGTTAGGTTCCCCGCTTGACCCCAAGCACCCCTTACCTTAAAACTATTGATTGAAGATGCCAGATTGTCCTTCCAGAAATCTTCTTCTGAAACTAAATATGACATGCTTGCTTTAGGGTATAATTGATTTCTTTCATCTTTGCCAAATACCGAAGATCCATCTAGTCTAATGGCTCCTGTCAGAAAAAGCTTTCCGCTTATTCCAAAAGTCTGCTGTAAAAAGCCTCCCCAGAACGATCTCTCACTTCTACTTTCATTCGTAGAAATTGAAGCAGCACCATCCGTGGTTTTAACCCCTAATGCCAATCCGCTTCCTGAAATAGAACGATACATCGTTTGATCTGATTGCCAAGAAAACCCTACTGTAGTTGTTGATTTTAAAATATCGTTAATATCCTTGTCAAAAGAACCATTTAAATCACTATTGAATTGTTTTGTACTAACAGTCGTAGTGCTTGCACTACCAATTACCATTGTAGTAGTTCCTATAGGTATATAGGAGTTTCCAATTGACTCTGAATTGTCATAACCAAGAATATAGGTGATTTTAAGTCCATCTGTAGGCTTTAAGTTAAGCTGTAAATCACTAATAGTTCTATTGTTCTTTTGATTGAAATCGAAGGTGTTTATGTATTCCAAAATATTTGGATAGAACGTCATCGTTGGATAGTTACCGTCTGCATCGGGCTTTGGATCTATCGTATTATTTGTAAATAATATCGTTGGCAGCACCCCAGCAACATAACCACCATTAGGTTGGTCTTGACTGTTGCTTGTTGAAAAATATGTTCCAAAAGATGCGGATATCCAATCATTAAAGACTTGATTGACCCGAATTCTACCACCTTGTCTTTCATAATTTGTACTTTTAAGAATCCCATCATTGTTTAAATATGAAAATGACGCAAAATAATCGGTATTCTCACTCCCTCCAGATAGGGAAACGTAGTTATCGGTTCCCATTGAATTTTGAAACACCATGTCTTGATAGTCATATCTTGTTGCGGCAACTGTGGTAAGATTAGTAATGTCACTAGAAGCCCAGTCTAAAGGTTCCTGATTAAAATCACGCTTTTTTCTTAAAGAGTTGAAATTCATGCTAGTAGAAAAAGTGATCACCGGTTTTCCAGTTTTCCCTTTTTTAGTAAAAATTTGCACGACACCGTTACTTGCCCGCGAGCCATATATTGCAGCGGCAGCAGCTCCTTTTATGACCTCAATTCTATCTATATCTTGTGGACTTATATCAGACAGCCTGTTTTGAACAACACTAGTTGTGCCCAAAACATCTGTGGAATTATTATTAACAATTACTCCATCAATAATATATAATGGATCTGAACTTCCATTAACCGTGCTCGCACTTCTTAACCTTACACTGATACCTGCAGCGGGATCACCTGAATTTTGGGTTACCTGAATCCCAGCGAGCTTTCCTGAAAGACCTCCAGTAATATCAGTAGCGCCAGATTCAGAAATTACGGAACCTTTAACACTTGAAATGGTATTACCAAGTTGTTTTTTGGCTGTCAATGCTCCTGCACCCGTGATGACTACTTGATCCAATCCCAAAATATCATCAGCCATAACGACATCAGTCACGACATCAGTCTGTTGGCCTAAAGTAATTTTCACCTCCTTAGTTGAAAGTCCTAACGATCTGAAGACAAGTGTGTAACTTCCTGCGTCAATTGTCGCACTTAAGTCGTAGTTGCCAGCAAAGTCAGTTATTGCTCCATGATTTGTGTTTTTAATTTGAACCGTAACACCCATTGCTGGTCCGCCTAAATTATCTTTTACATTACCTCGTAATGTATAAGTTGATTGACTATATGAGCCAAAGCCAAACATGAACAACAATAAAAAGCTGCTCAAAAATCGAAAACACTTACCATGTAAGAGCCTTTCATCGGTTATTTTCATTGGAATAGAATTATTGGTTAGTTGGTCGAAAAATATAAAAATTTAATAAGTTTTATATGATGTTTTTGCTATTTTAAATCGTTTTTTGTTAATTTATTTTGGTTCTATCTTTATAATGTTCATAAAAATGTATTTTTTGAAATATGGCATCTTTCAATGTCACGTTGTACTATTTTTGATTAATGCCCAGTGATAAAGAGATGTGTCTTCGTTTTTATTAAAATATGTTTATTGTAGCTATTCTAAATAAATTATTTATGCCTAAAAAAATAATTCTATCATTTATTTCATTGCTCTTACTTTACCATACCTCCTTTGGGCAAAACAAGAATGATAAAGAAAAACTTATTTCCGAAATCAATACTATTTTGCAGGCCTCAATAGATAATTCTAAAATTCCAGGAGCAGTTATTTTAATAAAGCAAGGCAATCAAGAGATTCATAAAAAGGCTTATGGTTATGCCTCTATTAAGGAGTTTAATCATCAAATTCTTGCCAATCCTGAAAAAACAACCGTTGATCATCTTTACGATATTGCTTCACTTACAAAAGTTATCGGTACCACTACCTCTATAATGTTGCTGGTTGATTCGGGGCTTATAAATATTGAAGATCCTGTAGTAAAATATATTAAGGCCTTTGATTCTCCGGAAAAAAGTAAAATAACCATTGGACATTTGTTAAGCCATACCTCAGGGCTTTATGAATGGTACCCCCTATATTATTTTGGCAATAACAAACAGGAAGTCTATAAGCTTATTGATAATCTACCTTTAAAATACCCCGTAGGTGGCGGCAGGCATTATAGTGATTTAGGGTTTATTTTGTTAGGAGAGATTGTTGAAACTGTATCAAAACTGACCTTAGAGCAATTTATGTATCAAAATATTTTTAAGCCCCTTAAGATGGAGCACACTATGTTCAATCCGTTAAAAAACGGAATTGAGATTAAAATATCCGCCACATCCCACGGTAATCCTTACGAGAAAAGGATGGTATCTGATCCGGTTCTCGGATTTTCGATAGATAGTATCAGTCCTGACCAATGGAATGGATGGCGCAATTATACCTTAAAAGGTGAAGTGAATGACGGCAATGCCTGGTACGCCAGCAACGGTATTTCGGGGCATGCTGGGCTTTTTTCTACTGTTTCTGACTTACAAAAAGTACTTGATGTTTTAAAAAATAATGGTCAAGCAGGAAATCTTCAATTTATATCTGAAAAGACCATCAGTTTATTTTTAACCCAAGATAAATTTAAAAATGGATTGGGATGGGCAATGGACGCTACCAATTCTTTTATGAAGAATGCACCAAGCGGCAGTTATGGACACACGGGTTTTACGGGGACAAGCATTGTCGTTATTCCACAATACGACTTGTCGATTGTTCTATTAATAAACCGTCAGAACATGGGATTATTGCTAAATCGGTCGTATTATAATCTCAGCCCAATAAGAGAACAAATTTTTAGAGCTGTAATGACCTATTGCAATCAAAAAAAAGACTGATTAACTGACCGAATTTAAAATAAGAATATCAATTGTCTATCCTTTCAGGGTTAATTGAGTACCGAGGATAGAAATTAAATTAAGCCAACATCAGTAAAAGTTATTAAACGATATTTTTGTGAAGATTAAATTGAAATTAATAAAAGCTTAATGTAGTCTCTTGAGTTTCTGGGGTTTTAGATAGTGTTTTTTGGATTAATCAACTCTGATGGTGTTTCCACGCTGTTTACATTGGTATTTACACTTAACATAATCTATGATTTAGAAAGTACCACCATTATAAGTTGCTATTTTAGAATCAGGTGCTGAATGAAAAACTCCTTCATTCGGTCGAAGTGTACGCCAGTATCGCCTTTATTTCCACCAGTGGGTTTTAATGGTCCGAAGCTCACCTCGATCAAAAAGGCAATTCCTTATTCATACTTCATGGGTTTGCCCGCCCGAGCCGGTCGGACCCTGACGTTCTTGAATTAGGACCCACTCATATTTGAAAACTCTTTTCTGCCTTTTATAAGGCTTGGATCAGTTGTGAAGAATTTGACGGTCTAATGTATTTAGATCATCAAATTATAGACGCAGATCTGAATTTATAGCACCTAAATTAAAAAAGCCATTCACGATAAGTAAATGGCTTTTTGAAATAAAAATATATCTGATTTATTTGATTTCAACCAATTCTAAATCGAAAACTAAATCTTGACCTGCTAATGGATGGTTTCCATCTACAACGATATGATCTTCCTGAACTTCAACCACTCTAAACTGGTGCTCAGTGCCATCAGGCGCTTTGGAAGCTAATCCCATGCCAACTTCTGGCTGGATATCTTGAGGCAATTGATCTTTTGTAACTTGATGAAAGAGTTCTTTTTGGATGTCACCATAAGCTTCCTCTTTTCCAATTTCGACTGTTTTTTTCTCGTTCACTTGCATGTTGAGGAGAGCATTTTCAAAACCCGGAATCAGTTTACCTTCGCCGACCGTAATTTCTAAAGGCTCACGCTCTAAAGAACTGTCAAAAACTTGACCATTGGTTAACTTACCCGTGTAATGTACTTTTACTGTGTCATTTACTTTTACTTGACTCATAATTGTGTTTTTGTTTTTTAATAAAGTACAAAACTACTGCTTAAAGAATAAAATAAAGGGCGACTAAGGAAGTTTATGGAGTATTTAAGAAAAACTTAACTACTTTATACCATTATAGAGATATAAATATGCTAGTTAAAGCATTAATAATTAAAATTATGGGATTTTGTGTTATGTTATGCGAAGAAGGACATTTCACAATGATGTGATATCAAATTTCTAAACACTTTTTAATTTGTGCAGCATGTCAAATCTCATTCTACCTCCACGCCTTCTGTGGTAAATGAAAATGATTTGTTGCCCAAACCACCGATCATGACAGCTTGAAAAATGGGATTGAGCTTTTCGTTTCCATACCATTCAATTATAAAATTGGCGCCCGATCCACCTGTTTTATCCTCTTCATCTACAACATATTCCAAAGTTTCAAACGTGGTTAGGAAAATGGTCGATTCTATATATTTTCGAACCAACTTTCCTTCGGTATTGTAATAATCAATACGACTGAGATATAATGTATCTGTCTCGCTGGTATTATGAATGCTTAGGGTTGAAGTGAGCAATGTTCTTTCATTTCGTGTGCGTTGGTAAATGTCAGAATAAACGGGAACGTAGACTTTTCTTGTTTTATAAATGCTATCCGTTTTCTTTTCGATCGATTTTTCTAATTGGTGATCAGTAGAAATTAATTCTCTTTGCTCTTTTTGAGTCGTTTTTTTACAGGCAAATATCAAAAGAAAAAAGACGGAGACTAAGAGTTTGGAATGGTTCATATAAATCGAATTTTCAGAAGGATGTGTGGGCAAAGACTTTACAAATATAATCAAGATTAAAATAGCATCCTGAAAAACATGGATCTCGCCTTAGTAAATAACAATGCGGTTTTCGTTGAATTCTACTTCCGTATTTTTGGCATTTAACCGCGATACTACAGCGAAAAACAAAGACTATCTGACTTCAATGCAATCTACAAACCTGCCAAGATAATTCAGCATATAACATGAAGCTATTTTAAGTATGTTACTTCAAAATCAAATGCTGAATAAAAAACTCCATCATTCTCTCAAAGTTCACCGCAGTATGGCCTTGGTCTGGACCCACTTGAACTTCAAAGCTTTTTTCTGCTTTCTGTAAAGCCTGTATTAGTTGCAATGAATTTGCGGGATGTACATTATTATCGTTTGTACCGTAAAAGATCATTAATTCCCCTTCCAAGTTATTTGCGTAGTTCATTAAATTGGAAGCTTCATAACCCTCTAGATTGTTTTCCAATAAATTCATGTACCGTTCGGTATATATATTGTCATAATTTCTCCAATCGGTTACAGCCGAATTGGCTACTGCTACATGATAAATTTCGGGAAATCTTAGTATGCTCATTGCCGCAACTGTTCCACCATACGAGGTGCCATAAACTCCAACTCGTGTTTTGTCCACATACGGACGATGGTAAAGTGATTTGATGCCAGCAGCAAAATCATCCATTTCAACAATTCCTAAATTGCCATATAGCTTATCGAGCATTTCTTTACCTCGTCCGCCAACATTTCTACCATCTATATTCACGACTAAAAATCCAAATTCCGTTATAGGGCTTGGGAGACGGAAGGATTCTGTAAAAGCATTAACACCTGGTCCGCCATAATTGCTTAAAATTAGTGGATACTTTTTTGTAGGGTCAAATTCCGACGGAAAATGTATCATGCCATGCAGTTGGGTCTCACCATCGGCAGAAGTAAATTCGAAAGCTTCAACAGTTTTAAAGCCTAATTCGTTGAATTTTGATAGATCGGTTTTTAAGATTTCTGAAATGACCTTCCCTTTGGCATCCACAAGATTCATAAAAGGCGGAATATTATGGGTTTGGGCGATATCTATAAAGTGCTTACCGGTAGGGGATAGGATGACATTGTGATTGTAGGCAGGATCTGTTAACCGAACATTTCTGGTGCCATCAAATTGAACGCGATGCAATTGCATTTTCATATGGTTGTCTCCACTGGCCGCCATATAATATAGGAGCTTATTGGCCTCATCGACCTCAACAATGCGTTGTACTTCAAAGTCGTGGTTGGTCAGTTGATTGACTAATTTACCATTGAAATTGTAGAGGTAGTAATTCTTAAAGCCATTTCGTTCAGAAGCCCAAATAAAATGTTGTTTGTCTTTTAACATATAGATTTCTGGAGAATTTACCGTAAAACTTGGCAGCCATTCTTCTCTTACCACGACTCTGGTTTCGCCAGTTGTAGGATTGGCCGCTTTAAACTCCATGACATCTTGCTTGCGATTCGTACTGTGAAAAAGCAATTCTTTTCCGTCAGGTGACCATTCTATGTCGTATAAATAAGTGCCAATAGCACCGTCATTAAAAGGTTGACCATCTCTTGTATCCAGCGTAATGGTTTTTTTGGTTTCTAAATCATAGACCAACAAATCGACAGGCAGATTTTTAGCACCCACTTTTGGATAGGCTTCTACTTCAACGGAGTCTTGAATTTTTGTTTGATGGTAAAGGACATAGTACTTAATGGCATCTTTTTCATCAAATCTGTAAAAAGCCACTTTTTTGCTATCAGGTGACCACCACATGGCAGTATTCTGACCCAATTCTTCGCCGTAAACCCATGTTGCAATACCATATTTTACTTGGTTGTCTTCATTTCCATCCGATGTAATTGCCATGAGCTCAGAACTATCAGGTTTGCTGATGTACATATTTCTATCTTTTGTAAAAGCCTTTAATGTAGAATCAGGAGAAATGGCAGAGGCGTATTGTCTGCCTCGTGCTGGTCTGCCTTGCCGTGAAAATCGAATCCTTGGAGGCGCTTGGTAGTCCTCAGATTTAATGATCTTTTTTTTCCTAACATCAAACGTATAGGCGATATCATTATCTACATAAGTAAATGTCTTTCCGTCTGCACTCCATTTGATATTTGGCGATATACGTTGTACTGAACTGTATAATTGCGGAGACATTTTTTGATACCGATCGTATCCTGGCATGTTTTTGATCTTTCCTTGGGCATTAGTTGTATTTACGGAAATCATAAATAGAGATAAGGAAAAGAAGGTTAAGGTTTTTATTGAGAGTCTAAATGTCATTTTAACTGGGTTTAAGATTGATTAAAGTCCGGGGCGCAATGAATGGATTTATGGTTAAAGAGTTTCCTTCAACCATTTAAAAAATTCACGTTGCCAAACCAAAGCATTTTGAGGGGTCAAAACCCAGTGGTTTTCCTCTGGGAAATATACCAATTTGCTTTTTATCCCTAACAATTGTGCGGCCTGATACGCGCTCAAGCTTTGCTCAATAGGTACACGGAAATCTTTTCCACCTTGGATGATCAAAATAGGAGTGTCCCATTCTGAAACTTTCGTGATGGGGTTGAATTCATTGTAGACTTTTTGTGCGGTCTTATTATTTTTGTCCCAATACGGACCTCCAAAATCGTGGTTGACAAAAAACAATTCTTCTGTGGTACCGTACATCGTTCTGGTGTCAAAAACACCATCATGGGATATAAAGGTCTTAAAGCGCTTATTGTGAATTCCTGCTAAATAAAATACAGAATAACCGCCATAACTGGCACCGATGGCACCTAAACGATCGTTGTCCACATAAGGTTCTTTGGCAAGATCGTCAATGGCCGATAGGTAGTCATCCATCACCTGACCACCCCAATCCTTGCTGATGGCTTCGTTCCATTCAACACCGTGACCAGGCATTCCGCGTCGGTTTGGTGCCACAATAATATAGCCTTGTGACGCCATCAATTGGAAATTCCAACGGTAGGAATAAAATTGCGACAACGCCGATTGTGGACCCCCTTGTGCATACAATAAGGTTGGATATTTTTTGGATGCGTCAAAATTGGGCGGTAAAATAACCCACACCAACATTTGTTTCCCGTCGGTGGTGGTGACATAGCGTTTTTCAACTTTTGGAAGAGCGATGCCATTGTATAATTCCTTGTTGATATTTGTCAATTCCTTAAAGCTTTTGTCCTTTATGTTAAAACTGTAAATTTCAGCCGCATGGTTCATATCGGTTCTTGTGACGAAAAGCGTGTTGTCTTTCTGTGCAATGATACTCGTAACGTCAAATTGACCTTCCGATAATTGTTCGACCAATGGTGCTATCCGTTTCTTGCCAGGATAATTCACCTTGAAAATCTGAATGGTTCCGTCCACTGGAGCTGTAAAAAAAAGACTGTTTCCGTCGTTACTCCATAAAAAACTATTGACCGTACCGTCCCATCTATTGGTTAAATTTTGTTTAACGCCATTGTGCAATACAACAATATCATTTTTATCGGCTTCATAACCTTCGGTTTTCATTTGTAACCAAGCCAAAGCGCCGGTCGATGAAAAAGCAGGATTGGTATCATAGCCTTTGTTGTCTTCCGTGATGTTTTCGGTGGTTTTAGACTCCAGATTGTATTTGTAAATATCGGTATTGGTACTGGTGGCGTATGCTTTACCTTTTAGTTTTTTGCTGACATAGTAAATACTCTTACTGTCCGGGGACCAAATATAATCCTCGTCGCCACCAAAAGGCCGTTGTGGGGTATGGTGGGGTTCGTTGGGCATAATATCCGTACCGGTGTCGTCGTCGGTCGCTGTTGTTTTATAAAATAAGTGATTGTAGCTGCCGTCTTGCCAAGTATCCCAATGGCGGATATCCAAATCAGTAAAAACGTATGCATCCGACTTTTCTAAATCTTTGTAGATGTCAGTTCCTTTAATATCCTCAATGTGGACTTCCTTATGGAACAATTTGAATTTCCCATCTGGCGAAACATTTTTATCTGTTGTAGCAGCATCTTCTTTTTTAATTTCAATTAATTCGCCTCCTGTAACGGGAATTTTATAAAATTTGGAGTCAAAATTGTTTTCTTCAATATTTGGAGTTTTGACCTGTATATAGATAGTTGATCCCTCTTTGTCCAATCCCATAACACTTAGGCGTTGGACCTTCCATAATAATTCGGGCGTCATTCTTTGCTGTGCAATCATTAAACTACTGCTCAACATTAAACTTATAATTAAGAGTGCGTTTTTCATAACTGTTCATTTTTATAGATGTAATTTTTATTATAAGAAACTATTGGTTTAGATTTTCTGATGACATGTTTTTCTCAAGATGTCAATTAAAGTGTTTTCAATCAGCTCCTAAAATTATAAAAATCCAAGTGGTTAGTAGCTAAAACTGAAATTAATTATTAAATGCCAATTGACTTTCGGATTCTCAATAATTATTGGGCCCCTTTGTTATTACGTTAACCCCAAAGATCAGGACTATTATTCAATAACATTCTAAAACTACAAATCTAATGCTTTTATCATTTTTCCTGTGGTATGACATTTACTTTGCCGCAGTAGACAAAAAAAAAGGGCCCAAAAAATCAAAGTTTTTTAGGTCCTTTTTGATTAGGGTGGTATACATTATAGGCAACCCCCTTAATTAATAATTATTTTCGAAACATTTCAAAATTGATTCTCATTCATTTTAGTATCCTGGATTTTGTTGATTTCCAATGTCTGGATTAGCATTGATTTCCTCTTGAGAAATCGGCAAAATAGTTTTATAAAATGAACGGTCAATTGTTTTTTCTCTGGTCGAAATTGGAACTCCCCCAAGATCATCATTGAAAGTTATTGGCCTATCTAATCTTAGCATGTCAAAGTATCGATGACCTTCTGTGAACAACTCTTTACTTTTTTCATCCAAGATCATATCAATAGTAATAGTGGCATCTGTAGCAGGCGCTAAATCAGGAGCTCTTTTTCGAATCTCATTAAGATAAGTGGCCGCCAAATCTTTGTCTGAATGGAATGCAGCTTCGGCAGCAATCAGATAAATTTCAGATAGTCTAATAACTTTGATGTTAACTGCTGTGGCCGTAGACTTTCCATCTCCACCCAAAGCGGTATCGCCACTGTATTTGTAACTCGCCCCCATATGGGTTGAACTAACTTCATCGTGTGCAAGAATGCCCCATCTGACATCATTAGGATCTTCGCCTAAACGATTCAAATAATAGTCACTGGCAATAAATTGACCAATTGCACTTGCCGATCCGTGCCCCGCTCTTCTTAAATAGACACTAAGACTCGAGTTGCCTAAATCCGATTCACTTGGAAGGATGGCCAATTCAAAAATGGATTCCGATCCAAATTGTCCCGTCCAGGAATCAACCCAGCCATTATTGGAATATAAGGTATACACTCCAGAATCAATGATTTCCTCAGCAGCAGTAAGAGCGTCAGGATATTGGCCCATGTTAAGGTACACCCTAGCCTGTATGGCTAAATTGGCATAGTAATTTAAATAGCCATTAGTCTTGCTTTTAGAAAGAAGCGGCTGTGCGTCTTTTAAATCAGTTATGATTTGATTGTAATTGTCGGCCACAGTGGCTCGCAAAGGTTGTGCTAAAGCATCTAGAGGTTCAAGGATATTTGGTACCCCATAAGATTCCTTGTCGTAGGAATATGGCTTTCCATAGATCCGTACCAGATCAAAATACATTAATGCCCTTGCTGTTAAAGCTTGTCCCTTTACATCGTCAAAATTGGCTTCTACGCCAGCTGCTTGTAGCTTTTCGATATTAACAATCAGGTTATTGGTTTGAAGGATGCTATTGTAAATACTATTCCAGAAACCAGAATATGACCCACTAGTTGGAGAATGGTTGAAGGAGTATAGTCCATCAAGCCCTCTTCCCATGGAGAATGTTGTTAGATCTCCTCCTTTGGCATCACCATATAAAATGAAATTACGACCGTAATAATTAGAGGAAGTCATCCTGCTCATAATTCCGGTAAGCATTACTTTTGCATCAGCAAGAGTTTGAATAGATGTTGAAGCATCTCCGGAATTACTTGGGGTAACATCAAGAAAATCATCATCGCATGAGCTTAAGCCAAGGATTAGAATAATAATTATGACAGATTTTATCTTGTTCATTTTTCAGTAGTTTTTTAATTAATTATAACGATAATTCAATACCAAAGGTATAATTCTTCATATAAGGTGTTTCCCAACCTCTTGCCGCAAATTGATTTACCTCAGGGTCTGCATTCTTATACTTGGAGAACGTCAGTAAATTTGTTCCAATCACATATAATCTTATGTTTTCAAAGCCAATTGGGTTGATCCAATTGGAAGGAAGATCATAGTTTAGTCGGATATTCTTCAATCTAAGAAAGCTTGCATCATAAATATGCCGTCCACTTTTTTGTATGGCATCTGTTAAGTCGGTTCCTCTTACTTTAGGTAAGCTACCATTAGGGTTTTGCTCAGTCCACATATCATCATAGGCATATTGTGAACGGATTCGCTCCCAATAATATCCGTCATCGGCAACATCCTTTTCGGCTCCATCATATAGTTTTCCACCTAGTTTGTAGATGAAATCCAAACCTAACGATACTCCTTTATATCTAAATTGGGTATTTAAGCCTCCAAAAACATCAGGAATACCATCACCGATAATAGTGTAATTTGCATCTTTGAAATCGTAGGTAGCACCTCGTCCATTTAAAAGGAAGTCGCCAGCTTGAGGGTTATCTTTATCATTCACATAATATCTGCTTTTTCCGTTAGCAGGATCTACTCCAGCATATTCATAACCATAAAAAGCCAATGTCGATTCACCTTCACGGTAAATATATTGTGCGGTAGCATCTCCGTCATTAACCCATATGATATCAGCCCCTTCGCTTAGTTCAAGGACTTTTGAATCAACAAAAGATGCATTTACGGAAGCACTCCAAGTGATGTCGTTTGAGCGAATAATATCACCGCCCAAGGATATCTCCAAGCCCTTATTTCTAATAGATCCAATATTTTTTAGGGTAGAGCTAAATCCTGTTACTCGTGAAATTGGCACACTCTGCAATAAATCCTTGGAATCTCGGGTAAAATATTCAATCGTTCCAAAGATCCGATTCTTTAACAATCCGAATTCCAAAGCGATGTCCGTAGAATAGTTGGTCTCCCAGGATAAACTTTCGTCAGCGACATTACTTAGCGCACCACCAGCAGTCTCCATGTATTGTGCGGTATATCCGGTGAGCGATCTCCAACCAAAATTAGATGGTGGCAACGTACCGTTAACCCCATATGAAGCTCTTAGGCTTAAATTACTGATTGGGTCTACATCCTTTAAGAAAGCTTCTTTACTGATATTCCAAGAAGCGCCAACTGACCAAAAATTACCCCAACGAGAATCAGGGCCAAGTTTTGAGCTTCCATCGCGTCTAAAAGAGCCAGATACATAATACTTCTTGTCAAAACTATATTCCAATCTGGAAAGGAAAGACATCATATTATTTCCCCAGTAATAAGCGGTTGCATCTTTTTCACCGGCCGTAGCTACCGTATGCAAGTTGCTTGAAGGCAAATCTTTTCCGGAAGCACGAATGTAATTGGTTTCATTCTTTTCGGCTTCATAACCCGCTAGAAAATCTAAATGATGAGCACCAAAATCTTTCGCGTAATTTATAGTAGTTGAAGAAACTAAACTTCTGGTATTTGTGGACATTTCATCAACTGTTCCGAGACCTTGTCCATTATAATGTAATCGGCTGTAATACAAGTGATCTTTCGTTTCAATATTGTCGTACGAGAATAGAGTCTGTACATTAAGTTCAGGTAGAATATTAACCTTCAAACCTTCTATTGCGCTTACTCTTAAAGTTCTTGACGAATTTTCCCATTCGTTATCATAATATACGTTATTCTGCGCCAAACTTCCAAAACGTGCAGTCCAAGGCTCTCCGGTCTTATAATCGGTTGGCCAATACAAGCCCCAAAGGAGATTACGGGTTTGCTCGTAATAATTGGAACTAAGGTTTCGACTATCATTGAACCCAGATAATTCAGTTTGTGCAACATTTACTTTAGCAGTAAACTCGATGTACTTTCCAATTTTCTGTTCTAAATTCACTCGCCCAGAAATTCTTTCATTTTCATTGATTTTTATTCTCCCTTCATCTTTACTATAGGAAAAGGAAGAATAATAATTCGTGTTGTCATCTCCACCACTTACTGAGATATCCTGGGTTTGATTGACTGCTGTTCTGAAATAGGCATCTTCCCAATCAAAATATTTACCTTCCCGATTCACCAACCCATCGGTCATACCTTTTATTATTAAATTTTCTCCTACTCCAGTACCAGTGGTTTCAAAATAATACCCATGTTTATTAAACTTTACGTTTAACCGTCTTATGGCATCTGAATTTGCAAATGCTTCATCCCGACCATTTGATGTGTTGTAATCGTGAAACACACGATATAAATAATTTACGTTTTCTTGTGTACTGGCAGGTTCAAAATTGTCTGTTGCCCAGGATGGACTGAACCCGGTTGAAGACTTGATCGTAATTCGCGGTGTTCCCTTCTTTCCGCGTTTTGTCGTAATCATAACCACACCATTAGCCGCCCTAGAACCATACAATGCGGATGCTGCCGCATCTTTCAAAATCGTTATCGATTCGATGTCATTTGGATTTAAGGTGTTCATGATATTATTGGTAACCAATATTTGATCTGAAAGTTGTCCTGAATTTCCAGATGAAACAGGAACTCCATCAATAACGTAAAGTGGTTGTGTAGAAGCATTCATAGAACCGATTCCACGAATTTGGATACTGGTTGTAGACCCTACCTGTCCAGATCCTTTAGTAACGTTTACTCCTGCAGCTTTACCTACCAACGCATCTTGAAAAGAAGCTGTCGGCACGTCTTGAATGTCACTGCTTTTTACAACAGAGGCTGATCCTGTGTAAGTGTCTTTTGTGGCGGTACCGTAGGCCACCACGAAGACTTCATCTAATGCCATTGCGGCTTCATTTAAAGAGACATTTATAATATTGGATGCTCCCACCCTTATTAATTGCTCTTCAAATCCCACACTGGTGAATTGTAATACTTGCCCTTCAGCGACTTCCAATGAATATTTTCCATCAAAATCCGTAACCGTCCCTTTGGAGGTGCCTTGAATCAGAATGTTAACACCCGGAAGTGGAAGCTGTTTGTCATCGGTCACTGTCCCGGTAACGATCTTTCCCTGTGCAAAACTTATCTGCACAAGAAAAAGCATCAAAAGTGATAAAAATCCAGTTAATTTTACTTTCATAGTTTAGGTAAATAATTAATTGATTAATAGTCATTTATTTTAGTCTTTATTAACAAAATGTTATGCAGACCTTAACAAATATAGATTTAAAATCTTAGAATTCAAATTTGTAAATGAACTGATTGTAGTCAATAAAATCTACTAATTGAACAGAATTTTTAATACCTCGTATAAATTAATCATAAATTGGTGTGTCGTAAGTGTAGAACATTTAAAAGTCTACACTAACAAACTTATCAAAGGCGTGGAATGGGTAAGGTCTTCATTTGTAAGGGATTTCTTCAAATTTTATCTGCTTTGTTTTCGGAAATATCAACAATAAACGGTTCAAGAAAAAACTATTCGAGCTATAAAATTAAGAATAGTTCATAATTTATTGAGTATTAAGAATCTCATCTAGAATATGAATTTTTATTAAAAAAAGATATTGACAATATGCTGTTAAAGTCAGAAATAATGATTAAATGGCAAGATATAGGACTAGTTCTGACTGAAAATTGATATAGAAGTCTAAAGTAAAATGTTCACAAGTTAAGTTGAAGCAAGAATTCGTAAAAAATGGTGTTGTAAATTCAATTTAAGAATTACAGAGGACCCGAGACCTGATATGGCACCTCTGAAATATGCTTTGTATTTTTCCGCAACACGCATATTTGGTAGAATACAATGTTAATTGCGATAGATATTCTATCGCAATTAACAAGATAAAACCTATTTAGCCAGTAAAAGCTCTGGTCGAGTCAGCTCGGTTTTGAGTTCAAATTGCCTACTGGTGTTCTTTTCTCCTCCAGCCTTTAGTGCCTTATCTCCTGCGAAAAGGGTTTTATGGCTATCTCCAAGGTCTGAACCTGCCATACGCTGGTGTTTAACGCAAGATACACCTTTGCGGATTTCCTGTCTCTGAACATCTCTCACGTAGGCCAACATGCCCTCATCTCCAAAATAACCTTCAGTCAAATCATTCATATGAAGAGCTGTGGTGTGGTAGGTTGGCAAAGTGATTAAGTGATGGAAAATCCCTGCATCTCTCGCGGCATCTGTTTGGAAAGTTCTGATTTTTTCATCGGCACGAGAGCATAATTCAGAATGGTCATAATCGGCGTCCATTAAATTGTTTCTATTATAACCGGTCATATTCTCTCCTTCTTCAAGCATCTCATCATAAGCTTGATGACGGAAATTTAGAGTCCAATTAAAGGATGGTGAATTATTATAAACCAACTTGGCATTTGGTACCACTTTTTTAATTCTGTTGACCATATGCGCAATTTGCTTCACATTTGGAGTTGGCGTTTCTATCCATAATAAATCTGCTCCATGTTGTAAACTTGTAATACAGTCCAAAACCACGCGATCTATATTTGAGCCCTCTTTGAATTTGTATAATCCATTGGCCAATCGGATTGGACGGTATAGTCTTCCGTCTCTTTTAAGCATGACATCATCATCCTTGGCCTCATCGATAGAGATTTCTTCCGCATCCACAAAGGCGAGATATTGAGAAGCTAAATCACCTGGTTTTTTGCTTACGGGTAACTTTTGGGTCAAACTGGCCCCTTCAGAATCTGTTCTTGCCACAATGATGCCTTCAGGTATTCCCAATTCTATAAAAGCATACCGGATGGCATTTAATTTTGCTATAAAATCCTCATGTGGCAAGGTAACTTTTCCATCTTGGTGGCCACATTGTTTGGCATCGGAAACTTGATTCTCAACTTGAATCGCACAGGCACCAGCTTCAATCATTTTCTTGGTCAGCAAGTAGGTTGCTTCTTCGTTTCCAAAACCAGCATCAATATCAGCTATAATAGGCACAATATGGGTTTCAAAATTATCGATTTGATCTTGTACGTCTTCACCTTTTTCAAGCCTGGCGAATAAATCGTTGAGTTCAATGGCATCTGCTTGACGCAAAAAATCATATATCTCCTTAATCAATGCTGGGACAGAAGTCTTCTCATGCATGGATTGATCTGGCAGTGGGCCGAATTCAGAACGTAACGCGGCAACCATCCAACCGGATAGGTATAAATACTTCTTGTTGGTTGTGCCGTGATGTTTTTTAACTGCAATCATTTTTTGTTGTGCGATAAATCCGTGCCAGCAACCCAAAGATTGTGTGTAGTTTGATGAATCAGCATCATAGTCTGCCATGTCTTTTCTCATAATGGCAGCGGTATATTTAGCGATGTCCAATCCCGTTTTAAATCGATTTTGAACCACCATTCGAGCGGCACCTTCAGGGTTGATGGCATTCCAAGTATTTCCATACTTTGCTTTAAGGTCTCTTACAGTTTGCAATGCAGAACCATAACTACTTTGTTCCAAATTTTTCATAATTTTGTAATCAGTTATTTATTATTAATAATTAGATCCTGTTGATTGTGTCAGCAATCGCAGGATTGTTTTTTTATAGGTATTTATAAGCGGGCAATGTTAAGAACTCTACAAATTCTTCTGATTGTACGAGGTTGTCAAAAAGCTCAATTGCCAACTGGAATTTTGAATTTTTCATGTTATCTGTGCCAAACTCCCTAATGATTTTTTCTACTTCATCATCTAAAAGTTCCTTGTAGAGTTCAAGGTCGAAGGTTCTACCATCCTCCAGCTTCACTTGATTTTTCAACCATTGCCAGACCTGAGTCCTTGATATTTCGGCAGTTGCCGCATCTTCCATTAAATTATAGAGGGCTACAGCGCCATGTCCTCGTAACCAGGCTTCAGTATACAAGATGCCTACGTTGATGTTTTTTCTGATTCCAGCTTCGGTAATGGTACCTTTAGGGAGTTCAACCAGATCCTGTTCTGTGATGTTGACATCATCTCTTGAAACATGTAGTTGGTTTGAACCTGGCATATGCTTGTCAAATTCTTGCATTGCGACTGCGACTAATCCTGGATGTGCAACCCAGGTACCGTCATGGCCATTTTTTACTTCGCGCTCTTTGTCTTTTCTTACTTTTTCCAAAGCAGCGCTATTGGCTTTTTCATCATTCTTAATCGGAATCTGTGCAGCCATTCCGCCTATGGCGAGAATGCCCCTTTTATGACAGCGTTGTATGACCAACTTTGAATACGCATCCATAAAAGGGGAGGTCATGGTCACTTGATCGCGATTTGGAACTATAAAATTGGGATGGTTTCTGAATTTTTTGATATAAGAGAAAATATAATCCCAACGTCCACAGTTTAGTCCGACAATATGATCTTTAAGTTCGTAAATAATTTCGTCCAGCTGGAAACTGGCAGTGATCGTCTCTATTAAAACGGTGGCTTTAAAAGTTCCTTTGGGCACTTCCAGATATTCTTGGGCAAACGTGAACACATCGTTCCACCACCGAGCCTCCAGATAATGTTCTAATTTTGGCAGATAAAAATAGGGTGCTGTATCGTTACTTAATAAGGTTGTAGTATTATGGAAAATATACAGTCCAAAATCAACCAAACTGCCCGAAGATTCTTCATCATTAATTAAAATATGTCTTTCGTTCAAGTGCAAGCCCCTTGGTCTGACCATTAAAACAGCGGTTTCTTGATTCAATGTGTATGACTTGTGACGTTCTTTATCTACTAAGGAAATAGATTTTCTATTGGCGTCTCTCAGGTTTTGTTGTCCTTCAATCGTGTTTTTCCAAGTAGGAGCATTGCTGTCTTCTAAATCGGCCATAAATGTTTTGGCGCCAGAGTTTAACGCATTGATGATCATTTTCCGGTCAACCGGACCTGTAATCTCTACACGTCGGTCTTTTAGATCATGTGGTATATTGCCAGCGGTCCACTGATTATTTCTGATATGTTTGGTCTCTCTTGAAAACTCCGGGAATTTTCCTTCATCAAAATTTTTTTGCTGATCGATACGTCTAGCCAAAAGCGATAATCTTTCTGTATTGAATCTTTCATGTAATGCGGTCAAAAAGGAGATCGCACCAGAGGTAAGAATGTCGGGGTAGTGATCGTCAACCGCTTTAGAGAATTTAAGTTTTGCTGATTTTAAAATTGTGTTTTCCATAGTATTGAGATGTTTGTGAGAACAATGATAAAATAATTATTTTTAAAAAACAAGCGAACGTTCGCTAAATAATTTATTTCGCTGAAATAAGCGTATTCGCAAAAATCATTATATTTGTTCTATGGAAGAAGATTATATCAAAATTATATTCGGGTTAAAGCTAAAGCAGATAAGAACTGAAAGGAATTTATCGCTATTTGGTTTGTCTAAACTCTCGGGCTTGTCAAAGTCCTATTTAAATGAAATTGAAAACGGAAAAAAATATCCAAAACCAGATAAGATCATGACGCTTGCTGAAAAACTGGATGTCCCTTATGACCAGATGGTTTCCTTGAAATTAGACAAAAACTTGGCCCCGATTGGTGATTTGTTGAGTTCTAAAATCCTTAAGGAAATCCCTTTGGATCTCTTTGGGATAAAGGAAAGCGACTTGATAGATATTGTTGCGAATGCACCTTCTAAGGTCAACGCATTTATTAGTACGATTATCAAAATAGCGCAAAACTATAATTTCAGTAGAGAGAGTTTTTTCTTGGCTTCCGTCCGCTCTTTTCAAGAAGCGAACAATAACTATTTTGAAGATTTGGAACAAGGTGTTTTAAATTTCGCCAAGGCTTATCAGATAAATTTGGATCTGCCAATTACTTCTCGTGATTTAGGAGAGATTTTAGTGGAAGAGTTTGGGTATACCATCGTTGATGACGAATTGAACAAGTTTCAGGCTTTAGATAATTTGCGATCTGTATTTGTTCCAAAAACCAAAACGCTATTGTTGGCCAATGAGATAGATGAAGCACAACGGACATTTATATATGCCAAAGAATTAGCTTATAATTTTCTTGAGATAAAAGAGCGTTTATATACGTTTCCTTGGATTAAATTTAAAACCTTTGATCAGGTTTTGAATAATTTTTATGCTTCCTATTTTGCTGGCGCTCTAATTATTCCAAGTGCTAAGATTAAAGTGCTGTTGAACGAAATTTTTGAAAAAGACACTTTGGACAGGGACTTATTTTTAAAGGCGATAGAAAACTTTAATGCCTCCGCAGAATCCTTTTATCAGCGTTTGACTAACATATTGCCCAAGGAATTTAATCTTCAGAATTTGTTCTTTTTGAGATTTACGCATAAATCGGGCAGCGAAAAATTTTATCTTAAAAAAGAGTTGCATTTGTCCCATGAACATTCCCCTCATGCCAATGAGGCTGGTGAGCATTATTGCCGACGTTGGGTTTCTATAAAAATGTTGAAGGATATCAGTAGAAGTAAGAAGGAACATGAATTTGATTTCCAGATTTCCAACTACCCAGAGGACGGTATGAAATATTTGGTGTTATCGTCTGCAACCAAAGATCCGTTCAAAGAGAACCATTACCGAAGTATTAGCGTTGGGCTGCTTATTAATAGGCAATTGCAACGAAAGATAAATTTCTTATCCGATCCAAAAATTATCACCCAAGACGTTGGTGTGACTTGCGAGCGCTGTCCCATTAAAGATTGTGAAGTGAGGCAAAAGCCGGCCATTTATTTGGAACAAGCAGCTAAAAACAAAAAGGTAGAAAGCATTGTGGATGAATTGAACGCTAAGTTTCAGTCTTGAAAAAGTATTGGGAGTATGGTTATGGGAAGGTTTTCACGATCCGCAACAATTAGTCATGATCCATTTAAAGTCCTTTAAATTTACGACAATTTTGGTAAGAAAGTGTTCACCGAATTGTACACCTTTTAGTTGATATTATATGATATCAAGTGATATCATTAAAAACTAAAAACACTGATAATCATACGATTAACAGTGTTTTAGTTTGACCTATAAATAGGTTTGTCGGGGTGGCAGGATTCGAACCTGCGACCTCCGCGTCCCAAACGCGGCGCGATAACCGGGCTACGCTACACCCCGAATTGGTTATCTCTAATCCTCGAATTCTCGTTAAATACTCAAAATCGAGGTGCAAATATATAGTTTTTCTTTAAATAGTAACAATAATTATTTCTAAATTTAGGGATTAAAGACTATTTGTATGAAAACTAAGAATTATTTTGTTTTATTATTTGCATTTGTAAGTATGACATCCTGTTCCCAGGATAAGAATCCGGTAAATTATGACCATGACTATGAAGTCGTAGTGCCAGATTTAACCATCCCTTGGGGCTTTGTGTTTTTGCCGGACGGATCTATGTTAATTAATGAAAAGGAGGGTAAGATGATTCACTTCAAGGAGGGTAGTAAAATGGACGTTCAAGGAGTTCCCGAGGTTTTTAATAGAGGCCAGGGCGGATTGTTGGATATTGCACTGCATCCTAATTATAATGAAAACGGATGGATTTACTTCACATTTTCCTCTCCAGGAGACAATGGTGCCAATACGGCATTGATGCGCGCTAAATTGGAAAACAATTCACTTGTCAATAAAGAGTTACTTTATAAAGCCACTCCAAATACCACTAAAACGCCACATTTTGGCTCACGTATTGTTTTTGACAATGAAGGCTATCTTTATTTTACTATTGGTGATCGAGGAGACAGAGATATAAATCCACAGGATCTCACTAAAGATGGTGGTAAAGTCTATCGTTTGAATGATGATGGGACCATCCCGGCAGACAATCCGTTTTTAAGTGAACCCAATGCTAAAAGAGCGGTTTATTCCTACGGACATCGTAATCCCCAAGGTATGGCGTTACACCCAGAAACTGGTAAAGTATGGACGCATGAACATGGTCCAAAAGGAGGTGATGAAATTAATATCATAAAAAAAGGTGCGAATTATGGTTGGCCGGTCATTAGTTACGGCATCAACTATGACGGTACAACTCTCACGGAACTCACCGAAAAAGAAGGTATGGAGCAACCACTTCATTATTGGGATCCTTCCATTGCACCGAGTGGTATGGCCTTTATATCCAGCGATAAATATCCGGGTTGGAAAGGTGATTTAATGGTGGGCTCGTTGAAATTTCAATACATGAATAAAGTCGTTTTAAAAGACGGAAAAGTAGTGAAGGAAGAGCGATTTTTAGATGGCTTGGGACGTGTCAGAACCATCCATCAAGCTCCAGATGGCTATATTTATGTTGGTATTGAAAATATGGGAATTGTGAAATTGTTGCCTAAGAAAGAATGATAAAATTGAATCTATTGTTTGTTGTTTCAAGCCTGCTTTTTTCCTGCAAGACAGCCCCGGCACAAACGCCTGAACTTAAGGAGAGTATAGCAAGGGGCGCTGCTGTTTACGATGAATTCTGTATGAGTTGCCACATGCCTGATGGTAAGGGAGTGGCTGAGGTGTATCCGCCATTGGCCAATTCAGATTATTTGATGAAGAAACGCCAAGAGAGTATTAAGGCAGTAAAGTATGGACTGTCTGAAGAAATTACGGTAAATGGCGTAAAATACAACAGTGCCATGGCCGCTTTAGGCCTTTATGATGATGAAGTTGCAGATGTGATGAATTATATTTTAAATTCCTGGGGGAATGAAGATGGTAAAATAGTAACCGTTGCTGAAGTTTCCAAAATTGAGCCATAGGAGTTCTTAATATTTGGTTAAATTTGCCTTGAAATCTAAAAAACAGAGCATGCTCATTATTGGAATAGCTGGGGGTACAGGCTGTGGTAAAACTACCGTTGTCAATCAAATTTTAAATGAATTGCCGGAAGGTGAGGTAGGCGTGATCTCGCAGGATTCCTATTATATGGATACTTCGCACCTGAGTTTTGATGAACGTGAAAAAATTAATTTCGATCACCCTCGTTCTATTGATTTTGACTTGCTGGAAAGCCACTTGAGGGATTTGCGAGCAGGCAAAGATATTTACCAACCAGTATATTCATTCTTAAAACATAACAGAACAGGGGATACTATTTTGACACATCCCCGAAAAGTAATGATTGTTGAAGGTATTTTGATTTTGACTAATCCTGAATTGCGGAAAATGTTTGATATCAAGATTTTTGTTCATGCAGATAGTGATGAACGCTTGATCCGAAGGCTAAAACGTGATATTTCTGAACGTGGACGCGATTTGGAAGAGGTTTTGACACGCTACAAAAATACCTTAAAACCAATGCATCAACAGTTTATCGAACCTATGAAAGAATATGCAGATATCATCATTCCCAACAATAAATACAATACTGTGGCGGTTGATATCGTGAAAACTATTATTAATCAAAGTTTAGTATAGCTTGAAAATCAATCGAAAACATATCAATCGTTTTAAGAACCTATATGTAATCATATTTGTGGGATTCGCTATATGGATGCTTTTTTTTGACGCCAATTCGCTTTTGATCCACCATGAATTGAATTCAGAAATGAAGGCTTTGGAAAATGAGCGCGATTATTATAAGAAAGAGATCTTGAAAGATAAAAAGGCTATCAAAGCCTTGAGTACAGAAGAAGGTTTGGAGCGCCTGGCGCGAGAAAAATACTATATGAAAAAGGAGAACGAGGAAATTTATATTATCGAATACGAGGATAGTATTGAAAATCAAAATGACCATGATTAAAACGCTATTTGAAGATTTTCCCGAAGTTTCTTCCAAACAGTGGAAGCAACTCATTCAATATGACCTAAAAGGCGCCGATTACAATGAAACACTGATTTGGAAGACCGATGAGGGCATCCATGTGAAACCTTTTTATCATGCGGATGAATTTCAGGAACTTCCAAATATTTCTGACACCAAAGCAGCGGAATGGCAGATTTGTCAAACCATTTTTGTGGCCAATGTTGAAAAATCAAACCTTAAGGCGATCAATGCCATTGCCCGCGGGGCAGAAAGCATCAAATTTATTTTGCCTTCTGACGATCTTGTGGTGAAGGATCTGTTGGTCAATATCAATTTAACCAATATCCCTGTTTTTTTTGAATGTCAATTTCTGTCGGCAAAATTTATTGATCAATTTGCATTCACGCCAAACATGGCTAACATCCACATCGTAACGGATATTATTGGCAATCTTGCCAGGACAGGCAATTGGTTCAAAAATCTGAAAGCAGACCATGACGAATTGGAGACAATTGTAAAAGACACAAACAGCTTTACAGTCCAAATGGATCTGTATCAAAATGCCGGTGCCAATATGGTTCAGCAATTGGCGTATGCGCTTTCGCATGCCAATGAGTACTTAAATTATTTTGATTCTATCCTTTCGGCAAAAGAAAAGCAATCTTTTAAAGTTACTTTCAGCCTTGCCGTAGGTACCAACTATTTCTTTGAAATTGCCAAGCTTCGTGCTTTACGAACATTATGGCCGATTTTGGCAGAAGCATACGGATTTAACACCGAGTGTTTCATTTTTGCGAATCCTACCAAACGCAACAAGACGCTGTACGATTATAATACCAATATGTTGCGCACAACGACGGAATGCATGAGCGCCATTCTTGGTGGTGCCAATTTGATCTGCAATTTACCATACGATGCTATTTATCATAAAGACAATGAATTTGGGGAGCGTATGGCAAGAAATCAATTGTTGGTTTTAAGACATGAAAGTTATTTTGATAAGGTCAATAACCCTGCAGATGGAGCTTATTATATAGAAAGCCTGACCCAACAACTGGCAGAAAAAGCCTTGGAATTATTTAAGGATATTGAAGCAAATGGCGGATTTTTAAATCAACTTAAAAAAGGCCTCATTCAAAAGAAGATTAAAGAAAGTGCTGCAAAAGAACTAGACCGCTTTGATAAAGGTGAACTGATTTTATTGGGAACGAACAAACACCCTAACCCTGCGGATAAAATGAAGCACGAACTGGAATTGTATCCTTTCGTTAAGAAAAATCCAGTAAAGACCTTGATTGAGCCTATTATTGAGAAGCGATTGGCGGAAGCCGTGGAACAAAAGCGATTGGAAGATGAGTAGAAAGAATTTACAAAATATCACGTTAGACAGAAGACAGAAGACCGATGACGGAGGAACATCTCTAGGCAATTCCCAACCCGAAACTTTAAACGAGAAACCAGTAACCTTCCTCACCTCCGAAGGTATCACTATCAAACCTACATACTCCAAAGCGGATTTATCCACTATAGACCATCTCAATTTTATTGCTGGAATAGCGCCAAATCTTCGCGGACCATACTCTACTATGTATGTGCGTAGACCTTGGACCATTCGTCAGTATGCAGGTTTTTCAACGGCAGAAGAAAGTAATGCATTTTACAGACGCAACTTAGCTGCGGGACAAAAAGGCTTATCGGTAGCTTTTGACTTGGCGACGCATAGAGGCTATGATTCTGATCATGTCCGAGTGGTGGGCGATGTTGGAAAAGCAGGAGTTGCCATTGATTCGGTGGAGGATATGAAAATTCTCTTTGATCAAATTCCTTTGGACAAGATGTCGGTTTCAATGACCATGAATGGTGCTGTTTTACCTATTATGGCCTTTTATATCGTGGCTGCTGAAGAACAAGGTGTAAAACCTGAGCAGTTGGAAGGCACCATTCAAAATGATATTTTAAAGGAGTTTATGGTGCGGAATACGTATATCTATCCACCTACACCATCTATGAAAATAGTGTCGGATATTTTCGAATATACGAGCAAAAACATGCCGAAATTCAATAGCATCAGTATTTCGGGATACCATATGCAAGAAGCAGGAGCTACGGCCGATATTGAACTGGCCTATACGCTTGCCGATGGTTTACAATATATCAGAACTGGACTTGAGGCGGGTATGGACATTGATAGTTTTGCCCCGCGTTTATCCTTTTTTTGGGCCGTTGGCATGAACCACTTTATGGAAATTGCCAAAATGCGGGCAGCCCGGATGTTATGGGCAAAAATCGTGAAGCAGTTCAACCCTAAGAACGAAAAATCACTTTCATTGCGCACCCATAGCCAAACTTCAGGGTGGAGTTTAACCGAGCAGGATCCCTTTAATAACGTTGCACGAACTACAATTGAAGCAGCAGCTGCTGCTTATGGAGGTACACAGAGTTTGCATACCAATGCCTTGGATGAAGCCATTGCATTGCCCACGGACTTTTCAGCCCGAATAGCACGAAATACACAGTTGTTTTTGCAGAAAGAGACCAACATCACAAAAACAGTCGATCCGTGGGCGGGAAGTTATTATGTTGAGAAGCTGACTCATGATATTGCTCAAAAGGCTTGGACCTTAATCGAAGAGGTTGAGGAGCTTGGTGGCATGACCAAGGCTATTGAAGCAGGTATTCCGAAGTTGAGAATTGAAGAAGCTGCTGCTCGAAAGCAGGCACGGATTGATTCGGGACAGGATATTATTGTAGGGGTCAATAAGTACAGATTGGAGAAAGAAGATCCCATTACAACGCTTGAAGTCGATAATCAAACGGTCAGACGCTCACAGATAGAGCGTTTAAATACATTGAAGGCGGAACGTGATTCAGCAAAGGTTGCAGAGGCCTTAGCTAATCTGACGGCAGCGGCAAAGGATTTTTCAGATTCGAATAAAAATTGGAATGAGGACTCTGAATCTGGTTCACGAGATTCCAGCATTCTCGGGAATACTAATTTACTGGCCTTAGCCATTGAAGCAGCAAGATGGCGTGCTACTTTAGGCGAAATCAGTGATGCACTTGAAGTCGTGTTCGGTCGATATAAAGCTCAAATTAAATCCTTTTCAGGCGTGTATAGTAAAGAAATTAAAGACGACAGTTCATTCAGGAAGGCAAGAGAACTTGCGGATAAATTTGCGGAACAAGATGGGCGCAGACCACGCATCATGATTGCAAAAATGGGTCAAGACGGACATGATAGAGGTGCTAAGGTTGTGGCTACTGGTTATGCCGATGTCGGTTTTGATGTAGATATCGGCCCGTTATTTCAAACCCCAAAGGAAGCGGCCAAACAGGCTGTGGAAAATGATGTCCATGTTTTAGGCATATCTTCCTTGGCAGCGGGACATAAAACCTTGGTGCCACAGGTGATTGAAGAGTTGAAAAACTACGGTCGTGATGATATTATGGTTATTGTAGGTGGAGTGATTCCAAAGCAAGATTACCAATACTTATTTGATGCTGGTGCCATTGCCATCTTTGGCCCAGGCACAAGAATCAGCGACACTGCGATTCAGATTTTGGAAATTTTGCTAGATTGAGTTTTTTTATAGTGAAATGTGTTTGGTCTTTTAAAATTGAAAAATAACTAGAGGCGATCTCAGAATTCGTTTATCGAAAGATCAGGAGTCAATGGTATTCATGGATTATTCAATCCGTTTGTAGTTTTCAGAATAGAGACGATTGCCGTCATCATCAACTTCAATTTGACTGAACTTATTTTTCTCTAACACGAGTTCATATTTGAATTCCTGTTTCTCTTCAATTATCCTTCGCATCATTTCTGAGCCGTATTCCAGAATCTCAATAAGTTCATTTTCGTTGGCTTTATAACTTCCATAGCCAAACCATTCGGTAGAATCAGAAGGAACGTTCTTGCTCCACATGACTTTTTGGTCAGTGTACATTTTTACCTGCCTTTGCCCAAGATTGGGTTGAAATGAATCCGTGACTTTGTTGTCGACATAATTATAATAGCCAACCATTTCCCAGGTGCCATTAAGTTTAAGTGCTTGATCTTCTGGCACCTCAGGTGTAACGCTATTATCTGGTTTTTTGGCTTCGTTGCAGGCGCTTAGAACTATCAGTGATATAAAAAAGAATATAAACTTCATAACGCACAGATTTTAGGTATTAATAAGAATGTCTATCTAATTTACGAAAATTATGTGACTTTTCTTAAATATGTTGAGATTAATTGAAACATCCGTACACGATACAGCCCTGTGATTTTAAAGTTGAAAGTTGATCTTCCTCCAAATAATAAGTCCATTCCAATGAGCGGAGCCACGAGAATATTTTTTCCCAATAAAAAAACTGAATGGAAGGTACGTTGAAATTGGAAATAGGGTCAACGAATCTTTTTGAAAAATACAATTATATAGGGGTCACTTCGCATTTAAGAAAACCATAAGATATTAGTGATTTATAAACACTGTTTTTCTATTGACAAATTCATGGATGCCTTCTCTTGAAAGTTCCCTTCCATAACCTGAAGCTTTTGTGCCACCAAAAGGTAGTCGGGCGTCCGATTTTACCAGTTCATTCACAAAATAAGCACCATCTTCGATGGTATTAATATAATGTTGAGCAATTTCAATGGATTGAGTGAATACCATGGTGCCTAATCCAAACCTTGTTTCTGCGGCCATCCTAAATGCTTCCTCGGTGTTTTTGACCTTCATGATGGGCGCAACTGGACCAAAAGTCTCTTCCTTGAACACTGGCATATCCTTGGTGATATCAGTTAGGATTGTCGGTTCAAAATACGCTTTATCTTGTTTGTTCCCCGAAATTACATTTGCACCTAAGGCGATAGAACCATCAATTTGTTTTTTCAAAATATCTCCCAGATCGACTCTTGCCAAGGTGCCAATGGTTACTTGTTTGTCCATAGGGTCACCAAATTTCAGTAAGGCTACCTTATCTTTAAAACGTTTTAGAAATTCATCATAGATCGTTTCAGTTACAATAAATCGTTTGGCTGCAATACAACTTTGTCCTGCGTTTTGCATCCTGGCATTGACAATGGTATCCATATGTTTGTCCAAATCGGCATCATCCAAAACAATGCAGGCGTTATTGCCCCCTAATTCCAAAACAGTTTTCTTTAAATGTTTACCTGCAGTTGCTGCAATAGACTTACCAGCCTTTTCGCTCCCCGTTAAGGATACAGCTTTAATAATATCATTTGCGATGAGTTTTTCAATCGCATCATGGTTGGCTATAATAGAAGTGAAACACCCTTGAGGATAGCCCGCTCTTTCAAAAAGCTTTTCTATGGCCAATGCACAACCTGTAACATTGGAGGCGTGTTTTAAAATAGCCGTATTGCCTGCGGTCAATGTTGGAACGGCAAAGCGTAAGACTTGCCAAAAAGGATAGTTCCAAGGCATGACCGCTAGTATGGTGCCTAAGGGATCATAACTTATAAAACTTTCATTGGCATCAGTATCAATGAGTTCATCGGCCAAAAAGTCTTCGGCGTTGGTGGCATAGAAATCGCATAATGTAATGCATTTTTCTATCTCTGATATGCTCTGTGCAAGAGGTTTGCCCATTTCCAAGGTAATGAGTTCGGCTAATTGGTCTTTGTCATCTTCTAAAATTTGAGCAAGGCTATCTAAGAGTCTGCAACGCTCTTTAATTGAGGTCTCTCGCCATTTATCAAAGGCTTTTTTTGAGTTTTCCAAAAAATGGGATAACTGTTCAGAAGTATGAACTTCATATTCTTTAATGGTTTTGTTGTTAAATGGGTTAATAGTTTTTATAGAATTGTTCATAACAGGAGTTTTTAGTGTTAAAATCATTATAAATGACCTTAACATTTAGGTTATCAGACTTACTTTTGCTATACTATAGTTGGAGTGGATACCTAAAATTAGACCAAAAATTCAAAGACAGCAAAACTTATCGTGGAATAGTCAAAAATTTAATGATTTGCGATAATAGTTAGTTGGTAACTGCTATAATTTTGGTGATACTCAAAAAATAAGTACTAACATTTTAAAATAAAAGCAAAATTATGGGAAATAATAGTAATAATACGCTTATCGGTATTTTGGCCGGGGCCGCAATTGGAGCAACACTAGGAATTTTATTTGCACCAGATAAGGGAGTAAATACAAGAAAAAGAATTTCAGATGAGGCCATAGCGGCAAAAGATAGAATTGCAGAAGGGGCTATTGCCGCAAAGGATACCATTTCTGAAAAAGCATCACATTTGGCTGATAGAGCATCTCATTTGAAAGACAGTTTTATTGAATCAGTTCAAGCAAAAAAAATGACCTTGGATGAAAAAGTTGAGTATATTGTATCCGATGCAAGCCATAAAACTGAAGATGTCATTACTGCATTGGAAAGTAAATTGGCTACTTTAAAAGCAAAAAACAAGAAACTACAAAAATCATAATTCCGTCATATGAATATTTTTGAATCTATAAATAATACATCCAATAAAGCTTCAGATATTGGTGAAAGATATGTTGACAAATCTTTCGAATATTTCAAGTTGAAAGTCTTTCAGCAATTAACCTATACCATTAGTATGGCAGGAAAAGCGCTAATTATTGGCGCTGTATTATTTATAGGTTTAATCTTTTTGGCCTTTGCCGCAGCCATTGCCATAGGTGATGCCTTGGGACATGTATCATTAGGTTATCTCATTGTGGGAGCCCTCTTTTTGATAACCGCATTTGTTATATACAAGGTGAGATATCTAATCGATGGGAAGATCATTAGAAAAATTCAAATCAAATTCTATAAAGCTTAATCTATGAAAACCTTCAAATCTTTTGATGAAATTGACTACGAATTAACTAAGCTGAATCTTGAAAGACAGATTGCATGGGAAGAAATAAAAGGCCTTAAAAATGACTTTAAAGAAGACATGAAACCACTTAATTGGGTAGGTACCGGTTTAAAATACGCCGGAAAATACGGCGTTTTGGTCTTGTTGCGAAAATTGATTAGGAGATAACTCAATTAATTATTTCCGTCATCATCTTCAGTATTTACAATGACTACCTGTTTTTTGAATTCATGTGGGGTCATGTCATATTTTTCCTTGAATATCTTTGAGAAATAACTTCTACTCGTAAATCCTATAGTGTAAACTATTTGGGAAATATTCAAATCCGTAGAGTTCATTAAATCTCTTGCCGCCTCCAAGCGTACATGTCTAATATATTCAGACACAGTTCTTGCGTACAAAAACTTAAATCCTTCTTGTAATTTAGCTTGAGAAAGACCAGAATTCCGAGATATATCATCTAAATTGTAATTTTCTGAAGGATCTTCCATTATCTTTTTGGCTTGTTGCCTAATAGTTTTTAATTCATCCTTTAAAAGTGAATTGGGAATTGCTTCATTGCTTTGATATCTGTCGTGTCTTAAAATGTGCATGGATAACAAATGGTATACTTCACCTTCAATCTGTAATACACGTGCCATCCCTTCCGTTTTTAAATCGCGAAGTGTTTTTACATAATCCTCCATTTTTAAGTGAATAGGACCGTAATAAGCAAAAGCGGTTTCATCTTTATCATCCACAAAAACGCGGTACAGATTTTCGTTAAGTTCAGAAAGTTGGTTGTTGCGTTTCTTTAAGAACTCAGACCTTACGATGCGTATGTCATTGACAACGATATGAATCTCTTTCGGTAAAAGGGTGTAAATTTTTAGATCTGTTTTTGATACGATAATTGACGAGTGGAATTGTTCTACGATATTGAATTCGGTTTCATTTTCAAACCGATTCTTATAAAAGCCTTGGGAACAATACGAAAAATGAATGGGATTGGAGTTTCCATTGTCGTTGATAAATAAAATATCATCATAAAACAGAGCGTCTATCTCCATCAGACTGACACCCCAATCAAATGTTATACATCTGACACAACCTTTTGCGATATCATTATCAAAAGTTAAGGTATATTCTCCCCAACGCTCAGTAATCTCACCGCCAATATAATTTTGCATTTGTTTTACGGCACCTTCGGTACTCTTTTCACTGAGTATTACTTCTATCATAAATTCTTAAAAAATTTAAACAGGTTGAACTTTATTTTAATAACTCAGAAATTGCAAAACTAATTTAGGATATTGTTGTTGAGTAAATATAAATAATGTTAATCAAGCACAATCATACTTATAAAATTACCTATACAAATTTAGAATAATTTTTAGGTATCAAAACCTCAATTGGAATACAGTTAACTATTTTTTGGATTGCGTCAGTTCATAAAGCTATATCTCATTAATTTTGGGTTATACAAATAGAGTATTACAGCTCTATACACTGGTTGGTTAGTTAGGAAGGACGACCTCAGCAACACTTCAAAATGCTGAGGTTTTCTTTTGAGATTAACTGAAGTTATAGCCATTGCCATTAAAAGCAATTAAAAATACTGGTGATCTCGGCAACTTCCCGGAATTAATTCTTCAATCTTCCTTTTCAAAAACTTCACTTTTTTACTCACACTCAGGCCAAAAGTTAAAAAATTAAAAAAGCTTAATTGCGTCAATCATCCTTCTAAATGAATTAATGAAAAATGGGTGATTGCCATAACTTTAAATAAATTAAAAAAAAACAGAAATTATGGGTAATTACACAGATAAATTAGGAAATCGATTGAACGATTTGTTGGAAAAAAACTACGATGCCGAAAAGGGTTTCAAAAAAGCATCAGAGAATGCAAAACACGCGGGACTCAAATCTTATTTTTCAAATAAAGCTAAAGAACGGTACAATTATGGTCACCAATTAAAATCGGAATTACAAGGTTTTGGGCAAGAGCCCGAAAAAGGAGGCAGTGTGACTGGGGCAGCACACCGGACTTGGATGGAGGTCAAATCATGGTTTTCTACAGATGATGATGAAGCCATGCTTGAAGAAGCCATTCGCGGCGAAAAGGCTTCAGTTAAGGAGTATAAAGAAGTCTTAAGTGAAACTGCACTTCCAAGTTCAACCAAACAGCTTTTGGAACAGCAAAAAAGTGAAATTGAGCGTGGGCTTGACAATATTAAGAGATTGGAAGATTTGAGTTGATTTATGACTTGTGAAAATAGAAGAGGAAGACACTTATACTTTAGGTGTCTTTTTTTATAAGAGGATTAATGTGATTTTTAAATCGGATCAACGGGATTATTTGCGTCATAATTTGATGCTTTCAAGTCAAAAATCACAAATTATTATGAGTTACTTACATCTTGAAAATTGAAACCATGTTTTATAAAATCTCCAATATTGCAGACAGGAAATCAATTGAAGAAAGGTTTCACGTCAGTTTTGAATTCCCTAATTTATATAAGCCGAAAGCATTGATTGATGGTTTGAAGGAATCAACAATTTCTGTGATCACCCAATCTGATCCGCATAAAGCGGTTTACGCTATTTGGGGACTTCTGCCGGAAAATTTTGAAGACAATTGGAGTGTTTTTCAAGATGTTGTCAATACGTTGAATGTGAAATTGGAAACCCTTGAAAATAGTAATGGATTATACTCCAATTTGTTGCAAAATAGGAGATGCATTATTATTGCCACGGGTTTTTTTACCACTTGGTTAACAAATGGCACCGTTGAGCGCTGCCATGTACACCTTCCAAATTATGAGCCGTTTGCCATCGCAGGTGTTTTTAATGAGTTAAGCGACGGGTTTATAACCTGCTCCATAGTGGTGACCAAAATCAGTGAGTCTTTTAAAGACATTCCAAATATTTCCAATTTAAAGCCACTTGTTCTAAATGACAGGGAATTGAAACAATGGCTCGATTTCTCAACTTCCTTAGAACAGATAAAAAAATTATGTGATGATCATAACTCATTGAATTTTGAGTATGAAATCCATGAATCTGAAAGTTCCAAAATAAAATCTTAAGAAACAATAGTTGATTGTCTGCCTCTGCTTTATGAGTTAAACTCTCATTTAATAGCGTCAAGTGCCTGTAGTGTTATGGATTATCTTTACTGTACATTAACTTAAAAACTTGAAACTATGTTACGTTGGACTATTATTTTTATAGTAATTGCTATTATCGCCGGAATTTTAGGATTTGGCGGAATTGCAGGAGCTTCTGCTGGAATAGCTAAAATTTTCTTTTTTATTTTTATAGTTCTATTCATACTATCTCTACTGAGAGGTGGATTGAAAAAATAGAACACACTTTTAACTTTTAATAACTTAAAACCAATTTAAAATTATGAAAAAATTAATGATGACTTTTGTGGTTCTATTTTCGCTAGGAACCGTTATGACAACTTTTACAAGTTGTAGAGATACCAATAAAAGCGGTATTGAAAAAGCTGCGGATGACGTTGGAGACGCTGTAGAAGATGCTGCAGATGATGTTGAAGATGCTTTAAATTAAGAAATGTAAATTTTTTAAATATTATAGTAAAAATAGACCATTGCTCAGGTGATGGTCTATTTTTTTTTTATATATTCTTACTGTCTGGTTCTATATACTTGATAAAGTCCGACGGCGATTTGAGCTGAACATAGCGTTTGCCAATTATGGCAATTGGAGTCGTGAGCACTTCAGGTTTTTTGTCAAGTACTTTTAGCCAATCTTCATCGTCAAAATCTGGATGATCTCCATAGTTTTTTATAAAATCTGGATGTTCCTGATTGATAAGACTCGAAATTGGCAGTCCTAAACCTTTGGCCAATTCTGACCATTGTGTACCTGTAACTTTGGTTTTCGAAATGTCAATTGCAAGAACTTTTCGTTCAGAGGCCATAACATAAGCCTGTATTTGTTTGCCAATTGAATTTTCAGAATGGAAATATAGTTTTATTTCATTTTTATCTGTTGAAATCACGCCCATCAAATTTTATATTTAAAATTATTGTAATCCTTTGTTAATGTGTGTTTTCAGTATAATCAATTGCAAATCAATACGTTGTATAATAAGAAAATGACTTCTACTGAAACCTAAAGATATAAAAAAATGATGAGACCTAGTATTCTCAGTGCCAATTGTTCAATAATAACTTTTAGTGAAATTAATGGCTGTTTCGCTACAAAATATCTATTTTTGTAAGTTCTAAATTTATTATGATTATGTCAGAGTCAATTGAAAAAGTAAAATGCCTAATTATAGGTTCAGGTCCAGCAGGATATACAGCAGCAATTTATGCGGCAAGAGCAAATATGTTTCCGGTACTTTATCAAGGAGAACAGCCAGGAGGACAGCTAACAACAACCAATGATGTTGAAAATTTCCCGGGATATCCAGATGGAATCACAGGACCAGAAATGATGATACAACTCCAAAAACAAGCAGAACGTTTTGGGACTGAAGTTAGAGATGGTTGGATAACAAAGGTTGATTTTTCAGGAGAGGTTCATAAAGTCTGGGTTAATGATACCAAGGAAATTCATTGTAATACGGTGATTATTTCAACGGGAGCCACAGCGATGTATTTGGGATTACCTTCAGAACAAAAGTATCTCAATCTAGGTGGAGGTGTTTCCGCTTGTGCGGTTTGTGACGGATTTTTCTATAGAAATCAAGAAGTTGTTATTGTAGGTGCCGGAGATTCAGCGTGTGAAGAAGCGCATTACCTATCGAAACTTTGTAAAAAGGTTACCATGCTGGTAAGACGCGACGAGTTTAGAGCTTCTCAAATTATGCAGGCTAGAGTAAAGAACACTAAAAACATTGAAATCCTTTACAATACTAATACTGTCGAGGTTTTAGGAGATGGACAAGTTGTGACTGGTGTCAAAGTGAAGAACAATATCACTGGTGAGGTTCATGACATCCCGGCAACAGGATTTTTCGTGGCCATTGGGCACAAACCCAATACGGATATTTTTAAGGATTATCTGGATTTGGATCCAACGGGCTATATTATCAACGTTCCGGGGACTTCCAAAACCAATGTTGAAGGAGTGTTTGTGTCTGGAGACGCTGCAGATAATGTTTACAGACAAGCCGTGACCGCAGCAGGTACTGGTTGTATGGCAGCACTGGATGCTGAACGCTATTTGGCATCAATCGATTCGTCTTTTGAGGTCAATACGGCTACTAATTACTAAGAATTCTTCAACAAATTATATTACAAAACTCTCTGATGTATTTTCAGGGAGTTTTTTTATGAATTGCGACAGTGTTGATCATTTATTTGATGTTCTCTTAGCTTTAACTCTACAGATGAAAAAACAACTTCTAAGCCTATTGATATGGTTGATAACTATTGGAACTTATTCTCAAATTTCTTTTGAAAATGGCTATTATATTACGAATTCAAACGAAAAAGTGGCTTGCAAAATAAGAAATGTAGATTGGAAAAATACTCCTATTGAATTTGAATATCGTCTTTCTGAACATAGTGAAACTCAAAAAATGGGGATTCCTGAGGTCAAAGAATTTGGAGTTTATAACTTTTCAAAATTTGTCAGGGCGAAGGTGGATATGGATCGTTCCAGCGACAATATTCAAAATTTAAGTGCTAACAAACATCCAATATTCCAGCAGGAGGAAATTTTTCTAAACGTATTGATTGAGGGTGAGGCCAATCTCTATGAGTACATAGACGGTCACCTGAAAAGATATTTTTTTAATCTTGACACTATTGATATCCAACCATTAGTTCATAAGACCTACAGGTTTTCGGCCACTGAAATAGGTGCCAATAATCAATTTAGGCAACAACTATTGAATCATCTTAAATGTGATTCCATGAACGGAATGGATATTGAGAGATTGACTTATAAAAAAGACCGATTGATTGCCTATTTTATCCAGTATCACCACTGTCATGGTATGGCGTTTACGAATTACTATGAGCGACAAAAATCAGCTTTTTTCAATGTTTCGCTTCGGCCTCGCCTAAATAGTTCTTCATTAACAATTGAAAACCAGCCATCAGGATCCAGAAACACGGATTTTGGCCATAAGCTAGGATTTGGCTTAGGAGTCGAGTTGGAGTTTGTATTACCTTTTAACAAAAATAAATGGTCGATTTTTGTGGAACCGACCTATCAAAGTTTTAAAGCTGATAAAACTCGTGAAGTTACCAATATATCAGTCCAAATATTAATTGCCGAAGTAGATTATAATTCTATAGAAATTCCCATTGGTGTTAGGCATTATTTTTTTCTTAATTCCAATTCTAAGTTATTCCTAAACTTTGCTTATGTAGTAGAAGCGGCATTGGATTCAACCATTGAATTTAAGAGGGGTGATGGGTCGGTCATAGGTGATTTAGAGATGAAATCCAGCAACAATATTGCCTTGGGTGCAGGTTATAAAATAAACGACAATTACAGTGTGGAATTAAGGTACTTGACGAGTAAAAATAACTTGGGATATCATAATACTTATGACTCCGATTATAGAAGCGTTTCATTGATATTTGGTTATTCTTTCTTATGAGTCTTCGCTCTAAAATTCAGGATTTTAAGGTTCAATGCTGTCTACATTTTAGAAGTATTCAAGGTTGAATAGCCAAGATGTTCAATACCAAACCTATTCATTAGCGATCTCTCATTTGTAGTTTTGAATTTCCCGTAAATTTTGTAAGTGTAATTTTTGGCTCATTGTACAAATAAACTTCACTGTTGCCCGTAGCTTCAATCGTAATGCTGTCATTGACCCGAATGGTCGCAGAACTGCTCATGTCGGCAATTAGATTGCAAGTATTGGTCAGAAATTCCTTTCCATTGAACACCGCTGAATTGTCCACGCGTAATAGAGTGGATTCTAATGTTCCTTCTAACTTCGCATTAGCCCGTTGGTAGAGGTCTATTTTGGCAGATTTAGAATTGAGCAAGGCTTCCATTCTTATGTTGTCGCTAAGAACGATTACAGCGTTTGTTGCATTGACATTCAGTTTTACTTTGGCCTTATCTGATGCCGTGTAGTTGAATTCATTGGTCTTAATATTGAGGTAGGCACGTGACGATCCTGTAGTTTTTAAGGTCGTATTCTTTAGTTCCAAAGAGGTCAAGGAGCGGATCTCGCCATTTTCGATAACTTCAATATTTTCCAATCCATCAGTGTAATTTACTTTTATATTCATCCTCCTGCTGGAGGTGATCCTTTTGGAAGTTTTAAACGTTAAGGTGCCATCAACCACCTCAAAAAGAATGTATTCGTGCAGATTGCTGTCTGCTTCTACTTCTACAGAAGCCTTACTGTTGTAGATGATTTCAACTGTAAAATCTTCACCTACAACTATCGAATTAAACGGATCAATATAAGTTTGCTTTATGGTCACATTTCTATCACCTTTAACTTTTTCATCTTCTTGGGCTGAGATAAAAGTGGTGAACGATAGCGACAATAAAAATGCAAAAATGATTTTATTCATTTTACTGAGTTAGTGTTTATACTAACAAATATAAACAAAAACCATCCCAAACATTTAATAAGGTTTGAAATGGTTCTAAAAACAAGTCAAGAGATTGGTTGGTTTTTCTTGTTGTTACTGGTCTTTACTTTCAAAAACACCAGCAGATTTATTGATTTTTTCTGGATTTCCTATATAGGTGATGTCGCCTCCGCTTTGTGCTTTAGCGGTCAATTCTTTTGAAACGTTCACTTGTATGTCTGCACCAGAGGAAGCTGTTGCCTCTGTGATGGTGGTTTCCAGGTTTTTTGCCTTGATATCGCTGCCGCTTGAAGCTTTGGCAACCAAAAGGTTAGCTGTGCCGGCGACTTTAAGGTCACTGCCGCTAGATGCTTCACAATGCAGGTTGTTTACATTTACATCCAATTCCATATCACTTCCGCTAGAGCTACTGAGCTCTAGGTTTTCGGCTGTAATAACGCTTGTACTATAAACATCGCTACCGCTTGATGAAGAAATTTTGGAAATATTTTTAAAGTTCACGATTACTTTTTTTGCTGAAGAACTACCGATGTTTTTATCGGCATAAATTTTAAGCGTGTTACCGTCAACTTTGGTGATGATGATATCGTGCAAATTTTCGTCGGCCTGGACCTTGACACTTTCCGTTTGGCCTTGGGCAAGGTAAACGTCCATTCCTCGGCTCACCTCAATCTGATCAAAATGACCAGAGATAGTGCGATCTTTTGTAATAACATTGCCATTTCCCATGACGCCTAATCCAAAATTACAGGAACTTAAAAATAGGCTCAAAATGGCTGTGACAATGACTTTGATTAATGTGCTCATGATGGTTTGTTTTAATTGTTGATTTCAAATATCCTTTAAATCTGAGCCCACCCACAATCAAATGGATTGAACTGTTGATTTATTATGACCAATTGTTAATTGTCATCCGTCGTAATTTTTATACCATTGCTGTCAATATTCACTTTTACCCGCTCGTTTTTCGACTTGATACCGTCTTGGTTGATTTCAACAGAATTATTGTTGTTTTTGATGTTGATACCGTTTTCATCAATTTTAAACTCGGACGAATCATCATTAAGATCTTCATTGAATTCAAAATCTTCTGGGCAGTCCAAACACTTGATCTCATTTTTCAATATCTTAAGGTATTGACCTTCCATTCCATCCATCATAATAGTGTTGTCGTTAATGTTTCTTGAACCATCAGGATGCTTGTTCCTATATGACGATCGACTGTAGTGATTTCTATGAAAGGAATAAGTGTTCTGATCAGCAAATAAAACCGTCCCTTCGGGTATGAATAATGTTATATCAACTTCCTGGTCTCTGAATTTGTTTTCAAAAGCTGTGGTTAGATAGCTATCAAGTTCCAATGTATTACCTGTCATTTTATAATTATAAATGATTTTTTCGGCTCTTTGTTTTGCATTTTGATAGGAATTGCCTCTAGAACTTTTTTCAATCCTTATGGAAACGACCGAATCTCTGGTCGATTTTAAAGCAAGCTCGACATCTGTTAAATAAAGTAGTTTTTGGTCGTTTTGGTCATAAACCGGTTTCCACCGATTGCTGTGTTTTCCAAATTGTTTACTATACAAATTATTGTGGGTCATTTTTAAATATAGGGTGTCGTTTGCAGTAATATTTAAGTTTTCAGATTGTTGAACAATGGCGTCATCGGCGTATTCGTTGGCTTGTTTGAGCCCAATGATAACGAGTCCAATAATGGACATAAGCCATAACCCAAGTAGTGAAAATTTGGCAACCTGTCCGATAGATTTTAGATTGTTGATCAAAATTTTCAATCCCAAGTAAAAAATAAAAAAAAATGGAATGCCGATTGCAAAAAGTAATAGTAGGGACATTGCCCATAAAGGAATATTGGCGGCATTTGTGGCTTCCAAAAAATCAACTCCAGGGATGCGAATAGCCTCCGCAACGCCAACCGAAAATAGACCAACTATAAGCGCAATTAGCGTAGAGGCGCCGATAAGGATCAGAATAATACCGATAAATTTACCGATGATTTTCAGAAAAAATAGTATGATCTCGCCAAGTGTATCAAAAAACGTTTTTGAACTGGCTTTTATCTTATTGCCTTGTTTTGGCAAATCCATATTTTTTACGGCATCAGATACGTTTTGTGATACATTTTCAAATCCGTCCTTGATTTTTTTTTCAATGTTGCTGATGTTCACTGGTTCACCGGTCATGGTCAGTTTTTCGGCGGTGGTAATGGCTTCGGGAACCAAAATCCAGAATAGGACATAGATAAAAATAAAGGTGCCTCCAGATCCAAAGGCCAATAAGATCCATATTAAGCGGACCCAAATGGCGTCAATACCTAAGTAATGACCAATACCTGAGGCGACACCACCAATATAGGAGTTGTCCTTGTCTCTAAATAACTTTTTGGAAAAGGTGCTTTTACTTTTTTCTTGAAACGTATTGGATGGTTCATCTTCAAATATCTCATCGTCCACCAAATAATCTTCAGGTTGCCCCATAATGGAAATCACTTCATCCACTTCTTTTATTCGGATGACCTGTTTGTCATTTTTCATGCGCTCATTAAAGAGTTCGGCAATGCGGGCTTCAATATCAGCGATGATTTCAGATCGACCTTGAGAGTCCGTAAATGAACGTTTGATGGCCTCAAGATAGCGTTGTAACTTTAGATATGCATCTTCATCAATGTGAAAAAATATACCCGCTAAATTTATGTTGACTGTCTTATTCATTTCTTGATTGTTTTGTGGTGGTTACTAAGTTGACTGCATTTTTTAATTCGTTCCAAGTAGTCGTTAATTCGGTTAGAAATAATTTTCCTTTTTCGGTTAGATTATAATATTTACGAGGTGGACCAGAGGTTGATTCTTCCCATCTATAATCTAAAAGGCCTGCGTTTTTAAGCCGTGTCAATAGAGGGTATATCGTTCCTTCCACAACTAGCATCTTGGCGTCCTTAAGTGTTGCCAGAATTTCTGCAACATAGGCGTCTTCATCTTTTAGGACGGAGAGAATGCAGTATTCGAGAACACCTTTACGCATTTGTGCTTTGGTATTTTCAATTTTCATATTTCTTTTCTGTGTTTTAAAAGTCTATGCTTTTGATTGGAAGCATGGAGACATTTTGTGTTCGATTGATGATGTTCTGGCAGTTTTTATGTTATGCCCTGATTTGATTTAATTAAAATGAAACTGTTCGTTTTTTGATTGATTGACTTGCCCGAACGTACCTTTTTAGCAAGGGCGGGTTGATTGATGATTACATATTTTTGGTGGATGATGAATTCTTATTTTAAAAAATTAATGGTTAAAGGATATCTATAAAGTTCGCCATCTCTGGCTTTTAAACTTGCAATGACAATAAAAATCAGCTCTAAGATAAACCCGATAACGGCCAAGAACCCAAATCCACCAGCAATAAACAGGAGAGGGGAAGCTTTGTGAAAACCAATATGGAAGTTATCAAAATTGCTGAAATTCCAAAAATCCATGTGACCCAAAAGTCCGAAAATGAAAAACGGAATGGTCAATGCTCCTAAAATCATAGCATATAATAAAATGCTGATTTGAAAATTAATAGCCTGCTTGCCATGTGCATCAATGAACTCAGATTTCTCTTTATTGGTAATCCATAAAATGATCGGACCTAAAAAATTCCCAAAAGGAATGAAAAATCTAGCAAAGGTTGATAAATGGATGAACGTGGCGATATTTTTTTGATGATTGTCTATCATTTTGTTGGTATATAATAGTGTCTTATGCAAATATATGTCTTAAAGAAGGTATTATGCAAAACACAGTACTATAATTTAACATAAATTTAACAAATTGCGATATGGAATAAAATCGATAAATTAGCCCAAATCAAATTTTAAAAATGAACATATCTCCCAGAAAACTCAATGCGTTCCTAAGTTTTAAACTGCCTTCTGCTTTTCTTTGTGGTGTGCGGGCGACCTATATTGATGATGAGCAATGTAAAGTACGTGTCAAGCATCGATGGATCAACCAAAATCCATTTAATTCCATGTTTTGGGCGGTTCAGGGTATGGCTGCGGAGTTGACTACCGGAGCCCTGGTAATGTCGAAAATTAAAGATTGCGGCAAACCAATATCGATGCTAGTGGCCAGTAACAATGCGACATTTTCAAAAAAAGCGACGGGACGGATTAACTTTATATGCAGAGATGGACTTAAAGTAGATGAGGCCATAAAAAAAGCCATTGAAACAGGTGAGGGTCAAACTATTTGGATGAATTCCGTTGGAACCAACGAAGAGGGAATTGAGGTTTCAAATTTTAATTTTGAATGGACGTTGAAATTGAGGGGGAAGAAGCGGGAAGCGTGAAGCAGGAAGCAGGAAGTGGGTAGAGGTTAGTGGGTTAGATTATAGAAAAAAAATTTTTTGTGATTAATTCATAAATGTTTTTTTAAGATTTTATCCTATTTGTACCCATATAGAATTCTCCACACTTTATAGTTGGATAGTAAGTGATCAGTTTTTATGAAATCAGGTTATTGTCAATCTGATAAAATTAGTTTTTTTACAAACCTGAAACCTGAAACCTGCCCGTCCGTAGTATTTACAGAGGCGGGATCTCTGAACTGTTAACCGAGACTGCCAACTAAAACCTACCTCGGAATTTCAACGTTCTCAATAATCTGTTTGATCACGTCCGTACTTGTAATCCCTTCCATTTCTCGTTCGGGCGTCACAATAACACGATGGTGCAACACTGGGATGGCGGCTCGCTTAATATCTTCAGGTGTAACAAAGTCGCGACCACTCATGGCTGCAAATGCTTTACTGGCCTTTAAAATTGCAATGGAAGCTCTTGGTGAGGCACCCAAATACAAGAATTGGTTATGTCGTGTGGCGACAATTAAATCGGCAATATATTTCAACAAATGTTCTTCCACTAATACTTGAGTAACGAGCGCCTGATATTTCACAATTTGATCCGCAGATAAAAATGGGGTGATCGCATCTGTTTTGACTCGGTCTTGTAAATGATGTTCCCGCATTAGAATCTCGATTTCTTCTTCCAGATTTGGGTAGCCCACATCAATCTTAAATAAAAATCGATCCAATTGTGCTTCTGGCAATCGGTAGGTGCCTTCTTGTTCTATTGGATTTTGGGTGGCTAAAACCATAAAAGGCGATTCTAATTTATAATAATTTCCATCAATGGTGATTTGTTGCTCTTCCATAACCTCAAATAAGGCGGCCTGTGTTTTTGCGGGAGCCCTGTTGATTTCGTCAATCAAGATCATATTGCTGAAAATAGGGCCCTTTTTAAATTCGAATTCCGTCGATTTTAGGTTGAAAACAGAGGTGCCCAAAATATCACTCGGCATCAGATCTGGTGTAAATTGAATCCTGCTAAAGCCAACACTCAATGATTTTGCCATCAGCTTAGCAGTAATCGTTTTTGCTACACCTGGGACGCCCTCAATCAACGAATGGCCTTTGGCGAGCAAGGAGGCCAAAAGCATATCGACCATGTCGGTTTGACCCACGATAACCTTGCCTATTTCGGCTTTCATTTGTTGAACGTTGGTTTGCAGTTCTGAAAGATCGAGACGGTTGGTGAATTGTAAGTCTTGAGTTTCTTCTCTATGACAGGTTTCTTCCTGAGTGATTTCTTCTGGAGTTGGTGTCTGTTCTATCGGTGTTTGTCCTTCAGTAGGATTTAGTTCTTCCATAGTTTTATGAATAAAATTCTTCAATGTGTTTGTTGAGTTTTAAGAGATTATCTTCAAAAAACCCATTTTTAGTCCGCAACCAATTGATGAAATTAATGGTTTTTTTAACGGTTTCTTTATTCTTACCAGATTTTTGAGAGAGTTTGATTATGAACTCTTCGTTTAAATTGGTGGTATCCAAATTATAATCTGATCTTATCTTTTCTAAAAAATAGGTGATTTTCTTATCGATGAGATTTTTATGGTCCTGGGTTTCATAATAGAGATTCGAGATTGTTTTTACAAATCCGACGGTCGTATTTTCCAATGGTTTTATAATCGGTATGATGCGCTGCCTTCTTTTGGCATTGAAAATCATAAATAATAAAGTCAATAGCAAGGCCAAATACCATGCCCATTTGAAGGAGGTCTGTTGCAGGAACCAGCTTAAATTCGATTTTTCTTCAGCATCACCGTAATAGGAATCAAAAAACTTGGTGTAGGAGTCAAAATAAATAGTCTCATTTGGTAAATAGGAGAGGGCACCTTCAACATATCGGTAACGTTCGCCTTTTAAAATGTTGTAATTGGTAAAGACTTTAGGCTCCAAATGCAAATAGATTTTACCATCTTCAAAAGGAATTTCCAAGAAATTGGTCAAATTAAGGTCACTGTTGGCGTAGCCCAGTGTTTTATGGTTTTCTGCTTCAAATCTCGAAAAATAGGACGTACTGTCACTTTTATCAAGTTCAGTGAAATGGGATCTTAAATCAGGATGGACGAAGCTTAGTTCTATAATACTGTCCTGGTTTTTAATCGCACCAATGGTCAGATTTAACGTGTCCATCAGCGATTGGGGGAAACTGTAATCTGACATGAAAAGTGTATTGCCTCGACCTGCAAAAATCAAGAGCTCTTCCACGTCCGCCACGTCCAAATAATCGGAATTACCTACCAGTATATAATTTCCTTCAGCGACATGATCGCCGTAGCCATCCTCCGAATTTGCATAAAAATAATTATAAGGTGAGTAGTAAACGGGTTTCAATAATTGACCTTCAAACAGCTTCGGTAGTTCTTTGTAAAACACACTTACGCCATAAGGTTTGTTGCTCTTTTCGTTATAGCTTTCGGTCCAATCCACAGTGTGATGGCTACTATAGTCCAAAGTGATGGCAATTGTAATGATAGTTGCCGCAATAACAAGGATGATGGCTAAGGTTTTGTTCATGAACTGACCTCTTTAATAAGTTTAACAAAACTGTCTTTGGCCAATTGGTATTGCTGCTTATTTAAATCAAACTCGCCATACCAGGTATAATCGTAAATATAGGATGTATAAGCAAAATCTTTACTGAATTTTTGGGATGCGATGACATGCATATAATCTGCATTGGTTTTGTCATCCTCATATTTAATGAAGTTTTTAAGGGTCAATTGTTTCAACACCAATAAATAAAAATATCTGATGGCCAATCTGTAATTATTTGTTTTCTCTGCATCGTTGATGAGCGCTTTGATATCGGCATGCACAATGTTTTCTGCGGTGATTTCACCGTGCGAATTTAGCTTTTCGTTGCTTCTTGAAGAAAACAGCTTGCTACTGCCATCGTTGAGGAGTGTGTAGGCCAGGTAGGCCACAGCAATAATCAGGATAAGGATGAACAACCAGTTGAAGACACTAAAATCAAAAGAAAAATTATCAGCATTATTATCTTCGTTGGCATACGGTCTGTTTTGAGAATATTTAGAGCCGTCGGCATGCTTAGATGAGGATGAGCGCACCGTGGCCTTTCCTTCATAATTATACTTTCTACCTGTATACTTATCCTTAAAACCTTCCTTGAATTGACGTTCATTTTGGGGTTGCTGCACAGAAATATTTGCCCAAAGTGGTGTGTTTCCAATGAGCAAGATCATACTGATCGTGACTATAAGTGTCAGGTTAATTTTCATTTAAGGAATTATGGAAATCAATTGGGCATCGAGTTTTTTCTTGACAACAAACGGATAAATCAAATAATAGTAACTAATGTATCCTAAAGTGACCAAGATAATGCCAACGGAGATTATTTTCGGCATTTCTTGTGAATATCTTGTGATAAATCCTTCTAGGAATCCAGCAAAGAAGGTAAAAGGGAAGGTGCTAATGACTATTTTGACCCCTGTTTTGGCTCCTTCCTTAAAGGATGTAAACCTTGAATGCGTTCCTGGGAATAGAATGCTTGCGCCTAAGATCAAACCTGCAGCAGCTTCAATGACAATGGCAAAAATTTCCATGGATCCATGGATCCATATCCCTCTGACACTTTCCCAAAACACATCTTTTTCGTAAAAAAAATATTGAAAAGAGCCTAACATGATACAATTCTTGAATAGGATGTAGACGGTTCCAAGGCCGCCAAAAACACCCAGAACAAAAGCAATGATGCCAACACGTAGATTATTGACGGTAATCCCTATAAAGCTTCCCCAGTTGCTTCCGCTTTTGTAGACGGCTACGGGGTTGCCGGCTTCAATGTTTTCAATGGTCATATTGACATACTCATCGCCTAGTATGGAGCGTACAAATTCGCCGTCATTCGCCGCTGAAAATGCTCCAATAGCGGTGAAAATGGTAAAAATGATGAAAGCGATATACACAAACTTCCGATATTGATGCATAATCAAAGGTACCTCTGTTTTCCAAAAAGCGACGATTCTATTACTGTCTTCGCGTTTAATCTTGTATATTTTTTGAAAAGCTTTTGCCGCTAATTGATTTAAGTACGTAATTACTTTACTTTTGGGGTAGTAAGTTTGCGCATAGGACAAATCGTTGATCAATTGAATATATTGTGACGCCAGTTCATCAGGATTTTTAAAATCATTGTTAAAAATGGCGGTTTCAAAACTCAGCCATTTTTCCTTATTTTGCTTGATAAACGCAACTTCTCTCATATAGTCGTTAAAATAATATATAAAATGTCAGAGTTACAAATTAACACTACCCAAAATGTAAAAATAAATTTTACGGCTTCAGGGGTGGGCGAACGTTTGATGGCGTTTATCATCGATATGCTTATAAAGATTGGCTATATCACCATTTTGAACATGAGTCTTGGAGCTTTTCAGGACATGGATCAATGGTCGCAGATCGGCATCAATACCTTACTTGGCCTGCCCATTGTTTTTTATACTTTGGTCTTGGAAGCCCTTCTGGAAGGTCAGACGATAGGGAAGAAGATCATGAAAATTAAAGTAGTCAAGATTGATGGCTATCAGGCTTCTCTCGCCGATTATGTCGTGCGCTGGTTTTTCAGGATTGTGGATATTTATATTTTTGGTTTGGGATTCTTTGTCATTCTTTTCAGTAAACGATCGCAACGATTGGGCGATATGGCTGCGGGGACTTCAGTGATTTTATTAAAAGACAAAGTGAATATCAGTCACACGATTTTAGAAGAATTGACGGAGGATTATAAACCCACTTATCCAACAGTGATCAAGCTTTCAGACAATGATGCCCGGATTATTAAAGACACCTTTACCACAGCAAAGTTGGCCAATGACTATCAAACTTTGATTAAGTTGCGCAACAAAATAACCGAAGTGATAGAAGTAAAAGCCATTAATGGCAACGATATTCAATTCATTGACACCATTTTAAAAGATTATAATTATTACACGCAGAGTATGTAAGCAGCGAACCATATTTTCCTTTTCGGAAAATATGTGTGAGTCGCTTATCCCGCTTTTGGGCGGGATCTCTTGTAGCTATCTTCTAATAAAGTTTCAATTTCCTTTTCACAAAACTTGTGCGAATCGCTTATCCCGCTTTTGGGCGGGATCTCTTAGAGTTAGCTTCTAATAAAGTTTTGATTTCCTTTTCGGAAAATATGTGTGAGTCGCTTATCCCGCTTTCGGGCGGGATCTCTTCAAGGTAGTTCCAAGTTGAATTCGGCATTTCCATTTCACAAAACTTGTGTGATAAGCTTGCCCTGAGCGCAGTCGAAGGGCTTATCCTGTCATCAGGCGGATCTATTCGATATAGTTCCGAGGTTGATTTCACCTTCCTTTTTTAAAAAACTTGTGCGATATGCTTGCCCAGAGCGCAGGCCAAGTGTTTATTGTGCTTTAGAATCAGCTTTTCTTAAGAAAGGATATAGCTACGACGTCTTATAGTTTTCACTTTATCAATAATAAATCGACCGAATAACCGAAATTCATATTTTATTCCATTAAAGTTTCTGATTGCCCAATTCGTGTTGCTATCTTTGCCCGTTTTATAACTTTTTGGAAAACCTATGTTTCTACAAACCCTTGATATTTTAGGTACTATTGCTTTTGCCATTTCTGGTGTATCTGTAGCGATGAATAAAAAAATGGATCCTTTTGGGGTCCTCATAATTGCTTTTGTGACCGCAGTAGGTGGCGGAACCTTAAGAGATGTGCTCATTGGGGTCACTCCTGTGACCTGGATGACCAATATGACCTATGTTTATGTCATCTTTGCTGCTACCGTTTTTACGGTAATTTTTAAACAGAAAATCAATTATTTGCGCACCTCATTGTTGTTGTTTGATTCTATTGGGATTGGGCTTTATACGGTAGTAGGGATTGAAAAGGGCTTATCCGCTGGTTTACATCCCTTCATTTGTATTTCGTTGGGAACGATAACGGCCTGTTTTGGTGGTGTAATCAGAGATATTTTGTCGAATGAGATTCCCGTTATATTCCGGACAAAGGAAATTTATGCGACCGCGTGTATTTTGGGAGGGATCACCTATTTTCTTTTAAGACAACTTCCCATTGACGATAATGTCGTTTTTATGATTGCGGGTGCTGTGGTAATTTCTGTGAGGTTAATTGCGGTTAAATTTAAAATCAGTTTGCCTAACTTGTATAAGAATGAACACAACAGAACAGTTTAGTCTAATGCTAATGACTTTCTGAAATTATTATTCTTTTTCAAACTACTTAAAAACTCATCGGGAGTTATTACTCGAATTAACGATTCTTTAAAATCCATTCCATTTCGTGTGATGATGAATTTGCAATCTAACTCTGTAGCACTGAAGTTTTGCAAGGCATCCTCAAAATCCTAGATGGACAAATTGAGCCCTTTTTCAATAGTTTGTTCGTTAGGACCGCAGATTTCTGCAATGATTGTAAATTTTCTCAGCTTTTCTTTGGCAATTTTGGCTATTGGTTCATAAAATGGTGCCCTTTCTCCCAATAAATCCAACATGATGTTAGTGTCTATATAAAGTCTTTTAATCATTTGTGGTTTTTAAGAAGATATTCCAAAAACTCTTTTTTATAATTCAACTCCGTGGGAACATCTTTTCCAGTAGCCATACTTTTAACAAAAGGTGATATGTCAAAATTATCCTTAGGACTTTCTGAAGTCAGTGATTGTAGGTAAGATTCCACTATTCGAGAAAGGCTTATGTTTTTGCTTTTTCAATGACTTTTTGATTCAGCTTTAAAGTTAATTTTGTGTCCATCTTATGAAAGCTATACGTACAAGTAAATGAATTTTGCCCCTACATTTCAATGGCTTTGTAAAGTTTTAGGTCGCTCTTAATTTGCTAATCTTTTAAATAAAAAAAGCCACGTTCAAAACGCGGCTTTCAATAGTTTAAGAAATTCTTTAATTAACTCTTCGGAACTGGGAAACCCCTGTCTCTCATCAATGCTTCGATCTTCGCATCACGGCCTCTAAATAAGCGGTAGGCTTCTGCAGGATCGATGGAGTTTCTTGGTGCAAATAAATACTTCACCAATTTTTCAGAAAGTTCTTTATCATAAAATCCTCCTGGGGCATCTCTAAACGCTTCAGAAGCATCAGCGGTCAATACATCTGCCCACATATAGCCATAATAAGCTGTGGCGTAACCCTCACCTGAAAACACATGTCCGAAGTGTGGTGTTCTATGTCGCATGACCAATTCTTTTGGCATGCCTAATTCATTTAAAGTCTCACGCTCAAATTTAGCGATATCAATATTTTCTGGATCAGCCAAATGCAATTTCATGTCGATTAAAGCTGAAGCCAAATATTCGGTAGTTCCAAAGCCTTGATTGAATGTGGCTGCATTTTTGATCTTTTCAACCAATGCAGCAGGAATCGGTTCACCAGTTTTGTAATGCACCAAGAATTGATTGATCACTTCATCTGTAGATAACCAGCGCTCTAACAATTGCGATTGAAATTCGGTATAATCTCTAACACCACCATTTAGGGTTGGATATCTAACGTTGGAAGAGAAGAAATGTAAGGCATGTCCAAATTCGTGGAAAAATGTAGTCGCATCATCCCAAGACACTAACACTGGCTCGCCAGGAGCTGGTTTTACGAAATTGGAATTGTTGGATGCCAATACAGTTTCTTCACCGTCATAGGTTGTATGACTTCGGTAAGTAGTTGCCCAGGCACCAGAGCGTTTTCCTTCGCGTGCAAAAGGATCTAAATACCATAAACCAATATGTTTTCCAGAATCCTTGTCGGTCACATCCCAAACTTTCACATCCTCGTGAAAAACGGGTACACTACCTTCCGGAACTGGTGTGAATTTATAATTGAACAAACGGTCAGCCGTATAAAACAAAGCTTGGGTCAACTTATCAAGTTGTAGATATTGTTTTACCTCTTCACTATCCAAATCGTATTTCTTTTGACGAACCTTTTCAGCATAGTATCTGTAGTCCCAAGGTTCAATGGTAATTTTGTCACCAAGTTCATTGGCCACAGCTTGCATATCGGCTACTTCTTCTTTTACCCTTGCAATCGCAGCTGGCCATACCGCCATCATCAAATTCATGGCGTTTTCTGGGGTTTTTGCCATCCGGTCCTGTAAGCGCCATTCGGCATAATTATCGTAGCCCATCAATCCTACTCGTTCCTTTCGGAGTTGTAAGATTTTTGCAATCAAATCCTTGTTGTCAAATTCATCCCCATTATCACCACGGGAATAATAATTGGACCACACCTGTTTGCGCAATTCACGTTCTGTTGAATAGGTCAAAAAAGGATCTATTGACGACCGTGTATTGGTAATGGCATATTTTCCTTCTTGACCTTTGTCGGAGGCAATCTTAGCAGCCGACTTGATAAAAGATTCAGAAAGTCCACCCAATTGGTCCTCGTTCAAATAGGTGACATAGTTTTCTTCATCATGTAAAACGTTGTTCGAGAACTTTGTATAAAGGGAAGACAACTCTTTATTGATCTCGGCATAACGCTTCTTTTTCTCTGCGTCCAAATTAGCCCCGTTCATTTCGAAACTCTTGTAGGTCAAATCGATCACACGCTGTTGATCAGCTTCTAATGGCGTGGTTTGTGAAGCATCGTAAACGGCCTTAATTCTTTCGAATAGTTTCTCGTTTTGAGATATTTTAGAATTGTATTCGGAAAGTTTGGGTGCCAGTTCTGTTTGGATTTCCCGAAATTCAGGAGATGACATATTGCTGCTCAGAATACCGTAGTATGTAAAAACACGAGTTAGCTCCTTTGCAGAGCGTTCCATTTCAACTATGGTATTTTCAAAAGTTGGGGGCTCAGGGTTGTTGGCTATATTTTCAATATCCTCCAAACCGAGTTCCATGCCTTTTTCGACAGCTTCCTTGACATCTTTGACGTTCATTTTGTCAAAAGCAGGGACACCATCATAAGGGCCCGTCCATTCTTGTAAAAGGATATTGTCGGTATGAGCCATATCGGTTTCTTTTTTTTCATCGTCCTTACAACTTGTAAAGGCAATCAGGACACATAAACCTAAGGTTTTAATGTGTTTAAGGTTGTGTTTTGTCATTGGTTTTAGTGTTAATTTTTAAAGTTTCCAAGATATCGAATTAAAGACTCAATTTTCTTAATTAATTGATAATTTCCACTTTTTGGATGTAGATGTTACGTAATGGCCATTCTGAATCATCAGTTTCTTGAGCGGCAATAGTATCTACGACGTCCATGCCATCAATTACTCTTCCAAAAACAGTATAATCGCCATCTAAATGGTGTGCACCACCTTGTTGTTGTACTATAAAAAACTGATACGGTGAGGCCATTTTATAAGCGTTTTCAATCTCACTACTCGGCATGCTGATGACGCCCCTATCATGAACATAGCCCCGATTGGTGTCTGGAGGCAAAAGATATTGACCAATTTTCCGACGTTTTTCGGCAATGGCTATATCGTCGCTATTGCCCGCTTGAATGACAAAGTTCTTAACAACACGATAAAACTGGGTGTTGTCAAAATATTTCTGCTTGGTTAAAAAGATGAAATTGGCACGATGGAATTTGGTTTCATTAAAGAGCAAAATATCTATCGTTCCAAAGTCAGTTGTAATGCGAACTTTGTTTTCCTTGTTTTCCTTTTCGTACTCGAGAAAAAATTCCATCGCATTTTTATCAGTGAGTTTTGGGAATTTGCGCTGCTTTTCTGCAGTTGTGCTTTTTTTGACCGGAATGTCTTTGGAAGACAGAGAATCTACAATTGGATGACTATTTTTTTGACGGGATTGTTTATCTTCACAATTAACCAAGATGAACAATACGCCTATGAACATTAAAATTCTCATACCTCAATGAATTTTGATATATTTTTAAAATCTATCTCAAAAATAAAACATATTCCACTTCCGGGGCATGCTTCGCAAATGAAAATGTCGCCTAAATACCGTAATGAACTGATTGAGAAGCAAAGAGAGCTCAGGAAATATTCTCGGAAGGCGAGTGTTATGGCTTTGTTCTATCCTGATCACGACAATACCACAATGCTGATCTTGATTTTGAGAAAGACCTATAAAGGCGTGCATTCCGCTCAAGTGGGCTTTCCGGGAGGGAAACTGGAGCCTGAAGATCCTTCTTTGGAATATGCAGCGCTCAGAGAGACTTTTGAGGAAGTAGGTGTGCCCATTAATGATATAAAGGTTATAAGGGCGTTGACTGATCTCTATATTCCGCCAAGTAATTTTACGGTGTATCCTTTTTTTGGAGTGACCCTCAAGACGCCTCGGTTTTTGAAACAGGATGATGAAGTGGAAGACTTGATTGAGGTTACTTTAAACGATTTTATGAACGATGCCCACGTGAGTTCACAAATGCTCATGACTTCGTTGGGAAAAGAGGTGGAGGTGCCGGTTTTTAAATTGAACGGACACACGGTTTGGGGCGCAACTGCCATGATGCTCAGTGAAATAAAAGACTTGTTAAAAAATGTGCTCTAAGATGTGGATTTTGTTAAATTTGTTATCTGAGGAAGGTTGAGATACAGTCATCACGAATACAATTTCATAATCGTAAATAAAAATAATGGGATTATTTAAAAGAAACCCTTTTGGACATATACTTTTTGTAAAAAAATGGCTCATTCGCATCCTCGGTGCGATGACCCACAGACGTTTTAGAGGGTTTAACGAGTTACAAATTGAAGGTTCTGAGGTCATCAAAAACCTACCGGACACCAATGTTTTGTTCATTTCCAATCATCAAACCTATTTTGCCGATGTGGTGGCCATGTTTCATGTATTCAATGCGAGTTTGAGCAATCGGGACGATAATATCAAAAATATTGGCTATCTGTGGAATCCAAAACTGAACATATACTATGTTGCGGCCAAAGAGACGATGAAGGATGGCCTCCTGCCAAAAATATTGGCCTATGTGGGGTCCATCAGCATCGAACGTACCTGGAGATCAGAAGGAAAGGAAATCAACCGTCAGGTTAAAATGAGTGATATTACGGCAATTTCCAAGGCCCTGGATGATGGTTGGGTAATTACTTTTCCACAAGGTACAACGACGCCTTTTAAACCCATCAGAAAGGGAACGGCACACATCATCAAACGTTATAAACCTATTGTTGTTCCTATAGTTATTGACGGTTTTAGACGTTCCTTTGATAAAAAGGGCATCCGCATCAAGAAGAAAAACATACTTCAGTCCATGGAAATTAAAAAACCATTGGACATCGATTATGAAAATGAAACTATTGATCAGATTGTTGAGAAGATAGAATATGCCATTGAGCAACATCCGTCGTTTCTGAAAGTCATTCCGCAGGAAGAAATTATGGCGCAAGAAGAACTCCACAAGCTAAGAAAATGGAGAGTGCCAGATTAAAAATCAAGAATTAGGACTCCATCTCCAGTTTTTTCAACTCTCTATAATTCCTGTTGAGTTTTCTTAACAACAAGCCGTAGATCAGCCAATAGAAGAATAGCAATATGCCAACAAAAACAGCAAGAACTCCAGCCACAATCAATATAGTTTTTGCGTAGAACATAAAGACTTCACCATTGGCAGCCGCAGCTTGCGTTTTTTGGATCAAGGCTGTGTCTTGGTCAAATTCAATATATAATACTACCATGGCGGACACGACCATAAATACTAAATTAAAAATCACATAGTTTTTAACCGTTCTTCGTGTTCTTAGGATATTCTCCATGAGTATTTTGGCGCTGTCAGTTACCGAAATACGTCTGAAGTTTTTGTAAAATAAATAGAAAAAATACGCTAAGATTACGTACCCTATAACCGTTAAGGGTATAAGTAAGTAGTCAGAGTCCATTTTATCAAAATGTTGGGCGTTCTTCGTGTCCTTTAAAAAGAAGGAGAGACCTGTCCAGAGGGCAAACTCCAAGAGACTGATGATGAAGATCCATTTGACAATTGAAGATGATCGTTTTAAGATCATTTTATAAATATCATTGGCCGAAACATGAGGGTACTCGGTATCCTGCTGTTTCCAATGTTTTTTTAATAGTTCTAATTCATCCATATAATTACGGATTAAGTATTGTTTTTAGTTTGTTTTTAATCCTATTCATCTTCACTCGTGCATTGACCTCACTAATTCCTAAGGTTTCACTAATTTCCCGGTAATCCTTCTCTTCCAAATAAAGAAAGACAAGCGCTTTTTCGATATCATTCAATTGATGGACGGCTTGATAAAGTAATTTCAATTGTTGCTCCTCAGTGTCATCATATTCTTCCGCCTTGATCTTAAACTGAAACGTTTCCAGTTCGTACGTATTGACCGTGCGCTTAGATTTTCGGTATAAGGTGATGGCTGTATTTAAGCCAACACGATACATCCAGGTGCTGAATTTTGCATCGCCGCGAAACTTAGGATAGGCTTTCCATAGCTGAATGGTGATCTCCTGAAACAAATCATTGTGTGCTTCCCGATGGTTTGTATAAAGCCTACAAACTTTGTGCACAATGTTTTGATGCTCCTCAAGCAACGCGACAAAACTATGTTCTAATTCTTTGTCCAAATCTGGTGGTTAGTTACAGTGTTAGTAGAGAAAAGATGGCGATTGTTACAAAAAATGGAAGTTATTTCTAAAAAACAATAGACCGTATTTAGTGTTAAATAATGACTTTATATTTGAGTGCGTTAAAAGCTGATTTATAGATCATTGATTTATAACTATAGAGTATGCCTATGATTGTTTTAGGAGTCCCATAACGATAAAGAACTGAGCCAAAGCGTAAGAAAACATGATGCTGATGCTCGAAAAACTTAAGGGCATGTAAAATTTATTCAAAGCTAAAATGCTATCAGAAATCACGAACAATATAGCACCTAAAAACACCAAAACGAAACTTATTTTTGAAACTTTTACTTGTCTTAAAAATGCCATAATGGCCATCAATAAAATAACAATGATATAAAAAATGACCGGAATCAACATCTCACCCAAGCTATTTTTGAGCAGATAAAAAAGTCCGATCGCATACATTATCAAAACCACAATTAAACCTATGGGTTTGATTTTCGAATTTCTTCGCGTCCAAAATACCACGATATAAAACACGTGCGCCAATAAAAAGGACGCCAATCCGAACATGAAAAATTTTGGCGACAGGTCAACGAACATTAGAAACACATCGCCCATTAAGGAAAAGACAAGTGCTATTAAGGTCATGACTTTAGTTTTCGGGGTGAGTTTATTACTGTTGAAATAGAAATAGACAATTAAAGCAGTGAGCAAAGAAGGTTTTGTAAAATAGTGCCATGCTGACAAACTTTCGACGCTGCCGCAGATGAGCTCTGCAATAAGAAGCAGGATAAACAGAATGGTAAATTGTTGTTCGGTTTTGGTCAGCATCGGTTGGATTTTGCACCTAAGATACTAAAATGACGGAAATATCAACTTCATAATCAAAAAGTCAATTCGTCCTTAAATTATGACAGTTCGGAACTAAGGAATTTCCAATCCGTTTGATTTAATCCACATTTGTACCATCAACCAACCCGCACGTACCAACCTCCAAAACGGATTCATTCGGACAGGAAAAGGCACACTTGGGTACGACAACGAATATTATGAAAACACTAATCTCTTTTTTCTTCTTTTTTACAATTATAAACAATTTTGGACAAGCCACAATTTCTGGAAAAGTTACTGATCAAAAAGGTGTAGCTATTGAAGGAGCCAATGTGTATATCGAAGGCTCTTATGATGGTGGCACAACAGATGCCTTCGGGGTATTTTCTTTTTCCACGAGCGAAACTGGGACACAAACCCTCGTGGTTTCTTTTCTTTCCTTCGAAACCTTTAAAAAACGAGCTGAGGTCAAAACAATGACGGATTTGCACATTAAACTTCGTGAAGATGTCAATACCTTGGATGCCGTAGTGCTTTCAGCAGGCACTTTTGAAGCTGGTGACAACGGTAAGGTTTCTGTATTAAAACCTCTGGATGTGGTGACTACTGCGAGTGCCTTGGGAGATTTTGTGGGTGCCTTGCAAACCTTGCCTGGAACAACAACCGTTGCGGAAGATGGACGCTTATTTGTACGTGGCGGGGAAGCCGAGGAAACACAGATTTTTATTGATGGTATTAGGGTGTTTACCCCATATGGCTCAACAACAAATAATATACCGACCCGCGGGCGCTATTCGCCTTTTTTGTTTGATGGCATTACATTTTCCACTGGTGGTTATTCGGCTGAATATGGGCAGGCACTCTCTAGCGTCTTGTTGCTCAATACCATTGATGAAGCAGATCAGAACAAAACCGATATCGGCTTCATGACTTTAGGGGGGACGCTTGGCAATACCCAAAAATGGGCAAAAAGCTCGCTGAGCGTGAATGCCTCTTATATCAATTTGGCACCCTATAACGCTTTGTTTCCTGATCGAAATGACTGGGAAAAACCTGTTGAATCGGCATCTGGTGAAGCTGTATATAGAGGACATTTTGATAGTGGACTGTTAAAATTATACACGGCCTTTGATGCCTCCAATTTCGAACTGACCCAAGAGGACATCAATTATGCCGAAGGCTTCCATTTTAAATTGAACAACAAGAATCTATACTTCAATGGTTCTTATCGAGGGATGTTGACCGATGTATGGTCCATTTTTGGTGGTTTGAGCTATACACATGGCCAAACAGATGTTGGAATTATGGATAAAGATATTGAGGATACTGAAAATTCGTACCACGCCAAATTGAAATTGAAACGCCGATTCAGCAATCGGTTGAAATTAAATTTTGGTGCCGAATATTTTTCAACCCATTTTAATGAGAACTATCAAGATGATAGGATAGCGTCAATTCATTACGGATTTATGAATGATATTGCGGCCGTCTTCGCAGAAGCAGATGTTATTTTCTCAAAAAAATTGGCCATGAAAGCCGGTTTAAGAATGGATTATAATCAATTATTCAAAGCTTCTGAGATTGCGCCGCGATTATCCTTAGCATATAAAACATCAAAAAGAAGCCAGGTGTCTTTGGCTTATGGTAACTATTATCAAAATCCTAACAATGACATTTTGAAACTTGATCAAGCACTCCAACCGCAAAATACCACTCATTATATCTTCAATTATCAATACAACGCTGAGGGACGTATTTTTAGAGCTGAGGCCTATTACAAAGATTACAGACACTTGGTAAAATACGATTCAGAGTTTATCGATTTTGCTACCAATTTTGACAATTCAGGTAGTGGTTATGCCAAAGGCATCGACCTGTTTTGGCGCGATAATAAAAATATCAAGAATGTGGATTATTGGATAAGTTATTCTTTTTTGGATACGGAAAGAGACTATAAACATTATCCGTATGCCGCAAAACCGAGTTTTGTCAATACCCACAATCTTTCTGTGGTGGGCAAATATTGGATAGACCATTGGAGAAGTCAAGTAGGTTTCAGTTATGCATTTGCTACTGGTAGAAACTATACGGATCCCAATATCGATGGATTTTTAAATGCCAAAACGAAATCCTATAATAATCTGAGCCTCAATTGGGCGTATTTATTGAGCCCGCAAAAGATACTTTATTTTTCTGTAAACAATGTATTGGGTTTTAAAAATGTCAATGGCTATCAATATTCCAATACGCCGGATCTAAATGGTGTTTATTCAAGAAGAGCCTTGCTGCCAGCGGCGGATCAGTTCTTCTTTGTGGGCTTCTTTTGGACCATAAGCGATAAGGGCACGGATAATCAATTGGATAATTTGTGATTAATTGAATTTGGATTAAAGTGCGTTGATTAAGGCGTCATGAATAGATTTCATGTCCTTGAAATTCCTGACCGGATCAGTGCTATTCCATACACTTTCCCTTAAAGTTAGGCCTTTGAATCCTAAATCGAAGGCTTTTTGTAGGTTGCTTGTATCAAAACCATCCACGGCATAGATCAGTTTATCGACATCGCTGACCTGGATTTGACTTCTTTCAGAGTTGGGTTGATGTCCTGAGGAAAATATTGGACCTAAGAGATGGTAATCAAATTCAAAGTCGTTATCTATTAATTCGTTTAATTCATGAAATGAAGAACTGATGGTTTTCCCGAAAAGCTGGAAGTTTTTAAAATAGCGAGTAGGCACATCAATATATCTTCTTCTTTTTTCATCTTCGAAGTGGATTCCTTGTAAATCAAAGTCATTCGTCAATTCATGAAAATCGTGGACTACAATTCTATGGTGATAGGTTGTGTCTATCTCATTTATAAAAGTAGCATGTTCTTGATAGTTTTTATGGGGTTTACTTAAATGATAACACTCTAAACCAGCCTTGAATAACTGATTCAGAATTGGTGTTTCGTTTTCTATATCTTTTTGAGGTGCTATCAGTACAATCATATTTCATTGATGGTATTTACATCTGTTTTATGCCAATTGGGACTTTTCGCCCATAACTTTCGATAGCTGCAAATATCTTCAAAGATATTCGAAAATAAGCAAGAGGAGTTGCTCATTCCTGATTTCAGGGAACAAATGGCGCGAAAATTTCCGTAGAATTGATTAGGGTTAAAGCTTTTATTTATTGGAACACCTTTCTTTTTAAAAAATAAAGAAATTGCGTAAAATCTCTTTATTATGAAAACAGCATATCAAAAATGTATCGAAGCCTGTCAAAAATGTTTGGTTGATTGTCAAAATTGCCTTGTTGAAATGGCAGGAATGAAAAGTATGAATGACTGCCCAAAATGTTGTGTAGAATGTATTGATGCGTGTTTGGTGTCCATAAAAATGATGGCGGCAGATAGTGAGTATGCAGCAGAATACTGTAAGCTATGCGCAGAAATTTGCGATTGGTGTGCGGAGCAATGTTCACAACACGATCACGAACACTGTCAGAAATGCGCGGAATCTTGCAGAAAATGTGCGGAAGAATGCCGTCAAATGGCTGCATAATTCTAACTTAATTTTTATAATTGATCCATGGCAATACTCGGTAATATAATTAAAGGATTTATTGATGTTAAAGACTCTTTGTCTTCAGAAAAGAATCCTATTGAAGAGCAGCAAGACGTTTTAAAAAAGCTTCTAACCAAAGCCAAGGATACGGCTTTTGGCAAGCATTATGATTTTGAATCCATTTTGGAATCTGACGATATGGCAATTGCTTTTTCAGACAAGGTGCCCTATTTTGATTATAATAAAATTCAAGAAGAGTGGTGGTATCGACTCCAAGATGGCGAAGAGGATGTCACCTGGCCAGGGCATCCTAAGTATTTTGCTTTAAGTTCTGGAACGACCGGAAAATCGAGTAAACGTATTCCTGTTACTGATGATATGATTGACGCCATCAAAAGTACGGGGATTCAACAAGTATTTGCGTTGAGTAATTTTGATTTTCCGGCTGATTTTTTTGAAAAGGAAATCATGATGTTGGGCAGCTCTACAGAGTTAAAAGAGAACAATGACCATTTGGAAGGTGAAATCAGTGGGATTAGTGCGAGCAAAATTCCCTTTTGGTTCCGTCCTTATTATAAGCCGGGTGAAGAAATTTCTAAAATTGACGACTGGGATGCCCGTGTACAACGGATTGCCGAAAATGCCAAAAACTGGGATATTGGAGCCTTGAGTGGGATCCCGTCGTGGATTGAGCTCATGCTTCAAAAAGTAATCAGTCATCACAAGTTAAACCATATCCATGAGATATGGCCAAATCTTCAAGTGTTTACCTCAGGTGGTGTTGCCTTCGGACCTTATGAAAAAAGTTTCAACGCCTTAATGGGGCATCCTATTACAATCATCGACACTTATTTAGCGTCGGAAGGCTTTGTAGCTTTCCAATCAAGACCGGAGACGGATGCCATGAAACTGGTTACGGATGAGGGCGCTTACTTTGAATTCGTTCCTTTTAGACCGGAATTTATTAAAGAGGATGGCTCATTGGTAGAAGATGCCCCGTCCATTACTTTGAAAGATGTGGAATTAAACCAGGATTATGTGTTGTTAATGAGCACGGTCAGTGGTGCTTGGCGTTATGAAATAGGCGACACTATTATGTTCACCGATGTGGAACGGGCGGAAATAAAAATTACGGGACGCACCAAGTTTTTCTTGAACACCGTTGGATCGCAATTATCGGTCAATAAAATGGATGATGCGATGAAGCATCTTGAGTCGGAATTTTCTACAAAAATCCCAGAATATACCATTTGTGCAAAACGAGGAGAGGATAATGAATTTTATCACTGTTGGTATATCGGAACAGAAGATAATCTTGATGAAAAGCAAATTGAGGAAAGCTTGGACAATTTTTTAAAGCAAGCCAATAAAAACTATAGAGTGGCCAGAAGTAAAGCCCTAAAAGGAGTTAAGGTGGCCTTGGTGAACCCTTCCGTATTTCACGAATGGAGTGGTGCCAATAAGAAAAAGGGAGGCCAGGTGAAAATGGAACGGGTCATGAAGGAAGAGAAATTTAAGGAATGGGAAGCCTTTGTTACTGAGCAATAATATCAGCTTCCATATTTCTTTTTTTGATCATTTCCATGATTTCTTCTGGTGATAAATAATACTTTTTTATACGCAGTTTATAGGCATCGTGTATTTCGGCATTGTTTAGGATAAAATCCTTAGTTTTTAATATATATTCTTCCATATTGTGTCGTATCGCATAAGTGTCTGCCGCACGTTCAGCTTCTACAATATGTGTGTCAGAAAGAAGGTATTTAATTCCGAACCAAATGAGGTTGAGTTTACTTCTATTGGAGTAGTCCATTACATGGCCCAGTTCATGGCCTATCCAACCGATTAAAATATCCGAAGGAATATGTTTGGTCAAGAATTTTTTATCCGAAATTTTGAATGTTTCACTAATAAGAACGACATATCGCCTGTTTTTGCGTGATCTAAAAAAGCTCCCAAACGTTGGTCTGGCCTGCATGGTCGATTTTTTTATGTTCCTTTTAAATCTGAATTCTATGTGTGTTTCTCTGAGTTCAGGATAATATTCTAAAGCTTTATTAATTTCTACTGAAATGGAATCAGGAATAATGTGCTGGGCATTCATGGATGTACTAAGAGTTATGATTAAGAAAAATAGATATTTCATAATTTACAACTCATAAAATACATTTATTTAAACAAAAAAACACCCCGTTTTGGGTTTATTTAACGAAAAACGCATTAGAGTCAACTATTGTTTTTTTCGAGCTAACAAAGCCATTGACATTACATGGATATGTGGTATTAAATACGGTTATTTGCTCATTGATAAAAAATGATTTTTTGCCTCAAAATTGAAAAAGAACGGTTTATTTTAGCCGTTTTTTTTTATTTAAAACCATCTTTAAGGGGTATCAAAAGCATTCGAAACAGTTCAGGTAGTGGCCTTCAAAGTCAACGTCTTCTGAGCCTTTTAACGGTACTGTAGGATAAGGTTTTTCAATTAAGATACGATGAAATTCCTTGGCATAATTTTGAAGTTGGTCTCTTCTGTTTTTAAGTTTCTTTTCTATTTCCAAGCCATTCAACTCGTAGATTTGTGACGGCCATTGCCGTACCGCATTTTCTATTGCTTGGTCTGACAATAAGTTTTGCAGAAGCTGTGCTTCTTCAACAAAAACACTGGCCGCTGTGTTTTTTAGGAAATAGACATCAAAATCGTGGATCAAGCCTGGCAAATAATCAATGTCATCAATAAAAGGTCGCACTTCAGGGGTGACATTTTTATTGGCAATAATACTCGGAATGATGCCGCCGACATTAAAAAAGGCATTGTCTCTATCGGCAGGTAGCGGAATGGCAATCTGGCCGTTTTGCTCATTTTTAATCACCCAGCCCCATTGTTTGGCATGTCTGTCCCAATCACCAATAATTAGATCAAATAGCCGTGCTCTTACCAAGGCATGTTCATCTATCCTAAGTGAGTCACCGCGTTCTAATTTGAGTTCTTGTAGGTCGTCAGTTTCAATAATGGTGCTGACGTTTTCGATAGACGTCCAATTGGTTTTGCTTTCAGTTTCATGTTCAAAAAGGAAGAGCTTGTTGCCGTAATTTTCATTATATTCCTTTAAAGTCTCTTGCTTCGGAATGAAATAAACTTTAGGAGAGGTGTGTAGGATGTTTGCAGCATCTGCCAACAATGCAACAACCGTTGCTGCATATGGATGTTGAGCGGAAATTCCATCTATAATGATATTTTCCAGGCCCAAGGTTTTTGCGAATTTGGGAACCAAGGGGCCAGGTGTTTTATTGATGCTTCTTAGTGCGTATTTATTTCCAATGCTATCTTGAAGTTTTAAGGATTTGGTTTGGTTGCCACCGCCTTCTTTTATAATGGTTAGACCACCTAATAGTGTGTCTAAAAATACTACAGGTACTTTTATGGGTGTTGCCCAAGCTTCCCGATAATGCTCTCCTTGCATCAGTTTTTTCAAATCATTGGCCTCATATAAGGTACTTGCTGAAACGATGAGCGAATCGTAATCCTTAAAATTGATCGAATTGACATTGTCAAGAGTGACAATCTTTGAGGTCTCATAATTTTCGGGTGTACTGTTTAAGGACCAATACAGGAGGATAATAAAAAGAACAAGTACGGCTCCAATGGTTATGAGGATTTTTTTCATGTTACGTTCCTTATTAATAGAATTTGAGGATGTCTGGCCAATTCACTTGCTTTTATTGAGATAGGAAAAAGTATATAAATTTATTTTTGTTTGTTTGGACGCCATTTAATATTACAGCCAATACTTGGTTTTTGGTCCTGTGAGATTGGCATATTATGAAGTAGGGCATTGAGGGCATTGGCTAAATCTTCTCCCGTTACTGGGACGTCATTTCCAGGTCTCGAATCGTCAAGTTGACCTCTGTAAACTAATTCCAAGTGACTGTCAAAAACATAAAAGTCTGGGGTGCACGCAGCATTATAGGCTTTGGCTACCTCTTGGGTTTGATCAAATAAATAGGGAAATATATAGCCTTCATCAATGGCCCTCTTTTTCATGAATTCAGGCCCGTCCTGTGGGTAGTTTTCAATGTCGTTACTTGAAATAGCCACAAAATTGATGCCCTTGGACTTAAAGTCTTTGGCCAATTGTACCAATTTTGAATTGACATGGATTACAAATGGGCAATGGTTGCAAATAAACATGATGACGGTTCCCTTTAGACCTTTGCAATCATCAAGAGTGAGCTTTTTGCCACTCACGGTATCCAACAGATTGAAATCGTGCGCTTTCGTTCCTAAAGGCAACATGTTTGATGGGGTCTCAGCCATAATTTTTATTTTTTTTATCTTGCGAATGAGTTTAAGTTTGACTAAATTTTGAGCATGGAAAAGATAGTGACTTTTGAGGAGTTCACCAAAGTTGATTTACGCATAGGAACTATTATTGAGGTCAATGATTTTCCGGAGGCAAGAAACCCTGCCTATCAATTGGTTATTGATTTTGGCCCCTTGGGTATTAAAAAATCTTCTGCACAAATTACCACGATATATTCCAAGAAGGATTTATTGAACAGACAGGTTGTAGCTGTCGTCAATTTTCCGAAAAAGCAAATTGCCAAATTTATGAGCGAGTGTTTAGTTATGGGAGCCGTTAAGGATAGTGATGTGTTTTTATTACAACCAGAAATTTTGGTTAAAAATGGCTCATCCGTAGCTTAAACTGTAGAACAATTGAAGGGAAATGGCAAATTGAAATTGTTATGGTTGCATGGGATGAGAGCTTACCTCAGATTGGCTTTGTTTTTTTATTATAAAAAAATCGAGTGCAATTATGAAAAACCACTGACTCCTAACCAACCGACGCTTTTTTTAGGGAACCACCAAAACGGTTTGATGGATCCGCTTCTTATGGCCACCAAAAAAGGACAATTTTCTTATTTCTTAACACGGGCCAGTGTTTTCCAAAAACCTTGGATCAGTAAATTCTTGAAGAGCCTCATGATGTTGCCCGTGTATCGGGTTAGAGATGGTTGGGATAGTTTGTCGAATAACAAGGCAATTTTTAAAACCTGTTCGCAATTGCTTTATGAAAATAACGCCATCATGCTTTTCCCCGAAGGGAGCCATAATATAAAGCGTCAAGTGAGGACATTGAGTAAAGGTTTCACTCGAATCATTGCCGAAACTTTGATTGACCATCCGGATATTGAGATCAATTTGGTACCTGTAGGTTTTAATTATAGACGCCCTGACGAATTTGCTGACCATGTGATCCTAAACTTTGGAAAACCATTGCCATCAAAAAACTACAAGGCACCACATTCCCATGCTACAGTATTACGATTGAAGCAAGATGTATTTGATGCTTTAACAAAACTTACCACACATGTTGATGGCGATGATTATTATGCCCAACTGCAAAAGTTAGAAGACTTAAATGCGGATTTTCTAAAACCTGAAGCGGTCAATCAATGTGTGGCAACTCAGTTTGAAGACTGCCAAGTGGAATTAAAACAAAAGAAAAATCCCATAAAAGTCGTTGCTAAAATGGGATTGTGTATTTCTCTTTTTCTGCCTTACGCTATCTGGAAACTCATTATAGAATCGAAAATTAAGGAGCCAGAATTCACTTCTACTTTTCGCTTCGCCGTAGTCATAAGTTTGGTGCCTATTTTTATGTTGGTCACGGCAGTCATCTTATGGTTTAACGTTGGAGTTCTTTATGCGCTTTTATATCTTTCCTTGGTTATTGTTTTGGATCTGTTAGCCGTTAAATTATAATTCTTCTCTAAAAAATATAGCATTCATCATTAATTTATTCGTTCCAAACCAAAATGCCCTGAAATTGGTGTTGTCAGTAAAAGCAACCACTTTGCCACGTTTCATACGTTGCATTTGGTACGGCACTGTAAGGGCCAAACTGTCTAAATTGGATTTGGAGACATAGCCACTCAACAGTGGGTTTTTAGTGTATTGAATAGGGTTGTTATAACTCTGTTTATCTGGATTGACAAATAGGGTGGAATTCCTAAACAAAGGAAGTGTCTCATTTTTGTAACCAAAATTAATAGGATGGGAGCGGTCTAATTTTGCTTCAAAAATCGAACCTCCAATTACTTGTGCACCACTGTAATCGCGACGCTGTTCAAAAGTTATGTTTTTGGCGACACGTTCGGATTTTTTAATATCCAATTTCATGAATTTATTGGTGTTCAACCAACGTAAGGTGTTTTTAAACCCAATGAGTGTTCCGCCATTTTCAACCCAGGTTGCCAATTTTTCAGTGTTACTTTTGTCGAGATTGCCACTTGGCATGATGATGGTATTGTATCGACTTAAATCTATACGGCCTAAATTGTCAGTGTCCAATTTGGTCAAGATCATGTCATAGCGTTGATCCAAAAGATGCCAGATTTCTCCTGCATCATAAGATGAAATACCATTGCCAACAATCAGTGCCACTTTAGGTAGGGTTAAGGGTCTGAACTCATTGCTCCCTAAGTTGACACCTTCAGTTAAACCTGTTGAGATGGCATCTATTTGCACATGGCTTTCTTTAGCCAATTCATTCAGAAACTGATAAAGTTCATCGGCATTTTTTGATTGGTTTTGAACGGGAATCATGATGGTGCCATAATCATAACTTTTGTCCTTGGTGCCAAATTGCTTCATTGCCACCTTGGCTCTTAAGTCGTTCTTTAATAGTTGGTAAAGGACTTTTGGAGTGTAATACTCATGCCACTCCATGACATAGGCATAATCACTTTTTGCGGATACATTTCCGGGTTTCATTTTTAAATCCAAAACCTGTTCCCCTACATGCGTGGACGGAACACCTTCAGCGTAATCTAAGTTAAAGGCCAAGGGCAAGGTCCAGGCAGAAACATCATAAAACAAGCTGTCTTGAAAGGTGGTGCGCTTTTCAAACATGGCGTTGATCAATCGCGTGTTTTTCTGGTTTTTTGGAACGACATAACTGTAGCCTTTTTTGAAATGTTTGCCGTTTATCGTTGCATCGTCCTTAAGTTCATATATTTCTATTTGATGCCTTCTTAGAATTTCGGCCAATTCATAGGTTTTGGCGGCATCCTTAGAATCTCCAAAAACGATGTTTTTTCCTTTTTCCTTGTTTCCTTCACCTCGTGCATTTTTGAAAAAATCATGCTGGTATCTTAAAATATCTTCACGCATATGGTACCCGGCATCCAACGTCGATAAGGCTGCAGTAAACTGATTTCTGATGGTAAACGGGAAAGTTAATAGACCATTGTCACTTTCCTGAATATGGCCTCTTGAGCTGGCCTGTTCAAAAAGAATACCGATGCTTCCATTAATGTCAGGAAAGGTAGAACCTTTTCCGTAATAGAAATCGTCAAAACTTTCCTTGGTATAATAAAATGACCCAATTTTATCAAAGGCTTTTGCATGATAATTGCCAATTCGTTCCGTCAATTCCTGATTCAATTGTGGGGTTAGAGGGTGTGTTCTACTCGGGATTCCCGGTTGAAAGAAAAATGTGCTATTGGTACCCATTTCATGATGGTCCGTCAGGATATTGGGCAACCATTTATGGAAAGTTTCCAATCTTACTCTTGATTCTGGCAATTGAACGGGCAACCAATCTCTGTTCATGTCAAACCAATAGTGGTTGGTTCTACCTCTTGGCCAGACTTCATTATATTCACGATCGTTTGGATCAGGGTTCAGGTTTTTACTTTTATTGGAATTTGCCCAAAAAGCGAAACGCTGTAACCCATCAGGATTGAATGAAGGATCAAAAAGCACGATCATTTTGTCAAGCATGTCTTTAACTTCGCTACTTTCTGCGGCAGCGAGATAATAGGCTACTAAAAGTGCGGCATTAGATCCACTAGGCTCATTGCCATGAATGGAAAAACCTTGGTTGACCACAATGGGCATATTGCTAATGTCCACAGATGAATTATCTTCAGTGGCCGCAATATGTTGCTGGCGGATGGCGTCAATATTTTGATGGTTTTTTGCTGAAGTAATGGTGAGTAACACTAAAGGCCTCCCTTCATAGGTAGTACCTCTATTTTCAAGAGTGATCCTATCTGAACTTGCAGCCAGGGCTTTCATGTATTCCACCAATTTATCGTGAGTGATGTGCCACTCACCAACTTCATGGCCTATAACGGACTGTGGAGTAGGAATCGATTTGTCGTAAGTCGTGTTTTGTGGTAGATAATAGGATAGGTCAGTTTGCTTTTGTCCAAAAATAAGACAGGATGTCAAAAGACACAAGGTGAATAGGAATCTCATTCTCATAAGTATTTTAGTTAAACTATAAATATAAAAAGAGGTCGTCTAAAAAGTAATTTTTAGACGATTTTCTTTTTGGTTAAGTTTAACTTTGTATGATAGTTTAATATACTAGGTTAAAATAGCGTCAATAAAAAATTGAAAAAGTTGGCTTATATGGT
>NZ_BJKB01000001.1 GCF_010725055.1 Gelidibacter japonicus | reverse complement strand
GGAGAAGGGCGCCTACGGATACACCGAAAGAGTGTAGCCAAAATGAAAGCTAAAATAAAAGAGCTGACATCCCGTAGTAATGGCTGGGGTAATTCCCGAAGAAAAGAAGTCCTTCGCCAGTACATCACTGGTTGGGTGAACTACTCCAAATTGGCAGACATGAAGAATCTGCTTCTTAGAATAGATGAGTGGTACCGAAGACGAATCAGGATGGTGATATGGAAACAATGGAAACGGATACGAACCAGAGTGAAGAATCTTATCAAGCTAGGGGTTGAGAAATCCAAGGCTTGGGCATGGGCAAATACAAGGAAAAGCTATTGGCATACAGCGGATAGTTTTATCCTTAAGACCACAATCACCACGGAAAATCTGAGAAAAGCAGGCTATGTAATGCTGTCAGACCAATATCGAAAGGTTAGTATCAAAACTTAAGGAAGCGCCCAGTACGGATCCGTACGCTGGGTGCTGTGGAAGGTCGGAGCGGGAATTAATCCCGTTCCTCCTATCCGATTTGACGAATCCGGTTGATTTGCCGTCTATGGGTAAAACGTTAAGTTAAGGGAAGGATTTTTGGAGGTTACGCTGGTATTCGTGTGGTCAAGAAGCATAGAAGTCGATTATTTTATAACATTTTCCGTGGCTTTTTAGTGGTTTCAATTTACGATCTGTGGTTTTTATCGTTTAATTTTTAAAGTCAAGACATAGCGCAGCCCGTCCGCATATGCAGAATAATTTTTAGTTGCTCCTATTCAATTTTCTATCTTTTAGCAAAACGCGCCAATTCTCGGGTGGCCCACGGTCATTGAACAACAAAATAGTATGCATTTTCCCTTTTTTACAGACAGGACATCGGCGGTGTAAAAGTGGCTGTATTGTACTGACAGCTTCTATTTTTACAGTAGCCAGCTCCGCCTGTAGTTTTGGCAACTTCTCCTTTTTCCAGCTGCTGCTCAACATACCATAATGCCGTATCCTGGTAAATCCCTTGGGTAAAATATGCAGGGAAAAACGTCTGATAAATTCTGTACTCGACACCGTTAAATTGACTTTCTTGCCTGCACGACGGTAATCCTTGGCTGTAAAGGTTATACTTCTGTTTTTACGATCGACATCCGTAATCCGATGGTTGCTGATCGCTATTTTATGGGTATATCTGCCCAGGTATTCAATGACATATTTTGGACTTCTAAAAGGTTGTTTGGCATAGACCACCCACTTTTTACGGAACACTTCATTGTAAATTTTCTGAGGGATCTTTAAGCCACTCCTTCTAAGCTCTGCGATATATTTTGCCCTGAACACTTGGCTCATTGATTTTACATTGAACAAGTAGTTGCCTTTGTTCTTTACAGTTTTCCATTGTCCCGATTGGCTCTGACCACCGCCTGGCACAATGCAGTGCAGGTGTGGGTGCAGACTCATGTTCTGGCCCCAGGTATGCAGCACCGCAATCATCCCCATCCTGCCACCGAGATGCTTGGGATTGTCACCAAATTGCTGCAGGGTCTGCCAGGCAGCCCTGAACAGACTGCCGTACAGGATTTTGCCGTGGCTCAGGGCATAGCTGTTAAACTCGCTTGGAAGTGTAAACACGACATGAAAGTAGGGGACGTCCAATAGCTCGTTCTCCCGTGCCCTGATCCACTCTTCTCGCTTGTGTCCCTGACAGGTTGGGCAATGCCTGTTCCTGCAACTGTTGTAACTGATGTGGAGCCCGTGGCAACAATCGCATTTATCAATATGCCCGCCCATGGCCTTGGTCCGGCACATCTTTATGGCCTGCAGGGCACGGTAATGCCAGGAGGTCAGGCTCAAGTTTTTGAGCTGTAGCTGTTCCATTTCTAAAATGTCAGCGACCGTATGTTTGGGGCGCATTACCCGTAGAGCTTATCCAGTGGGGAAAACTTGGAACCACTGGGCAGATTGGCCACATGCAGATAGGTCAGGGTCATCTCGATATGCGCATGGCCCAAAAGTTCCTTTAGGCTGACAATATCAACCCCATATTCCAACAAATGGGTGGCAAAGGTGTGCCGCAAGGTGTGGGCCGTAATCTTTTTGGAACTACCGATTTTACTGCGGTTTTCCTTGATCACCCAACGGATGCCATTGGTGGTCAGCCCACGCGACTCCCCGTCTTTGGTGACCTGACTGTTGAAAAGATAACACTGCGGATTTTCCGTGTTGATATACGTCTTTAGTCCTCTGACCAAATATGCGCTCAAGGGAACATAACGGTCGATCTTACCTTTTTTCTTGGGAACAAAGACCGTTCTTCGATCAAAGTCGATGTCTGCCAACTTGAGGTTGCACAGTTCGTAGCTGCGAAGGCCACAGCCATAGAGCATCCCAATAATCAAACGGTGCTTAAGATACTTCGGCGCTTTTAAAAGACGCTTCATTTCTTCCTGGCTTAGAACAATCGGCAGTTTCAAGTCCCGTTTGATCTGGGGCAAAGCCACGCGCTTGGCCTCCATGCCCATGACTTTGTAGGCGGCCCTGAGCCCAAAAATGGTGTGCTTGAAGAAACTTTCGGAAGGGGTTTTGTGGAGTTTTTGGCAATGGTACAGATACGCCTCAATATTTTCCACCGAGAGCGTTTCCGGGCTTTGTTTGTAGTGCAAAGCGAGGTGGGCCAGGCACCGGAGATAATTGTTCAGGGTGCTTTTGGCCTTGCCATTGATGGAAAAGCTCTGCTCCAATCTGTTCTGGAGTGTGCGGAAGCCTGCTACTTCCTCAAAAGCGCGCTGGGCAATGGTTCTACTTTTTTTTAAACATGATATTAGATTTAAAATTTAGCTACAAATTAATAAATCTATTACATTTACGGTAGGGACATCCAATCTGAACTGTTCAGGCGGGCTTCCGACCGGTAGGGAGGATTCGTTCAACAATGGCTATACGTAATGCGGGCGAAAGTGCTGATATGAAAGTAATTACATTAAATAAACCAACTGCTAAACGGAAAGTGAAGTGGCGGTGCCGATATCTCGGCAACCCCGTTCAGAATATTTTTTTGCCAAAAGCACATCTTCTCAGAGCTTTTTAAATTCAAGGTGAAATTGAACAAGAATCTATTGCAATGGAAGTCATAAATCCGCAGGCCGCGGGTATTGACATTGGAAGCCGCTCGCACTGGGTGGCCGTCGGACAGACCGAACAGGATGTTCGGGAATTTGGGGTCTATAATCAAGACCTTTTCGGGATGGCAGATTGGCTGAAGGAAAGAAATATAAAAACCGTAGCCATGGAGAGCACAGGAACCTATTGGCAAAACCTGTTCGCTGTACTTATTTCTAGGGGTTTTCACGTGATACTCTGTAATGGCAAATTCACAAAGAACATCAAAGGGAAAAAAAGTGACGTAATGGACTGTCAGTGGATCCAAAAACTGCACACTTTAGGGTTGCTTTCCAGTAGCTTTTTACCCGATGAGCAGACAGAACAACTGTGTACCTACTGCCGGCATCGCTCAAACCTGATTCATTCAGCAGCTTCTACATCAAAGAAAATGCAGAAATATCTGCGGTTGATCAATCTCAGACTGGATGTGGTGGTTAAAGATATTTGCGGTTTAACAGGATTATTGATTATAAGAGCTATATGCGATGGAGAAAGCGATCCCCTAAAGCTGGCTGCACTTAGGCATGGCAACTGCAGAAAAAGCGAAGAAGAGATCGCTTTGGCATTACAGTCCAATGACAGGAAAGACTATCTGTTTGCCCTCCAACAAGAATTGGAGACCTACGACCATCTTCAACAGAAAATCGAACAGTGTGATGTGGAAATCGAAAAAAAACTTGCTCAGATAATAGATTCAGACCAGGACAAAAGAGAGCACTTTATTGATCCCAAACCCCACAAAAGAATAAATAAAAACACACCCAAGAACATAGATCTAAACCTGAAGTCCTATCAAATGTTCGAAGGCACAGACTTTCTGGCCATAGAGGGAATGAGCTATTCCACCGTATTGGCACTAATGGGTGAAGTAGGCTTTGACGGCATAAAAAGGTTCAAAACAGCAAAGCACTTTGCCAGTTGGCTCAGGCTCGCGCCAAACAATAAAGTTAGTGGCGGAAAAGTACTCTCCAGCAAAATCCCAAAAGGAAGCAACAGATTAAAGATTGCACTTAGAAATGCAGCCAATGCCATTGGGAATTTAAAAGAATCTACACCTTTAAGGGATTTCTTTCAAAGAATAAATTTTCGAAAAGTCAGAGTATCGGCAGTAAGTGCAACGGCAAGAAATTAGCAGTAATTATCTGGAACATGACCGTCAAAGGTGTGCCCTATCTAAATCCTGAAGGCTATCTATATTTACATCAGAAAAGAAAACTGGGATTGGTTAAGAGAATCAAAAAACAAATCGATAAATTCGGGCTGACAAATGAAGAACTAGGCCTAAATTTGGATCCAAATTAAAGCCTTCTTTTTATAACGTTAGTCAGAATTAGAAATCAAGGATTGATTCACACCCATCATATCGAATTAGCCATAAAATATTTAACAGGCGAACAGCTTGAGTATTATTATGCTGCATACCTAAACATGGAGGCGATCAACAAAAATTATGAAAAGGAGTTGGTGACCCTATTCGAGCAATTTAAAAAAGCTTATCCACATAGTGAATACACACATTTTATCGAGTCAGAAATTATCCCTATCATCACTTTTCACAGGAAACAGGATGAATCCTTCAGTGAAAATACTCATATTGTAGACGATGCCGAAAATATAAATTCTCTCAGGGAAGCCGTGAGAAAAATAAATTCCAAACGAGTGTATGTGGATATCTGGGCCACGTGGTGCAGTCCGTGCAAACGGGAATTCCACTTTAATAATAAGCTATACGACTTATTGAAAAGAGAAAATACTACCATGCTATATATATCCATAGACGAAGATGACAAAGCCGAGAAATGGATGGAGATGATGAAGTACTACGAATTGGGAGGGTATCATATAAGAGCCAACGACAGCCTCATGGCTGACTTAAGACGCCTAAGAGGCACCGATTCCTTTGGTATTCCTTGGCATATTTTGACTGATGGCAATGGGAGCATAATTAAAAAATATGTGAGTGGTCCTTCTGACATTGGAACATTGGAACGACAATTAAATAAATGATTGGATGTGTTAATACCGATTCCATGAAAATAATGGCATGATGTTTTGGATATAAATATGATGGAGTTTCTACAGAAGTGAATTATAACATCATATGAAACGTTGATATCCATGTATGAATATTTGTTCATATAATATATGGTTATTTGAATCTATTTAGTATTTTTGCACCAGACGAAACAAATTGGACCATACCCCACGGGAAAAAGGTCACAGATCGTCAACATAGACAAAGAGATTTTACAAGAGTGCTGATATAGGCTGGGATAATCGAACCAAGTTCGAGTCCCGTCCAGACCGCATAATGCTAAGAAGCTCTAAAGGAATTTAGGGCTTTTTTTAGCGAAATTCCCATCGTCATGGGATAAGAAGATGTTGTGTTGTTTCCGTACTCCGATAGCTATCGGGACGGAACGTAGTGATACCAGAGCAATTTGGTATTCCGATGAGAAGCTTTCCTTTTCTGTTTTAACAGAATCGGGATGCTTTTTTGTTTTGGGGAGATTTCTTGATTTCAACAACTTCCGTTAGCCCTTTCCTGAGGTTTAAGGATGAATTGGCAAGATATCATGCATTTCATCGGATTTTTTTGACTTTTATCCCTTAATAATTTTGTTGATAACTTTTTTATAATATCTTTGATGCTCTTAAGTAAGCCCTAACCAACTTATTTCAAGACTATCTTAATCCATTTTTTTACAAGGTGTTATTGCATGTCCTTACTTCCCTCGACATGAAATTGCAATACTTGAGCACTTGTGCTCAGAAGTTAATAATCCATTCCTCCCTCGAATGGCATTTTTATGCCCAATTATTAATTAACTAAAATAGTATATAATCCCTAAATTGTAATTAAATGAAAACTTTAAAAATTACTTTATTATTAGCATTATTCTTAACAGTTTCTAGCCAAACTGAAAAAGCCCCTTCTCAAACTAAAACGGAATCAAATAAGTACGAGCAGTCAAAAACGCAATTTGACTTGCTTGCACATTCAAGAAATGGGATACGCATTCCAACCCAGGGATAGATTGAATGTATTTCTAAAAAGTATAAGCTCTTATTTTAATTAATAAGAGCTTTTGGCGTTGGTATAAATTAAACGGTAGAGATTGAATAAATTATTATAAATTTGGAAGCATTCAAAAAAAATATTCCAACGTGTTCAGGTTAAATTTTCTAATTGCTCTTTTATTTTTTTTCGGATCATGGGTTTATTCCCAAAAAAAGTTGGAGTCGCCCGAATATGATAGTATCTTAAAATTTCAAACCCTTAGCAAAAGCAATGAGTTGTCTCTAGATGAACAATTTGCCTATGCAAAAAAAGCAGTGGAATATGCCAATGCTTTGAAGGTGGATTCTGTTACCATTAAGGCCAACCATAATTATTCTTTGCTCTGCATCTATACCGGTGATTTCGATGAGTTTAAAAGAATTAACTTCAAAACACTAAAGCTTTCAAAATCAATTCAGGATTCTTTGGCCATGGCTATAGCCAGCCATAATTTGGGTTGGTACCATCATCAAAATAGGTTTCAAAATGACAGTGCTTATTATTATTATTCTAAAGCTTATAAGATTTCTGAACAATTAGAACTTACGTCACGTCAGGTAGACATATTAATAAACATTTCTGAAATCCAAGGAGTAGAAAAGGATTATATAGGAAGTGAAGAAAGCGCAATCAAAGCCATAAAATTGGCTGGACATCTTCCTATGGACGAGTATATGAAGGAAAGTCTATGGCTCCTCTATACCAGGCTCGGTACAGGAGCAAGAATCATTAAGATTTTTGATAGAGCGCTCGAGTATCATGAGAAAGCTTTGTTGATTGCCAAAAGCATGAAGGAGGGCATCATATTGCAGCTGTCCTCAGAAAATAATATGGGGCATGTCTATAAGGAAATGGGCGATTATAAAAAAGCATTGACTCTTTATGAAGGCATTTTAGATCATAAAGAACTGTTTGATTTAGAGCCTGAGTTTTATGCCTTGGTTTTGGACAATGTGGCCTACGCAAGGTTCTTGAATGGGAACGACAATTATGAACTCTTGGAACAGATGTTTGAAAGAGCATATTTTATTTCTGACAGTCTCAACGATCCTTTGAATAAGCTCAATGTGACTATTGATCTTTCAAACTTTTACAAAGCTCGTGGCCTGCAAGAAAAAGCATTAAAATATGCCGAAGAATCGTACCAATTGGCCAATGACATTTCGTCTAACGACATCCTTTTAGAATCGATGATCCTGCTCTCTGAATTAAATCCTGGAGAGGAGGGAAAAGTCTATTTAAAAGAGCATATAAAATTAAGTGATAGTCTTTTGGCTTATGAACGGGGCATCAGAAATAAGTTTGCCCGCATTGAGTTTGAAACGGATCAAATAGAGTTGGAAAATCAACGGATTGCCGCTGCGAAAATGTGGTGGACCATTAGTTCCATTGTGTTGTTGGTGGCCTCCATCTTGGTGTATATTATTTTTACCCAGCGCAACAAAAACAAAGCCTTAAAATTCAAACAAGATCAGCAGGCCGCCAACGAAGAAATCTACAATTTAATGCTGTCACAACAAGACAAGGTTGATAATGCGAGAGCTGAGGAAAAGAAACGAATTTCGCAAGAATTGCATGACGGTGTTTTAGGACGTCTTTTTGGCACACGGTTAAGCTTGGACAGTTATAATTTCATGGAAGGCAAAGAAGCGGTTCAGGTAAGATCAAAATACATTTCTGAATTGCAGACCATTGAAAATGATATTCGGAAGATTTCTCACGATCTGAGCATAGATTTTGTGGCAGGTTCAGGGTTTATGGATATTTTAAAAGAGTTGATTGAGAAACAATGTGAAGCGTATCGACTGGATTATGAATTTAATTATACCGATGATATCAACTGGGATGTGGTTCCTAATAAAACCAAAATCAATGTTTACCGAATGGTGCAGGAATCGCTTCAAAACATCTATAAGCACGCTAATGCAAAGACGGTTAAAATTAGCTTTCAATTAAAAAAATCTGTAGTTTGCTTTCTCATTGTTGATGACGGTATTGGCTTTGATCCGAATAAGAGCAAAAAAGGCATCGGTTTAAAAAACATCAATGCCAGAGTTAAGGAACTTAATGGAACAGTAGCATTCCGCTCAAAAGTTAATCAAGGCACAACCATAAAAGTGAAAATCCCCTATACACCCTAAAACCAATGCAACACATTCATATATTAATGGTAGATGACCATCCTATCATAATCGAAGGCTACCAGAATACCTTGATGGCATCCAAGAAAGACAATCAAATTTTACGAATAGATACGGCGAATGACTGTGACACCGCCTATCAATTATTGCAGCGAGCTGCCAATGAAAAGCCATATGATATTTGCTTTTTTGATATTAGCCTGCCCAGTTCTGCCGATGGCAAATTGACTTCCGGTGAGGATCTTGCAAAAATGACCCGTGATATCATGCCCAATGCCAAAATTGTTATCTTAACAATGTTCAACGAATCTTACAGGGTGCATAGTATAATCAAACAAATCAACCCTGACGGATTTTTGATCAAGAGTGATATGACCTCTAGTGAATTGGCTGAGGCTTTTCAGCATATTTTATCCTCGCCACCATATTATAGTAGCACGGTTAGTAATTTTTTGAAAAAATCGGTTACTACTGATATTTATGTCGATGACATCAATCGGAAAATTCTACATCTTTTGTCACAGGGCATCAGGACCATTTCTTTAAGGGAACATATCAATTTATCTATGAGCGCTATTGAAAAGCGCAAAAAGCAACTCAAACTTTTGTTCTCTGTGGAGGACGGAAAGGATGAAACACTCATTGAAAATGCAAGAAAAAAGGGTTTTATATAATTAAAAGTGTTAAAACTTCTGTTTTTGTTGACTTTTGAAAACACTCTAAACCCTTGCTACGCTTGAATACTACGGTTTTTCCGCATCAAGTTTACGGTTTTTCCGTAATAAAATGTCAGATCGGTTTTCTATATTTGAATGTCAACAATAATTAATTAATCCCTCTAAGTAATTTGTTGAATTAATAGCAAAAAAAGTAAAAACCTAATAGTTGACCGTCTGGAAAGCTTTTAGGTTTTTTTAGTGAAACCCCTATCTACCGACAGGCAGGTAAAACGCAAAAGCGAAGCGCATTGGGTTTTGTTGGTTGAACTAATCCCGTTTTCTTGCGGGATGAAACCCACAACCCAAAAACGAAGTACATCCAATTTTTCAACTGCCAAATCTGTAGTTCCTCGTATACAATAACGTGAATTTCCGCTCTTTCATATCTTATTGGTACTCCAAGATATTTATAAATACTTTTCCCACTTCTATATTTATTTTTAAATCTTTTAAACTAAAAGATTAGTTTGAACTGATATTTTAGTTATATTAGCATTGTCAAGTCAGATCCATTTAATTTTTTAACGTCGTGTTAATTTTTATAAAGTATAATATCTGCATCGATTTTAAGGAGCATGAATACGCCATTTAAAATCATAGTCGGTATTAACAGGCTGCAAACTTTTAACCTGATTTATTGACTCAAGATTAAAGTATAACTAAAAACCTTCCTGCTCACGCAGGAAATTATTATGAAACAACTTACCAAAGCCGAAGAAGAGATTATGCAGGTGTTATGGCAACTGCAAAAAGCCAACGTCAAACAAATTATAGAAGAATTGCCTGAACCGAAGCCTGCCTATAATACGGTATCGACCATTGTGCGGATTTTAGAAAGCAAAGGTTTTGTGGATTATGAAAAACAAGGCAAAGGCCATGTGTATTTTCCACTGCTGGCAAAAACGGAATACAGCAACCAAAGTATCAATATGCTGGTGGATAATTATTTTCAAGGCTCGTTTAAAAGTATGGTGTCGTTTTTTGTCAAGAAAAATGATTTGAGCTTAAAGGATATGGAATCCATTTTAAAGGAGATTAACAAAAAAGACGACTAAATATGTTACACTATATTCTACAGACCATTGCGTTTCAAGTGTTCTTTTTGATCATTTACGATGTGTTTTTAAAGAACGAAACTTTTTTTAATTGGAATCGTGCGTATTTGATCGGTACGGCATTCTTGTCGTTTATCCTGCCTTTTTTAAAATTTGAGAGCATTAAAGCCATGGTTCCGGAACCTATGGTCGTGCGACTGCCAGAAGTCATCATTGGAGATGTTTCGCCAACATTTGACAGCCCTGTATTGGTGATGGGATCCCAGCAAATTACAGAGCAAGCGGCAAGTTTTTCATGGACTTACGTTTGGATTGTGGGAATGGTCTTGGCGGCATTAATTTTAGCCTATAAGATCATTATGATTGGCAGAATGCTTTACAAAAATCCGCAACGTTGGCAAGGTGACGCCCTGATTGTGTTTTTATTGAACAGCAGCGCAGCCTTTTCTTTTTTCCACTATATCTTTTTGGGAACTGATCTTTCAGCAGAAAAGAAAGAACATATTCTACAGCACGAAATGGTGCATGTCAAGGAGAAACATAGTTGGGATTTACTGGTCTTCGAGATCTTACGCATCGTGTTTTGGTTCAATCCATTCATCTATATGTATCAAACCCGACTCTCCAATTTGCACGAGTTCATCGCCGATGCAAAAGCCGTAAACTATAAAGGCAAATCGGCCTATTATCAAAGTTTGCTGTCCCAGGTCTTTGAGACCCATCAGGTCTCATTCATCAATCCATTTTTCAAACAATCATTAACCCGCCTGAACGTATTTGGAAAACAATTTACATTCCATAACGGGCAGGTCAAAAAACGAATCCTTATGTTGAGCAAATCAAAATCAAAACAAATCCATCTTATTAAGTACGCCTTATTGGTCCCTATGGTCATGGGTATGTTGATGTACACCTCGTCTTATGCGAGTGAAATAAAAGATCCTTTTCCCGTGTTTGATAATGAAGTTTTGAACCAGGAATTGACTTTTCAGGAGCTTGTGGACAAATATTATAATGAGATTTTAGAATTAGCAAGAAATGGCAATCAATCTAAAATAATCCATGATTATGGGAGCGAAAGTGAAAAGTATATTAAGTCTATGGATGAGGTAGCAAGAAGAAAAGCTTATGATAAATATCATGCAGAATTGTTCGTTGAGCAAGCCAAAAAAGAGGGGACTTACAATGATAGGGAAAAGACCTTTGTTAATAAAGTGCTTAACCAATACAATACATATGAAGCGTATTTGGCGCATCAAAAAACGGATGAAGCTATCTCTAATTGGGAAAGTGGTACAATGGGCGGTGTGTTAAGGTTAGCTGTTAAGGATATGAAAAACTTTACAGTAGCAGAGCAAAAACGTTATGATAAAAAAATGGATATGATTAAAAATGACGACTTTTTCCATACATTAATTATTACCGATGGTAAAATAACTACTTCATTGGATTTTGGTAAAAAAGAAAAGGAAGAGAAAACGGAATCCTTTGAATCTTATGATGTTGAAGTGCCTTACGCCGTAATTGACCAACCACCGTTATTCGATGGTTGTGAAGCAACTGGGTCTAAGGACCATGATAAACGATGCACCTCTGATAATATAGCGCAATTTGTCAATAAAAACTTCAACGTCGATATTGCTACAGAAAAGAACCTTAAAGGAAGACAGCGCATCAACGTCATTTTTAAAATAGGGAAGGATGGAAAGATTAGAGATGTTATGGCAAGAGCGCCACATCCTGCGTTGGAAGCAGAGGCAGTTAGGGTCATTCAATCCATGCCAGATTTCACCCCTGGAAAACAAAGAGGAAATACTGTAACAGTGCCTTATAGCTTGCCTATTTTGTTTCAGGTTAAAGATGATGCGCCAGATACAAATAAGGAGAACACAGATCAGTCTGAACAGGATTATCTTAAAGCCTTGCAATTTAAAGAACAGAACAAAATAGTGGATGAAACGGAAATCCCTTATGCCGTTGTAGATGAAGTGCCAATATTTCCATCTTGTCAAGGTTTAAGTTCGAATAAAGAACGTAAACAGTGTACTTCGGATAAAATCGCCTCCTTCGTCAATAAAAACTTCAATGCCAAACTGGCCAAAGAAGTAGGTTTGACTGGAAGGCAACGCATGACGGTTATATTTAAAATTGGTACTGACGGCACGATTTCAAACATTAGAGCAAGAGCCGCTCGTCCTGAATTGGAAAAGGAGTTAATTCGCGTCATAGAAGCCTTACCAAAAATGCAACCTGGCAAACAAAATGGTGAAGCGGTAATTGTGCCGTATAGCCTTCCGATACTTTTTGAAGTCCAATAAATACACTCTAAATATGTATAAATTTTTTCTACTTATGCTTTTCCCTTTGGGTGTTATTGCCCAACACCCTGGTTATGAAAGTATGTCCGATGAGCAACTTCAATTCACCCTTGAAAAAGAACTCTTGGATATGGAACGTAGAGGCGCCACCCCACCATTGATATTTGAAAAATTTATCGTGGAAACCGATCAATATATGATGTCTCGTGAAGCGTATTACCGATTTGTGGTCCATATGAATTATGTCGCAGATAAAATGTTGGCCATTAAAATGGAAAATGGAAGTGATGCGGCTAGCGATTTTGAAATGGCCAAAAAACTAAAAAAACAAAAGACCTATCAGGACTATGTCAATCAAAGAAAAACTGATAAGGCCAAAGAGCAATGGGAAAATAATACCCAAGATGGCATTTTAAAATTGGTGGTGGATGATTTTGACCAATTCACAGAAGCTGAACAAAAACGTTATGACGGTCTCATTATTTTACTGAATCGCGATCCTTATTTTACCCATCTAAATATTACTGATGGCAAAACCACTAAAAAGATGATGCCCAATACCAATTAACCGCCTCATGATTAAATTTTGTACTTTTTTAATAATTGCGTTGCTCACATGGTCCACACAAGGCCAGGGCACCCTCTTAAAACGCGCGGACAGCCTGTATGCCCATGGCAACTACTCTAAAGCCATTGAGGCTTATAAAACCTATGACCCGCAAGATTTGGTCTATGAAAAGATGGCCAAAGCTTATCTGGCCCTTGGTAACTATGATTTAGCCTTAAAAAACTATGACCTTGCGCTCAATGCTTTTCCTGAGGACGCACTCATTAAATATGATTATGCCAAATTGCTATCCAGAAGCAATAAGCTTAATGATGCTGCGGTGTTGTTGAGTGAATTGGTCTATCTTGATTATAGAAACCCAAATTACCATTACGAATTAGGCCTGGTATTTGAAAAGCAAGGCGATTCCACCGCGATGAACAGATTTCATTCGGCTTATGAGCTCGATCCCACCCACCAAAAAGCCATCGCTAAAATGGCCAGATATTTTTTGGTAAAGCGAAAACATGAGTCATCACTGCACTACATCAATACGGGTTTGGAGAGTTATGCCAACAATGCGGAACTGATCAATTTAAAAGCGCTCAATTATTATTGGAAAGAGGATTATAAAGAAGCTTCACTATGGTTTGAGAAATTATTGGCTCTGGGTGAAAACTCTCAGTTTATCCATGAAAAATTGAGTTTCTGCTATGCTCAACAGGCCTTGTATGAGAAAGCGATTGTCCATGCGAATCAAGCCGTAAATTTCGATCCAAAAAGCGCAACCAATCTTTATATTTTGGGACAGCTGTACGAAACTATTAATGATTATGTATCTGCGGAAAAATGGATTTCTGAGGCTTTGGACATTATGGATCAACCATTAAACGCCGAATACACCAAACTGGCCACGGTCTTAAATCGTCAAGGAAAGTATAAGGAAGCCATTGCGGCCCTTCAATCTGCCATAAAGGAGGATCCACAGGATGAGACCGCACAATTCTTTTTGGTGCGGACAAAGGACGAATACTACGCCGATAAGGATTCCAAGATTAAGGCCTACGAAGTGTTTAAGGAAAAGTTTCCCAAAAGCGTCTATATTCCTTTTGCCAATGGGCGGTTGAAAGAACTTAAGGACGAGAAATTCATGAAATCTGAATAAGTGTCGAGATGCTATATTTTACCGCAATCCCGATATCTAACGGGAGCAAAGGGTAGCGCCGAGTTCGCCATACTTTATTCTATTCGCTTTTTAAAACACGGTGTTCTTTGCGTTACTTGCGTTTTTTAGTTGTGTTCCTTGCGGTTAAGTTTATGCATAAGAACTGTCCCCTAAAACGAAAATGATTTTTTGATCGAGGCCAACCTTGTGTATTAAAACCTACTGGTCGAAATAAATTAAAGAACAGAACAGCTTCGAATGAATTTATTCTCTAAAAAAATTGTACTTTTCAGCTTCAGTACACTATGAAATGAAGCCATTATTACTTGTTTTTTTTATCCTACTGTGCTCTTGTGATTATTTTCAATCCAAAAAGGTGTCCCCCGAACAACTTTTGGAAGAAGAAATACAAGCCATCAACTGGAATGACGTGGATGTGTATCCGACCTTCACTGATTGTGAAGCGGCCACTACCACTCAAGAAAAAAAGGCCTGTTTTGAAAACTACCTTCATGATTTGCTTACGTCGCATTTAGAAAACCAAAAAATTGTGGTGACTGAAGATGTTTCGGATACTGTACTGTTAAAAATTCATATTGATAAGACTGGACGCTTTTCCATCCAAAACATTGATATGGATTCGATAACCAATGCTCAAATTCCACAGCTGGACAGCATTTTGAGGCATAGTTTTGATTCACTTCCTAAAATTTATCCTGCTATTAAACGCAGCCAGCAGGTTGCTACTGAGTTTAGTTTGCCGGTCATTGTCAACATTAACTAATTGACTTTAAATTTGAGTCCGAGGGTAATATCCGAAGAAAAGTTGCCTTGGTTTTTAAAGAATATTGCAAAAATTTGGTTGTAGCTCAGATTGGCATAAATGGCATGACTTAATTTGACGTCAGCACCCAATCCGATAATAAGCGGTAGATCAAATGCTGTTTGGTCAATATATTCTGTGTGGCTAAGGTCATTATCGTCGATATAGGTAACGGTCGCCTTGGTGAAATTCAGCGTTGCAAACTTGGCATCGCCGTACAGACTAAATCTCGGCTTCTGAAAAAACCGATACCGGTACCCTAAGGAAAGCTCTGTCGTTTTATATTTGAATTCATCTTTTTCCGCCACATGTCGCAATTGTAAATAGCCCGAATGCCTATTGTTTACACCGCCAAGCATTTCAATCTCCGCACCAACCACAGTCGAATTTACATTCTGAGGATTGCTTACAAACGGACTATTGGTGATGCCCCCAAAAACCCCTAAGCGGATGTCGGGATTAAAATTGGAGTGCATAGATACATAATCTGGATTGACAAAGCTATTATAGCGGTCTATAAAACGTGCTAAACTTGGCAAGCTCAACTTGACCTTGGAAGCATCTATGCTGTTGTCTGTAAGCTCTTTTAAGGTCGATTTATATTCTTCCTGATAGACATGGTCTGCATTTTTAGTGTTGATCAATTCCACCAATTGATGGTCCTGAGTTTTTATGAAGTAGCGATACTCATCGTCAATAATGGTCCAAAGTAAACCTAAGGGGCCTGTAACTGCAGTTTTTAATTGAACAGATTGACCATCAACAGTATGGGTTTCTTGGGCAATAATCAAAGTGGAGCTGAATAAAAAAACTGCAATAAGAATTGATTTTTTCATAAAACAGGAGTTGGATGATTGTAAATCTACAAAAAGAAATGATAGCGGACTTATTTTTTATAAGTTCTATCTTTCCATCTAAAGTCCTTAAATACAGCTAAAAGCACTACATGAATACCGAAGAGAGGATAGCATAGGGATGATAAAAAGTAATGTTTTAAATGACTTTTCTGATTGAAAAAATGGGCTGCTTTATATATCAATAGAAAATCAACGCCCAATTTTATGATGAACATATATAATAGTGGCTGAGGTTTTACAACACCAGTTAGAAACAGCAATACTAAGCCGACCAAAAGCACATTTTGACTAAAAACGATCAGCCCCACGAGTCTTCCAAAATAATTTTTATAAACACTCGATTTAGCCGCCCATCGTACGCGTTGTTGAATCAAATCGGCCCATGAATTTAATGCTGAAGTGTAAACGATAGCATCTTGGCATTTTAAATAATGCACCTTGCTGGCATTTTGTTCTGTGGCCTTTTCAAGTAAAAACACATCATCCCCACTTGCTATTTCTGAATTGCCTTGAAAGCCGTTCAGTATATTAAAAAGTTCCTTTTTATAAGCCATATTGGCGCCATTGCATAAAAATGGTTGTTTTATGCCGAAGCCGCCAATGGTTGCACCTTGCAAACTCAAGACATCCAAAAGTTGGAAGTTTTGTAAAAATCCTTGGCACTTGGCGTAGGTTATTGGTGCAACAATGAAATCGGGCTGTTGTTTTTGAATGAATTCGTCAAAGCTATCCAACCAATATTTTGGGAGCACACAATCGGCATCTGTCGTTACAATCCAATCGTATTTAGCTTGTGAAATGGCCAAGCTAATGGCATCTTTCTTTGGTGAATGGCTGGTTATTATATTTTCGATCACCCTGAAATCCATTGGAGTACTTTCAGGAATAGTCAAAATTGAATGGATCAGATGAACCGACCTGTCTTCAGAATCGTCATCCACAAAAATAATTTCAAAATAATCCTTCGGATAATTCAAATTTGCAATAGATGCCAAAAGTGCAGGAAGCATTTTTTCCTCATTCCTAAATGGAATGATAAGACTAAAACGTGTAGTTGGTTTCATCTGGCCCAACTCAAAAGTTTTGATACGGTCAAAGCCCAAGCTAAAACCCATGATGAGCATGACGTAAATTAAGGTGATGCCAATGCAGATAAAAATCATGACGTAGTTTTAGGAAATTTAAACTTAAGCACATGGTAACTGCCAATAACGCTTGGAAGTACAAAATTTAAAATCCACATGAAGGTGACAATGGACAACACAATAGACTCTGAAACGCCAATAAGTCCGAATAGATACACCGCAACGCCACCCTTAATAATCACATCAAAAATAAAGATAGAAGGAATAATTGACGATAAAATATACATGCATGCAATGGCAGACATGGCTTCCAAATAGCTCATGTCAATCCCAAATAAGACCAAGAGGTAGTAAAACTGAAAGGTAAAAATCAAATAGCGCAGTAAGGAATACAGAGCTACTTTGAGTATGATTTTGTTAGAAATACGCTTCACAAAACCAAATAGTCTATAAATAGTATTTGCCTGCTTATTTAACCACGTCGTTTTAAAGGTCCAAACCAATAGAAGCCCTATAATTCCAATCCCGGAAAGCCAAATTAGGATGCCGACATAGTTTAATTGGGGCTGATGGTGGTGTGCAAAGTATATCAATCCGACCGTCCCAAAAATAGTGGTAATGCCCATTTGTGTGCAATTTCCGAGTAAGTTCAGAAACATTATTTTTTTGCGATATTGAGGGAGATAATACATTGCCTTTGCACCATAATCACCAATACGGTTTGGAGTGAATAACGAAGCGGTAAGGGCTCCCAAACTTTGTGATTTGGCTTCAACCCATAAAATTTCGGTAACGGTACTTACCAAAGCCTGCCATTTATTGATCTCAAAAAACCAATTAAGGATGCTTAAAAACACTAAAACTACCACAGTATTCGTTGAAAAAGAACTATAATTGATCAGATTTTGGATGAATTCGACAAAACTTAAATCCTTATTTTGAAATAATCTGGAGTATATAAAGTAAAATGCCGCAACAACAAGGCTTATTTTTATTAGTACAAGCAAGAATTGTTTAGTTTTGTAGGAGATCGCGGTTAACATAGACACAAATTAAATGATAATTAGCTTATGGCGCCTTATTTTAAAATACAAAACTTAAGTTGGCTTTTACTTTTAACACTTATGACTAGCTCTTTGAGTATGGCCCAAAAAGATGTTGAAAAGTGGAAACTACAGCTCGCTTTGGGACTTAACAACCCCGTTGATCGTGGAGGAGCAGAGGGCTATTATTCTAAACAGGTCAATTTTCCGACCATTAATTTAGGGGTTCAACATATGTTTTCTAATGATTTGGGAGCGAAACTTGACCTGGGATATAATAGAGCTGCTGCGCATAGCGGATCGTTGCCCTATAAAATGAATTATACCCGCATCAATGTTCAAGCGGTTTATGATTTCAAAGATCTATTAACCTTTTTACCCCCGCCAATTTGGGTTGTGGCCCACGCAGGTCCGGGTGTGAGTATGACCAAGCCTTTGGGTGCCTATGCAAATAACACCTATACGTATGTAAATGTTTTAGGCGGATTGGAAGTGCATTACAGGTTGTCCAGATCCGTATCAATTTTTGTTGATGGAGGCTATGCCTATTCGCTTTCGGGAAGTGATAAATATAATGTGGCGACAGACGGATTTTCTTTTAACGGCGATTTAGCGTATGTTGCTTTCGGGGTATCCATATCGTTGAGCGGATGCCATTATTGTAATTAAATGATAAAGGAAAAAATTATTTTAGGAATCGATCCTGGTACTACGATTATGGGTTTTGGACTTATAAAAGTAGTTGGTAAAAACATGTTGTTTTTACAATTAAACGAACTCGATCTCAAAAAATACGATGACCACTACCTTAAGCTGAAACTTATTTTTGAACGTACCATTGAACTTATTGACACCCATCATCCGGATGAAATAGCTATTGAAGCGCCTTTTTTTGGAAAAAATGTACAAAGTATGTTGAAGTTGGGACGTGCTCAGGGCGTCGCCATGGCAGCAGGATTAAGCAGGGAGATTCCGATCACCGAATATTCTCCCAAAAAAATAAAAATGGCCATCACCGGTAACGGAAATGCAAGCAAAGAACAAGTGGCCAAAATGCTTCAAAGTTTATTGGGATTAAAGACATTACCAAAAAACCTCGACGCCACCGATGGATTGGCCGCAGCGGTTTGTCATTTTTATAATTCAGGTAAGATTGAGATTGGAAAAAGTTATACGGGTTGGACCGCATTTGTAAAACAGAATAGTATCCCAGTTCCAAAGGGAGGTGTACGAAACAATTTGATTGTTGATTTGAGAACCAAGAAAAAGTAGTTGGCAGTTGGCAGTAGGCAGTCATCAGTCATCAGTCATCAGTAGGCAGTCATCAGTCCGCAGTTGACAGTTTGCAGTCCGCAGTTGGCGACCTTCTGTTTTATTCTATTTTAATCCTTTGTGAAACTTCGTGCTCCTTTGTGCAACTTTGTGGAATAGCTTTTTTATTTTCGTAAAACGTTAACCCGCCCGTCCCAAAAACGGTGCGTTCGGGCAGGTCGTAAGTCCTTAATCGTAAATCATCAATCGTAAATCGTTATCATGTCTGGCATCTACATCCACATCCCATTTTGCAAACAGGCCTGTCACTACTGCGACTTCCATTTTTCGACCTCCTTAAAGAAAAAAGATGAATTGGTCAATGCCTTGGCTAAAGAATTGGTGTTGCGAAACGATGAATTCAAAAACCGAATAGTTGAAACCATCTATTTTGGTGGCGGTACCCCAAGTTTATTGTCGATTGATGAGTTAAGATTTTTGATTGATGAAGTTTACAAAAATTATGAGGTTTCTGAAAGTCCAGAAATTACGATTGAAGCCAACCCCGATGATCTTATTAGTGATTCGATCGTATTGAACCCAGCCGAAGTGCGTCCCCTAACAATTTTCCACGATTACAAAACCATCGGTATCAACCGCCTTTCCATCGGCATCCAATCCTTTTTTGAGGAAGACTTAAAACTGATGAATCGCGCACACAATTCAGAAGAAGCAAAAAAATGTTTGGAAGAAGCCACCAAACACTTCGATAATATTTCCATCGACTTAATTTACGGCATTCCCGGTATGAGCAACGAACGCTGGATTCAAAATATCGAGACCGTCTTAGCATTCAACATTCCCCATATTTCAAGTTATGCCTTGACCGTGGAGCCCAAAACCGCATTAGCTAACTTTATTAAAAAAGGCATCATTAAAAATGTGGATGATGATTTGGCGCAAGAGCAATTTCACATCATGATTGAAAAATTGCGAGATGCTGGCTTTATACATTACGAACTTTCCAATTTTGGAAAACCAGAGTATTTCAGCAGAAACAATTCAGCCTATTGGCAAGGCAAACCGTATTTGGGCATTGGACCTTCGGCACATTCTTTTGACGGGAAACATCGTAGTTGGAACGTTAGAAATAATTCAAAATACATCAATTCTTTAGAAAAGAATATACTTCCCATAGAAACAGAAACCCTTTCTACAACTGATAAATACAATGAATATGTGATGACAGGATTGCGAACCATTTGGGGTGTTTCCTTGGAAAAAGTAGAGCAGGAATTCGGAGAAAAATACAAAACCTATCTGCTGGAGCAATCCCAAAAACATATTATTGAACAATTATTGTATCTTGACGATGGCAAATTGCTAGTCACCAAAAAAGGTAAGTTTTTGAGTGATGGCATAGCTTCTGATTTATTTATGTTGAATTAAAGAAAAGATAACTCTCTCAGGAGATAACTCCCTCAGGGTTTCAAACCCTGAGAGAGTTTTGGAGAGAGTTTTGAGAGCGTTTTAAATAATATGGCGTCATTAGATAAAATACAATTCGGTCATTATTACCCTATTTATAATAGGGGAAACAATGGTGATGCTATTTTCTTTGATGAAGAAAATTACAGATATTTTCTTTCACTCTATCTAAAGTATATTTATCCTGTAGCAGATACTTATTGTTGGTGCTTGCTAAAAAACCACTTTCATTTTTTAATCAGGATTAGAGAACTTGATGAAATCAAGATAGAACAATTACATTATTCCACGAACATTAGAATAAACATAGAAAAAGTTAATCCGTCAAAGCAATTTTCACATCTGTTCAATGCTTACACACAAGCTGTAAATAAAAAGTATGACCGAACCGGAAGCGTGTTTGAAAAACCTTTCAAAAGAAAAATAGTATCTTCTCAGGATTATTTCAGAAAATTGATTTTTTATATCCATAATAATCCTGTTCATCACCGATTAGTGGATACAATTTCAGATTATAAAAGGTCTTCTAACCATTCCATCCTATCATCTAAGTCAACTTATATATTAAAAAATGACGTCATTGAGCTGTTTGACGATTTGCCGAATTTTAAAATATATCATTCCAGGAATCAAGATTTTGAAGATATTAACTCTTTAATTTTGGAGTGATTTTTAAGGCCTCTCAGGGGTTCGAACCCAGCCCTCTCAGGGTTTAAAAACCTAAGAGGGCTAAGTGATAAAAAAAATTGAAATACAAGTAAAATGATGAAAACAACCATACAATACCAGTCAAATACTTACGAGATAGATTTATCACAACCACTTGATATTTCAATTCCCCTGCGTGCAACCCAAGACAACGTGAATGCGTGGTATATTGACAACCCAAAAATTGAACCGGTTAAAACACGCGATTGGATTGGAAATGTAAAAGCGGGTGGTGCGGTCAATTTTAACAATATTTATTTCAATCCCCACGCTCATGGGACACATACTGAGTGTATTGGACACATTACGGAGGAATTTCACTCTATCAATAAAAATTTAAAACAGTTTTTCTTTACTGCGGAATTGATTTCTGTCGCTCCGGAAAACTTTATGAAGGACACGGTTATTTCCAAGCAACAAATAGAAATATTATTACAAGATAAAACGCCTGAAGCATTGGTCATTCGTACCCTGCCCAATACGAAAAACAAAAAAAGTCGACATTATTCTGAAACCAATTGGGCCTATTTGACCGAAGAGGCCATGGTATTCATCAAAGAGAAAGGTATCAAGCATTTGTTGATAGATTTGCCAAGTGTGGATCGGGAACACGATGGTGGAAAACTGCTCTCACATAAAGCCTTCTGGGATTTTGATGGCGAGAGAAGGATGGATTGTACCATCACAGAATTCATCTATGTTAAGAACAAAATAGAAGATGGCAGTTATTTACTGAATTTACAAATTGCTCCTTTTGTGAATGATGCCACGCCGAGTAAGCCTGTATTATATAAACTTGTAGATTAATATGAAAGCAAGTTTAAAATTGGAAAAATGGCTAATATTTGGATTGGCCATTTGTGGTCTTTACAGAAAATTAATGGGAATTGGACTTGAAGACAGTCGGGTGAATCCGTATTTCATGAGTTAATTATTTAAATATAAGTGGTTTAAACAAACTCATGATGCAATGCCGTGTTTTTATTTTTCAATCTGTATTTTGTGTATCTTTTAGTTGTAGAACATTTGACCAAACAATACGCTGAATTGAAAAAACTTAAATCTGACTTCACAATAAACGAAATTGGAAAATTCCGATTTTATAGCGGAATTGCAATCGGAATCGGATTCAGCATAGTGTTTAATATTCTATTTCGGGTAATTTTAAAGATGTGTAATGTTGGAGAAGTTATCGCGGACTTAAGCTGGTCGAACTACTATAGTTATGAATTTTCTATTTATTATCTGACTTTAATTGGTTTTGCATCCGTTGGATTTTCATTTTGTTTTACAACCTATTTGTGGATGAGCAAACCTTTTGCGTCCATCAGGAAAAAAACTATAAGATTAAGAATGGCTCAAATTAATCCAATTTGGATTTTATTCGGAACATTACTTTTTCTTTTGCGGATGTTTTGGATTTTTGCTGGAGTGGATTTGACAATTGAAAAGGACTTCGTTTATTTGGGATTTATGATTCCGATTTTTATTTATGTGTATTGTTGGAATTTAATTTCAGATATTTATAAAAGTAAAGAACCGTTTTTTATGACTTCGCTGATTATTATAATTCTCGGATTCATATTAAGCGGAATTTAGAGATTGAAATAAAAACAATTGACAGCAATGTGCATCAGCAACCAGCCCGAAAGAATCCTTCTGACAGGTGCCACTGCTCGAGTACGAAACGTTATCTCAAAACGATTTATCAAAAAGATAGCTTAATACTTCTTGCCGATTCGTTAATCGAAATGGGTTCATATAAGCAAACTATTGCACGGTTACAGAACAAACTTAAAAATTCGTAATAATGCTTCAATCATTTGAGATAGCTGAAGAATAAGGTTTTAGCTTCTGACTTTTATAAGTAAGAAATACTACCAACTATACAGTTTTTTCTACAAACTGTACATTGTTCTATCATTTATATCCCTTTCTGATATAAATTTAATTCGAAATGAAAACTAAAAACTCATGTAAAGAACATGCTCAAAGCTTTAATCTTCCAAGGGAATGATCAGTAGCCCTTTGTACACCCAGAAAATGATTCTTAAGAAGAAAAATGTTAACATTTTTGGAAGCAGAAAGACTAATGAGAAATAAATCTTTATAAAAAATGAAAAACATAACTGTCATCCCGTTAGTACTTAGTCTATTCATGATTTTTACTTGTACGTCACAAGATGAAATGGATGTCCCTGAGATGGGGGTATCCGAATTGAAATCGAATAGAAGCACACAAGAAGCAAATGAGTATTTGTATGAACGCGAAATACACTATCTCAGTACTGTTAGCAAAATCAATACCTTGAAAAAAGAAAAAGAGGATATTTTAATTGCCATTGAAAAAGGTGACAAATCTGCGGTCGAAAAGTTAGAAAGGATTCAAAAGGAGGAACGAAGGCTAAATGGATTTATGGAGTTTTTATTAAAATTACCCGACATGCCAATCAAGTTTCCTCCTAAAGGTTGTCTGGATGTTTCCAATTGTGATCCAAAAAGAGATCTGTCAAATATTGCGGGAATAATCCTTGAAGATAGTTTTAAGGAATTCCACATGGAAATCGCAGATTTTAAAAACAATAGCATGGACACAAAAACCGAAACAATAAAAAATGACGAAGGTCAGATGGTCGTGCTATTTGAAACCAGGTTAGAAGGGAGTGGCCATTTACAAATCAGTTCGAACATCGGAAAATTAGGAAAGATTACATCAGAAATTCCGATATCCATTTCTAAATAAAAATAAACTAAATTTACGTATATTGAAGCTCTCTGTTACATGAGAGCTTTTTTATGAAATACAGTGTTTTATTCCTCATTTTAATCGTTTTTTCTATTCAGAAAGTCGCTTCCCAAAACACTGAAATAGAGATTGAAAACGCATTTAACAAAGCCGTTAAAAATCATTATACAAATAAAGATAGTGCTTATTTCTATTATGAAAAAACAATTCGACTGGCCGATAAAAGCAATGATTTAACCTACATTTTTAATGGTTTTCTTTACTTGATCAATGCAAATGGATATTATCTAGATTTAGAAAATTATAAAAAAAATATCGAACGTGAAGAAAGGTTTATTTTAGAAGATAAACGGATAGCTAATTTTCCTGAGATAGAAACCTATAAAGACTATTTACTATTTGATAGAGGGAATTATCACTACAAGCTCAAACAATATGCAAATTCAAAAACATATTTTCAAAAGTTATATGACAAGATAGATGCTATCCCCGTGGAACAACGTACTGCTATGGATTTAGCAATGATGTCAAGTTTATATAGCTTTTTAGGACTTATCTATCACCATACTAATAAGTACGAATTGGCCTCCTATTCTTTTAAAAGGGATATTGCACACTTAACTAAATATAAAGACAGTATTGCAGAATGGGAGTCGGATGTCAATAATTCGAAGAAGTTGCTTGCCCAAGTGTATACTGCAACCAAGAACTTCAATGATGCCAATCGTCTCTCAGAAGAAGTGTTGGCTTTTTATAAAAAGAAACAACATAATCCTCGATTTAAAAATAATATTTTATCGTCGTTTTTATTGATTGCCAAGAACTACAGCGAGCAGGGTAGGTATGACTTGGCACTGCAAAAATTGGACGAAGTAACGGGATATAAATACGAAGAAAATCCCTATGCAAGTGAATTCGACCTGGTTTATGGAGATAGTTATTTAGGACTGAAAAATTATGAAAAAGCATCCGCTTATTATAACAATAGCCTTGATAAAGCCTTAAAAAAACACAATAACAAAAAACACCAAGACGTTGCTGCCGCCTATGCCAGGTTGGGCAAACTCTATATCTCACAGCGTAACATCAACAAGGGTTTACAGTATTACCAATTGGCTTTGATGCAATTTGACAACGAGTTTAATTCTAAAGATTTAGAATCCAACCCCAATCCTTTGAAAGTAGATTACAAAACTGCATTCATCAAAATTTTAAGAGAGAAATTAGAAGCCTTAAATACCGCCCATGACCAAGCAAAAGAGGTCAACTATCTAAAAATGGCCCATAATACTTCAAAAACCATCATTGTTACCTTAGATGTATTGCGACCAGAATTTGAAAGCAAGTTAGACAAGCAGTTTTTGATCAATGAGACCTATCCCTCGTTTCAAACAGCCGTTTCAGTAGCTTATATACTATATGAGACAACTAAGGATCCTATCTATATTGATGATGCTTTTCACTTTATGGAAAAGAGCAAAAGCATTTCGCTGTTAGAAGCACATCGCAATGCTGAAGCAACAAAATACGGAAACGTGCCCGATGAAGTTCTCGTAAAAGGGCATGAATTCAGAGCCTCTATTTCGTACTTTGAACAGCAGATTTTCAATGCTTCCCCCGATGAGATCCCATCACTGTCGGATTCATTAAGCACTATAAAAAACAATTACTACAATTATATTGGAAAAATAGAAAAGGACTATGCTACTTATTATGCTATGAAATATAACCCTGATGTATCTTCACTTAAGGAGGTGCAACAGCAGTTAGGGCACAATCAGGCGCTTTTTAGCTATTTGAGCGCTGATAAGCATTTATTCTTAATAGTGATAGATGGGCAGAAAAAAGGATTTTTAAAACTTTTATTTAATGATGAAATTAAGACGTCCGTAAAAAATCTATATAGAAAAAGTTCTAAACTTGATATTAGCGATAATTCAATTTACGAGGATAGCTATACTATTTATAAAACTATTTTAGAACCGGGCTTGCTCAAAACCCATGCTTCAGATTTGATAATTTTGCCAGACGATGTGTTATACTATATACCATTTGATGCCGTACAAACTTCAAACAGTGATAAAGCCTCATTTTTAATTCACACACATGCTGTGAGTTATGCCAATTCAGCCACGCTATATCAAAAACAACAAGACGTCAAAAAGGTAAAAAGCAATCGTTTATTGGTATTTGCTCCCACGTTTAAGGACAACCGAAATATTGAACAAGAAAGAGCTGATATGGGGCCACTCTTGTATAATACGATAGAAGCAGAAAACATTGCCCAATATTTTAATTCGAAGGTTTTTAAGAGCAATGAAGCCACCATTTCTAATTTAGAAAATGAAGTTCATTCCTATAATTTACTTCATTTCGCAACACATGCTTCAGCAAATGATGAATACCCAGACTATTCTTATCTGGCATTTTCAAAGGACAGCTCCAATTCGAACTTGCTTTATGTTAAAGACATCTATAATTACACGTTTAATGCAGATATGGCCACGTTGAGTGCTTGCGAAACAGGCTTCGGACAACTTCAGAAAGGCGAAGGTATGTTGAGTTTGGCAAGGGCATTTAATTATGCCGGCGTACCGTCTATTGTGACTACCTTATGGAAAATCAGTGATCAGAGCACCTCAGATATTATGCATGATTTTTATAAAAATTTAAGTGAAGGTCTCGATAAAAAAGAAGCGCTAAGACAAGCTAAAATTAAGTATTTGACTGTAAATGCTGACGATGTGTTGTTGCAGCATCCTTATTATTGGTCGGGTATAATTATTACTGGTAATACATCACCGCTAACATCAACCAATCATGTATTATGGGCAATCGTTGGAATTGTCGGACTAATTATAATCTTATTATTGGTTAAAAAACTACTCAAAAGAAAAGATGCCACGGACCCGTTTGCCGGAGGAGGTAGGTCCACTAATTAATAATATATTGTAGGCTGTAAAAAAAGATCAACACTAATTTTTTTAGATAAAACTATAGATTTTATTCGTGATAATTAAATTTCCCCTAACCAGTTTCATTCGAGAATTAGTGGCAAAAAAAGCTAAACCCATGTCCTGACTTACAGGTTGTGCCAATATAATTTTTTAACGTCGTGTTTAATTCCATAAGGTATCAGTCAAACTCTTTTAATAATTTTTTTGCTTCTTTGCTATTGAATTTTTCCTCTGTAATTACTTGTTGCAATAACTTTTTTGCATTTGCTTTATCTTCGAGTTTTAAATAAGCCAATGCCATATACCACGGTGTTTTATCGGTTAAGCTGTCTTTTGTTTTAAGATGTTCTTTTAATAAAGGTAAGGCCTCATAGGCCCTGTCTAACTTTAATAATGCATTTGCTTTATAGAATAAGTAATAAGGCTCTTTAGTGGAAGTATATAAATTTGTAAATAACCTTACTGCCTCGTCATAATTTCCTTTTTCATAAGCCGTAAAAGCCATTGTTTTTTCATTTTGCTCTGTTGTTCCTCGCTCTATAGGCTCAATAACGTTTCTGTAAGGTTCGAAGTAATTGTTAAAGAGCTCATTAGTATTGGCGGTATTGTTAACATTAAAAAAATAGGATAAACCTAATAATAAAACGATGCTTGCCGCGGCCAACCATTTTGTATTAAATAGTCTTCTTTTTTGAGGTTTTTTAGTTTCGAAACCAGTTACTAATTCTCTAAATGCAATATCGTCTTCGTGTTGAGCGACTTTCTTTATATTAATATGAAATTCCACCTCTTTTTTAAAGGCGTCATCACTTGATAACAAGGTGTCAAATTCGAGCTGTTCGGCTGACGAAAGCCTATTTTGAATATACTTTTCTATTAACTCGTCTTTATTCATTACTTTGGGATTTAATCATTTCCTTCAAGCTTTTTAAACATCTTGACTTTTGACTTCTGACTACACTTCCGTTTGTATAACCTGTAAATTCAACAATGTCGTCGATAGTTAGTCCTCTATAATAGAATAAGGTTAACAATTCTCTGCATTTTTTTCCTAATTTGTTAAAATGGGTTCTCAATAGTTGTTGTTCTATGGTAAGTTCTTCGTTTTCGAATTCTACAGCCACTGGTTCAATATGAGCATATTTTGATACAGTATCTGTGTTTAACGTCGTGGTTTTCTTTTTCTCTTTTAATAAATCATAAATCATGAATTTTCCGATACCAAATAGATAGGTTTTTAAGGAGCTTTTTACATTGGCTAATTTGCCATTGATGGCATGTTTTCTTAAGGCAATAAAAGCTTCTTGGTAGATGTCAATAAGATCGTCATAGTCTAAGCCGTACTTCATTCCAAAGTTCAAAAAAGCATCTTTATGGGTCGTGTAGAGTTCTTGGATCTCTTTAGGCTTTCCATGGATAAAAGATTTAATGTGTTTTTCTTCCATTTAGTATGTAATAATGAAACCTAAGATAAATAATATAAAAATACTTAGAAACTAATGTTAACCTTTAAATTCTATAACCTACTAAAGGTGAATGCAGAAAATAGAACATTATGAACTTTTCTAAAAAATCAAAGCCTGATTAACTTTAGCGTCGAAAACCACTACCGATAGTGGTTTCGTCATTAAAAATTTAAACAACAAATTAAGTTATGTCATGGCCATAATGCTATATAAACATTGAAAGTTCACTATACGCTTTGAAAACTTAAATATTAAAACTAAAAATCGATAGATAATGAAAACCATATTAAAACTCAGTACATTTTTTCTACTAATTTGTTTCTCATCTTCGTGCAGTAAAGAGGATGACAATCAAGACATACCTGAAGCAGTAACCCATGTATATGCGGTGGGACATGAGTACAATGGCGTAAATCGTACAGCTAAAATGTGGAAAAACGGGGTAGCCACTCCATTAACCGATGGAACATATAATGCTGAAGCTAAAGCCATTTATGTTTTAGAACAGATGTTTATATATTAATTATTGAAGAAACTGAAACGTCACTTGTTCCCATATTATGGAAAAATGGTGTAAAAAGTGTATTGTCTCAAGGAACTAATAGCAGTTATGCAGAATCACTTTTTGTAGTTAACAATGATGTGTTTGTTGCAGGAATTGAAGTAAGAAACAATAAATATCACGCCGTACTATGGAAAAACGGTATTAAAACTTCCCTTACGGATGGTACAAATCAGTCTGGAGCAATCTCGGTGTTTGTGGCTAATGGCGATGTGTATGTTGCGGGATATGAGATTATAAACAACAGTGAATATGCTGTTTTATGGAAGAACAATGTGAAATTAACTCTAAACGATGCGGTTAATTCAGATGCATCATCCGTGTTTGTTTCTGGAAATGATGTATATGTTGCGGGCAATGATCACAGTGGTGCAAATAAAGCTCGGATTTGGAAAAATGGGGTCCCTGTTTATTTATCCAACGGATCAAATGATGTGGTAGCAACCTCCGTTTTTGTGTCAGGCAAGGATGTTTATGCATTTGGTCAAGAATATAGAAAAGATAGTAGAATTATAAAAATGTGGAAAAACGGGACAGAAACTTCAATAAGTGATGAAAACGAATTTTCATATATTAATTCCAGTTTTGTTTTAGGAAACGATGTGTATGTGGGAGGAAATAAAAATAATGAACCCTATCCATCGAACGCAAGAATATGGAAAAACGGTGTACCAATCAATTTAACAGATGGCACCGATGATGCGAACGTAAACGGTGTTTTCGTCACAAAAAATTAAAAACAGTCATGTGGTGCCAGGAAGATGTACTCTAATTCTAACATCAGATAATGCTTTAGGGACAGTTGTGAACAATGAATTTGGAACCTTAGACGAACCATCAAATCCCTTAAGAAATTATATAAGAAAACGATAAATTTTATTGAAATACGTCATGTTTTTGATCCTAAAGTAATGGCTTTCTTGGCGCATTTTGCGGGTATTTAGAAATTGTGCAGATTACCGGAACCATCGTGTTTTCTCGCTCAGCTATCGAAAGGATTTCTGGCTATGGACTGGAATACGACACTTCATTTAATGACACATATTTGGGGATTTTATAGAAAATTGACGAAAACTGAATTTGAAAAATAGTAAGATAAATCTGTAATTCATTGAGTTAATTGTTTAAATTTAAGAAGTTTAAACAGACTTATGATGAGATGTCTTGTTTTCGTTTTCCTGTCTATATTTTGGCTGTCTTTTGGATATTCCCAAAGCATTTATCGCAAAGATGCCCTAACCATTCTTGCGGATTCCCTAACCAAGGAAGGTTCTTATAAAAAGGCCATTTCGGTTAGAAAACAAGCGTTAAAACAATATCATAATTCGTCAAAGGATTACAGAGCCTACCTTAACGCAAAGTACCATCACGCCAAATCCTGCGACTACGAATTTGATAGCTACAACTATTACAGACCAGACAAGATAATCACTCAAAAAGTGCAGCAACAATATTTGGACAGTGCGCTTCAATCGGCTTTGAAAGCCAAGGATCTATTAGATGGAATGGAGCGTCCAGATCGAATTTTTCAACATCAAATTCAGAGTAGGGTCTATCATCAAACGGCTTATTTAGGCAATTGGAAACACGCTTTGGAGCAAGCAAAATTGGGTTATGAGTTTTTGAAGGATACGCTAACAAGCTCTGACAAAAATTTTGTGGATCTGATTTATGATATTGGGTACATATACGGACAATTGGGAGATTATTCAAAATCAGTTGAAAATTATCAGATCTCATTAGATTTATATAGGAACAGTATTGGTGAAGAAAATCACGATGTTGCTCTTGCCTATAATAATATTTCCGTTCAGTACAGGAAATTGGGCCTAAGAAAAAGGGAATTGGAGTCGCTATTGAAAGCGCAGAGTATTTGGGAAAATCTCAACGATGAAAGCCTTGAAAAATTTCTACATGTATGCTATGGGAATTTGTTCTTTTGGTATTCCTATTATGGCGATTTTGAAAAAGCCGAAGCCTATATTTTAAAGAAAAATGAGTTAAGAACACGGGCTAAAAATAGAGGAACGAATTCCTTTTTCAGAAACAAGGAGGAAGTTTATAAGAGCCAATTGTCCGAATGGTATGATTTGATGTTGCATTATTCCAGAAAAAAGGATACCGCCAAATCCCTTTCGTATATAGACCATATTTTAAGGACCATTGATTCTGATAAGAAACTTCACAGTTTTGAAACCAACATTTTGAGTTCTACATTAAAGTTTTATGCATCTTTTCTTGATGATGAGAAGCCTGAAGAAGCGCTGAGGGTTATGGATAGGGCCATTGACATCCAACAGCAATATCAAGATGTGTACTATACCAAGCCTCATGAATATTTGTTGTACAAAATTAGATTGTTGTTAAAAGTTCAAAAACAATCTGAAGCTCAGTTATTATTGGAAGAATTGAATGGTTTAAATGAAATAAACGAAATCAATTCCAAATTTGAACTGGCCATTTTAAACGCTGAAACAGCACGGGCATTAAATGATAATGAGAAAGCAAAAGCATATTTTGACGATGCCTATACTCTTTTGAACGATTCCGATGATGAGGTAGAATATGTGGGAACTTCAGGTTCAGGAGCATTGGTTTCTTTCGAAATCATTGAAGGCTTCTTGACTATGGGCGATTTTTATCTTCAACTTTATGAAAGAGAAAACACTAAGGAATATCTGACAAGGGCCAGCCATCGCTATTTTTTTGCAGCAAAAATTTTCAATCAATTGTATTTGGGTCAACGCTATAATGAACGTCTGTTTACAATTTTTGATGATATCAATGAACGTTTGGTAGAAGTGGGACTGATGCAGGAATCAAAACCTATATTATTGTCCAAAATTATAAACACCATTGAAAATAACGGTTCCAAATTGACCCTGTCAAAATTTATGTTTAACAATCAACGTCAGGATATTATTGTTTCTGAACATTTTATAACTATTGAAGATGATATAAAAGCAGAACTTAATTTTTATCAGAGGGCGGTGTTGAAGGTTGATGGCAATTCTGAAGAAAAACTAGCACTGTGGAAGAGAAAAATCTACGAACTGAAAAATGATTTGGTCAAAATTCAGGACTCCATTAAACATGAGAATAAAACCTATTATGATTTAAATGTCAAAAATTTCGAAATTGCTCCGTTGCAAAACGCCTTGAAAAACGATGAATTGATTTTAAAGTATCTTCTTACAGATAAGCACCTGCATACCTTTTTGATTTCTAATAAGGGCATTGAGTTATTGTCGCCACAGGACAAAACCAAGACTCTAAATACCTTAAAAATCTGCTTGGACATTTTAAAGCAAAGAAAACCAGATTATGAGATGTCATTTAATACGATGCGTGATTTATTGTTCAATGCCATCGACTTTAAATCCTATAATAGATTAATTATAATTCCAGACGGTGCCTTGAATTATTTTCCGTTCGAATCGCTTCTGTTGGATGATGAAATGCCTTCAGTCAGTTATGCCTCCTCGTTGTCTTTGTTTCAAGAGCAAAAAAACACCAATTCAAATTTTGAACCTATTCAGGTCGGTGCATTTTCTGCATCCAATAGTAAAAGCAAACTGCCAAAGGCGTCAGATGAGGTGATGGCTATTTTTAAAATATTTGATGGAAAGAGTTATATCAATGCATCAAAAAAAGAGTTTCTTGAAAGTGTTGAGGGTTTTAATATCCTGCATTTAGCCATGCACTCCAATATACATGAATCGCATCCAGAGTTTTCGTCCTTGAACTTTTATGGTGAGACCAATAATCAATTGTTTATTTCGGAACTTTATAATGAAAGTTTAGATGCCGATTTGGCGGTATTGAGCGCTTGCGACACGGGCAGCGGTTTTTATGAAAATGGCGAAGGCGTGATTAGCCTATCGCGTGCCTTCAGTTATGCAGGTGTTCCGAGTACGGTGGTCAGTTTGTGGAAAGTAGATGATGAAGCCACCGCAAAAATCATGATGTATTTTTACGAACATTTAAAATTGGGCGAGACCAAAGATGAAGCACTTAAAAATGCTAAATTGGATTATTTGAAACATACCGACGACGATTTGTTGAAACATCCGTATTACTGGTCGGGATTTGTACTTTCAGGCAATACAGATGCACTTGTTGAAAAACAAAATTACTGGATTTACCTTTCTGTTTTACCGATGCTTGCTTTGGGATTATTCAGAAAAAGGTTATTTAAGTTTTTTAAGAAGTGATTTGGCCTCAGTTTTTTTGAATTTTTCTTCAGAATCAATATAGATCGTGAGTTCTTGTTTTGCTTTATCAAGTTGGTCGGACTTTACATAAGCCAATGCCAAATACCAATGCGTTCTGTTGGTCAAAGCGTCAGAATAGGTGAGGTGGGTCTTGAAAACTTCAATGGCTTCCGTCACTTTGTCCATAGCCAAGAGAGCATTGCCTTCATAAAGCAATAACTCCGAATTTCCCGTTTGTTCAAAAGCTTTTTGAAAAAGCGAGGTGGCCTGTTGATAATCGGCTTCACTATAGGCAATAAACGCCCTGTTTGTAAGGTGTTCATCTTTTTCTGAACGTACAATCGGAGCGCTCACATTTTTCGAAGGTTCAAAATAAGAACTGAATAAGCTGTCATTATTGATGTCTTTGTTCATGAAAAGACTAATGCTTATAGTGATGATGAAGATTGCAGCTATGGCTGAGAAAGGTTTTATCCACTTGGAGTTAAGAAATACCTTCTTTGGCGAAATCTCAGTTTCATAAGTTGCCAATTGATTTCTAAAAAGGGCATCATCTTCGGTTTCAGAAACCCGTTGCACATTTTTCAGAAAATCGACCTCTTGTTTAAAAGCATCATCAGTTTCATAAAGTTTTTTAAATTCCAGAAGCTCTGCTTCTGTCAGGTCATTAGAAAACTTTTTTTCTATTAGTGTTTCATTAATTGTCATCTTGGGGATGTTTTGATCAGGTTTTTCAGTGTTTTAAGGCAACGCGATTTTTGACTTCGTACTACCGCTTCACTTTCATAACCGTATTGTTTTGCTATTTCCTCATTGGTTAGTCCTCTATAAAAGCTCAATGTTAACATTTGCTGGCAACTTTTTCCTAATTGTTTGAAATAATGCCTCAATAGCCTTTGCTGTTCTGTCAGTTCATTAGTGATGTCAACACTGATACTTTCGTAATCTGAATCAGAATTATGGAGATTTCCATTGTAGTGACTCATAGAAGCATCAGCTTTATGCTTATTAAAAATCAAATATTTTCCAATTCCAAAGAGATAGGTTTTAAAACTGCAGTTGACCTCATTTAGCTTCCCTGAGATGGCATGTTTTCTCATGGCTAAAAACGCCTCTTGATAAATGTCAGCACTATCATTTTCTGAGATGCGATATGTTCTTGAAAAACCAAAAAATTCAGCTCTATGTCGCCCATAAAGTTCTCTGACAATCTTGTCGTTATTATCTTTTAAAGCATCCACGTAATTGTGCTCCATATAATTTTGAAGATTTTACTAAGAAAATGTTAACAATAGGTTTTTTCTCACCACTAAAGATAAATCATTCTAAATCAAATCAAAATGAAATCTAAAATTATCGTATGTCTAATTGTATTGGGTTTTGCTGTACAACAAACCTATTCACAGAGGCGACAGTTGAAATCTACCAAAGTGGTATTTGTAGTCCATGAAAAGTCGAACAAAATTGAAAGTTTAGAGCTTTTCGAAAAAGAAAGAGCAGAAATGCTGGTAAAAAAACACCCAAATAAAAAATTCTTTTTTGGGGAGTTAAAAGGCAGTTATAAAATAGCGAATAATATGGTCAGGCCTAACAAAGGAGCGGTCATTACCATGTACACCGATAAAAAGAAATTACCAGGTGATCTGTTTCTTCCCGGAGATCTATTTCTTCCCGGAGATATGTTTTTGCCTGGAGATATGTATTTGCCTGGCGACATGTTCTCACTTGATAGATCAAAGGTTAAAGTTAAGGAAGTGAATGCTTCACAAATCATTTTTAATACCCTATAACTCATGAAACCATTAAAAGTTAAAACAAAGCCGTCCCATTATTTGATATTATTACTGTGCTGTCTGGTTTTTGTGCCAGATGTCAATGCACAATTTCTAAAAAAACTTAAAAAACGGGTGGAACAGCGCGTAGAGAATGCGGTCATTGAAAAAACGGCCGATAAGGCTGCTGAAAAAGCAACCCGGTCCATGGATCAAATATTTGATATCAATCCGTTTGGAGGAAGTAAAGAAAAGGCGGATCCTTCATTGGTTGCCGATACTTATGATTTTACTTGGAAATATACACTAAAAATGTCCACTAAAGAAGGGGAGATCGTATTTGATTATTATCTAAAACCTGATGTAGCTTATTTCGGATTCACTTCTGCCATGATGAACAATATGTTCACGGTCATGGATACCGATCAAAACATTATGGCCGTATTTATGGCGTCGGAAGGTAGCAATATTGGCATGGTCAATCAGATGCCAGATGATTTGGGCATAGAGGAAACCAATGAAGTTTCCGAAAATTTCACTTTTGAAACATTGCCTGACCAGACCATAAACGGGTTTGATTGTAAAGGCGTCAAAGCGGTCAATGAGGACTATGAGATGACCATGTATTTTATAACGGATGCAGAGATAAGCTTTGATGACATTTATAAAAACAGCAAGACAAAAATCCCCGATGCGCTTAAGGATTATTTCAATGAAGACGATAAAATTTTAATGATCCATATGGACATGAAAAATCTCAAAAAGAAAAAAGAGAGTGCCACTATGGAATGCATAGGGCTTGAAGAAATTCAAAAATCGATCAATAAATCTGATTATACATTCATGTAGTAGCCAATTAAAAACCATAACCATCTAAATAATTAAGCCATGAAAAAACTACTACCTTTTTTGCTGAGCGTAACGTTTACAGTTACCCTATTTTCACAAACGACCTATACGGTTAACAGTGTTGACAATCTACCTGATAACAATATCAACGACGCGGTTTGTGCTGATGTCAACGGGAACTGCACTTTGCGAGCTGCCATTCAAAATGCAAATAAAACCAGCACGAAGGATGTCATTCATTTCAATATTCCTGGAACGGGACCATTTGTCATTGCGGTTATGGATGACATATTACCATCTATCACAAGGCCTATTATAGTCGATGGGCGTACTCAACCTGGTTATGCCAATGCACCTCTCATCGAGATAGATGGCAATGCATTGCCAACAGATAGAAATGGATTGCAGCTTGTGGGGAATTCTGAGGGGAGTGAAATTTACGGATTAAGTATTGGTGGCTTTAAACGTTTAGTGGACTATCCATTTAGTCGGGGTTATGGGATATATGCAAATACAGGGAATCATATTATTCAAGCCAATTATATTGGGATGAGGGGAGACGGGACGACCGTTAATGCCAACACGGGTGATGGTATGTATTTCAGAAATTCGGGCGGAAATCTTGTTGGGGGAGTCCAACCAAATCAGGGGAATTTAATTTCAGGAAACCGGGCGGCCGGAGTTACTTTTGAAGGTCTCGCCACAAATTCTGCCGCTACAAATAATAGGGTTCAAGGTAACTTGATCGGTACGGATATTACCGGGACTTTAAATAGAGGAAACGTTTATAATGTTCAATTTTTAAATGCCCACAACAATATTCTGGGTGGCAATACAGAGGCAGCCCGTAATATTATTTCTGGAAGTTATTCTGAAACTGATGACAGGGTAGGAACTGGAATCGCAGTTTCAGGTCCGGAGTCTTATGGTAATAAAATTATCGGAAACTATATTGGAACGGATATTACGGGAACCAAATCCATTCCCAATGTAAGAGGCGGAATTTTTGTGCTGTTTGGAGCCCATGATAATGAGATTGGAACCGATCAAGTGGGAGAAGGAAACCTAATTTCCGGAAATGGACTATTTGGTGTTTATTTTCAAGGTGATGACACTTTAGATTCTGTGAGTTCCAATACTGTTCAAGGAAACTATATTGGTGTTGATGTTACCGGAACTATCGCCCTGCCTAACGGAAGGGGCATAATCATGAATGGAGGACAAACCAATAATAATAGCATTGGTGGCACTTCAGTAAATTCTCGAAATGTGATCTCGGGGAATGATACCGGGATTTCTTTAACTAGTGGTGAGAATAACCTGGTGATCGGAAATTATATAGGATTAAACGCTGCGGGTAATGATGCGGTGCCTAATGCCATAGGAGTATCCATTAGAGCTGCTTCGACAAACACGATCGTTGGAGGTGCTGATCCATCCGATCGAAACATTATTTCTGGAAATAGCAATTTTGGAATTTCAGTTTCCGGGACCGGACACAATATTCAGAATAATTATATAGGATTAAATGCGCAGGGCACAGGAGTCATCAGCAATGGTTACGAAGGCTTAATCTTAGGCGGAACATTAACCGATACCAAGGTATCCCACAATACAATTTCAGGTAACGGAACCATTGTGGGCCGATCCATAAACGTGAGTTTTGTTTTGGCCGAGGAGGTTCATTTCTATAGCAATAAAGTAGGAACATTGCCCGACGGGAATACGGGAGTTGTCAATGTGGGCGTTGGTCTGACATTGAATAGCTCCAGTAATAATAGGATTGGAGGCACTACTGCAGCCGAAGGAAATGTCATAGGCAGTCATGGTACCAATGGCATATTAATGGTTGAAAACTCGAGTAACAATAGCGTAGGGTACAATTCTATAGGAGTAGGTTTAGATGGTACTTCCAATATTGGAAATAGCTATAGTGGCATCTTCATTACAGGTGCCAACACAGGTAATTCCATCAAGTACAATCGTATAGCAAATAACCAAACAGGCATAGAATTAAGTCCTACTTCAGGAATTCCAACTCAAGTATCCATTTTGGAGAACAGCATTTTTGATAATTCATTTTTAGCAATTCATCTAGTGGGGGCAACTAAAAATGATATTGGCGATGCTGACACAGGACCTAATAATCTTCAAAACACCCCAGAAATCAGTACGATTACATATATGGGAGGAGATCAGATAGAAATCACCTATGCCGTTCCAAGTTCCGTGACCAATTCAGCCTATCCTTTATGGATTGAGTTTTTTGGTGCAGCCAATGGTCAAGGCAAGTTTTTTATAGATTCAGATACATATACCGCTCCAGGCGTTAAAACCATAACCATGGAGCTTCCAAGTGGTTATGATCCTGCTGATTATGAGAACATTGTAGCCACGGCCACCGATGCCAATGGGAATACATCAGAATTTGGAGTGAATGTCAGTTATACCCTGTCTGTTACACAATTTGAAAATCAAATGGTCAAATTGTATCCCAACCCCGTTGCCGATAAGTTATTTATTCAATCGCCATCATCAAGACGTTTCAATTTAAAACTGGTCAATAGTTTGGGGCAGCTGGTAATGAGTCAACAAAGTCATAGTGCTTCTGCAGAATTGAATTTGTCTTCCCTATCAAGCGGTTTGTATTTTTTAAATATTGCTGATGACAACAAGAATTCCCAGACTATAAAAATTATTAAAAATTAGTAACAATGCGCGTAAAAACATATTTAAAAATAGTTATGGTCTTTGTGCTGATGACCTCATGCCAAGACCAGGAAAAGGAAGTGTCAAGTTTAAAATCTAAGTTGGAAAAGGAACAAACGTCAAAGAAAAAGAAGGCGGATGTTTCTGAAAATTCAAAACCTCTGAAAACACTCACTAAAGCAGATTTTGAGCGTTTTTTCCCAAAACAAATCGGAGATTATAATCTTATACAAGTTGGTGAAGATAAAATCAACGGGACTGGGTCAGGAACTTATATAAAAGGGAAGGACTACGGTGATTTGATAACTTATTATGTGACGGATGGACATAGAAAAGGATCGGCTGCTTTAAGGAATTTTAAAAGCAGTTACGAATCAAACACGAAAGCACCAGAGGGGAGAGAGTATATTAGAAAGGAGCGTGATGGTTTTAAAACCTTTGCCTTACTTGAACACAAATTTAATTCGTATAAAATATCTGTTATTTATAATAATCGCTTCGAGCTTACAGTGCAAGGTCATGAAAAACCAGATGAACTTTGGGAGTATTTAAAACAAGCTGATTTGCAAATATTGGATTTAAATTAAAATTAAACCCCTTAAAAAATGAGAACTCACATAATCACTTTTAAAAACTTTTTGTTTTCAACATTGCTGTGTTTCGTATTGGTTAGCTGTAAAAATGATGCTCAAAACAGTTCAAATGAAGCGACAGATGCTAACCACGTATCACGGGCCTCAAAGAGCAAAAAACAATCTGAGGAAAGAAAAGTCATAAGTGGAATTGTTGAAGTCCAGTATGACGGTCAAACAGCAAACTTTACTGACTTCGACCAAAACATGTCTACTGATGTCGTTTATCTTGATAATGGAATACAGTTTCGAATCAATACTACGAATAACCAATCCGTTTTAGTCAATATGTATGCGCCGGACTTTTTTAAAAAAATTCCCATCACTATTTCCCAGCAAACATATGCGTTGCCACCAGGAGAGAGCGGTGACGTAAAATCACAAAGTAGATTAGAAGTGATTATTCCAACTGTCCCGGAGAACAAGCGCGATTTTAAAGTTTTATACAAAGGAACAGTAACTTTAAATGAGCTTTCTGAAAACAGGCTTGTAGTCACATTTTCTGGAACAGGCTTGCCCATTGCAGATTCGAAGAACGATTTCTTCCCTTTTGAAGGAAAAATAGTTTTGGAAAGTTTCAATATTTATGATTTCCGTGAATAACAAACCAACACAACTTAAAAATGAAAATTCACTACGTGCCAAGTGGTTATGAGGGAAAATAATGGTTAAGAAAGTGTGAAAAATAAAACCTGTTATCGGAAGGTGGATTTTCAATTGCCGCGGACTAATATGATGCTTTTATTCGAATGATAGGTGTGCTGCCGATCCTAATATTTAGTAACGATAATATGGACGTTTCTATTTTTTTTAATCTCAGAATCAATATGCTCGCATTAATTGTGTTAGTCGCAACAACACCATTTTTGCTGTTTACCATCCGTAATGTCATGCTTTCAAAAGCTTCAAAACGTTGGATCAAAATAAATGGGATGATTACCACTACAGAAGGATTACAGCTGGGTGTAAAATATGGGCTTTACTATGCAAATAACTTAGGCGATCATGCCCTTGTCAGCAGTAGGATTTTTGATTCGAAGATCACCGTCTACATCAAAAGACTGGCCGCCGAATTTGATCATAAATATTTAAAATACCAAATGGTCAATATGTTCAACAATCCTAAAAGACCAAAATTAACAGTGTTTGAACCTAGCGGAACAGATGATGTTTTTTGGTTCATTAGTGTTCTGGGGATTCTTTATATGGTGAGTAGTTTGTCGGTTTTTGTGCCATTTTGGTATATAGAGGTTATGGAGTTTTTAAATCAGTTAATCAATTTAAAATAAGAATTATGAAAAAGCAAGTACACCTCAGAGTTTTAATTTATGCAATGATTTTGTTTGTTGTTCAAAATGCATTCTCCCAATGTTGGCAATCTGTTTACGCAGGAGGTTACCATGTCATAGCGCTAAATGATGATGGTACTCTATGGGCATGGGGAGAGAATAATACGGGGATGTTGGGAGATGGTACCAATATTGATAAAACGGAGCCTATTCAAATAAGTACAGATAAGGATTGGGCATACCTCTCTGTAGGAAATGAATATAATTTGGTAGTAAAAACCAACGGCACCTTATGGGCATGGGGTAGGAGTTTTTATGGACAAGTGGGTGATGGCACCACCAACAGTCTATTTGTTCCCATTCAAATTGGGGCCGAAACCAATTGGTTAAAGGTTTCTGCAGGGGTTAGTCACAGTTTGGCAATAAAAACGGATGGCACGCTATGGGCATGGGGAAAGAATGATTATGCGCAATTGGGCAATGGAACGACTAGCGCATCCAGAGTACCCATTCAAATAGGCACAGACACCGATTGGAAAGAAGTGAACGCAGGCGGCTACGACCATTCTGTCGCCATTAAAACCAATGGTACTTTATGGGCGTGGGGAAGAAATTTTTCTGGGGCGCTGGGTGACGGTACTGATGTTTCAAGAAATGCCCCTGCCCAAGTTGGGATTGACACGGATTGGAAAATTATAACCGCGTCCCACTATTCCAATTTAGCCATAAAAACAAACGGCACTTTATGGGCATGGGGAAGAAATAACAATGGAGAATTGGGAAGTGGAAATAGGGCCCATAAATTGGAACCTACCCAAATTGGTACAGAAACCAATTGGAGCAAAGTGGAAATTAGATATTCGCATGTGCAGGCATTAAAATCTGACGGGATGTTATATGCTTGGGGCTATAATTCGTCGGGGCAGTTGGGTACAGGAAACAATACACCAACACTTTCTCCAGTAGCTATTGGGACTGACACGGATTGGGCTGATATTGCCGCTGGCGACATTTTTTCGGCAGCTTTAAAAACCGATGGTACCTTATGGACTACTGGCGATAATCAATCTGGCAATTTGGGGGATGGTACGAAAACGAGTAGGAATACTTATGGACAGGTAAGTTGCACAGCATTGAGCATTGATCATCTTAATGCATTTAATTTTCAAATTTACCCAAATCCAGTCTCAACCATTTTAACCATTGAAACCCCAATTGGCGCAAATTATCAATTGAACGTTATCAATCAATTAGGCCAACTTGTTTTAAGACAAAACAAGAACATATCATCTACTTCATTGGATGTTTCAGCCTTATCTAAAGGTCTTTATTTTCTAAACATCAACTCTGAGAATGATGGAAAGCAAACGGTCAAATTCATAAAGAACTAACAAAAGTCATGAAAAAATATATTTATGTATCCATTTTTATAGCGCTCTTTTTTTCTTGTAAAGGAAACGGGCAAACTACTGAACCAATATCAAACAATGACAGTCCCAATCCAGATAGTAATTTCGTGTTCAGCGGTGATTACGACGATTTACTCACCTTGGAAATGGCATCCAGAATTACCGGGTTCGATGCATCAAAGGCCAAGAAAATGCATACCATGAAAGGGATGATGGGTGAAACCCTGGGGTATTACTGGGAAAATGGAAGAGAAGAAGTGAAAGAAAAATCGGCTTCAAATCGTAAAACAGTGAGTTACCCGCGATCTGATCTCGTTCAGTTAAAATGGGTGGACGGGGAAGCGGATATGGCATCTTTTTTAGACTTCATCGATCTTGAAGCACATCCAGAATTGGTAGAAATCAATGGCCTTGGCCAACGTGCATATTGGAACCCGGAAAAACAACATTTAGAGGTGTATTATAACGGCGTTTCCTTTACACTACAGGTCGATATATCCAATGATGACAACTTGGACAAGGAAAAGACGATCGAATTGGCAAAACTAATTATTACTGAACAATTTTAATTTCTACAGATGAAACATACATCCAAAATATCAGTTTTTTTGTTGGTACTGTCTATTTTATTTAGCTGCAAAAATGACACTAAAGTAGATGGAGAGGCAAAAATGAAATCGGTAAATACAGAAGTCTCTAAAGAGAAAAAAGACAGCCCGTCGAATTCTGACTTAGAAAAAATAAAAGAAACGCTTATAAATAAAACGCCCTTGACTGATGAACAATTAGTGCGTGCATTTCCTAAGGAGTTGATGGGTTTTCCGTTGGATGAAGTCAATGCTATCCCAGGAATGTCACAAGTTTACGGGCAATTTAATGATGGGAAAATTGCACTTTCCGTTGTCGATGCAGCAGGGAATAAAAATCCTGCCGCCATGACTTTTCTTAGTTTTTATGATTACGTGCCGCCTTCCAATGAAAAGAGTAAACTAATCAAAATTGAAAGAGACGGTTTTAAAACGATAAGTGACTACAAGTATAACGAAACAGAAATGCAATTGCTTCTTGACAATCGTTTTATGGTTAATCTTAGGGCTAAAGCCATGACGCCCGATGAGCTTTGGGAAGCTTTTGATATTGAGTCCTTAAAAAAATATAGAGAATTGAACAGATAAATTTAATCATGGAGAATTCTAAAATTAGAGGCGGTACGAGCCGACGAGAATTTATGCAGCAACTCGCTTTGTGCTATGTTGCGGCACATATTCCATTGAGTTTTTTAGGTTGTAAAGATGATCAACCAACTTTTGTGGGTTCTGGAAAGGCACCCTACAAAGTTTGGGAAGAAATGTTGATGGCTTTAAAAACGAGTCCTGATCATTTAGAAGGACGCATGAATGCGCTGATAGAGTCAAAAGATGCGGAGGCGATGTTTCACTTTGTGCGTGATGAAATTTATTTAATGCCTACCCATAAAACCTATTTACAAAACTTAGGCACCCAATTAAAATGGGGGCTCAAAGGTGTTTTGCGTTCAGGATTCGCAACGCCACGGGAAAAAGCCGAATTGTTAAACAAGATGTATCAGGCTGCTGGTATGGAGTCTAAAGTGGTTTATGAACGGACCGATATAAAAACAGAAGATGTTCCGGCTTATTTTTTTAGACCGATTCAAAGACATTTCGGACTTGATATCTCCAAACAACAATGGAAGCAATGGAAAAATGAACTTGAAGTAAAAGGAGATTCTGAATATGAAATTCCAGTATATGATGAGGGCTTTAATGAATCCACTGATCTCGCTGAAAAATTATGGGAGCTACTTCCCGAAAAAGAGACACTAAATAAATATCCTTTTGATTTTCGCTGGGATAATTACAGAACACCAACGGTGGAATTTATCTTAAATGGTGAGACAAAATTTGCCCATCTATTTGATCCAAAAGTCGCCTTTGGAGCATTGAAAAACGACAATGGCGGAAAGACCTCAAAAGCGGATCCAGTATTGGACAATGAAGAAAAGGTCAGTATTTCTATAAGCTATAGAGATTCTATTCAGCCAACCGTTGAAAGGGAATTGGTGTTTGGAGATTGGCTCGCAACACAACTTATCGGGAATCAGATTAACCTGTCATTTTTAAACGGATTGAGTTTGGAGCAACAGGCATTCACTCCAATTGGCAGTTTACGTACGTTTACCCCAGCTCTCGCTTTTCAGAGTTTTGATGAAGAACTACAGGTCATGGAAGACAACTCCTTTTTGGGCAATCCATTTACTTTAGATGCAAAGGTTTTTGATGTTTCAGGTGAGGAACCAAAAATAAATGGTAGTACGCTACTGAAAAAGCCAAGTATCGACTTACAAAAAAAAGTGACCGCCTTGAAAATTAAGGCTGTTCCGGCTCACTATCCGCTGGTGAAATTGCATGTCACGCCAACTGATGACCATGGCGACTTTGTGGAAGGTTTGTCAACTTCCGATTTCGCCATAACAGATAATGAGATCCAGGTATCAGCTTTGATGGAAAGCAATCGTCAAACACCGCGAATCTTAATCCTTTATGACACCTCTTTGAGTATGCCAAAAGCCTATTATGAGGAGAATATGGATACGTTTATCAATGCGCTTGACCAATCGATCTTAGAAAAATATCCGGCGTCATTTATTACCAAATGGAAAACACCATCAGAATTGTTCATTTGGCTTTTAAAAGCGTCAAAGACGGATTATGATCTGATTATTTATGCAACAGATGGCGATAATGACGATTCTTATGATGAAACGAATGCGGAGATCTATAAAAATGGCGCTCCGGCAATTATACTCAATGTTAATGATGAAGAAGGAAGACATAAAGTTGAGACCTTCGCAAAAATGGCAGACATTACCAATGGAATGGTGCTCAATGCAAAAGATCAGGAAAAAACTCAGGAGGCCATCATGGATTATATCTCTAAAATGGAAATTCCGCCTTATGTTTTTACATATTATGCCGTTGGTGCAACAGAAGAGCACGAAGCCAAAGTTGGGATTGATGCACATAGAATTATGGAAAGGGATCGTTTTAAGTTTATAGATGATAAAAAGGAAATCGGTCAATGTTTGATTGGGCTTTATTGTACTATAAACGTTGGGAAATCGACCATAAAAAGAGTTTTGGCAGGTTGGGATCCGGTCACACAACGGAACGTAAAACCTGATTATTCCCACTTTATAGCCGTCAAAAACACCATTCTGGGAGGTGCCACAGTTTATATTGAAGGGGAAGGACCTACTGTTTCGGCAGCCTTGTCTGATGTTTTAAAATACAGATTAACAACAAGAGAATGGGGAGAGGCACTTATGGAAGATGACCTTGAGAGGGCGAAAGAACATTTTAGTAAAGGTGGCTACATTTATCATCCTGAAATAGTGCCACTCATGGCTCCGTTGGAAAATGCCGTTACCAAAAGTAGTACGACTTTTGCCGCCGGAATTAGAATGGCCATTATAAAACATAGAATAGGGGTTGGAGAAAGCACATCAACAACTTCTTTTGATTATTTACCGTCTTCGAACTATACTACTATAGCAGAAGCGTCCGAGTCTGCGTTTAAGATGACGCTTCAAAAAACGGCCCAATTTGCTATTAGAGAAGGTCATTTTTATCCCACAAATACTTTATCTGAATTAAAAGATCTAAAACTAATTGAAAGGCAAAAAGCTATAGACGACAAATGGTTTCAGGAAAAAAGGGACGCATTTACCAATCCCTATTATTGGAATGAACGCATTTATAGGGGCGATGGGAATTTTAAGATCTTTGATGCGGCTGCTGTCAGTATGGCCTTTTGGCAGATTGATCAAAAGACGGGGGAGTTGTTGGGTATACTAGCAGATGGAACAGGAGGTGGATCCAATAGTATTGAGGAGCAACTTAAAGAGCTTAATAGGGTGATTGATATGTATATGGCTATTTTTTCGGCTATGGGCGTGTCCAATTTAGCCATTGGCATCGTAGCCACTTATGGAAAAACGCTTGTTAAGCTTTATGCCATTGTTACCGAAGTCATTATAATTATGGACCCAACTGGGATGGACGAAAAAGTAATGGCAGCTTTACAAGAATTAGCATGTAATGTCAACAAAGAAATTATGTTTTTTGCCCTTGGAGCAGTAGGAGAGGTGTTTGGAAATATAGACCTGTTGATTTCCCTTATGGGAGGCAGTGGTTTACCTGGAACAGCATGTGGATAATTGAAATTTAGACAATCAAGATATTTGGAATATCAATTTTATATTAGCATAAATTAACTCATAAGATCTATAAATAATGAAAAAAGCATTTGTAATTTTGATGGTATTAGCTGCAAACAGCGTTATGGCCCAATCGGTTGCCAAAATTGAAAATCATCCAGCTGAGTCTATGGATTTGGTGTTGTTCACATTTGGCATGGAGCATTCCGTACCAGTGGGAACAGTTTCTAAGTCAGGAGAATTGAGTTTTAGTTTTCCTGAAAATCTCAATGGCGTTTCCGAAGAAGCAAAATCAAACTTTATGTCGCAAGTTGCTTATACCTTGTTTTCCAAATGTGATAATAGCTCCCACATCTTATCTGAAGATCAAAATGGTAAAGCAGTTCCTGCGGGTTATATTTCATTAAGCACTAAAGTGAATCCTTATGCGGGTTTGCTGTTTATGGTTACTGATGAATTGATGGTGCCTTGGATTGAATCCTATGGCGAGGTTGATGCTGTATTAGGCTCCTATTTTGAACTTATTTATATAGAGTCAGAATTTAATTTTCAAGGTGAATGCACGTCCTCTGTCTCCTATTCTGAAAATAATTATCAAGCCCAATATGTATATGATTTGCAATTAAAACCAGGATTTAATTTTATTGAATATAAAATAGAAAGTGTTGAGGAGCAGAACGTGCCAAGTATGTACGAGGAAAATACTTTTGACAAAATTCAGAAACCGAGTAAAATAGTGGTATCCTCTTCACAATCAACGCCACCAAATACAAAGTGGATTGGTAAATATTTTTAAAAACAACCTCATGAAAACATGTAATAAAATTCTCTTGATACTGCTATTTGTCATTGGACATACCAACTTTGCCCAAACACCTGAACAACAAAAAATGATAGATAAGGCGACGAAAATGCGTGACAGTATCATGGAGAGCATTGGCCTTCAGGAGTTGATTGAGGAAGCAGAAGCGCAACAAAAAGAAAAAAAAATTGAGCATAAAAAAAGTGCTATTCCTAAAACGACAAAAGGGAACGACAAATATTGGAGAAACACACTAGTTAGTAATCACAATACTAAATTGATAAATTGGAATAATGGTGCCGCAGATCTTGTATTCAACTATGCGTACGACTCAAGAAACGATAAGGTCAAGTATGTGAAAGTTGGTGCCATCAAAGCAGATGGAACTGTTGAATTGAACCCAACGGATGATATACCTGAATTAAAACCTTTAAATAACTTCAAAAATAGCAATCCGTTTTATGATATCCATAATCTTGATGCTTTTCAATATACTAGCGGAGACGCAGGATTTAAGCTCAATCCCTACTTATTAGTCTATCAAAACGAACAAAAAATTGGAGTGCTCACAATTGGAAATTCTGAGAAAGTAACACTTAACCTGTTGACTTTGGGAGATATGTATTATGGAGATGAAGGTTATCTATTATCATGGGTTTATGTAGATAAAGATTGCGCGCTAAGAGCCGATGAAAATTGGACAGGCGATTTAACTAATACCGGTGAGCCATTACTTGTAGAAACCAAGGTGAGTTATGATTTAAAATTTAAAGCTGGATGGAATCTAATAAAAACTGAAGTCATAGGAACCTATTTGTTTCCAGACGCTCCAGAAGAGGACAGGTCTCGCTATAAAAAACATGAGCATACAAGTATTGCTGAGGTTCCAAAGGGTGCTATTTATTATTTTAGATCGGCAGAGCAGTATTAACTTGGATGCTTACGAGAGCTCTTCTTTGTCCCACTCGTGGGATTAAACGCCTCGGGACGTATCTCAAGGTTCTTGATTAAGATGAAATGTTCACTAAGATTTATATTTGTTTCGATGATTTTTGTAATTTTAATAATGTTCAACCTGAACATTGATTTATGAACATCGAACAACTTCGCCAATATTGTATTTCAAAAAAGGGAGTCACCGAAGATTTTCCTTTTGATGCCGATACGCTTGTTTTCAAAGTGCAAGGAAAAATGTTTGCATTAATAGGTTTGGAGAAATGGGAAGCAGGCCAAAAAGCCATCAACTTGAAATGTGATCCTGTTTATGCTCAAGAATTGCGTGCTGATTACGAGGCCATCTATCCTGGCTACCACATGAGTAAAAAACATTGGAACACAATCGATTTGACCTTGGATGAAATCTCTCCGAAATTCCTTGCTGAGCTCATTGACCATTCCTACGCGATGGTGGTCAAAGGCATGCCCAAAAAGGTGCGGGATTCCCTCAATTAAAGTGCAAAGTTCAAGGTTCAAAGTTCGAAGTTGATAATTCCAAGTTTCGAGTTTCAAGTTCAAAAAAGCCCTATCTTTGAACAATCAAAATTTTTAATTGGAATTTTATTTTTTTTAATTGGAATTTCAAGTTCTATTAATCTTCAATCGTTACTCTTATGTCGGTTTTACAAATGCTTCAAGATCGAAGCAACAACACTTGCGAACTATGTGGTTCCAAAGAAAATCTATCACAATATACCATCCCGCCATCGCTGAATGAAAATGTAGCCAATGATGTTTTGGTCTGCAAAACCTGTTTGGACCAAATTGAAGGCACTGTTGACATGGATGTCAACCATTGGCGCTGCCTGAATGACAGTATGTGGAGCGAGCATGTAGCCGTTCAAATTATGGCTTGGCGGATGCTTCAGCGTTTACGCCATGAAGGATGGCCAAAAGACTTGTTGGACATGATGTATCTTGATGACGAGGCTTTGGCCTTGGCAAGAGCCACAGGCGAGCACGAAGATGAAGCTAACAAAATTATCCATCGCGATGTCAATGGGGTTATTTTGGAGGCGGGAGATTCCGTCGTTTTGATCAAAGATTTAAAGGTCAAAGGTTCCAGTATGGTTGCCAAACAAGGAACCGCCGTTAGAAATATTCGTCTGGATCACGAGAACGCCGAATTTATTGAAGGTCGTGTTGACGGTCAGCAGATTGTCATCATCACTAAATACGTCAAAAAGAGCTAATTTTTTCAAAAGGATAGGTTGGGGTTTTATACTTTCCAAATTTCAATCTATCCTTATTCTTTTCACATATCACCTGTCTTCATCCTTGTCCTTTCTTTTAAAAATTCCAAAGCCAAAGGGCAACATCAAGAAGAGAAAAAAATACTTTCCGGTAATTACGCCATAGATTGTTATCAATGCGGCAATGGTCAATAGGATCCAAACATATTGTGTTTTCATTCTGTTGTTGTTTTTCGGTAGGCTACTGTAGTCATAGATAAAGTCATTTTCAACTCTCGGTTAAAATTTGAAATAATTGAGGGTTCTGATGCCTACGTAATCTCGGCAATGAAGACCTCATTTCTGACAATATAACTGAGTTGAACTTCTTTAAATGGATATCACTTGTCATAAATAAGTCCAACACCAATCTGGTAAAAACATCCTGATGAGGTTTCGGTACTTTAAAAGTTAGCACTTTCAAACTGCTACAATTAACTAAAACTATTCAAAAACAGTCACATTATTTCGGCAATGGATAACATACTATTAAATTAGGATAAATGTACATTAATAATACCCTTTGAAGAGTCTTAAATTTACATGATTAAAACGGAACAAATTATGAGTGTCCAATGGATGCCAATCATGACTATGGTTAGGTTTGTTGACCACGATAAATTCAATTTCATGGAGATTCTCTGTTCGTTGACGTCTTTTAATCAAATTGGATATTATCCCTAAATTAGTAAAGAATATTAAAATATCTGAATTAAACTTATAAAGTGTTTTGAAAAATGGATGTGTACCTCGTTTGTCATTGCAGTGTGACGAGTTCAATCGGGTCGTAAGAATAATTGAATTCACTTTAAGAAAATAGTTCAAAACCCGGAGTGTAAAAATTTGTAGTGGATAGTCAGAAACCAGTCTGAAGATATGCAGATACACGAATAAATAAAGAAAAGAATAGTCGTGTGAATAGGTTTGTTAAGTTTTAAAAAACAAAAATAATCGAGTGTTAACCTAGAATCACAATAACAGAAAACCCATTAATATAGACTCGTGAATTGGTGGCAAAAAAGAAGAAAAGATGATTACAGGAAAAAATTATATTGGGAATAGACAATCAGCAGAAGGTGGCAAAGTGTACAGAACTTTTAATCCGCAACTGAATATTGAAAATGAAACGGGTTTTACGGAAGCTACTTCAAATGAAATTGATGCTGCCGTTACTTTAGCTTCAAAGGCATTTGAAACCTATAAGAATATATCAGGAATAAAGAAGGCTGAATTTCTCAATACCATTGCAGAAGAGATTTTAGCGTTAGGTGATATCCTGATTCAAACCTATTGCGTTGAATCTGGATTGCCAGAAGGACGAGCCATAGGTGAACGCGGAAGAACAATTGGGCAATTGAAATCGTTTGCCGATGCCTTGGTAGAAGGATCTTGGGTAGAGGCTACCATCGACACGGCCCAACCAGAACGCCAACCAATGCCAAAATCAGACATTCGAAAAATGCTGATTCCTATTGGCCCAGTCGTGGTTTTTGGAGCGAGCAATTTTCCATTGGCTTTTTCAACTGCGGGTGGTGATACAGCTTCGGCATTAGCATCTGGCTGTCCAGTAATCGTTAAATCGCACCCTATGCATTCTGGAACAGGTGAATTGGTGTCATCGGCCATTATAAAAGCAGCGCAAAAGGCGGGAATGCCTGACGGTGTTTTTTCAAATCTCAACGGGAGTGGTATTGAAGTTGGACAACAATTAGTAAAACATCCTAAAGTAAAAGCTGTTGGATTTACAGGAAGTTATAAGGGAGGCAAGGCCTTGTTCGACTTAGCGGCACAACGTGATGAACCAATTCCCGTGTTTGCGGAAATGGGAAGTATCAACCCTGTTGTTTTACTTCCGGAAGCCTTAAAAACCAAAGGGGATACTTTAGCAAAAACCTATGCAGGTTCTATAAGCTTGGGGACTGGTCAATTTTGTACCAAGCCGGGATTGTTATTGGGGATTAAAAGTGATGCCTTATCAGGCTTTATTCAGAATCTATCTGAAGAAATTCTCAAAATTGAACCTACTTGTATGTTGCATCCCAATATTTATGAAACCTATAATAGCAACAAAAAGAAGGCAATCTCACAACATGGAATTGAAGTGCTTGCAGATTATCCATCAGATACAAAGCCAAACCATGCCAAACAAACAGTAGCCACTGTTAAAGGAGATGTCTTTTTGAAAAACACGTCTCTACATCAAGAAGTTTTTGGCCCATATTCTATCGTGGTACAATGTGAAAACGAAAATCAGTTGGAAAAAGTCATTTTAAATTTGGAAGGTCAGCTCACGGGTACTATTATGGCCGATGAAAATGAAATAACAAGATATAGTAAAGTGATTGCCGCCTTGCAAAATAAAGTAGGACGTATCATCTTTAATGGTGTTCCAACGGGTGTTGAGGTATGTCCGTCCATGATGCATGGTGGTCCTTTCCCGGCGTCTACCGATAGCAGATTTACCGCCATTGGGGTTCACGCAATTAAACGGTGGGTGCGACCTTTCAGCTATCAAGATTGGCCAAATAAATTGTTGCCAGAGGCATTGAAAAATGAAAATCCTTTAGGAATAAATCGTTACATTGACGGTATTCAAACCAAAAATAAATTATGAGTTACTTACAGGCTACCATTGTTACATTGTTGCTTTTCCAATTTGGAATAAGTTCTTCAACAGCACAAAACACTATCGTTGTTTTGGATAGTGTGATTAAAAAATATGAGGAACATAAAGGCTATGACCGGAAAACCTATCCTTTGGGATTGTACACCAGAGATTATTTTAAGGCCGAAGCTGAATTTGCCCAACAAGTATTGGATGAACTCAATAAGGTTGAAACTTCCGGGCTGAGTGAAACCCAACAAATTTCGGCCAAACTGTTGGGGTTTGTATTGCAAGATAAAATCGATTATTACAAGTTTGAACAATTTCTGAATCCGCTACTCTCCGATACCGGATTTCACACCAACTTAACCTATCAGGTAAGGCCATTGGCCAACTATGCACAGGTAAAAAGTTATTTGGATCGATTGAATGCCATCCCACAATTCGTTAGCCAGAATCTCATCAATTTAAGGGAAGGTTTAGAAAAGGGGGTGTCACAACCTTTAGTGATTTTTAAAGGTTATGAATCGACATATAACGATCATATTGTCAGTAATTTTGAAGATAGTTTTTACTATTCGCCATTTAAAAACCTACCGAACGACTTGACCATAGCACAGAGGGATTCGGTGTTGGCAGCTGCTAAAATAACTATTGAAACGAATGTTACTCCAGAATTTAGACGGATCAAAAGCTTTTTTGAAACAGAATATTTTCCAAAGACAAGAACTACATTAGGCGTCTCTGAAACTCCCAATGGAAAGGCATTTTATCAAAATAGAATTAATTTTTACACGACGAGTACCCAATATACGGCGGACGACATCCATCAAATTGGATTGCGTGAAGTGGCACGTATCAAAGCAGAAATGAAGCAAATTATCGAAGATTTAAAGTTCGAAGGAAGCTTTGCCGATTTCTTCCATTTTTTAAGAACAGACAAACAGTTCTATGCTGAAACTCCAGAGCAATTGTTGATGATTGCACGTGATATGGCTAAACGGGCAGATGCACAATTACCGCGATATTTTAAAACTTTACCCCGTAAACCTTATGGTGTGGCGCCAGTGCCTGATGCCATTGCCCCGAAATACACGGCAGGTCGTTATATTGGGACTTCAAAAGAAAGTACAGAACCTGGATATTATTGGGTGAATACCTATGATTTACCAAGTAGAACTTTATACACTTTACCCGCTTTAACTGTACACGAAGCTGTTCCGGGCCATCACTTGCAAGGCAGTTTAAACAATGAATTGGGCGATAGTATTCCGAGGTTTCGCAAAAATTTATACCTCTCAGCTTATGGTGAGGGTTGGGGCTTGTATAGCGAGTTTTTAGCGGATGAAATGGGAATGTACACCACGCCTTATGAGCAGTTTGGTCAACTTACTTACGAAATGTGGCGTGCCTGTAGGTTGGTCGTTGATACCGGAATTCATGCCAAAGGATGGACGCGCCAGCAAGTTGTGGATTATATGTCTTCAAATACAGCGTTGTCCATGCATGAAATCAATACTGAAACGGATCGCTATATTTCTTGGCCTGGTCAGGCACTGTCTTATAAAATAGGGGAATTGAAAATAAGGGAGCTGCGTCAAAAAGCAGAAAATGAATTGGGAGCCAAATTTGATATCCGGGAGTTCCATGAGATTATTCTTGAGCAAGGCACCGTGACCTTGGCTATTATGGAAGATAGGGTCAATAATTATATCAAGAAACTTAAAGAATAGCCGGAATCAATTCCATCTACTTTTAGCAAAGGAATGGCTTAAAGGGAACGGAAAGAGTAATAATAATGATATGAAACACACATTTGTCTGTATCGATGCGCATACCTGCGGCAACCCTGTGAGAGTCGTCCGCGAAGGTAATCCAAATCTCATTGGAAATTCGATAAGCGAAAAACGCCAGCACTTTTTGAAGGAATACGATTGGATAAGGAAAGGCTTAATGTTTGAACCACGTGGCCATGATATGATGAGTGGCTCAATGTTGTTTCCGCCAGATAATCCTGAAAATGATTTTGCCATTCTTTTTATAGAAACCTCTGGTTGTTTGCCAATGTGTGGCCATGGGACGATAGGAACAATAACTATTGCAATAGAAGAAGGCTTAGTGCAACCCAAAGCTCCAGGAAGGATAAGAATGGAAGCACCTGCAGGCTTGGTGGAAATTGAATATCAGCAAACGGGAACAAAAGTTGATTGGGTCAAATTGACCAATGTAAAAAGTTATTTGGCAGCTCAAAACCTTACTGTTGAATGTCCAGAATTGGGAGAGTTATCATTCGATGTCGCTTATGGAGGAAATTATTATGCCATAGTGGATGAGCAACAGAATTTTTCAGGCATACAGAATTTTTCTGCTTCAAAAATCATTCAGTTTTCGCAAGTTGTAAGACAGCGTATCAATGAGAAATACCCCAACAAATTCATCCATCCAGAGAATGAGGCTATTAGAGACGTCACACATCTGCAATGGACTGGGGCCCCAATCGATCCTTTATCATCTGGTAGAAATGCTGTGTTTTATGGTGATAAGGCGATTGATCGAAGTCCTTGTGGCACGGGGACATCGGCTCGCTTGGCGCAACTGTATGCAAAAGGAAAACTGAAAGTTGGTGAAGATTATATTCACGAAAGCTTCATAGGTAGCAAATTTGTCGGCCGGGTTGAAAGGGAAACTACTCTCAATGATAATCTTGCAATTATCCCGAGCATAAAAGGTTGGGCAAAAATTTATGGACATAACACAATAACCATTGATTCTGAAGACGATCCGTATGCGTTTGGATTTCAGGTGATATAAAATTATTAAAATGAAAAATTATTATTACGCAGTACTGATGTTGTTTTTGACAATTCAACTTCAGGCCCAAAAACCCACATTAGAAGATTACCAAAGAGCCGTGAGTTTTTTGCCCGAGAATTTAAACAATAAAACGGTTTTTAATCTGTACACTCAAGTCTATTGGTTTAAGGACAACTCTGGAATTTGGTTTGTGGACCATGACAAAAATGGTAAGACCTATAAAACTTTATCTTTTAAAAACAACAGGGTACAACCTATGTTTGACCATGATAAATTGGCACAGGAATTATCCAAACTAGCAGAAAATAAGCTTGAATCAGGTCAATGGTCGCTTTCAAACATTGAGCGGACAAAAGATGGACATCTTAAATTTAATTTTGAATCGAAGACTTATATACTTGACCTTAAAACCTATCAATTACAGATTGAAAAAGAAGAGAAGAAGGAAGAAAAGAACGAATTTGAAACCAAATCTCCAGATGGAAAATGGATTGCTTATAGCAAAGACTATAATTTATATATAAAATCAACCACGACTGGCCAGGAATATCAATTGAGCCACGATGGTAAAAGAGATTATGAATACGCCACCTATTATGGTTGGTATGATATTATAGAAGGTGAAAATGCAGAACGTCCCAAACGCTTCAGAGTAAACTGGTCCAAGGATTCCAAATGGATTGGAGCTGATGTTGTCGACTTTAGAAATGCTGAAAAAATGTATTTGTTGGATCACAGCATCGACTCGCTCTACAAATCAAAATTACTTTCCTACTATCGGGGTTCACCAGGAGATACCACTATGGTTCATGTGAAACCTGTATTTTTTAATGTTGAAACCAAAAAAGAAGTAAAAACAAATTTGCCAACAGGCACACATATAAACTCAGTAGCTATTGAGTGGATGGAAAAGTCAGGCCAACTTTTGGCTGGATATTCAGAAAGAGGGTTTCAAAAGGAATTTCTAAAACTTGTAGATCTTAATAATGAAACCGAGGAAACACTGATTGAAGAAACAAGTGAAACTAATATTGACAATTTTTGGTTTAGAAAGTTGGATAAAAAACAAAAAGTCATTTTCTTGTCCGAACGCAGTGGGTGGCGACAACTCTATATGGTCGATATGATAACGAAAGAAACAAAACCTTTAAGTCAAGGAAATTATTATATCAATTCTGTGGTCCACACCAATGAAGACAAGGAAGAAATCTTCTTTTTGGCGTCGGGCAAGGACCCAAAGATGAATCCTTATCACCAACTGCTTTATAAGGTTGATTTTAAAGGGAACACGACCCTACTGACGCCTGAGAATGCCCATCACATCGTGTCCTTTTCAGAAGATGGAAACTATTTTGTCGATAATTATTCAACGGTCAACCATCCGACCAAAACGGTATTGAGATTGGCTAAATCAGGAAAAATAGTGGCAGAATTGACCTCCGCAGATGCTTCCGAAGCCTTGGCAAAAGGATGGCAATCGCCAGAAACCTTTCAATTGACCGCAAAAGATGGAAAAACGACTATTTATGGTGCTATCTGGAAACCGACCAATTTTGATCCTACCCAATCCTATCCAATAATTGATCATACTTATACTGGTCCACATACACAGATGTTTCCAAAATCGTTTGATAGAGCATTTATGAACCAGTCGTTGGCAGAACTTGGGTTTATCGTAATGATGGTTGATGGATTGGGGACTTCTGGACGCTCCAAGGAATTTCATAATTATTCCTATAAAAATATGGGCAATAATCTTGAAGATCACGTTTTGGCCATTACCTATTTGGGAGAAAAATATCCTTGGATTGATACTGATCGTGTTGGTATATTTGGTCATTCTGCAGGAGGATTCGATACAGGAAGGGCAATGCTCGCTTTTCCAGACGTTTACAAAGTGGGTGTAGCCAGTTCTGCAGACCATGATTTTAGAATGGAAAAAGCCTGGTGGCCTGAAATGTATCAAGGTTGGCCAGTAGATTCAACCTATCATGAGGTGTCCAATATAACGAATGCAAAAAATTTAAAGGGAAAATTGTTGTTGGTGCATGGTGGCATTGATGAGAACGTCAATCCTTCGGCAACGTTTAAATTGGCAGAGGCCTTAGTAAATGCCGATAAGGAATTTGATTTGTTGATATTTCCGAGTCAACGACATGGATATCAAGGGAAGGCCAACAAATACTTCACCAAGAAACGATGGAATTATTTTGTTGAGCATCTAAAAGGAGAAACACCAATTTGGGATTTTAAATGGGAATAAATGAATAAAAGTGTTATCGTTATCGGCGGAGGCATCATCGGTTTGTGTTCCGCCTATTACCTTCAAAAAGAAGGACATCAGGTCACGATTATCGACCAATCAAATATGGACGTTGGTGCTTCGTATGTTAATGCTGGATTTGTGTCTCCAAGCCACATCATCCCATTGTCGGCACCTGGGGTCATGAAGAAAGGCTTGAAGTGGATGTTCAATCCCGCAAGTCCGCTTTATATCAAGCCCCGATTGGATCCTGATTTTTTAAAATGGACCTATGCCTTCAACAAATCCTGTACTGCCGATCATGTGAAAAAGGCAATTCCCAGTATAAAAGATTTGACGCTTCTGAGCCAGGAGTTGTACAATGACATAAAAGCAAATGAGCATTTCACATTTCAGTATAAAAAAGAAGGCTTATTGATGTTATGCCAAACTCAAAAAGCCCTTGAGGAAGAAATGGAAAATGCAGAAATGGCTATAAATGAAGGTTTGGACGTACAGGAAGTGACTCTTGAAGATTTAAAACAATTGGAACCCAATGTCAATCTAAATGTCATTGGTGGTACTTATTATAGAAGCGATTCACATTCCACGCCAAGTGAGTTTATGACTGAAATGAAGACGTATTTAAAGTCAAAAGGTGTAGTGTTCCATCCCAATGAAAAGGTTGAGGACCTCGAATTAAAAGATCGAAAAATAACGGCCCTGATCACTAAAAACCAAAAGTTGAAGGCTGACGAATTTGTATTGGCCGCTGGATCATGGAGCGCCTTGTTGAGTAAGAAAGTCGGAATCCATTTATTATTGCAGGCTGGAAAAGGGTATAGAATCAATACGACAAAACCCACTGGAATAAAATTGCCCGCTATTTTAATGGAATCTAAGGTGGCAGTTACACCTATGAACGGTTTCACACGTTTTGCAGGCACTATGGAAATAGGCGGAATCAACGATAAGATCAATAAAACGAGGGTAAATGCCATTGCGAATGCGGTTACAAAATATTACCCTGAGATAGCTTTAACTGAAATTGAAAAGGACGATGTGGCTTCGGGACTACGCCCCGTGTCTCCAGATGGATTGGCGTATATTGGAAGGTCTTCAAAATGTTCCAACTTAACGATTGCAACCGGTCACGCCATGTTGGGTTGGAGCATGGGTACTGGAACTGGAAAACTGGTATCAGAACTCATTTCAGAAAAGTCGCCGAGTTTAAATTTGGATATGTTTAATCCAGACCGAAGGTTTTAAGTAAACATCGCTCCCATTTTAACGAAGTAAATGGAGTTTATCTTTCGCTAAACCCATGAAAATACCGTTTGTCGAAAACATTGTGTGGTTTTGATATTATTTATGATATTTGGTTCATCCCCAATGATTAATAGCGCAGAATTTATTTTTTTTAACCACATTAATTGACGCTATTATGGATTTAGAAATTATCAAACACCCTGCTTTTTTTCAAGTAAAAGGTACGCTTACCAAATTCAATCTTCATCTCTTCAAAAAGGAATTTTCAAATATTTTTGATAAACGTGATTCCCTGATCATAAATATCGAAGGTCTTACGAGTATTGATCGTTATGGTGTGAATGCTTTAGCTCAGTTGCACAATGAATCTCTTGCTAAACGTAAAAAACTTTCTATAATAGGAATGGGATGCGATGACCTATATGAGCATTTCAAGTCTGAAGAAACCGCAGCCTAATCAACAGGACATGTCTGCTATGATTTTCCAATGGCCATTAATGTATTTGAATACAATAGTGAAAATGCCATTGGCGTTGCCTACGTTTCTTTCCAAATGGTATTCCCCAAACACCAAATAAGCACCGTTTTCAATCTTTGAAATATCAGTGATGACAAACTTGAGTGTTCCAGTCTCATCAGGACTAGGGTACCCATTTTGGTAGTTTAATAATGCCTTGTCCCAGCCGTAAGTAAGCCCTTTGCTCCCGAAAAACCTAAGAGAATCGTTTTTCCAATAACCTTGCATAAAGCCTTCCAAATCATGATTGTTCCATGCAATCTCCTGACTGGCCAAGATTTTTTCTATAGCAGTTTTCGCCTCGTTTTCTGATGGAAACAGATTGTTTTTGTCTTTTGAATTGCAAGAAAATACAAGTAAAATTAGGAGTGCATAAATAAGTTTCATGTTAGAAGGTATTTAGACGGTTGAATTTAGTGTAAGATATTTCTCTTAAAATGGTCTGCTGAAGAAACCTATCAGGTTTGAATATCAGTCGGCTTTGGAATTAGATTTTAAAGCGTCTTCAATCGGATATTCCTCCAATATACTTTGATGCCGCCGCCGTCATGTATTTGTAACGCAATTTTGCCATTTGCCGCGCCTATTTTATCATCGGAGAAATCGACCATTTCCACATCATTTAGCCAGCTAGTTACCTGATTGCCTTTTACTCTTATCTTTAAGTGATTCCATTCGCCGTATTTTAGCGCCGCTTCTTTTTCTAGTGAAGGTTTTATCAGCCAACCACGGCCATAGGATTCATAAATCCCACCGGTGTGAAGATTCGGAGGTGCGACTTCTATCTGCCATCCCGCTATTTTGGTACCTTCAATCTCAGATCGTATAAACACGCCGCTGTTTCCATCGGCTTCTTGTTTGAATTCCAAAGTGATTTCAAAGTCTTTATAATTATCCTTAGTGGCGAGATAGCCATACATCTTGTCTGGACCACTTTCAGAGACCAACAAGCCATCTTCTACATACCATTTTTCGGTGCCGTAGGTTTGCCATCCGTCAAGATTTTTTCCATTGAAAAGATTTTTCCCTGACTGACACCCTGTAAATGTGATACTAAGTAAAATCGCGAACAAACTTATTTTTTTCATATTTTATCTTTAATAGGTCAATGTCTTCTGCATTTCAGATGGCTTGAACCTCGATTTATAAATAAAAATGTCAGCCTAAATATTTCTTAGGCTGACAAATCTTATAATTTTCTGATTTTTATATTTCGAAACCAAATCGGGCTGGCATGATCTTGCAAGCCAATATAGCCTGATTTGAATTTACCGTAATCTGGGCTCTCTTTCCATTTTCCGGAATTCTTTTTCTTATGCCATTCGTCATCCCAAGGCACGAATGAAAGTACCTTTTCACCATTTAACCAATGTTCTACTTTTTCGGGTGTGAAAACAATTTTACTGCTATTCCATTCTCCTACAGGGTTTAGTTTTTTCATGTCGAGATCCGGCCCGTGCATGGCGTAATCGGCAGCGGTTTTATTTAGCGGTTTTAATTCCGAAAGGTTTTCGGTGTGGCCAACACTTTTATTATAACCGGTTAAATCGTGGATTTGGGCATAGTTGTCATCGTCTATGAGTTGATATTCGGGAGCCGAATCGTAGGGAGCGGGGTAGCCTTCTTTAATATGATAAAAAATGCCGCTGTTGCCCCCTTTGGGAAGTTTCCATTCCAAGTAGAGTTCAAAGTTATCAAACTCTTCGGCGCCGTAGATAATGTCCCTTCCGCCTGTGTAGTCTTGTTCCAATCCAAGTTCAGTGTCATAAGTAAGCTCGCCGTTATTGATGACCCAGCCCGGAGGCATTTTGTCTTCGTTATAGCCTCTCCAGCCCTCCAAAGTGGTACCATCAAACAAATACTGCCATTCGCCTTCAGTCTTGTGAATATCGTCTTGGGTTAGCGCTCCTTCTTCAACTTGCTCTTTGGTCTCATTTGAATCTTTACAAGCGATTATTGAAAGTGCCAATAGCACAGTCATTACCGTTTTTGTCATAGTTATAATTTTAGAATTAAATCTGTTTCATTTTTACAGGATCCCAACCTATAAACGCATTTTTCTCATAGCTTTCGTTACAGAGTAATGCTGGGGCCGCCGCGCGAAAACCAAAAAGAGGATCTTCGGCTACAGTACCATTATTTCGGATGGCATCGAAGAAATTCGCGAAATGATCATAATGTGCCCCTTTATAACCGCTTTGGGCGTTATAAACTGTGGTTAGTGGCGGTTCCATTTTTTTTCGATCAGGCTGACTTGATGTTTCTTCCTTGGCTTTTTCGGCTAAAAATGGATCATCACTTTCGCCTCCTGCATTGCGTTTTAAAGTCACACGATCCCATTCAACGTCCATCGATCCTTTGCTGCCCACCAGTTTTAAATAGGTGGTGCCACTGGTGCCATCCACAAAATTACAACGTAAAGAGAGGTTGAATGCTGGATGTTGCTTGGTATCTGGATAATCAAACATCCCTAAAAGGACATCCGGTACTTCCCGGCCATCTTTCCAATAACGCAAGCCTCCCATGGCGGCAATTTTATTGGGGCCCAGCGAATCTGTGATGAAATGCAAACTGGAAAAAAGATGCACAAAAAGATCGCCCGCCATTCCTGTTCCATAATCGAGGTAATTTCGCCATCTAAAAAAACGTAGTGGGTCAAAAGGAAGGTCTTTGCTTATGGAAATATAATTCTTCCAATCTACCGTTTTCGTAGAGGCATCCTTTGGAATTGGATATTGCCAAGCTCCGACAGGAGAGTTTCGGGCCCAAAATCCTTCGGCATAATTGAGCTCACCAATAGCACCCGCTGCCAAAAGCTCCTTTGCTTTTTCGTTGCCTAAGGATGACATCCCTTGACTGCCTACGATATACACCTTGCCTGATTTCTTCCAGGCATTGATGATGTCGTGTCCTTCATCGACACTGTGCACCATGGGCTTTTCACAATAGACGTGCTTGCCGGCATTTAGGGCATCAATGCTTATTTTTTTATGCCAGAAATCGGGTGTTCCTATGATAACGGCATCTATGTCAGCACGTTTTAATATGTCTTTGTAGTTTTTAGTGACCATCAAGTCGCTTCCCCAATTATTTTTGGCGTCGGTTAGCCTTCCATCGTAAAGATCACAAACAGCAACCAGTTCTATGTTTTGATGTTGTAAGGCCGTATTGGTATCGGCAACACCCATGCCTCCGGCTCCTATTAATGCGATTTTTAAGGTTTTAAGATTGTTGGAAGGTAAAGTCTTTCTTTCAAGAAAATTAATTGTTTCCGGTGTTTTAGCAAAGACTGACGGTGTCAATACCGCTGCAGCACCTGCTAAGCCAAGGTTTCTTAAAAATAGTCGTCTGGGTTTTTCCATTGAAGAGGTATTTATAGTTTAATCATAAGTTGAGCGCTTTTAGGAAATGCGGTGAATGTTTTCACTTGCATTTAGCTCATGGTTTAGAATTTCAATAGCACTAATATAATTGAATTTTAGTTAGGGATGTAAACAATTGGTAAATCTACGAGTTTGATGTACTCATCTTTCCGCGCTCTGAAAATCTATTTTTTATTACGAAAGAGTTGTGATGGTCAAATCCTCTGTTATACTTCTTCGATCTCTTTACGTCTTAGTGCCGTGTAACCTAACCGACAAGTATCCTTGTTTTTTTTCGAAATGTGCTAGTTGTATATACAAATCAAAACAGATGATTATTTCTTTAGAAGAATGTCGCTCTTACTTTTTTCCGAGGTATTTTTGTTTTATCCTTTTTTTTCTTTTGGATCTTTCTCTAAATTGGTTGGTGTAATACCACATTAATTGATAGGTTTTTTCAAAATCCTCTTCGCTTAATTTGGCATATTCATCACTCATTATTCTCACCATTTCCTTTTTGGGAGTCAATCTTGCAAAACTTTTCATTCTCGCCTTAAAATCTAATTTAGTGAACGACATTCTGTTTAAATCGACTAAATAAAACTCATAGGTATTGTTGTTTTCGACAATCAGAGTGTTGCCTGGTGAATGATCTTTGAAGTAGATTCCTTTTTCATGCATATCCCAAGTAAATCTGGTGAATTTCCTAAGTATTTCTTCATGATTTTTATAATTGGGCTGTATAACCAAATCGCGATAAGTTAAGTCATGTTTCAAATGTTCACATATATAGTAACTATCTGTAATACCAAATAAGTTAAATCGCTCAAAATAGGCAATGGGTTGTGGTGTTCCAATATTTTTTTTGAGTAGAATATTAGCGAATTCATATGAACGTCTGGCCTTGGATTTCCTGAAATAACGATAGGCTATTTGGTTGATGAAGTTGGGCTTTTTAAAAGATTTTATATTTAAAGTAGTACCTTCTAAATTAAATAGTTTAATAACATTTCGGTGGCCTTTGATGAATAGGATTCCATCAGTTTTAAAATTGTTTACAAACGATAGTAAAACATTGTACTTTGAAGTACTGGACGGATGGACAGTACCTTTCATATGACTATATAGTTAATAAAACAAAAATACATTTTATAATCGATTCAAGGTTTGTAAAAAATTAGCTTTAAGGACTTTGATTATACTTATTTTAATGAGGTATTCTTCAAAATTCATGATATCATGAATCTATTATTTGAATAAATACCTTCATGCTATACCTTTAAATATATGTGCTTGACTTTCATGGCTTATTACAAATTGCGATTGATCAGAAGTATATGTTTTGCAATGATTCACTTGTCTTCTCAACGCCCTTAATATCTGTTGATACGGCATAATCACCGTTAATGATCACTTTGTTATTTACTGTATTTAATGAGCTTTGAGATCCTGCAATCTAAGAGCTACTAAAAAATCATTAAAGATTCAAACTATCATTTATGAGGCAAATTTAAACTTCTGAATCCACGCTTGTGAATGAAATATACTAATTCAATAGCTTTATCTACTAACATGTAATTTTGGTCTATTAAAGTTTCGTATGGAATTTTAAGGGTTTCATAGAACACATTGGACGATGTGTATATTATAGTTTATTAAGTTTTTTTATGCTTGTAATTTGCACCATTTCAAAATGATACGTGAAAGCACGACTCTTAAAGATCTGAACATGGGAAAAGTTAAACGCCAATACCGTTATTTCACTACCAAAGTTTTGGAAGGACATAAAGCAAATGGCACTGATAGAACTCTCTTGTTCACAATTAACCGAGATCAGACCAGTATACTTGCGGATCAAAGCACATCACATGTCGACATCAGCAAAAAATCAAGCGGGCAGGCAACAAAGGAGATCTTGAGGTGGGTGCACATAACAATTAGTTATGCAAGCGGAATTTGGTGGACATTAATTACTAAATATAACGAAAAAAATCTTCAATTATACCTGAACGAATTTGTGCAAAAACTCAATTGCGGATATTTTGGGGAGCAGATCTTCAATAGGCTCGTGATTGCCAATATTACAATGATATGAAGGAAATTTGTATTGCTAAAAAATATTTTTTTAAGACTTACATAATTATACTGAAGAGGTGTTAATAAAATCAGTTCTAAAAATTTATTTATAATGGCTTTGGCTTTTATTATAAACGTTATCTTAAACGTTAGAAAACGCAGAAATAAGTCAGAATTGAGTGGTTTGAGATTGTTGAAGTGAATTACGGAGTTTGCGTAAAGTATAGAGTGTATTGTAGAAAATGGATGACAATTGAATTGATGTAAAAATGGTAAAAAAAAATGAGAGAAATCTATTTGCTAAGCTATATCGGCCTAAGATTGTATCTATAAACATATCTCCCATGATTTATAAACAGCCATTTTAGAAATCCATGAAATCAACTTTGATGGCTTCTTTAGTGAAATTTAATGTACCCTTGTTTTATGAATTATCAGTTTACGATTATAGTTCCAGTCTTTAATGAAGAAGACAATTTAATTCGAGTTGAACAAGCTTTGGTGGATTATATTAAAATTGCAAGCAAAAAAGCCAAAATCCTATTTGTAAATGATGGGTCTATCGACAAAAGCTTGGAGCTTATTGAGAATATTTGTAAAAGACAACCGGATTTTACTTTTATTAGTTTTGACAAAAACAGAGGCTTAAGCACTGCTATAAAGGCAGGATTTGATTATGTTGACACAGAATTGGTTGGCTATATTGATTCTGATTTGCAAACTGCTCCTGAAGATTTTAATTTACTCTTGGAATATATTGGTGAATACGATTTGGTAACTGGTGTTAGAGCCAATAGAAAGGATGGCTTTGTGAAAAACATGTCCTCTACTATCGCCAATAGCATTCGTAGGGCATTTACACATGATGGCATGGACGATACGGGCTGTCCGTTAAAAGTTATTAAAACTGATTATGCTAAACGTATTCCTATGTTTAATGGCTTACACAGATTTTTGCCTGCCATGATTTTATTGCAGAAAGGAAAAATTATCCAAATTCGGGTACAACATTTTCCTAGAATAGCCGGAACAGCTAAATTTGGACTATGGAACCGTTTGTTAGGACCATTAGTTGATTGTTTTGCTTATTTATGGATGAAGAAAAAGTACATCAACTATTCAGTAACAAAAAAAGATAATGAGTAGCTGGTTAATATATAGTATTGGGTTTTTAGCCCAAATGTTATTTTCCTCCAGACTGCTGGTTCAATGGCTAACTTCCGAAAAACAAAAACAAGTTGCTTCCCCATCTCTATTCTGGTTTTTAAGTTTAATTGCCTCTTTCTTATTATTCATCTATGGTTATTTAAGAAATGACTTTGCGATTATGTTTGGGCAATCACTTACTTATTTTATTTACATTAGAAATTTGCAGTTACAGAATCAATGGCAGCGTTTACCAAAATTAATACGGCTCTTTTTGTTTTTTGTACCTATTTTAATTGTTGTATTTTATTACAATAACAATGTGATAGATGTGAAGTTGTTATTTAAAAACGAAGCTATTCCATTATGGCTGTTGGGTTTAGGAATCGTGTCGCAAATTGTGTTTACCCTTCGTTTTGTGTATCAATGGATATATTCAGAAAAACACAAAAAGTCTTCGTTACCCTTAGGTTTTTGGTTATTAAGCTTAATTGGATCTGTTTTGATATTAACCTATGCCATATTTAGAAGAGATCCGGTTCTTTTTTTGGGTCATATTTTCGGAATGGTTGTTTATGTTAGAAATCTTGTATTATTAAACAAATCAATATGATAAAAACAATTAATAAGCATCCTGTATTGAGTATTTGTTTGTTTACAGCCATCATGTTATTGCCAAATTTGGATGTGATACATGTTTCAATTATGGAAGCCAGAAACTTTATTACAGCCAGAGAAATGGTTCAGGATGGCAACTGGTTATTAACCACCATGAACGGAGAAGCACGCTATGAAAAACCACCATTACCGACTTGGTTAACCGCAGTTTCTGGAATGATTTTCGGATTAAAAAGTGTTTTTGGATTGCGTCTGCCTGCTATTTTATTGGTCATGTTGCTTGCGGTATCCATTTTTAAAATATCAATGTTGCTAGTTAAGGACACCGCTCAAAGCTTGCAAAATGCCTTTATTGCCACAACTTCTTTCTATATTATAGGAATCACCATTGAAGGTCCATGGGATATTTTTGCCCATGGCTTTATGTGCTTTGCTATTTTCCAGCTGTTTTTATTGTTTGAGAAAGATAAATCCTATTGGAAACACACTTTATGGGCCGGTTGTTTTATGGGCTTCTCTTTTTTGTCCAAAGGCCCTGTATCTATGTATGCTTTATTGTTGCCCTTTTTATTGGCATACGGGTTTACCTATAAATTTAAACATTTAAAAGTCAAATCTTATTCTTATTTAAGTGTTGTTTTACTGGCACTAATCGTTGGCGGCTGGTGGTATTTGTATGTCCGATTCCAAGACCCGATTACTTTTAATGCCATTACAGAAAAGGAAACTTCTAATTGGTCAAGTTATAACGTCAGACCATTTTACTATTACTGGAGTTTCTTTACCCAAAGTGGACTTTGGACCATTCCTGCATTTATCAGTTTGTTATATCCGTATTTAAAATCTAGGGTCAAGCACTTAAAGGCCTACCAATTTAGTTTGCTTTGGACTCTTCTGGCGGTGCTGCTATTGTCGATTGTACCTGAAAAGAAATCTCGGTATTTGATGCCCGTTTTAATACCATTAGCGATCAATATTGGATTTTATATCAATTATTTAATCAGAAGATTTAAAACTATGACTGATAAACGGGAAACGTTTCCGGTGTATTTTAATTTCGGTTTGATAGCTTGTATTGGCCTTGCTTTTCCGGTGATAGCTTATGTGTTTTTAAAAGATAATATTTCCGGTCATTGGTTTTTATATAGTTTAGCGTCCTTAGTATTATTGACAATTGGTGTATTGATTCTATTTTACTTAAAAAGAAAGAATATGACTTTGGTCTTTAGACTGACTGTTCTGTTTTTTGCAGGTGTAGTTTTAACTGTTTTACCACTTTCTGAAGGTTTAACAAGCGATTCTTACAATCCTATATCAAATCTTAAAACGGAAGTTGAAAACGAAGGATTGAACCTATATAGTGTCAATTATATTGCTCCAGAAATGTTATGGTATTATGGTGGAAAGATTCCTTCCATCTCCTCACTTGATGGCTTGGATAAGCTGCCAAAAGAGCCTGAATTTGGACTCCTCACCAATGAATTGTTAAAAGGTAACACCTTAAAAGAACTTCAACAGGTGTATAACATAGAGAAAATTACTACTTATAATTTAAATCGTGTTTCTGAAGACTCCAAACAGTATAGTGATCGGCTTTTAAATGTCTATTATGTTTTTGAGAGAAAATAAAACTGCTTTTAGGCGAAAATAGATTTGGTATAATAATATTCTTATCATAAACATTTATAAAAAACCTCTCAGATTCAATACTTGGAGATTTCGAGGTCAGATAAAGAAATTGTAATAGGTCTTAATTCTTAAAACGAATGTCCGAAATTTTTGATAGACTTGTTTTGGTTTTTAATTAGGCCAAAAATTGAATTGGTTTGTTTTATGATTTCATCATGTTTACTATATAAATGAAATTGAAACAAAATATAAACAATAAAGATAAATTTTTAGTTAATCAATGTCTTAGATGAATCACTCCTCAACCAGCTTTTGACTTCATAGAAGCTCAGTATTTATTGGCGTTTTGGAGCTTGTTTTATTAGGAAAATAGTCCTTCAAAAATTAATGCTATTAAAAAACCTCTCAGGTTTTTGAAACCTGAGAGGTTTGACAATGATATTAGGTTATTAATCTTGTTGAGCTAAAGTTGCTATTGGTTTTTCTTTATAATTTTTCCATTTTTCAAAATATACCCCTTTGGGTCTGGGGCTGGTGGCAACATTTTAGGAGCAGATTTCTTTTCCAATTCGGTCAACTTTGAATACGCTCTATGCATCTTCATGTATTGCGCTTGAAATATTCTTTGATCACCATCCGACATTTCTAAAAAAATACCAGGATATGCCTTAGGGTTATCTAATAGAGTTATGGTTTTATCGCGCTCTAAAAGATATGATTTTAAATTTTGCGATTGCTCAGTTTGAAAAGTCGTGCTTAATTTTACATCATATCTTTCAATTTCATTTTCAGAAATCGAGTTATACACTTTAGCCAGTTGCGCTTTTAATATCCGGAGTTCAGAGTCATCTTTTTCGTTAGAATTAATAAATGCATTTTCAGTTTTTAAATATTCATTTTTTAATCGGTTATACTTATTTACATTGCTTTTTAAATAATTGTCTTCAAAACCGGTTTTGGTGTATAAATGATTTTGATACGGTTGGGGGAATTTTTTGCTCCGCGCATTATTATATACAAAACTACTTGTGTAGTATTTAAAATCTGAAGCTTTGTAGTCCTTTAAAGTTTCGTTAGATACATGTTTGCCATCAATCCAGATTGCAAATTCGACTTTGTTTTTCCAAGAATCAAATAAGGTTTCGGATGGTGTTTTTGGTTTTACCGTGGCAAGATTTATAACTGGGTTTTCAGGATATTTTTTAACTGTTATACGTTGTGCTTCTGTCATAATATCATAAATTGCAGCAGCTCTATTTATTTTTGGCGTCCAAATTGTATGAGTAGATTCAATGTCATCAATAATAGATTTGTACTCTGTCATCATGGCTTCTGTAGCCCCTATTTCTGTGTCCTGAATTACTACAGTTGACATTGAAGCAACTTCTTTTTCTATTATTTCTGATTCGCTAAAGCTATAAATTAATAGTGCTAATATTGGTAAGAGCAAGATGCTCAAGATCCAAGTTTTCCGTTTTGTGGTGTGTGTTTTCATAACTTTAAACCGTTTTTTGATCACGCTTGCAGCGTGGCGGGTGGATGAATAATTGATGGCGTTTGCCAACGGTGACTCTGACGCATTTGATGAGAATGCCAATAAAATGTGTTGGTAGGTTGGTAATGAAATGCCTTTGTTTAAAACTGCCTGGTCTGCCAAGAATTCGTGGTTCGTTTTTATGGCGTGTTTCACAAAGTAAATAAGCGGATTGAACCAAAAAATAACTTGAAGCAATTCGATAAACAAGACGTCAATACTGTGTTTCTGCTTGGCGTGCGCCTCTTCATGCCAAAATACTTCTTTCGGGATTTCATGTTTTTCAAATTTCTGTCTATTCAAAAAAATGTAGTTGAAAAAAGTATGGGGAGTGACCAGATCATTTAAGAGGACATGGATGACATGTTTCGATTTTTGCTTCGGATTGCGTTTGATCTTAAAAACAATCTGATTAAGGTTTTTTACAAATAATGATCCGAAAACTAAGACACCCAATGCATAAATGCTCCATAAAATAAAGGGTAAGTAATTAGTTTCTTCCACTTGGGGCACGCTCTCGGTATAAAAAACAACGGGTGCAAAGGTTTCTTTCGCCATCGGTAAAGCGGGTACCTCTATATATTGCGTAAAGGTGATCAGTGGAATGGCAAACGCTATGATGAGTGCCACCAACAAGTAGAAACGCTTAAAAACATGCATGTTTTCCTTTTCTAAAAAGAAGGTATAAAAGGCCATGAAAATCGCCAAACATGCGCCAGATTTTAGGAGATAGATAAGCATGATGTGTTGTTTTTAAGTTTGTTAATTGTTATTCGGTCTCATTCCGCCTTAACGGAAATTCCATACTATTCAAAAATCGAATGATCATGGTTTCTTTTTGATTTCGCTGTCGATGAGTGCTTTTAAATCTTCCAATTCTGCTTTGGTGAGATTGGTCGATTTTGTGAAAAACGATGCAAACTGCGTGGCGCTGTCGTTAAAAAAACTTTTGATGAGGCCGTTAACGTGTTTACTGAAATAATCCTTCTTCTTTACCAATGGATAGTATTCCCTTGATTTTCCGTAAAGTGTGTACCCCACAAAATGTTTGTCATGCATCCGTTTCAATAAAGTGGCTACGGTAGATGGTGCTGGCTTAGGATCGGGATAGGCTTCAAGAAGGTCTTTCATAAAGGCTTTTTCCATTTTCCAAAGGTGGTTCATTAAGTCTTCTTCTGTTTTTGTGAGTTCCATTGTTCTACATGTTTAGAATGTGTTCTACAAATGTAGAACAAAAAACAACATGACCAAATAAAATGTTTCTTTTTTATATGTCAAGAACCTATAAATAAGAAGTTATTTTAGAAATTGGGAAGAAAAAAAGCCACGAATTCACGAAAGTTTAAAAACATATTCGTGTATTCGTGGCCTGTAAACTTAGCGCCTCAGCACTTTTGATCCTCCTGCGAGAGAAAACGAAGACTATTTCTTACTCAACTCCGTAAAGTACTTATAAAACAAAGGAATGGTCGAAATCCCTTTCAAATAATTCCAGATTCCGAAATGTTCGTTAGGCGAGTGGATGGCATCACTGTCCAATCCGAAGCCCATTAAAATCGTTTTACTTTTTAATTCCTGTTCAAAAAGAGAAACAATTGGGATGCTGCCACCACTGCGTTGTGGAATTGGCGTTTTTCCAAAAGTTTCTTCATAGGCTTTTGAAGCGGCCTGATATCCAATACTGTCAATAGGTGTCACATAACCTTGACCACCATGATGAGGTTTTACCAAGACTTTCACACCTTTTGGCGCCAGACTTTCAAAATGTTTCTTGAACAATTCTGTGATTTCCTCCCAGTCTTGATGCGGCACCAATCGCATTGAGATTTTAGCAAATGCTTTACTGGCGATAACTGTTTTGGCACCTTCTCCAATATAACCTCCCCAAATGCCGTTGACATCCAATGTTGGTCTTATGGAATTGCGCTCGTTGGTGGTATAACCTTTCTCACCATAGACCTCCTCGATATCTAATGCTTTTTTATAATCCTCCAATGAAAATGGCGCTTTTGCCATTTGTGCACGCTCTTCGTCTGAAAGATTTTCGACTTTATCGTAAAATCCAGGAATAGTGATATGGTTGTTTTCATCGTGTAGGGCAGCAATCATCTTGGTCAATACATTGATCGGATTGGCTACCGCGCCCCCATATAGACCAGAATGTAAGTCTCTGTTAGGTCCTGTGACTTCTACTTCTACATAACTCAAGCCTCTTAATCCCGTGGTAATCGATGGGGTTTCTTTTGAAATCATGCCGGTGTCAGAGATCAAGATGACATCATTCTTCAGTTTTTCCTGATTGACTTTTACGAATTTCGCGAGGTTGACACTTCCTACTTCCTCTTCGCCTTCAATCATAAATTTGACATTGCAGGGCAATTGATTGGTTGAAGTCATAAACTCCATCGCTTTGACGTGCATATACATTTGGCCTTTGTCATCGCAGGCACCTCTTGCATAAATAGCACCTTCTGGATGTAGTTCTGTTTTTTTAATCACCGGCTCAAAAGGAGGTGAGGTCCATAACTCGATCGGGTCGGCAGGTTGCACATCGTAATGTCCATAAACTAAGACCGTTGGTAAATTTTTATCGATTATTTTTTCGCCATAAACAATAGGATAGCCTTCAGTTTCACAAATTTCAACATGATCACAGCCCGCTTTTTCGAGACTTTTCTTGACTTCGTCGGCGGTTCTTAAAACGTCCTTTTTAAATGCAGAATCTGCACTAACGGATGGGATTTTGAGAAGTTCAATCAGTTCATTTATAAATCGATCTTTGTTTTTTTCTACGTAGCTGTCTATGTTTTGCATGTTATACTATTTAATTATTTCCAATGTTTTGGAAGTTGATTTCTAAGTGAATCAAAAGTACAAAAAATGAAGTGAATTTTTCTTTAATAAAGTTATTTGTATATTCAATGGAATGTTTATATTTGCAACCCGATAATAACCTATGCAGGTGTGGTGGAATTGGTAGACACGCTAGACTTAGGATCTAGTGCCGCGAGGTGTGGGAGTTCGAGTCTCCCCACCTGTACAGAAATCAAAGCTTCTCTTTTTAGAGGGGCTTTTTTGCTTTATGATGGAATTGGTAGACACGTCACGCTTTTGGGCGTGATGCCGCGAGGTGTGGGAGTTCGTCCTGATTGCTATCGGGATCCCACCTGTACAGAAATCGAAGCTTCTCTTTATAAGGGGGGCTTTTTTTTGTTTCTAATCCCTACAGCCAGGTCAGTTTTTATGCCTTTCAATTCTATCATAATGATTGATAACCGTTGAAAAATATTCTGTTTCTGAATCCTCATACTTAAAATTAGTCTGTTACGATATGAATGCCCGTTGGCAGATTTCTGTGAGAAAAAATTATTTTTATTTAATCTCGGATATATTTGTCTGATATAAATTCCACATGTATCTTTGCATAAAATTTGTAGATATATTTGTCGACTTACCTCTTGGTGACTTGAAATGTTAGTATTCGCATTTCAGGGTGGCATTTAAATCTGCAAAAATTGCAAATAGCCATGTCATCTTTTATGGTTATTCTGCATAAATGAACTTCATGTTTAAGATGGCGAGCAGTCTCTTAAATATATCTTCTCCAAAGGCAAGGAAAGCCTGATAGAAGGTAAAATACAATACTTATTAATGTTGATTTCTCTTCATGCGCATGCGTGTGGCCGCGGCTTCGTGTGTTTTCAGGAAGATTTGGTCCATCAATAGCCTTGGCGGTTAGGTGTTGGTTTCGTGTACCGAAGGTTGGGCCCACGTGCATTAAAGATGATCGTGCCGTTTGATTGGCAATTCTTGTTTTGGGATGTTAATATTTTTAAGTGGACATTTTTAAAGGCTCAACTATTTAATGATAAAAAGCACTAAATAAAACTTTATGAAAAATTGTAAGATAATAATCTTGTTGTTTTTAATGGCCCTCCCAAATTTGTTGAGTGCCCAGGAGAAAATCACAACAGACAATTGGCTTTCCAGTCCCGGAATTATTGGGACCTTCATCTTAATAGCCATTGTGATGATTGTTGCGATCATCATATTATTCGTGAAATTAAATGGGTATATCGATACGATGAAACGTCGGCAACTCGATAAAAACCGAATGGCTTTTGATGATGAACTGGTGGCGATGGATGGGGCAGATATCGATGCCATTTTAGAGAAACGGAAAGCAGCCTTAAAGTATAAACTCAAAGGGGACGAACTGTCTGGTGGCCATGCAGCCATTGATGAAAAGGGTTTGATTCAGCGAGTTGAAAAGGATCCAAACAATGCTTTTTTTGATGAAAAGAAAAAGACATCACTTAGTCTTGAAACCCCTCAGGAATTAAAGAAAATAGTCATTTATTATATCGGTGCAGCTGCTTTTTGGTTGGTGCTGGGTACCTTGATTGGGCAGTATTTGGGAATGAAATTTCTTTGGCCCGAAATGGACTATCAGTCTTGGCTCAGTTTTGGGCGATTACGGCCAGTGCACACCAATATGGTGTTTTGGGGATGGTCATCCTTAGCGATGATTGGGCTTGGCTATTTTGTGATTGCCCGTACCTCAAACAATAACATATACAATTATAATTGGGCGTGGTATGCCTGGCGGTTGATCAATGCAACAGTACTATTGGGCAGCTTATGTTTGATGGCTGGCATCAATAATGGAGGTGGTGAATATAGAGAATATATCTGGCCGGTGATGTTGCTGTTTGCCATTGGCCTGGTGATTACGTTTTATAATTTTTATAAAACGGTTGCTACCCGTAAGATTTCCGAAATATATATTTCCAATTGGTTTATACTGGCCTCCCTTATCTGGACCATTGTATTGACCATCATTGGGTATTTGCCGTTTTACCAAGATGGGTTGGGCGAAACTGTCATCCAAGGCTATTATATGCACCAGGGTGTTGGCATGTGGTTTATGACCTTTACTTTGGGCTTGGTCTATTATTACTTACCATCGGCGTTGAACAAACCCATTTACTCCTATTCATTGGGCGTTTTGGCATTTTGGACTCAAATGCTTTTCTATACCATGATCGGGACCCATCACTTTGTGTTCAGTCCTTTGCCTTGGTGGTTGCAAACCATTGCCATCGTGTTTAGTGCCGGAATGGTAATACCCGTTGTGGCTGGGACCACTAACTTTTTAATGACCATGAAAGGAAGTTGGAGCCATATCTCCAAAAGTTATGTGTTGCCCTTCTTTTTGGTAGGTACCATATTTTATTTCGTGGGTTCTATGCAGGGAAGTGTCCAGGCGTTTCGTTTTACAAATTTTGTTTGGCACTTTACTGATTTTAACGTGGCCCACTCTCACATGACCATGTATGGCATTATTGCCTTCTTCATGTGGGCTTCCATTTATGCCATTTTACCAAAACTGACGGGAAGGGAGCCTTCACAGGTGTTTGTTGGAGCCCATTTTTGGCTCGCATTTATCGGTCTTTTTGCCTATATGATGTCGCTCATGGCAGGAGGCACCTACAAAGGATTAAGTTGGATAGATGGCGAACCATTTATCGAGTCGGTCATCTTGATGAAACCATATTGGGTTTGGCGTGCCGTTGGAGGTTCGCTCATGTTCGTGTCTCACTTAGTATTTGCCTATAACTTTTATTATATGGTAAAAGGTTATGCTAAGAAGCCGTCGGCAACACAAAAAGTAGAAGAAATAACTGTTTAATAATACGTATCACATGCTTAATTTTCATAAAGAACATAAAAACTTAGTGCTTACGGCAGGAGGTGTGTTTATTGCCTTGAGTATTCTTATCGCTATCCTACCCGCGTTTCAGATGCAGGAAACCCAACCTATTCCGGATGAACAACCTTTGACAGCCCACGAACGAGAAGGGCTTAATATCTATGTTGCCGAAAACTGTATGGCCTGCCACACTCAGCAAGTGCGTAATATTGAAATGGATAATGTATGGGGCAATAGGCCGTCAATCCCATCTGATTATTTTTATAGTAAAAAACGCATGGATTTTTGGAGGCAATCGCCTTCAATTTTAGGAAGTGAGCGTACGGGACCCGATCTGACCAATATTGGGAAACGTCAGCCCAGCGAAGATTGGCATTTGCTACATCTGTACAATCCAAGAGCCGTGGTCCCGGCATCTGTAATGCCCTCCTATCCGTGGTTGTTTAGGGAAGTTGATAGTGCATTTATGTCAAAAGATGCTAAGGTGGTCGCCGTTCCGAAGGAGTTTTTTAATAAGCCAGGTAAGAAAATAATAGCATCTTATGATGCCTTGCGCTTGGTTGATTATTTAAAATATCTGAAACAAACCGAAATGCCAAGTGGGGATATAGATGACTTTATTCCTGCATTGAAAAAAATTCAAGCGGAAAGGGCAGAAGGCGGAAACCAATCCTTGGACGGTGCCAAACTCTATTCTCAAGTCTGCGCGGCCTGCCATCAAGATACAGGACAGGGCATCGCTGGAGCTTTCCCGTCGTTGGTTGGAAGTGCGATTGTGAATGATGAAAACACCGAAACACTCATTAAAATTGTTATGCAAGGGTATAATGCCCGTACGGACTATGGAGTCATGCCGCCCTTTGGCGACCAACTTTCGGATGCTGAAATTGCTGCCATTCTTACTCATGAACGAAGTAGTTGGGGTAACGATTCGGCACCGGTCACCGAAGATGATGTGGCAAAAGTCCGACAATATGTAGAAATGGAACTAAATAAATAGACGATGAAAACGAAATTTTTATTATTTACTTGGCTATTTTTCTTGGGACAATCTATTACTTATGCTTGCGATCTTTGCAAGGAAAATCAACCCAAGGGATTTGAAAATATTACCCATGGCACTGGACCATCGGGAGACTGGGATTATTATATTATTTGGGGTGCTGTAATTATTGTGGCGTTTACGCTCTTCTACAGCATTAAATTTTTGATCAACCCCAAAGAGGATGATCCTGATCATATAAAGAATATTGTTAGAAACGAAGGATTTTAAGACTATGGAAGATAACAGGAACATCACCGTTTTTTTGGACGACGATCCAAAACCGTTCGCATCATTTGCGCCACCGGTTAAAATCGTAGTGGATACGACCAAAATACCCGATGGAAAACATAGGTTAAAAATTGTCGCAAAATCTTCAAATAATGTGGAAGGGATCCGTGAAATCCCTTTTGTAGTGCGTAACGGACCTGAGATTTCAGTTGTGGGCCTAAAGGAAAATGAGATTGTGGACGCACAGGTGCCTATTACCATAAATGCTTACGGAAGTGAGACCTCCGAGTTTTTTATCATTCGTGGTTCCGAAACGCCTAAAGCAATTCCGGCATGGGTATGGGCACTTTTGATCATCGTTTTTGCTTTTGGTTTGTACTATCTGATTATGTACTGGGATTCCGAACTTTATAAATCGTTCTTTTAGGTATGGAACGTCATTTTAAACCTTGATGACATAAGAATTATTGAAGATCCCCATGAAAACAAAGCAGCAGAAGCTAAATGATGCACTCTTAAAATGGCCGCAATAGTTTATTTAGAATTGAGATATGGCTTCAGACAAGGTCGAAACTTTTGATTTAATGCCATAAAGCCTTAACTTGTTTCTAAGTTATTTTGATGTCGAAAATCTATATTAGCTTTAAGAAAACTTTAATTCGGATAATTTTGTCCTAATTAAAATTTGGTGTAACTTTACGTTGTGATTTTGGAAGAAAAAAGATTGCTTTTTCGAAATTGCTTTCAAGTGATGATGTGGCAATCAAAATCCACAAATCATATAAATCCAGGATGATGGAAACATTAAGTAAACCAGAATTGAACCTGTTGCATACAGGAAAAAAGTTAAAGACATTACAGGTCTCTGCTTTGGGTGGAATGATCATGCCGCTACACCATGCCACCAGTGAAACGGTCATTGTGGTTCAAGAAGGACTGGCTGTGCTAAAAATGCCCAACAAAGATCATGTTTTGGGAAAAGGCGTATCTTTTATCATACCAGCACTTATAGATCATAGCTTAGAAGTTAAAACCAACTTTAAGGCCATTGCAATTATGGCGTTGGATTCTGAGATCGAGTTTCTGAAGAAATAATATAATTGCTCAAGAAAGGAATTAGGATGCCCAAAAAGTCGGGACTGATAGGATCAAGTATCAAGTATCAAGTATTAAGAAACAAGAAACAAGAAACAAGAAACAAGAAAATAAGAAACTAAAAACTAAAAACAATAAACCTTATATGAAAACAGCATCATTAATAAACAACATTCAATACCACGAAACGCGACCAACCATTCAAGTGTTGTTGGACACAGAAAACGGCAAGGAAATTCGGATTGCTTTTAAGAAAGATCAGGTGATGAAAGAGCACAAAACGCCTTTTGCCATTGTGGTGGAAATTTTTGAGGGCTGTATTGATTTTGGAGTCAACGGAGAAGTTCATACCTTAAATAGAGGTGATTTAATTTCACTAAGCGGTGGCGTACCTCATGACCTTACGGCGGTTAAGGATAGTATCGTCCGATTGAGTTTAAACAAAGGTGATAGCGCCAAACGTGTGGAAGATGTTGTGAAGGGATCTTGATGCACTAGGAAGAATATAGAACTGAGAATCAAGACCCAAGAACCAAGAACCAAGAACCAAGAACCAAGAAAAAATTATAAAAAACAATAGACTATTATGAAACGGACAGCTAATGCCGTATGGAACGGCTCATTAAAAGAAGGAGAAGGAAAATTAACAACACAAAGCAAGGTTTTGGACAAGGCACAATATTGTTTCAATTCCCGTTTTGGCGAAGGCAAGAGTACCAATCCAGACGAATTACTTGCAGCCGCTCATGCTGGATGCTTTGCGATGGCTTTAAGTCTTATTTTGGGAAAAGAAGGCTATACGCCAGACGCACTTGAAGTGTCCTCAGAGGTGACCATGGATGCTGATAAATTGGAACTTACAGGATCTCATTTGACACTCAAAGCCAAAATCCCGAATATCAATCAGGATAAATTTATGGAATGTGCCAACGCTGCCAAAGACAATTGTCCAGTGAGCAAAGCCTTGAGTTTAAAGATCACTATGGATGCAACACTTCAATAATTAACAACAATTAAACATTAGGATATGATCAATGCAAAAGAGTTAGCCCGTAAAAAAGCAGATTTAGCACCCAAACAAATAGAAGCGTGGCGAAATTTTAGCAGAACGGTTTTTGAGGCAGGTGCTTTGGATGAAAAAACAAAACAGTTGATAGCGGTTGCGGTGGCACACGTCACCCAATGTCCGTATTGTATTAAAGCCCACACCACACAGGCCATGCGTAAGGGTGCCAGCAAGGAAGAGATTATGGAAGCTATATGGGTGGCTGCTGCAGGCAGGGCGAGTGGTGCCTATACCCATGCGTCTATTGCCGTAGATGCTATGGAAGGAAATACGGAAGAACGTTTATATCCTACATCAACTCCAGAAATGGCGCGAAAAAAAGCCGATTTGGCCCCAAAACAGGTGGAGGCGTGGCGACCTTTTAGCAATGCCGTGTTTAGTGCAGGCGCACTTGATGAAAAAACAAAACAGCTTATTGCCTTGGGTGTGGCACATGTCACCCAATGTACAAATTGTATTAAGGGACATACAAAAACCGCAAAAATGAAGGGTGCTAGTAATGAACAAATGATGGAAGCTATCTGGGTTGCTTCTGAAATGCGAGCAGGTGCTGCCTATGCCCATGGCTCGATTGCGATGGAAGAAATGGTGAAAATGGACCAGTAGAGACCTTTTTAAAGTTCATTGTGACTATGTCATCCGTTTTCTGAAGCATCTATAGCATTAGGCTTTTGTTTGAAATGGCTTCAGTTTCAATATTGAAACGCTGAGCCAAGACAAAGAGATGGAGAAAAAGTAATACTAAAACATAATGCAATGAATTTAATTGAAAACATAGTAGAGTTTTTACGAAAGCCGGAAAGTGAAACCGCGGGCAAGACGCCACAGGGAACCTGCCCGGTTTGTTGGGGCTATCAGCAATACGATACCAAGATTCGGGAGGTATTCAAGGACAAACAGATAGACGTCAACAACCATAAGGGCAGTTATATGCGGATCCAAAAATTTGTGAAGAAGTATATTGACGGCATTCGACTAAAGCAGAGTGAAGTCAAAGATTGTCCCACCTGCATTCGCTATTCGGAGACGAATAACAATCCAATAGCAGAATAGTGGATCACTAGGATCGGTTTGCGGTGTCAATTTGTAGGTAATGAGAATTCATCTCAGGTGCGATCACGGTCTTCTTTTTGTACTAAAAAACTTATAGATTAAATAATTAGACCTTATGGCATCTGATACCTATGTCCTTACCTATATTAATGAGTTTGATGAAGAGTGCAAAGCACAATTCAAGACGAACGAGTATCACAGCTTAATGGAGCTCCTTTTTGATAAATATATTGAAGATTGGGGCGATTGTAAAGGGAGGGCCTGGTGCGGAACTTGCCATATACAGATTCTTGAAGGTCATCTTTCCCAAACCATGGATGCTGATGAAAAACACACGCTTTCCAAAGTCGAAGGAACCTCAGAAAACAGTCGATTGGCCTGTCAGATTCCGGTCAATGCCGAATTGCACAATCTCGTTTTTAAAATAATGGAGCGTTCCTAAGATTAATCTTGTTTTCCAAGATTTATCTGTTTTTCTCAAACTTCAATGTTTGAGGATATAGAGAAATTACAGTTCTTCGTTCTTCAGTTGATCATGGATATTTCCCTCTCACTAATAATTTGAAAAACTCACAGACTTATGGGTTATTTTGTGCAAACCTCAGGTAAAGGTGCGTTTGAACGTGTAGGTCGCACATAAATTATTGACAACGCTTCGATACAGCGATAGGTCTTGATTCAATAAGATTATGCTAATTCAATTTCAAAGAAACAAACATCAGCATTAAGATAGTGCGAAGGTAAACCTGAAGCGTCTTTTAATTTTTTAGTCCCCAAGAATTTAAACCCACAACTCTCATAGTGCTTGATTAAGCTTTCATTTTTGCCACAAGTATCCATTCTGATAAATGACTTGTTTTGCTCTTGAGCTAAACTCTTAGCCCAATCGGCAATTAGCTTTACGAAGTTGTTGCCTCTAAAATCGGGGTTTGTGGCGATTCTATGAATAAAAATAGAGGAGTCATTATCAGCATCTTCCCAAATTTGTGGGTCGCTATAGGTAATGGCCCAAACACAAGCAATTTTGTTCCCGATGACTAATTTGAATTGTCGGTTTTCGATCACTTCAGTGGCTACGAGGTCGTGATCAAATTTTGGCCAATGGTTTTCGGGGAATTTTATTTTTTGAAAATCGGTAGCCAATTTATAAAGTCTTAAAATTTCGGGAATATCGTCTTTTGTGCTGTTGGTTATTTTCATTGTTAATTGCTTAAAATTCTATTCGATTTCAAGTTCCGCTATCTTTTCTAAAATTTTGTCGGTTTGGGTAGTGTGGTTTTCATCAGACAGTAATTCCGACTGTTGTAAATCTCGCAATTTTGCGCCAAGATCAACCAATTTCCAAAATCCGAAGGAATCATTGGGATAAGGTATCTCTAAAATATCAATTTTTGACACATCCTTATATTTCTTAAGATGGCGGGGCGAATGTAATACGGCAAATATATAATCTAACAGATCCTTGGTCTCAAAAACATCCCTGTACTCGTCACGTACCTCTGGGCTGTTGGCCATGCAGACCTGATTATCGCTGTCTTTTTCCGATAGAAAGGTCAGCTTTAAGTGTTTCTCTATTGTCTTAATAGTCGTAGTGTCGAGGCCCAAGACGTTCTTGGGCCCATTCGTATTGGTTTGTTTGGGGCTGCCATTCTGAGGGGTATCGGAAAGCGGATAACCTATTTTTGGGTAAGGGCGAAGTGCATCCTTAGGCACTGAAAAAGTTGTGCTTGTCCGTACTGCTTGATTTTCGTTTTTTAAATCCATAAGATCCGGTTTTATGACACTATAAATACGTTTTAATCTTGCTTTAGGAGGCGCAATATAAATGGCAGTCGCCTATATTTTCTTACTTTCGTTTATAAACTTTAATGGGATTGGTATTTTCCCAAGTACCGGCGCTACTGCATTTGCCAGTACCGTTAAGGTTCCATCCCCAAATAATTGTGCAAGGCCTGCCGGCCTTCAGGCGTGACCTCGAGTTCTCGGGAACCTTCAATTTTTTCAAACCAGCCACGGTGGAGCATTTTCTCCAGCAACTCATCCCCGAGTTGTCCAGCCAAATGCGGTCGGCGTTCCGTTCCATCGATGCATTGGCGGGTTAATGGGCGCCGACTTTTTTTAAAATCGTTTTCCGAAATATCAAATTGTGAAAACCATGCCCATCCTTTTTTGGTGACCAGATAAACGGCCTCTGATTTCCTTAAATAACCACGTTCTTCCATAGCATCGGCGATGGCAACACCCACAGAACCTGCGAGATGGTTGTAACAGGTGCGACAGTAATTGAAATTGTTTTTGGCCATTGGTTTACCATTTGTTGAAAGATCTTGTTTCATGCCAAGTTGCGCAAAAGAATACAATTCTATTAAAAATGAACAAACTCCTACGCTAATATAATTAAAACACAAATGAGAAAGTGTTAAACAACTGGTTATATGTGTTATTGAGAGAAATGCTGTCTTCTATGATGTGCTTTGGCTTTGATTATGGTGAAATTCATAAGGTATTGACCAGACGTCTATAGGTCTAAAATCGTAGAGGAAAGCTGGTGTTAAATCTTCCATAAAGTTCAACTTTTCAATTCAGTCAAACTTGTCCGAATTGAAATAATTAATTACCTTTATAAAGGAATTGGCGACTTTTAGACTCCGTGATCTCCAGAACAAAAAATTACACTCTTGTGGCGGTTAAATCATTCAAAACTACACCGCCATGAAAGCGTTTTTTGCGCTAGATAAAGATATTATCGAGTTGGTAAATTCGCTGTAGCAACGCTGTGTCATGAACGAGATTCGTTATTGACATTTCAGTCGAAAATGAATGTCAACTTAGAGTTAGAAATGGTCTGAAATAGATATGATGGGGCGACTCTGAAATAAATTTTTAAAATTTATGATTTATGTAAAATCTAAAAAACAGTCCAAAATCAGCATTCGCAATTCTCACCGCACTCTTATTATTCATGGCGACAAACGCTTTTGCCCAGAGCGCAAAAGTGGTTGTAATGAAAGGCACAGATCAACTTCGATTTACGATTGAAAATAGTCATGCCTCCCCAAGATAAAAGATTAGTATTTCGGTGGTGATTGATGTGCACTTTGTACTGAAATTACCTATGACACTTAGAAATAATATAGGATCGATCGGTGGAAATATCTAAACAACTTGCCCTGGGTTTCGAGATATTTAAAACTACAGGGCTGTAGCCAGCAAGAGCTAAGGTTTTTGGTAGAGAACAGAAGCAACTGCTGATCTGTCCGTTAAAATTGCAATAGAATGACTAATAAAGGACTATAATCCAAAAAAACATGAAAAAACGATTGAATTACCAAGCCGTAGCTCCAGAAGCTCTAAAAGGAATGTTTGAACTTGAAAAGTATGTGGCCGGTTCGGGCTTGGAACACAGTTTATATGAACTCGTCAAACTGCGAGCCTCGCAAATAAATGGGTGCGCCTACTGCATCGATATGCATAGCAAGGATGCGCGCAGAGCAGGAGAAACCGAACAACGGTTATACGCTTTGTCGGCTTGGAAGGAAACATCTTTTTACACCGATCGGGAACGCGCAGCATTAGCTTGGACTGAAGCCATGACGCTCATTTCGGAAAACGACATTTCAGATGGGTTGTATCAAGAGGTCACGAAGCATTTCTCGGAAAAAGAACTCGTGGCACTAACCATGGCCATTGTTGCCATAAATGGGTGGAACCGATTGGCTATAGGCTTTCGGGTAGAACCGGGAAGTTATAATCCAGATAAAGCCGTATAATCTTCAATTAAAATCAAATATGAATCTTGAAAATAAAACGGCTATAGTAACTGGCGCAAGTGGCGGACTTGGTGCCGCGATATCTGCCACCTTAATTCAGAATGGGACAAAGGTTTTTGGTCTTGCACGCAATACACAGGCACTTAGTTCGCTTCAAAACAAATTGGGATCGCAATTTATTCCTGTTTCTTTAGATATTTCAGATTTTGAAGCTGTTAAAAATTGGGTCAACCAAACGTTTTCAGAAAACAAGGTGCCCGATATTTTAATAAATAATGCGGGAGCCGGTTCCTTTGGTAAAATTGACGAGATGCCCTCAGAAGAATGGCACGCTATGATCAATACTAACCTAAATGGCATGTATTATATCACTTCGCAAATTGCCGGTCTGATGAAAAAGAAAAAGGAAGGCGCGCATATAGTCAATATCGGTTCCATTCTAGGGAGTATGGGAAGGGCTGAATCTGCCGCATATTGCGCTACAAAATATGGTGTTCAAGGGTTTAGCGATGCCTTGTTTAAAGAGCTTCGCTTTTTTAATATTAAGGTCACCTGCTTCAATCCTGGCTCTATCGATACCCACTTTTTTGAAAGCTCAGGCATAGCGGCACATTCAAATATGCTACACCCTCAAGACTTGGCCAATACTTTGGTGCATATTCTACAGACGCCAGACAACATGCTCATTAGCGATATTACCGTGCGTCCGTTAAACCCTAAGAAACCCGAAAACTAGTTAACAGTGACATTTGATTTTTCTTTACGCCTTTTTTCTTGATTACATGCAGTATCTGAGTATGGCTCCTGCATATGCTGTTTCTTCTAATTCCATAAAAACACGAATCATTTCCCGCAGATTTGCCTCGTCAGCTCGCTATCGCTCGGGTCGCAGATCGTCGCAGAACTCATATCTTTAAAGTCAGAATTATTTCCGTCGAATCGCGCAGATTTTCGCAGACAATTTTTGAGGAAAGTGAACTTTTTTGATTAGTGTGGATCGTTATAAAAAACTCCTCTATTCGTTAATAAAACTCAACCACTCCTCAACTCACCACTCACCACTGAATTCCACTAATCCCTCATCCCCAGTCCCTAATGCCTTCTTGACTCAACTCTCAAAATCTGCCCCTCATCCCACTTTCCAAAATCTTCAATTATCATCTCTATTTGGCAAATTTTAACGATCCACGTTAAAACTTTCTTAAATAAATTCTTTGTCAGATGAAATTAAATTGATAATATTGCATTATGTATAACATAATACTTTCAGACATTAACTATCCAATTTTAACTAATTCAAATTGTTTAATATGAGAAAAAAAGATTCAAATGTCATTTACTTGATATTTATTTTGCTTTTTGCCTTACCGATCTTTGGTTTTGGTCAGGAAAAAGCAATTACGGGAACGGTAATTTCGTCCGGAGATCAATTGCCTTTAGCTGGGGCAACGGTCATTATAAAGGGAACGAGTACCGGAGCAACTACAGACTTTGATGGAAATTACTCCATCAATGCGAATACGGGTGATATTCTTGTATTTAGCTTTGTAGGGTTCAAAACTAGTGAGGTCACAGTCACAAACCAAACAACAATTGACGTGTCTTTAGCAGAAGATACCGCGATGTTGGACGAAATTGTAATTACAGGTTACGGCAGACAGAGTAGGGCTCAATTAACCACATCGGTTTCAAAGTTGGATACTCAAATATTAGAAACCTCAACACGTTCTAACGTAGCAACTGCCTTGCAAGGTACTATTGCGGGTTTGAGAGTAACCAATACTACTGGTCAGCCGGGCTCTACGCCACAGATTATTTTACGTGGAGGTACGGGTTTTAGCGGTACAGGTTCGCCGTTAATATTGATTGACGGAATTCCAGGATCTTTTTACGCTCTAAACTCTGATGATATTGAGTCTATTGAGGTACTTAAAGACGCTGCGGCAACCGCAATCTATGGAGCACGTTCTGCGAATGGTGTCATATTGGTAACTACCAAAACAGGTAAGGTTGGTAGATCTTCTATTAATTATCGCTATAAATACAGTTCCAACCACGAACGAAATGACCAGAAATATCTTGGTGCAGAAGACCACATCAACTATAACAGACAGTCGATTGCTTGGTATAGGGAAGTTGTGGGTAACCCAAATTCTTTCGGGGCTTTCTTAACTGGAGCCAATAGTATGGGAACTGGTAATAATGCTACCAACGATCCATTTACTACACAACTCTTGACACCTGCCAACAGTTATTTGTTGAATCAGCCGGGATGGAAATCTATTCCAGATATTTTAGACCCGAGTCAGGAAATCATCTTTTATGACGATAAAGATATTGCAGATCGAATTTATCAAAATAGCGCATCTAAAGACCATTATCTGTCTTTTGATGGCGGAAATGAAAAAGGGACTTATTATTTAGGTTTAGGGCTTTTGGATAATGATGGGTTAATCTTAGGATCTGGATTCAAGAGATACTCAGGAAAATTTAGCGGTTCTTATAAAATCACCGATAATTTTAAAGTCAATTCAAATATTCTATACTCACATTCTAATTTAAGTTTAAGTCCATTAGGCGGAGATGATACGGTATTTAGAAGATTCCAAGGCCAAGCGGCTACTTCCAGAACTTACGACAGCAATCCTGACGGAACATGGTCAGACCAATATGCGCCTGGGCAAAATCAAGGTTTTGGTAATCCACTTTATTACCAGGATAAATTTGTCAGAAAGAATTTAGAGCAACGCTTATCAGCTTCAGTGGGAATTGATTGGGATATTTTAGACGATTTGACTTTTTCGTTAAATGGTAGTCATTTCACAATCAATAATCATAACGAAAGTTTTAATAGAGCCTACAGAACAGGTAGCAATACAAGCACCTTGCGCACCAGTCGTGAAGCGGGTGTAAGCTTAGGTAGGACCTTAAGAAATCAATTGACGGGTACTTTAAACTATATGAAAAAGTTTGGTGATCATAATTTTAACGTATTGGTTGGTGGTGAGTATTTTAAGGACAATTATTTTACAACCTATTCTGGAACAAGAAATTCGCCAACTGATTTAATAGAAACACTTAATGCTGGTGCAGAAGCAGATGGTATTCCTTATAGTTTTGAAACAGAATATGTCATCGTATCCACTTTTGGACGGGTGTTGTATGATTATGACGACCGTTATTTATTCGGATTCACATATCGTTATGATGGATCTTCAAGATTAGGAAATAACAAATACGATTTTTTCCCTGGTGTATCAGTTGGATGGAATGCCCATAACGAGCAGTTCTTTAAAGATTCATCAATCAAAGATGTGATTACACGGTTGAAACCAAGATTAAGTTACGGGGTCAATGGTAACCAAGACGTTTTAAGTAACTACGGTGTTTATGGTTCTTACGGGCAGCAAGGTGTTTATAACGGTCAAACAGGGTACGCTAATTCATCCTTGCCAACCTTAGATCTCGTATGGGAAAAATCAACCACGTTCAATGCTGGATTGGATATTTCATTTTTCGATGATAGGATATCCTTTATCGCCGATGTCTATTCAAGAGACATCAAGGATAAATTGGCAAACCTGACGTTACCATATTACACTGGGTTTAGTAGTATTTTAACTAACAACGGAACCATCCGAAACAAAGGATTTGAGTTGCAGTTAAATACCGATATTATTAGAAATTCAGATCTGACTTGGAATTTAGGCGCGACCTTTACCACCAATAAGAATTATGTCATCAATCTTCCAGAAAATGACAATGATCGAAACAGACAAGGAGGTACCTTAATCTGGAATCCAAAAACAGGTCAGGAAGAATGGGTAGGTGGTTTTCAGGAAGGTCAACGATCAGGTCATGACTTGGTAGTAGCCTTTGAACAAGCCGGTATCTATGCTACTCAAGCTGAAGCCGATGCCGATAATGCTATAAGAGATGATTATATGCCTGCAAATAGCCGTAACAAGCGTTGGGCTGGCGATGTGAAATGGGTAGATCAAAATGGTGATGGTATCATCAATAACTTGGACAGAAAGGTGATTGGACGTACCACTCCTGATTTTGTTGGAGGTATTACCACAAATGTCAAGTATAAAAGATTTAATCTCTTTGTCAAGACGGATTTTGCTACAGGACATTTGGTTTGGAACCATATCAATAATAAAGGATATGGTCAAACACAAGGGAACTTGGCACAACCGGTAGTGGTTAAAGATTCTTGGACACCAACCAATACCGATACTGATTGGCCACGTTTTGTTTTTGTTAACGGCTCAAAAAACGTTTGGCGTGCTGGTGAAGGGGAAAGTGATTTGCAGTACTTCGGAAACGAAAAATTCTGGGAAAAAGGAGATTATTTGGCCCTGCGTGAAGTAACGCTGAGCTATGATTTGCCAACGGAATATTTTAACGGAGTCATTCAAAGATTCAGTATTTACGCTACAGGTTCTAACCTACATTACTTTAAGAGTATGACCGGTGATACCCCAGAAATTGGCGGTGTTCAGTATGGAGCGTTTCCGGTACCAAGAACATTTACACTAGGTCTTAACTTAACGTTTTAAATTTTAAGAATATGAAAAAGTATATTTATATATTAATTGCAGTGGTAACTTTGAGTTCGTGTTCAGACGAACTGGAATTAACAAGTCCGAGTGAACTTACTGTACAAGGGTTTTGGGATACCGAAGAAGGTGCGAAAACCGCCCATACAGGCATGTATGCAAACCTAAGGTCATCAACTGGAACTTTATGGTTGTTGGGCGAAATGAGAAGTGATATTTGGGGTGGACGTACTTTTGAGTCACCATTCAACGAAAATTTGATCGAGAATAATATCACGGTGGCTACCGCTCCTTTTGGAGGCTGGGCAGGGCTATATACCCGAATTCACAGAGTGAATGATTTTATCGCAAACTTGCCAGATGTACCATTTACCAATGAGGCTGAAAAGGGCCATTTGATGGGTCAAGCCTATGGATTAAGAGCATTGTATTACTATACGCTCTTAAAAACTTGGGGTGATGTACCTATTATTTTAGAGCCATTGAAGGACGTTGATCCAAATGGCTTAAGCAAGCCAAGATCACCACAGGCAGACGTTATGGACTTAATCAAATCTGATATAGCGGCTTCTTTAAGTTCGTTTGGAGCTGACGAGAGTTTTTGGGAAGGAAAGAAAATATTTTGGTCAAAAGCAGCAACTTTAGCACTAAAAGGCGATGTCTACATCTGGTCAGGTAATTTGCTTGGTGGTGGTGTAGCCGATTTCACAGAAGCGAAAACAGCACTTCAACAAATTTCTTCTATGGGCATAAGCTTAGAGCCAAGTATCTCAAGTTTGTGGGGAGTACCTAATGAAGAAAACGACGAATTTATTTTTGCTGTACAATATCAGCAAGATGAAGCAGAGACTTTTTATAACAGCTTAACTGGTAGAAGTACCGAAATCAATCCTCAGTACAACGATGAAGGAGCGTCCATGTCAGATTTTATAATAGATGGTGCAAATCGATACGGTCAGTCTGAAAAAACCATCCTATTATTGGATGATAATGACGACAGTAGAAAAGATGCCACGTTCATCAGATTGTATATTGATGACAACGGCGGTGCAGGTTATCCAACTTACAATGAGCCAAAATATTTTGGTTCAATATTTAACAAATTCTTGGGACGAGTTGATGGCTCAGTACGTATTTTTGACAATGATATTCCGTTGTACAGATACGCAGATGTCTTGTTATTGTTGGCTGAAGCTAAAAATTTCTTAGGCGAAGATCCTTCAGGAGAAATTAATCTAATCCGTGAAAGAGCTTTGGGCACAAATTATAATGCGGCAACAGATGCTTATGTGAACAGCAATCCAACCGCCAATGCCAACGCTATTTTAAATGAGCGTTATAAAGAGTTTATTGGTGAGGGCAAAAGATGGTGGGATTTGAGACGTGCCGGAAACAGTTTTGTAATTGATAATATTAGTTTTTTAAACCCTGGTGATGAGTATAAATTACTTTTGCCTATCACGCAGGATATGATTGGAAGGAATCCATTGTTAGACCAAACAGCGGGTTATACAGATTAGTAGAGTAATTTTGTTTGAGTTAGCCAGAAAAGAGAGTTTTGTTAATAGCTCAACTCTCTTTTTTTTTAGTGAAACCCAAAACTCAAAAGCGAAGCGCGTTGAGTTTTGATGGTTGAACTAATCCCGCTCTTTAGCGGGATCCAAACCCAAAACTCAAAAGCGAAGCGCATTGGGTTTTGATGGTTGAACTAATCCCGCTCTTTAGCGGGATCCAAACCCCTGTCTGCCGACAGGCAGGCAAAACTCAAAAGCGAAGCGCATTGAGTTTTGATGGTTGTCCCGATAGTTATCGGGATTAGCGGATCCAATCCCCTGTCTTCCGACAGGCAGGCAAAGCTCACGAGCGAAGCGCATTGGGTTTTGATGGTTGTCCCGATAGCTATCGGGATAATCCCTTTTGATTGCTATCGAGATGGCAAATCTCAAATATAAATTTTACGGAGTTAAAGATAATCCTTAAGACATTTTATAAAGTATGAAAATAAAAAACTTGATAGCTGCTACCTACGCACCTATGCGCCAGGACGGTTCATTGAATACCAGTGTCATTCCCGACTATCACCGATTTTTAGTTAGAAATAAAATATCGGGTGTATTTATGAATGGCTCCACGGGCGATTTCGTGTCCTTATCTACAGAAGAACGGAAGGAAATCACAACGGCTTGGTCCAAAAATAAATCGTCCGACCTTTATCTCATCGACCATGTTGGCGATCCAAGTTTGAAAGTCGCCAAGGATTTAGCTACTCATGCCGCAGATAAGGTAGATGCCATAGCCGTTTTAGCGCCCTATTATTTTAAATTGAACAGTATAGAAAAGTTGGTTCATTATTGCAAGGAGGTGGCCGCCTGCGCGCCAGACTTGCCATTTTATTATTACCATATTCCGGTGTTGAGTGGCGCCAACTTGAATATGCTTGACTTTTTAAAAGTAGCATCCAAAGAAATTCCGAATTTGGAAGGCATCAAGTTCACCAACAATAATTTGATTGATTTCTTGCATTGCAAACATTATGCAAATGGGAAGTTCAATATTTTATTTGGATTTGACGAGATTTTTCTTTCCAGTTTGCCATTGGGAGCAGATGGATGGGTAGGGAGCACCTACAATCACATGGCGCCCTTATACTATAAAATAAAAACCTTGTTTGAAGCGGGTAAAATGACCGAAGCGGCAGAATTACAAAGAAAAGCGATCCGTTTTGTTGAAATTTTGGACAGTCACGGCGGATTTAACGGTGTTGCAAAAGGCTTCATGAAAACCTTTGGCATTGACTGTGGCCCGAGTCGATTCCCACATACGACTCTTGGTGACGATGCTTATAAAGGCATTAAAAAAGAACTGGATGCCATTGGGTTATTAGAGCATTTGAGTGATTAATAGCAATTTTTAATTTTGAAGGAAACCAAGTTTGAATGACTATTTAAACTTGGTTTTTTATCTTAAAACAATTTTATGTGATTTGGGATAAGATTGAAAATGAACACTATAAATAGTGCAATTATTTAGGTGTTGATGTATGAATTTGCATTCCGATTAAAGACTTTTATCTATGAACGGCGATCTGTTTTTTAAGTGTGTTTTGATTTTATTTTCAGTCTGTTTTTTAAACAGTGAAGCTTCGGAGAGATCTTTTGATACCATCCCAAAAACAACCGTGTTTATTGCTGGAGATGATGCCATAGATTCTTACCGAATTCCTACGCTTATAACCAGTAAAAAGGGAACGTTGCTTGTTTTTGCTGAAGCTCGGAAAATTAGCTCTACCGATAAGACGCCGACAGATATCGCATTGAAGAGAAGTGAAGACAATGGAAAAAGTTGGTCAGAGATACAGATCTTAACAGACAGTGGGGACGATGCATTCATGGATCCTGTGGCCTTGGTGGATATGGTAACAGGGAGACTATTTCTTTTTACAACCTTATGGCCTTCGGATGATCATAGCAAGTTAAAAAACACGGCATGGGTTATTGTATCTGATGATGATGGTTTAAGCTGGAGCAAGCCACGAAATATTACCAAGGACATTGTTGCACCCAATCATTATATTGGTGGATTTGGTCCAGGTGCGGGCATTCAAATGCAAGGCAGTAGGTTTAAGAACCGACTGATTGTGCCAACACGTCAAACCGACGGAAAAATTTCTAAAAACAGAGCGATATATAGTGATGATCACGGAGAAACTTGGCAAACGGGACATGCTGCACCTGAAGGTGGAGAATATCAAATTGCAGAATCACCCCATAATATTTTGAGATACAATCTTAGAGCGGGCAAAGGTAAGCGAACCGTCTCCGTAAGTGAAGATGGAGGAGTGTCATGGAGTGCTAGCCACATTGATTTTCGCTTGCAATCGTCAGTCGACTATGGGGGCTGTCAAGGGAGTATGTTAGGTATTGATAATATGCTGTTTTATGTTGGACCAGCTGGAGGATTGGGAAGTGCCAACAATGAAGATCGGCAGAATCTGTTTATTTATCGCAGTTTAAACGGTGGTGAAACCTGGGAAAATGATTATTTGCTGTATGATAAATCCGCTGGATATAGCTGCATCACACAATTGTCAGATGGTCGCCTTGCCATTGTCTTTGAGACATCGGATAGTGACGGGTTTCCAAAAATGACTCCAGGCAACCGCCCTCCTGGATGGATGCGTTTGGATGTTATGATTCTTCCTAAGAGGATAACTGACAAAAAAACGTGGTTTTAATATTTTTCTATCTTAAAAACAATTGACAATGATATTGGACAAAATTGAAAATGCAGACCTTTATAAAAACATCCACCCGGGTGTTAAGAAGGCTTTAAACTATATTAGAAACACCAATTTCAATGATTTGCCTATGGGCAAACATGAGATTGAAGGAAATGATCTTTTTGTCATTTTTAAGGAATACCAGACAAAGCAAGTCGATGGAAATCTTCTGGAGTCACATCTCAAATATATTGATGTTCAATATATTGTTGATGGTGTCGAGCAAATGGGAGTCACGATGCACACCGGTCAAGAGCCTAAAAAGAAGTATGATACTGTTGATGATTATATGTTGTTTGATGAGCCTTATGACATCATTACAGTTAATAAAGGGATGTTTGCCATCTTTTTTCCAGATGACATCCACATGCCGGATATCACAACCGGAGATCCGTCACAGGTGAAGAAAGCAGTGATTAAGGTTAAAATTTAGAATTCTACATCCTTAAGGACTCTGTCAAAATGTGGTTCCAAATGACGGGCCAATCCCTTTCTGAATTTTTCCTTGTTACCTTCTTTAAGATAATTCAAAAGTTCACGATGCGTTACAAATTTCTTTTTGTACATATAGGTTTTGGCATCATCCAATTTGTGGTTATGCACATACTGAAAAACAGGAAGCAAGATGTTTTGAAGTCGGTGTAAGGTTTTATTACCCGACATTTCATAGAGTTTGCCGTGGAAAGCAACTTCATTTTTTAGACTGAAAATGTGGGATTCCGGTTTGCCTTTTTCCATGTCATCTACTATTTTGCTCAGTTCCTCTATGTCTTCATCTGTTTTACGAGCAAATAATAAATCGACCATGCCCATTTCCATAATTAGGCGTAGCTCAAAAATATCCTTTAAGGTATCATCGCCCACCAAATTGGTTTCCATGATCTTCTCAAAATTTTCAATAAAATCTGGTTGAGAAAGCACCATGCCCTTATGTTTTTTCGAATCGATAATGCCAATGGTGCGCAGCCTGGTCAGTGCTTCCCTGACAACAGTTCTACTGACACCGAGAGATTCGGCAAACTCCATCTCCTTTGGGATGGTATCGCCCACTTCAAGCTTGTTGGATTTGATATACTCAGTAATGCTTATTTCTACCTTGTCAACTAAGCTCAAATTGGTTATCGGTTTAAGGCCTACACGGTTTTTCATGCTAATTTATTTTGTGCAAATGTAATTTATTATTCTAATTTCCTTAAGTTTGTATTATGTATAACATATCATGTAAATATAATAGTTTACGCTGAAAAATTACGTCTAATTTTCAAGAAATAACGTTTAAATGAACTATTCATCACTCTACAAAAATACACTTCTAAAGAATGTCATCCCATTTTGGGAGAAAAATTCGATAGATTTAACCTACGGCGGTTATTTTACCTGTTTGGATAAAACAGGAGAAGTTTACGATACTGATAAGTTTATGTGGCTTCAAGGGCGACAGGCTTGGACGTTTTCTATGCTTTACAATACCGTTGAGAAGAATGAGAATTGGTTGACATTGGCCAAACACGGTGTTGATTTTATCATAAAAAATGGCATGGACAAGGAAGGCAACTTCTATTTCTCAACGACACAGGAGGGAAAACCACTCATACAGCCTTATAATATTTTTTCCGATTGCTTTGCAGCTATGGCCTTTAGTCAATATGCCATCGCATCTGGTGATGATGAGATCAAACAGCTCGCAAAAAAAACCTATCTTAACATATTAAAAAAGAAGGACAACCCGAAAGGAATCTATGAAAAATCTACCGGTGAACGACCATTAAAAAGTTTTTCCCTACCGATGATTTTGTCCAATTTGGTGCTGGAACTTGAAGGTGTTTTGGATGAAGAGGAAGTCAATAAAACCATCGATTTTAGTATCAATGAAGTCATGAATGTCTTCTTGGATAAGGAATCGGGACTTATCTACGAATTTGTCCGCCCTGATGGTTCACATGAGGATAGCTTTAACGGTCGTCTTTTAAATCCTGGACACGGGATTGAAGCCATGTGGTTTATGATTGACATTGGTGTTAGAAGGAAAGACAAACAACTTATTGAAAAAGCTGCAGACACCATTTTACGGATCTTAGAGTATAGTTGGGACGAAACATACGGTGGTATCTTTTATTTTATGGATGCTTTAGGAAAGCCGCCACAACAATTGGAATGGGATCAAAAACTTTGGTGGGTCCATCTGGAAGCCTTGGTAGCATTGGCTAAAGCTTATGAACACACGGGTAGGAAGGAACTTATGGACTGGTACGAAAAAGTTCACGACTATGCCTGGTCGCATTTTTCGGATGCTGATAATGGCGAATGGTATGGCTACTTAAACAGGCAAGGTGAAGTGTTGTTGGATTTAAAGGGCGGAAAATGGAAAGGCTGTTTCCACGTTCCAAGAGCCATGTATCAATGTTGGAAAACTTTTGAACGTATAGAAAAATAAATTAAATCAATGAAAATGGGAAAATCCATTAGACCTTATGTATTGGCAGAAACCAATTGGAAATCGGTTAAGGAAACCATTTTTACCGTTGCCGTTTTGCCTTGGGGTGCCACTGAAGCCCATAATTACCATTTGCCTTATGCTACGGATAATTATCAGGCAGAGTATGTGGCTATTGCAGCTGCAGAAAAAGCTTGGAACAACAAGGCAAAAGTCATCGTATTGCCAACCATTCCTTTTGGAGTCAATACGGGACAGATGGATATTTCGTTGTGCATGAACATGAACCCCAGTACCCAATACGCGGTTTTAAAAGATGTGGTTGAGGTCTTAAATGCGCATGACATCCATAAATTGGTCATTGTCAATTCCCATGGCGGCAACAATTTTAAACAAATGATCCGGGAATTGAGTTTAGAATTTCCAAAAGTTTTCGTTTGTTCAATCAATTGGTGGCAAGCAGCCAATGCCACTGCTTATTTTGATGAACCGGGAGACCATGCTGGCGAATTGGAAACATCAGCCATGCAACATATTGCACCTCATTTGGTATTGCCATTGGGTCAAGCAGGAAGTGGAAGTGCTAAACAGTTTAAAATCAAAGGACTCAAAGATGGTTGGGTCAGCGCGCAACGCCAATGGACCCATGTCACTGAAGATACCGGAGTGGGAAACCCGAAGAAAGCTACCCAAGCCAAGGGCACCGCATTTTTAGATGTGGTTGTCCATAATATAGCCGAATTTTTTCAAGAGTTGCATCATGCAGATCTATATAATATGTACGAATAAAAACTATAAATTTCATAACCATGAGAAAGCTAATTGCACTATTAATTACAGTATTCCTATTTAATTGCGGTGTAAAAACCCAAAATACCGCCAGTACTGATGGTGCGCCGGTATTTCAAGACCTGTTCAATACCTCTATGACTGAAGGGGTAGAATGTTACCGAATCCCGGCCATTATAACGGCACCAAATGGCGATGTGATTGCTGCAATTGACGAACGAGTTCCTGGCTGTGGCGATTTAAAGTGGAGTAAAGACATCAACATCATTATAAGACGAAGCGTTGATAATGGGAAAACCTGGTCTGATATTGAAACCGTTGTGGATTTTCCTTATGGACAATCGGCTTCAGATCCCTCCTTGATTGTGGATCATGTGACCAACGAAATTTTCATGTTTTACAATTACATGAATTTAGATACGGAGAAAGACATCTATTACCTTCATTATGTAAAAAGTGCTGACAATGGGAAAACTTGGAGCGAACCAGTAGATATCACCTCTCAGATAGCAAAACCTGAATGGCATAAGGATTTTAAATTCATAACTTCAGGCAGAGGTATTCAAACGCGTTCAGGAAAATTACTACATACCATGGTGAATCTCAATAGCGGATTACATTTATTTGGAAGTGATGACCACGGTAAAACTTGGTATTTTATCGACACACCTATCCAACCTGCCGACGAATCAAAAGTTATAGAGCTTGTTGACGGTACTTTAATGATCAATGCACGTGTCAATGGAAAGGGTATGCGTTATGTACACACATCCACCGATGGAGGAAAAACATGGACCACTGAAGAAGCTCCAGAATTAATTGATCCGGGTTGCAATGCAAGTATCATTCGATATACCGCAATTGAAGATGGTTATAAAAAGAACAGACTTCTTTTTTCTAATGCCAAATCTGAAAAAGGCCGTGTTAATATGACGGTTCGCATTAGTTACGACGAAGGCAAAACATGGTCAGAGGGCAAAACCATTTACGAGGGCCCTTCAGCATATTCGGATATGACAATTCTTGCCAATGGCGATATTGGTTTGTTTTTTGAGCAAGACGAATACACAAAGAATCCATTTGTAAGCTTTTCTTTGGATTGGTTAACGGATGGAAAGGATACCTACAGAAAGCCTAAGAAGTAATCTTATAAGTGAAAGTATCCTGCAAGGTTTTTACCTGTCCGCCGAAGGAGGACCTTGTAGGTATTGTTTAATGGGGACTGAGACCTGACAGGTTTCATCCCGAGTGCTATCGGGACTTTGAGGTCTATCCATCGTCCTAAACAAAATACTAAAGATTTGATTATTTTAGCTCCTCATCTCAAACTAGGCGAATTGGCATCTAAATATGCCTATTCTTTTAAAATATCAAATGTTTCGCATGAGTAAAACATCATTTAAAATCCATATAAAAACCATGAATTTGCTCAAGAGCGGGTTGAAAATGCTCAAAGCCTTCCTGATCTTGTTTTTATTCCTTGGTTTGGGAGAATTGATAAATTACTTTGTAGAAATACCAGTACCGGGCAATATTTTGGGAATGATTTTGATTTTTGTGGCATTGAAAGTGAAACTGATAAAACTGGAATGGGTAAAACCCGCCTCAGATACGTTGCTGAACTATTTGGTGTTGTTTTTTATTCCCTTTGGCGTTGGGCTCATGTCTTATTTTGATTTTATTAAATCGCATTGGATCGTTCTGTTGGTTGCTGCGGGAGTAAGTACTTTGATAACATTATACGTGACAGCGCTGATACAGCAAAAACTTGAGAAAAATGACAGCGTTTTATAATCTTCCAGTTTTTGGAATAGTCATAACGCTGGTTGCTTTTTTTGCTGCTCGGGCGTTACGGACAAAAATTAAATTTGTTCTGTTCAATCCAGTGTTGATAGCCATCACCTTAATTATCTTGTTCTTGGTGGTCTTTGAAGTCAGTTTTACCGATTATAATAAAGGTGGAAGGTATTTGACTTTTTTCTTAGGGCCCTCAATTGTAGCACTTGGCGTTTTGTTTTTTGAGAAATATCAATTGATCAAACATAATATCTATCCGTTTTTATTGGCAGTTTGCTGTGGCGGCATTATGAGTATTTTGTCGGTTTCATTACTTACAATTTTCATGAATGCTCCTGAGGTTGTTATTAAATCGATTGTCTCACTCTCAGTCACCACGCCTATCGCCATTGAAATAACAAAGATTACAGAAGGCATTCCATCGCTTACAGCAGGCGTCGTGATTGCGGTTGGGGTATTTGGAAATGCTTTCGGTCCAGGTTTTTTGAAACTAATAGGTATAAAAAGCGAAACCGCTATGGGCACTGCTTTAGGAACCGCAGCGCACGGTATCGGAACAGCACGTGCGTTGGAAGTAGGACATTTGTCTGGTGCCTATAGCGGATTGGCCATGTGTGTCAACGGCATCTTGACTACTCTGATTGCTCCGTATGTTGTTGTTTGGATGGTCGGATGAGTTTGGAAAATACTAAAAAGATGATTTTTATAATGAAGACAATTTCAAATATGCACCAAACTTTTATAGTGTCAATGATATTGCTTTTCTCTCTGACACTATCTTCCCAAACTATAAAAGTTGCTTGCGTAGGAGACAGCGTCACCTATGGCGCTGGGATAGAGGAGCGGGAAGAAAACAGTTATCCAGCACAACTTCAGCAATTATTGGGCTCAAATTATAAGGTAGAAAATTTTGGGTTTTCCGGTGCCACTATGCTGAAAAACGGGCACAAGCCTTATTGGGAAAAGGAAGTGTTTAAAGCTTCGCAGAACTTTGACCCCGACATCGTCATCATCCATTTAGGATTAAATGATCAAGGCAACAACAATTGGCCAAAGCATAAAGACGAATTTGAACAGGATTATCTGGATATGATTTCTGTCTATGAAAATCTGCCATCAAAACCAAAAGTCATTATTTGCAGAATGACACCTACCTTTTCAGGACATCATTGGTTTGAAGAAGGCATGCGCGAAAGTTTTAAGGAAATTCAGTCAAAAATAGAAACTATAGCCAAAAAAGCTTCTGTCGATGTAATTGACCTTCACGAACCTTTGTACCGGTTTCCAGAATATTTCCCGGATAATTTACATCCCACCAAAGAAGGCGCCCAAATTATCGCCAATAAGGTGTTCAGTGCCATCACTGGAGATTATGGCGATTTAAATTTGCCGTTGCTCTATGGAGAAAACATGGTTCTCCAACGAAATGAAACCATAAGTTTTAATGGAACGGCCAACTATAGTGATACGGTGACCATTCAATTTAATCAACAGACGAAAAGCGTAAAGGCTGATTTTAATGGGCATTGGAAAGTTGATTTTCTGTCTATGGAAGCAGGTGGACCCTATCAACTAAAATTTTCCACCGCAACTAAATCCGTGGCAATAAATAATGTGTTTCTTGGTGAAGTTTGGCTGGCTTCGGGACAGTCCAATATGGATTTCATGGTGCGAGATATGGAAAGCGCCACCACCGTTTTAAAAGACTCATTGAATGATCAAGTGTTTTTGTTTTCTATGGATGGAAAAGCCCTGTCAGGAGAAAAATTTAGTGAAGCCGATCTTAAAAATTGCAATGCGGCAGATTATTTTGAATCTTCAGGATGGACCACTTCAAACACTAAGGACCTTGAGAAATTTTCGGCCGTGGCCTATGCTTTTGCCTATTCACTTCAGAAGAAATTAAATGTTCCGGTCGGAATTATTTGTAATGCCATCGGCGGTTCACCTACGCAAAGTTGGATCAGTAGAGAAACTATGGAACAAAAGCATGAAACTGTCAACTTGTTAAACGACACGCGTTTAAATCCGATGGTGGATGCGTGGGTTGCAAATAGAATTGAACTCAATATGGAAGATCATTCCAAAACCAAAATAAATGCCAGGCATCCTTATCAGCCCACCATTTTATTTGATGCAGGTATTATGCCCATCAAGGATTACACTATAAAAGGGGTGATCTGGTATCAAGGGGAATCCAATGCCGACCAAATCGAGTTGCATTCAAAGCTATTTAAGATGTTGGTGAAGGATTGGCGCCATCATTTTCAAAATGAGGAATTGCCATTTTATTATGTCCAATTGAGTAGCTTTATGAGGACAACCTGGGGTGGTTTTCGCGATTCACAACGACGGTTATTGGACATCCCAAATACAGGAATGGCAGTCAGTTACGATGTTGGTAATGAAACCGATGTGCATCCAAGGAAAAAATGGATTGTTGGGAAGCGCTTGTCCAAAATAGCACTTCATAACGATTATAATTTTAACATCGGTTATTCTGGACCACTTTTGGATTTTGTGAACGTCATGGGCAACACCCTCGAAATTCATTTTAAACATGGCGAAGGTTTAAAAACATTCAACAATGCAAGTGTGCAAGATATTTTTATCGCCAACGATCATAAACAATTTGTCCCTGCACAAACTAAGATTGTAAACGGTATCTTGCAGCTATGGTCGCCCAAAATTGAAAATCCCAGATATGTGAAATATGGTTATACGCCGTTTTCCACTGGTAATCTGGTCAATAGTTATGGCTTGCCTGCATCGACATTTTCAAATAGTATAGAATAAATAAAAAATCAAATTCATGAAAGCAAAAATTCTCTTCCTTTTAGCAGTGTTCTTTTTATCACATGAGATTTCCGCTCAAAAATTCGACAATTTGGCAATGACCCCGCCAATGGGCTGGAATAGCTGGAACAGTTTTCAATGTGACGGCGTCAACGAAACGGTGATTAAGGAAATGGCCGATGCCATGGTTAAAAACGGATTTAAGGACGTCGGTTACGAATACATCGTGATTGACGATTGCTGGCAAATAGGCCGTGATGATAACGGGTATATCATCGTGGATAAAGAAAAGTTTCCTTCGGGGATAAAGAGTTTGGTGGACTATGTCCATTCAAAAGGATTGAAATTTGGAATCTATTCTGATGCGGGAACAAAAACCTGCGCCGGCCGACCTGGAAGTAAAGGCTTTGAACGTCAAGACGCTGAAACCTATGCCAAATGGAACGTCGATTATTTAAAATACGATTGGTGCTTTACTGAAGGACAAGATGCGATCACATCCTACACCTTGATGAGAGATGAACTTTTCAAAGCCGGAAGACCTATTGTTTTTAGTCTCTGCGAATGGGGTGAAAATAAGCCATGGGAATGGGCAAAAGATGTAGGACACCTGTGGAGAACGACTTTGGACATTGATATGGGCGCCAGATATGACGGTAATATTTGGGGGAATCTTATTGGATGGTCAGACCTGGTGGATATGCAGGTGGGCTTGGAAAAATATGCAGGTCCAGGACATTGGAATGACCCGGACATGCTGGCCGTTGGAAATAACAATATGCCAGAAAATGAAGCAAGAGCCCATTTTAGTATGTGGTGTATGTTGGCCGCACCTTTGATGGCAGGCAACGATTTGAGGGATATGACTCCTGTTGATCATAGTGTTTTAACTAATAAAGAATTAATTGCCATCAATCAAGACGTTTTGGGCAAGCAGGGTTTTAAGATAGAAGATTATGGCAATTTTGAAATTTGGCAAAAACCGTTGACCAACGGCGATATTGCAATCTGCTTTTTTAATAGAGAAATAACGAGCAAAACCTATGAGATTGATTGGTCCAAAATCAGAGTCAAGGATTTTGAAGGCGATTATAAAATAAAAGATCTGTGGCAAAATGCGATTGTTGGAGCCACGGACACCAAAATGTCTATTGAAGTGCCTTCTCGGGATGTGGTGGTGTTTCGATTGATGAAATAACATAACTAAAGACAAGTAACACCAGGCCTGACAGGTTTCGAAAACCTGTCAGGTCTCTATACCAGTTTGTTGCATTCGTGATCCCGAGCTATCGAGACGTGGCTAAGACCTCACAGGTTTCAACCTGTCCGCCGCAGGAGGAAAACCTGAGAGGTCTGTAGAATTATAAATTAAAATCTTATGGAATCTTATCTTTTCAAAAACAAATTTATTGCAGTCGTTTATTTTATAACTTTAAATCTGTTGTTCATTTTCAACGGATATGCCAATTTGCAACGAGCAAATCCTCTTGAAAACAAATATCCCATCATTCCAACACCACAAGAAATCAGTTATGGGAAAGGCGAATTGACGTTTAAAACCATTCATATTGGTGCCTCGGATTTTAAAAATGAATCTGATGGGTTGAGCGCATTCTTCAAAAAAGAAGGCATTAACGAGTCGTCCAACGGTGTGAAAATTCAAATCATTAAGGAGCAACTTCCAGTCATTAACCCAGATGAAGCTTATAAATTAAGTATTGATAGCGATATTAAAATTTGGGCAACTACTGAGAAAGGCGCATACTACGCCATAAGAACACTTCAGCAAATTTTCAGAAAACAGGGGCAAGGTGGGCTGTTTCCAAAATTGAAAATCACCGATTGGCCCGCATTTAAAGTCCGAGGATTTATGCACGATACCGGGCGGAATTTCCAATCCATAGACCAATTAAAAGAGCAAATTGAGGTCATCTCCCAATACAAATACAATGTTTTCCATTGGCACTTAACCGACGATCCGGGATGGCGTCTGGAAAGTAAACTGTATCCACAATTGCAATCGGAAGAGGCCACGTCACGAGGCAAAGGGAAATTTTATACCCAAGAGGAATTTAAGGACATTGTAGCATTCTGTAAGGCACGTCATATCACGGTGATTCCAGAATTTGATATTCCTGGCCATTCTCAGGCCTTTAGAAAAGCCATGGGGTTTGAAACCATGAAGGATGAACGCGCACTACCCACCTTATTGAACTTGTTTGATGAATTGTGTTCGTTGGCTAGTGCTGAAGACATGCCGTACATTCATATCGGTACGGATGAGGTCAGGAATCGGGAAGAATACGTGGAAGATGGATTTGTAAAACAAATCATGGATCGCGTCAAGGCCCATGATAGAGACCTGATCGTTTGGATGGAAGGTATTGAGGTAAAGGGAGATTCTACGTCCATCAATCAGCTTTGGGCGCAATTTGATCCGAGACCAGGACATCGTTTTATTGACTCCCGCGCCAATTATATCAATCATTTGGATCCTTTTGCGGGCATGTCGCGCTTATTTTTTCAACAGCCCTGCCGACAGCCTAAAGGAGATGAACTTGCTTTGGGAGGTATATTATGTGCTTGGCCCGATAATAACGTAGCGAATGAACGAGATATTCTAAAACAAAACCCTATTTATCCTTCCATCGTTTTTTACGCGGATGCGATCTGGAAAGGTAGAAAAGAAAATAAATTGGAATACTGGGCCAAATTACCTGCGTTAAACTCACCTGAATTACAGGAATTCAAAGTTTTTGAGGATAAGGTCATCGTCCATCGTGATTTCTTTTTTGAGGGCAAGGAATTTCCTTATATCAGACAAACCGATTTCCAATGGAATGTGATTGGGCCATTTGAGAATAACAATGATGTCAATTTGAAGTTTCCAGTTGAAAACACATTGGTTGCTTCCTATAATGTTGATGGAAAAGATTATAAATGGTCTGAACCCAAAGTTGGCGGCACGCTTCATTTCAAACATTTTTTCGGTTTTCCAGCATTGACTAATGAAAAAACTGGGACTTTTTACGCGACCATGGAAGTTTATTCTCCAGATGATCGCCTGCAAGATTTTTGGGTAGGTTTTCAAGGCTGGTCAAGATCTGGGGGTCGGCGTGTAGGTCCTTTTCCTGATCAAGGGCAGTGGCACACCACGAATCCTAAACTATGGGTCAATAACGTCGAAATAGCACCTCCCAATTGGAAACAACCCAATTTGGGGACAAGAACTGATGAGATTCCGTTTATTGATGAGGACTATTTTTACCGATCGCCGACAAAAATCCAACTTAAAAAAGGGTGGAATACCGTGCTCTTGAAAATTCCTCAGGATAACAATTCTTGGAAATGGATGTTTACATGTGTTCCAGTTGATATTGAAAATAATCAAGTAAGAGAGGTGAGCGACTTAAATTTCAGAACGATTTTTTAACATGGTGACCATGTAACTTTAATTTTTTTAAACCGGTTTACCTCCGCACAAAAAATCAAAATAATCGAACACAGACTGAAAATTCAGAAAGATCGAAAATATTCGCTAGGAGTTAATTGTCAAAACTTTCAATTTTTAATTGTAAACAAAAGCTAAAGTTGTGACGGACAAAAACCGACGTAAATCGGTCAGATAATGCCACCATTTTATATGAAATTTGGTGGTGGTTATGATACTATTATTCTGATCCATTTTAACATAAATTTGGCAAAATAACACGAACTACAAGGTTATATGTCGCCCTACTCCTTTGTAAAAACGTCATTAGTCGAAAATATTTACAAATGACGTGTTTATTGTATTCATTTAAGAAATCAAATTAAACTTATAATAAAATTATGACAAAAAAGGTACTTAAATTACTGTTTGTGTTTGGTATTCTATGCACTTATGGTATGCAGGCACAAATGACAGTAAAAGGAACTGTTGTAGACGCTGCAAGCAGTTTGGGACTTCCAGGAGTTAGTGTAGTAATTAAAGGCACTAGCACCGGAACAACAACAGATTTTGATGGTAATTACAGTATTAATGTACCAAGTGGGGAAGGCACTTTGCAATTTTCTTACGTGGGCTTTACTACTCAAGAGATTGCCATTAATGGTCAAAGCACAATCAACGTTTCGCTCGTTGAAGATGTGAGTCAGTTGGATGAAGTGGTAATTACAGCACTTGGAATTAAAAGAGAACGTAAATCCTTAGGATATGCCGTTCAAGAAATTAAGGGTGAAGCCCTAACAGAGGCAAGGGAGACTAACGTCGCCAATGCATTATCTGGGAAAATAGCCGGTATACAGGTGATTAAAGGAAGTAACGGTCCTGCCAGTTCATCAAAAATTGTTCTTAGGGGTAATAGTTCACTTGTTGGAGACAATCAACCGTTGATAGTAGTTGATGGAATACCAATGGATAACTTTACTGGGGCTGACAATACAGACTTCTGGAACCCTTCCCAAGATATGGGGAATGGATTGGGAGATTTAAACCCTGATGACATTGAAACCATGACCGTATTAAAAGGTGCTTCTGCGGCAGCTCTATATGGATCACGTGCTGGTAATGGTGTAATCTTGATTACAACAAAAACTGGTAAGGTAAGAAAAGGATTAGGTATTACTTTTTCTGCAACTACAGGCTTTGAAAGATTGTTCATTGAGCCGGAACTTCAAAATCATTTTGGTCAAGGTACTGAAGGTAGCTATGATGCACAATCAAAATTGAGCTGGGGTCCTAAAATTGAAGGGCAATCAGTAACAGATTGGGAAGGTAAACCAACAACCTTAAGAGCTTATGACAACCTTGGCAATTTTTATGATGGTGGGTTTAACCAAACTTATAGCCTGTCATTCCAACAGCAAGTAACAGAAGGAACATCTTTGTACACCTCTGCTAATTATTTAGATGATGACAGTAATATTCCCGGAGCAACTTTGGAAAGATTGAATTTGACCACACGTGCAGTCACAAAATTTGGTGAAACCAAAAAATGGACGACCGATGTAAAAGTTCAATACATAAATACTAAAGCTGAAAACAGACCATTAAATGGAAATAATAACAATAACGCTTTTGGTACGATAGCACAATTGCCAAGATCTATAGATATTACTCAATTTAGAAACGCTACTGATGAATTTGGAAAAATGAGATGGTTCGTTTCTGAAAACGCTGAAAACCCATACTGGTCTGCAGAAAACAGATTGAGTAACGATGCAAGAGACCGTTTCTTATTAAATGGATCTATAAAATATGACATTACAGATTGGTTGAGTGCTGAGGCAAGAGCTGGTGCAGATATTTACACCACAACTACCGAATCTAAATTATATGCTGGTAGCCCAGGAAATAATACTGGTAGATATAGCTTTGGAAAAGATTCATTTATTGAAAAAAACTTCAGTTTTCTATTGATGGCTGCTCAAGATGACATTGTTGGTAAATTTGGAGGATCTGCTACACTTGGTGGAAATCTCATGGGAAGAAGTTCTAACCATATTAGTGGAAGTTCTGGTGAACTTGTGGTGCCAAACTTATTCTCTCTGAATAATGGGGTCAATAGTCCTAGCGTTGGCCAAGGATCAACTGAGAGAAGAACAAATTCCTTATATGGAACATTCCAAATCAACTATGATGGTTACTTGTTTGTCGATTTTACAGGACGTAACGACTGGTCTTCTACCTTAAGTAAAGAAAACAGATCGTTCTTCTATCCATCTATAAGTACTTCAATTGTATTTACAGAATTATTGACGAAAAATGATGTAGATCTTCCAAGTTGGTTAACCTTTGGTAAAATTAGAGCATCTTATGCAACTGTAGGTAATGACCTTGCACCATACCAACTTTATAACAGTTATTGGATTGGTAATGATGCCAATGGCAATACAACTGCAGGAACAAACAGTACGCTTTTTAACCCTGATTTAAGAAGTGAGTTGATCAAATCGCAAGAAATTGGATTTGAGGGACGTTTCTTCAATAACAGAGTGGGCTTGGATTTTGCTTGGTACAAATCAAATGCTACCAACCAGTTAATTCCATTGCCTTTGGATCCATTGAGCGGTTACCAAAGAAAGATGGTGAATGCCGGTGATGTCCAAAATACAGGTGTTGAGCTAACTGTAAATGCAAGGATCATTGACAATCCAGAAGGATTCAGTTGGGATGCAAGCGTTAATTACTCTACCAACAAAAACACCATTGAAAGCTTAGCTGATGATGTTACCCAGTTTGGATTGGGAGGATTTGACAACTTATCAGTGTTGGCTATAGAAGGCGGTGGCTACGGTGAAATCTGGGGTACTAAATACGCAAGAGTATCAGATGAAACAAGTCCTCATTTCGGAAAAATAATTGTTGATGGTAATGGTTTACCTACTGCTACCAACGAGAAATTCAAATTAGGAAATCAGCAGCCAGATGCAATGCTAGGATTTACAAATAGTTTTAGTTATAAAAACCTATCCTTCGGATTTATGATTGATGCACGAATTGGAGGTGAGATTTTCTCTGGTTCAAACCTTATTCTTCAACAATCAGGAAATGCTGCAGTAACTGTAGTTAACGGTGAAAGAGCTGACATTGTTGTAGATGGTGTTGTAAGTGATGGAAGCGGAGGTTACACAGCCAATACTGAAGGTGTTTCTCCACAAAGATATTGGACAGCAGTAACAGGAAGATCTGGAAACTTAGGTATTAATGAGGCCAATATTTATGATGCCACCAACGTTAGATTGAGAAACATCAATATCAACTATACAATTCCAACTGCGTGGTTAGGAGATTCTGGCATACAGAATGTTAAATTGGGACTTTCTGCAAATAACGTATGGATGATGAAGAACAACTTAAATGGTATTGACCCAGAGTCTGTTTTTGCGACTTCTACCAATGCCACAGGGTTTGAATTCCTTTCACCTCCTACAACAAGTAGTGTGTTTTTAAACCTATCTGTAAGTTTCTAAAATAAATGTATCTATTAAGTTACAAAAATTATAATATATAAGTTATGAGAAAAATATTTAAAAAAACAAGCTTGGTTGGTGGGGTGCTTTTAGCATTTCTGTCCTGCTCTGAGTTTGAAGAAATTAACGTTGATCCAGTGGCGGCAAGTGCTGACCAGGTACAAATAGAATATTTCATTAATAGTTCTATTGGTGGTGCACAGCAAGATCCACATATTTCAGAGCGTATCTTTGTTCTGTATTGGGACGATGCCGGAAGAATGACCAGAGTTGGTACCTTATCTGTTGGAGGCTCAAATGATGGTTGGACTAGCGATTATTACAATGGTTATGTGTCTTCATGGTTAAATAAAATTAATACAGGTATTGAAATTGCCGACGGACAAATTGCCTCGGGTAGTTTTAGAGAGCACACTCCTAATCTTAGAGAAGTTGCCAGAATTTGGCGAGCTTACCTAATGAGTGAAATGTCTGATAATTTTGGACCTATTCCTATCGATGGTTTTCAGGGTGTAAACCCAGAGTATACGGATGTCAAATCTGTGTACTATTATATGCTTCAAGAATTAAAAGAGGCTACAAATGCCTTAGATCTTGACGTTTCGAATCCTGATAATGCTTTGAAAAAATTAGATCCTGCTTATGGATATGATTATGCAAAATGGAAAAAGTACGGAAACTCTTTAAGAATGCGTTTAGCGATGCGTCTGTCGGAAGTTGATCCTGGTAAGGCACAAGAAGAATTTGAAAGTGCCGTTGCTGATGAATTTATTAAAGTTGCGGGCGATAACTTCTCTGTTGCCGAAACAGGTGGATGGAGTGAATATACAGGGGTAATGACCAGAGAATGGTGGGACCATGAAGTATCTGCAACTCTTAATAATTTAATGATTGGTTTAGGTGGTATTCCTTCTGCAGATTTGTTATCAGCAGATAAACACGCTCATATTAAACCAGCAAATTACATGGGACTTAAGTTTGAAAACCACTTTTCATCTATGACCAATGATCCTTCTGCAGGTTTCTTCTTTGATGGATTGCACAATACAATGGATCCTAGAGCATATGATCTGTTTGTGATTCCAGGAGATTTTAATGATCCTGAATTTAATTCATATCCTTCTTGGACCAATGATGCAAGAACTACAAAACGAAATTTAGTAGATGACTCTGACAATGTTGTCAAGGAAATTGATGCTGCATTTACGTGGAATGCATACGCTGGAGGTGATTGGGGTGATAAAGGAGCTAAAAACAAAGTTTATGGATATACGGGTACATTACCTCGTTTAGCCAATAAATATAGAAATGGTACAAACAGAAGAATATTCTTTGCATCATGGGAATCTTACTTCTTGATTGCTGAAGCAGCTGTAAGAGGTTGGGCTGTACCTATGAGTGGCCAAGCGGCTTACGAGCAAGGAATTGCCGATAGTTTTGCTTATAATGGCGTATCTGGCGAGTTAGGTGATTATTTGACTTCTGAAGACTACAATAGAGTAGGGACTTCTGTAAGTTGGGGACATACTGCTGAGCCACCAGCCACTGTTGCAATGACTTATATTGATGGTTATACAAATACACCAGGTGTCCATACCTTGACTTATCCTGAAAACACCATCTATAAGAATGGAACGGTAAAAAATGATCTTTTGACTAAAATTATTACTCAAAAGTTTATCGCTCAAACACCATGGTTACCATTGGAAACTTGGAGTGATCATAGAAGACTTGGGTTGCCATTCTTTGAAAATCCTGTTATCGAAAATGCATTAACCAATATGCCTGCTTTAACTTCAGGAAATTATATGACCAATAGTATTAAGTTTTACGGTCAGAGATTGAAATACCCTTCTAACTTTGGTAGCAATATCCCAAGTGGATATGCGCAAGCCGTTGACAAACTAGGAGGTCCTGATACCGTGTTTACGCCATTGTGGTGGGCACAACAGGAATAGGAAATTAGTTTTCATTTTTTATTTTTATGTTTAGTCGAAAGGGAGAGCTTTTAAAAGTTCTCCCTTTTTGATTTCAGTCACTAAAGCTATGGGGACACTAGCTGTTGTTCAAATACAGTTTAAATACAAATAGGAATGTTTAGAAAATGATTAATAGTGAAGTACGAACTCAATAGTCCTTCTTTCGGAAATTATTCTCATTCCGAATGATATGCATTATTGGAGATTGTAAGTGAGTGTTTTTTCATTCGGAAGCGCCATAGATTTTTAATTTCCGAATTGAAGATATGGTGTCTTAATACTTAATACCAAATAGGATGTAATTAATACTAATCCTCTAAATGGAAGAGTTTAAAATCCTGTCCTTGACCTCGTCAAGATAAGACCGGCCAATGACATATCTCATGCCATCTATTTCAATGCTGTTGCCCTCAACCGCATCAATTTTATTAATAGAAATGGTATACGACCTATGAATCCTGATAAAATCGTTTGAAGGCAATAAATTGGTAAAATCCGATAAGGTGCTATGGATTAAAAATCGGCCATTGGTGGTATTGATTTTCAGATAATCCTTTAAGCTTTCAACCACTAAAATTTCATCTAAAAACACTTTTTTCATTTTTTTCTTATCAATTTTAATGAAAAGATAAGGACGTGATTTGCTGGCCTCTGTACCAGGTTGGTTGATATTCATTCTTCTGTAAACCTTATTCAACCCATTCATAAACCTCGGGAATTCAATTGGTTTTACCAGATAATCGAGGACATCAAGCTCATAGGTTTCGATGGCATATTCCGTATAAGCGCTGGTAATGATGATTAAAGGAGGCTCTTTCAAACTTTTGATAAAATTCAGACCGTCCAAGACCGGCATATTTATGTCCAAGAAAATAACATCAACCTTATGGTGCTTTAAAAAATTTAGGGCATCAATAGCGTTGTTGAAGGTCTCGGTCAATTCAATGTCTTCAATTTTTTGTAAATAATTTTTAATTACATTAACAGCTAATGGCTCGTCGTCAATAATTAAACATTTTATTTTCATGTCATTTGTTTTTAGTACTAAGTGACTTTATAGATAAAACCTTCTTTATAAATTGCTCACTTTAATTTTAAGGTTTACTTCAAAAAGATGTTGGTCGTCTTTTATGGTAAGTTCAAAATCGTCCTTATTATACCCTAAATTCAATCTTTTCTTCACATTTTCCAATCCTATTCCGCTCGAATGATTGATTTCGTTTTTAAATTCGGATACCGCCGGTAATGGATTGGTGATGGTAAAATACAGAAAATCTTCTTCAATCGTGAAATCAATGTCCACTTTAATGACGCCAATGTTTTTGCTAACCCCGTGTTTGAAAGCATTTTCGACAAAAGTGAGCAGTAATATCGGGGCGATTTCTTTATCTTCCATATCTCCTGAAATGGACATATTGATTTCAAGTTGATCATCATGGCGGATTTTCTCCAAATCCAAATAATTTTGAATGCAGATAATTTCCTTTTCCAAAGATTGCCGCTTGGACTTTGTTTCATAAAGCAAATACCGCATTAATTCTGAAAGCCTTAAGATGATTTTGGATGTTTTGTTCGACTTTTCCAATGCCAACGAATGGATATTATTGAGCGTATTGAAAAAGAAGTGCGGCGATATTTGCGATTTTAAAAACAATAATTCCGTTTCCAATTGGTCTTTCTCGAGATCGGCAACTCTTTTTTGTTCCTTTAAAAAATCTAAAGTCACTTTAATGGCCGTCACAAACGTGATGACATAAAGCTCTCCAATCATCATGTCAACCGTGTAGTTAAGTGTCAAGTGATTTATAGGTTCAGGACCTTCTGGCCAGACATTGTTACTTATCAGAAAATAAGTGAGATTGAACTTTGCAAGGACCATCAAATATATCGCTGAGATAATGAGGATGATGTAGGGGATATATCTTCTTTTAAACAAAAACTTTGGCATCAAAAAGTAAATATTAAAATAGCACAAAGTAATGTGGATTGGAAAGCCTATGAGATTTGTTTTTAATGAATATAGATAGTCATTGAAGTAACTTCCCCAACGAAATGTGTTGAACAAAAAATAGACCACCCAAAAAATGATGTGGTGCCAAAATGATATTTTGTAGATGCGTTTGGAGCTAAAGGTCATTTAAATAAAAAATTTCGTGATGTTCAGGAGAGTTAACGTGTTGTCCGTCTAAATTAATTTCAATTGTGGTTAAATTTATGAAAATTTATGGAGTGAACTCCATTTGAAAAATTAGTTTTTAATAAAAAGAGGTTCGGTAAAATAGGTGTAAAAGGATAAAGCCTAAAACACAAAAAGTATCCGATAATTTTAGAATAGAACATAAGCATGAAAAATAAATACCTAATTCTTCTTTCCGCTGTTTTGATTTTTAGCTGTAATAAGCAACCTGAAAATGTTAAAAATGAAGCATCAGCTATAAATTATGTCGATCCGTTTATCGGTACCGGCGGACATGGGCACACCTACCCGGGTGCAACCGTGCCCTTCGGAATGTTACAAGTAAGTCCTGTAAACGGGATCAGTGCGTGGGATTGGTGCTCAGGCTACCATTATTCTGATGATACCGCGATTGGATTTAGTCATTTGAGCCTAAGTGGAACGGGGATTGGCGACTTGGCAGATATTATTTTTATGCCCATTAATAAGGCGGTCGATTTAACGATAAGTCCAATCTCACGCGATAGTTTAGCATACAAGTCCACTTACAATCATAATAACGAAACCGCAACGCCTGGATATTACCAAGTGTTTTTGGAAGACCATAATGTCAATGTAGAATTGACAACAACAGATAGAACAGCTTATCATAAATACACTTTTAAAGAGGGTGATGAACAATCGGTAGTAATAGATTTGGGCTTCGCAATCAATTGGGATAAAGCGGTTGCTACCTCACTTAAAGTGGAAGACCGTTACACTATTAGCGGATACCGTCATAGTACAGGGTGGGCGCATAATCAGAAAGTATTTTTCGTGGCGAAATTCTCAAAGCCAATTGCAGATTATAACATATATGTCGATGGAGAGGTTTTTCAAGAAGGGGAAAATGAAGGTGTTAAAACATCCGCTCAATTATTTTTTGATCCTGCTGAAAAAAGCACCGAATTATTTGCTAAAGTAGCCTTGTCCTCTGTGAGCATTGAAAATGCTAAAGAAAACATGGGAGTTGATGGTTTTGATTTTGATAAAACTAAGGCAGCTGCTGATAAGTTATGGGAATCAGCCTTGTCGACTATTGTTGTTGAGACCCCAACGGATTCGTTAAAAACTATTTTCTATACGGCACTTTACCACGCCCAATTGGCGCCAGTCACATTTAGCGATAAGAATGGCCAATTCCGATTGGAGAATGACAGTATTGTAACGGCCAAAGATTATATAGCCTATTCCACCTTGTCACTTTGGGATACCTTTAGAGCAGAGCATCCGCTCTTGACGTTTATTGCCAGAGATCGAGTGTCAGATATGGTCAACTCCATGCTGGCCTATTATGAGGTCAGAGAAATTTTGCCTGTTTGGACTTTATACGGAAATGAAACGAATACCATGACGGGCTACCATTCCATTCCTGTGATTGTTGAAGCTTATAAAAAAGGCATTCGTAATTTTGATGTTGAAAAGGCCTATGAAGCGATGAAAAACACCATGATGCAGGATGAACGTGGCCTGGATCACTATAAAAAATACGGATATATTCCTTATAGTTTATTGGACGAATCGGTGACTATCACTTTGGAATACGCCTTTAACGATTGGTGTGTGGCCGAAATGGCAAAAGAATTAGGAAAGGAAGAAGACTATCAGTTTTTCTTAAACCGATCAAAAGCCTACCAATATTTATATGATGCAGGATCCGGATTTATGCGTGGAAAATCGGTAGATGGAAAATCGTGGAACGAACCTTTTGATCCCAAACATTCCAACCATAGGGAACAAACCGATTATACCGAAGGTAACGCTTGGCAACACAGTTGGTTTGTACCGCAGGACGTAGATGATTTGATCAAAATCCACGGCGGGAATGACGCGTTTTCAAAACGATTGGAGCAGTTGTTTACAGAAAGCTCTGAAATTACCGGCGATAATATTTCTGCAGATATCACGGGACTTATCGGGCAATACGCGCATGGGAATGAACCAAGCCACCATATCGCTTATATGTTCAATCATGCCAATCAGCCGTGGCGTACACAATATTGGGCGCGCCAAATTATGGATACGCAATACAATACCACTCCAAATGGCTTGAGTGGAAATGAAGACTGTGGACAAATGAGCGCCTGGTACGTATTGAGCTCCATAGGTTTATACCCTATGAATCCGGCCTCGGCAGAATACGAAATTGGAACACCGATTTTTGAAAAAGCAACAATTAAGCTTTCAGATAATAAAACCTTTGTTGTTGAAGCAGAACATGTGTCAGATAAAAACTTCTATATCCAATCCGCAACCTTGAATGGAAAGGATTTTAATCAGACAAGAATCTCACATGAAGATATCTTGAAAGGTGGAACTTTACATTTTGTGATGGGTGACCAACCCAATAAAAATTGGGGAGTTAAAACGAGTTCACAACCATCCAACAACTAACGGCTAATGGATATTATTGACGTATCAATTATTGCAGTCTATATTGTCTTAACATTAGGCGTAGGGATATGGATGTCCAAGAGAGCTTCCAAAGGCTTGGACTCTTACTTTCTCGGTGGCAATTCCATAAAATGGTATTATCTGGGGTTGAGCAACGGCTCAGGAATGTTTGATATTTCTGGAACGGCACTCATGGTAGGTTGGCTTTTCCTTTATGGTACCAAGAGTTTTATGCTCATGTGGCTCTGGCCCATCTGGAATCAGATTTTTATCATGATGTTTTTGGCCGTTTGGATCAGGCGCTCCAATATCATGACCGGATCGGAATGGATCTTGACGCGATTTGGCGACGATAGAGCCGGACGGGCATCTCACAAAATTGTGGCACTCTTTGCGGTGATTGCGTCCATTGGATTTATTGCCTATTTCTTTGAAGGCGTGGGTAAATTCATGACGGTTATTTTGCCGTGGGATTTAGCACTACATATTGGGGCTTCAGAACTATTGACTTCTGAGCAATCTTATGCTCTGATTATTATTTTCCTGACCACAGTTTACACCATAAAAGGTGGGATGTTTTCTGTTGTAGCCACTGAGGTTTTGCAATATGGCATTATGGTTTTGGCAGGAATTTTAATCGCTGCCTATTCGTTTGTGGCGTTTACCGATATTGAAATCACCAGTGTAATTACTGAGGAATGGAAAAATATTTTCTTTGGATGGGAGCTGGATACCCATTGGAGTGAGAAATATCAGGCATTTAATGATTTAGTAGATTCAGAAGGCTATAAAATGTTTGGTGCTTTAATTGGCATGAGTCTTTTTAAGGGGTTTTTTGCCAGTATCGCAGGACCAACCCCAAGTTTTGACATGCAACGTATCCTCTCAACCAAAACAGTTAAAGAGGCGGCGTACATGAGCGGTTTTACCAATCTTGTTCTGTTTATCCCTCGGTATTTATTAATCGGTGGCGTGGTCGTTATCGCGTTGGTAGTTTTAGCGCCGGAGATGGCTGCCAATCCGAATTTGGCTTGGGGCGATTTGGAGATTTTATTGCCACAAGTGGTTAATTTCCACGTTCCTGTGGGTATCAAAGGATTGCTTTTGGCGGGATTATTAGCAGCTTTTATGTCGACGTTTTCTGCTTTCGTCAATGCTGGACCTGCTTATATTGTCAATGATATTTATAAAAAATATTTTAGACCGGAAGCAACGAACAGACATTATATTAAAGCCAGTCATATTGCATCCTTTGCCGTGGTAGGCTTGGGCGTATTCATGGGATTCTTTGCGGATTCCATCAACTCATTGACCTTATGGATTACCAGTTCACTATTTGGTGGTTATGTGGCAGCCAATTTCTTGAAGTGGATTTGGTGGCGATTTAACGGATGGGGCTATTTCTGGGGCATGCTATCGGGATTGATTATTGCCAGTCTCCAATTCTTATTGGATCAGAACAAAGGGCAATTTACGGAAGGTACATTGCTATATGACTTATCACACGTATCGGCGATTTACTTATTTCCAATCATATTTGGGGTTTCACTTTTGGGATCTTTCTTAGGCACCTATCTCACAAAACCGACGGATATGGCAGTGCTGAAATCCTTTTATTCCAACGTGCATCCATGGGGATATTGGAAACCTGTTTTAAATGAATTAAGGAAAGAAGAATCTAAGATTGAACGGAATTCTGAATTCTGGCCTGACATGTTAAATTGTGCCATTGGGATTGTATGGCAATCCAGCATGATTGTACTGCCCATTTACTTTATTATCCGCGATTATCCTAAGGCATTTGTTTCTTTAGGCGTATTTTTGATAACATCGCTGATTTTGAAGTTTACGTGGTTGGATAAGGTGCGGAAGATTCCGAATTAACGAAAAGTATCAAGTATCAAGAACAAAGAACAAAGAACAAAGATTTTTTTACAAAACAAGTTAACCTAAATGTTTCCATTTCCCTTTGGGGTTAGGGGGATGAGGATTATAGAGGTGAGTGGTGAATGACCAATGAACGATGGAAAACTGAGGACTTACAAAGTATCAAGAACAAAAAATAGTGGATTAGAATAAAAAATAATAAATCATTAGTGTCCGATAAAAAATATAAATAGTTAATAGACCTATTTGAAACAAAGGATTTTACGGGATTTTGAAAATGACATTTTACTTTTTAGAAACTATTATAAGGAGAGTGATTGGACAATTTTAATTTAAATACATGTGTTTGTCAATTAGTTACAATCAAGTCTTTGTTCTTTATTCTATAAGCGCAGCGGTCTTGATTCTTTATCGAACAACAATGATAATAAATAATAATAATTAACGTATATGAGTACATTTCCTTGGCAAGATAAACCGGAAGGTTGCAATGATGTAGTTTGGAGATATTCTGAAAATCCTATCATCAATAGATATGATATTCCATCCTCCAACAGTATTTTTAATAGTGCCGTGGTGCCTTTTGGCGATGGCTTTGCTGGTGTTTTTAGGTGTGATAACAAATCGGTTCAGATGAATATTTTTGCTGGTTTCAGTAAAAATGGGATCGATTGGGACATTAATCATGAACCTATCGTGATGCAAGCGGGAAACACCGAAATGATCGAATCTGATTACAAATATGACCCACGCGTTGTATGGATTGAAGATCGTTATTGGATCACATGGTGTAATGGCTATCACGGACCAACCATCGGGATTGCTTATACCTACGATTTCAAAGAGTTTTTCCAATGTGAAAATGCCTTCTTGCCGTTCAATAGAAACGGGGTATTGTTTCCTAAAAAGATCAACGGAAAATACGCGATGTTAAGTCGCCCAAGTGATAACGGCCATACCCCATTTGGTGATATCTACATCAGCTATAGTCCGGATATGAAATATTGGGGAGAGCACCGATGCGTAATGAAAACGACTGCATTTGTTGATAGTGCATGGCAGTGTACCAAGATTGGCGCAGGCCCAATTCCTATTTTAACGGATGAAGGTTGGTTGATGATCTATCACGGGGTTATCACTACCTGTAACGGTTTCCGATATGCGATGGGGGCTGCTCTTTTAGATGAACATCAACCCGATAAAGTGAAATACAGAACCCAGCCCTATTTATTGGGTCCGGCAGAGCTTTACGAAACCACAGGAGACGTACCCAACGTGGTATTCCCTTGCGCGGCCTTGCACGATATAGAAGAAGATAAACTGGCCATTTACTATGGTGCAGCTGATACCGTCGTGGCCATGGCATTTGGAAAGTTGAGTGAAGTGGTGCAGTTTACAAAGGATAATAGTTTATAAAAATTGAGGATATTCTCCCTGATAAAACTGGCGGTATACTAATAGGAATAATAATCCGTAGGATGTTTTAGCCCCGAAGGGGCGACATACCATAGAACGGTGCGAACATACCATAGAAACGATGCCAAACATTATTAAGAGCTCTGAAGGAGCGATATACCATAGAACGGAGTGACATATCAAATAAATAATATATGCCATGATTAAAATTATAACATCTCTATTTTGCACCATGTCCATGCTGACATTCGGACAATCTAAGGGCATTCCCGTCCCCGAAAGTTATATCGCCTACCATACCAGCGAAGCTATAGACGTTGATGGAAGTGATGCCGATGCTTCATGGAATAAAGTAGCGTGGACCAACCTTTTTATAGATATTGAAGGGGTTAAAAAACCAACTTATGACACTCGAGTCAAAATGTTATGGGACGACACCTATTTCTATATTTTGGCAAAAATGGACGAACCACACGTTTGGGCAGATATTACTGAACACGACGCCATTATTTTCTACAACAATGATTTCGAGGTCTTTGTTGATCCTGATGGCGACACCCATAATTATTATGAAATTGAGGTAAACGCCCTCAACACCGTTTGGGATTTGTTTATCAACAAACCTTATCGTGAAAGCAATGTGGTTTTAAACGATTGGACCGCAACAGGAATGAAAACTGCCATCACGATCGATGGAACGTTAAACAATCCTAATGACACCGACAAAGGTTGGATGCTCGAAATGGCGATTCCTTGGGCTGTTTTCAAGAAAGCTTATTTTGAAGAAAATGTTCCTAAAGATGATTTTTGGCGGGTGAATTTCTCAAGAGTCAATTGGGATCATCAAATCACCGATGGCAAATACGGAAGAAAAAAAGATGCCAAAGGCGATTATTTACCTGAATACAACTGGGTCTGGTCCTCACAAGGTGTCATCAATATGCACGAACCTGAAAAGTGGGGCTATGTCTATTTCTCCTCAACAGAAGCAGGCGGAAAAGATACATTTGAAATCCCTAATGATGAAAAAATCAAATGGGAGATGTATAATTTGTTCCGTGCTCAAAAGAAACATTACGAGACTAATAAACAATGGGCAACTTCGGTTGAGCAATTATCGTCATCCCCAATAGTTGTTGAAGGAAAAACTATTCAACCTAAAATTGAAATCCACAGTTTTGGATGGACCATTTCAACTAAAAGTCCGTTTACAGATAAAATGCTGTTCATAAAAGAGGATGGTGAATTTCTAAGTCAATAAATTAGTTAAAGACCTGTCAGTCCCGATAGCTATCGGGACTGACAGGTCTGAAAAAAATTATATTATGAGAGTGATCAAATACATTTTTTTAATCCCACTATTTTTTGCGTGCAACAACACCTCTGAAAAAAAGGAAGAAACAAATAGGGAGGTCTCAGGTCAGGAACAAACCATTGAAAAAAAATCTGACGTAGATTTAAAAATCATTGGCTACGCTGCTGGCTACGAAGATTACGACTTTTCAAAAATTGACGCCACAAAACTCACGCATATTAATTTTGCCTTTGCCAATATTGTAGAAGGTAAAGCGGCCTTTGAATTGGAAACGGATGCGGCTAAAATCGCCACCTTAATTGGACTTAAAGAGCAAAACCCCGATTTGAAAGTCCTGTATTCTGTGGGCGGCTGGGTTTGGTCTGATCAGTTCTCAACTATGGCAGCTTATGACGAATCACGCAAGAAATTTGCAGAAAGCTGTGTGGAACTTTTGAAAAAACACGAATTTGACGGTGTTGATTTAGACTGGGAATATCCTGGGCAACGTGCAGAAGACAATGACTTCCGTCCCTCCGATAAAGATAATTTCACCTTGCTCTTGGCTGAAATCCGTCAAGCATTGGATGTGCAGGGCGAAAAAGACAACACACATTACCTTTTGACCATTGCCACAGGAGCCGATCAAGCCTATATCGATCACACCAATTTGGGCGAGGCACATAAGCATCTCGATTTTATAAATGTCATGTGCTATGATTTTTACCAGGGTTGGATGTTCCAAACTGGGCATCATGCTAACTTATACCCATCGGATCAAGAAAAATACGGCGGAAATAGTGGGGTAGAAGCCATAGATAGACATATCAAAGCCGGTGTTCCGGTTGAAAAATTGGTTTTGGGAATCCCATTTTATGGCAGACAATGGGAGAAAGTAGCACCTACTGAAGTTCCTTTATACGCCAATGCCAATCAAGGCGGATATATTATTTCCTACTGGGAGATTCTCGAAAAATTAAAATCTGGCAAGTACGAAAAAATGTACGACGAATCCGCCAAAGCATCTTACCTCTGGAATCCCACGGAAAATATTTTTATTTCTTATGATACACCCAAAGAAATCAAGTTGAAAGCAGACTATATTAAGGAAAAAGGCTTGGGAGGCGCCATGTTTTGGGAATATAGTTTAGACGAAGACCAAGAGCTATTGAATACGCTTTTTGACGCATTATATTAAACTTTACTATAAAATAAACACTAATGAAAACCAATTTCCTCTTATTTGCGACCTTAATGCTAACTATGGTTGGCTGCAATCAAAAGGAAAGAAAACAGCAAAATCTTTCGGATGCTTCGGCTTCTACCGATGGGCATTTTAAATTTGGTACTTGGATCACTTCCAATAAAAACAAAGCGGATGCCGATTATACAGCCGAATTTAAAAGATATAAGGAAGGTGGTATTGATGAGCTTCTGATTAACACATCAACCGATCCTAAGGAATTGGAACGTTTGGTGCCCTTAGCAGCCAATGAAGGTTTAAAAGTGCATGCGTGGATGTGGGCTGTGAATCGTCCAGGCGATTCTGTTGCTCAAAAACACCCGGAATGGTATATGGTCAGTAGAGACGGTAAATCCTGTTTTGATACCCGTCCGTACGTCAATTACTATCAATGGTTATGCCCGACACGGACTGAATCGAGAAATCATATTTTAAGTTTGATTGAGAAAATGGCAAAAGTAGAGGGCATTGAAAGTGTGCATTTGGATTATATCCGTTTTCCCGATATCTTCTTGCCAATCGGTTTACTTCCGAAATATGATTTAAAACAGGACACTGAAATGGCAGAATTCGATTTTTGCTATTGTGAGGTCTGCATCAGTGAATTCGAAAAAATACATCATAAAAATCCGTTGGAAAGTGAGAACACCGCTATCGATATGGAATGGAAGAATTTCAGGTTGAATGCGATTCGTAATTTGGTGAATGACGCTTATGATATCGTCCATAAACATAATAAAAAATTGACTGCAGCGGTTTTTCCTTATCCTGAAATGGCTGATCATATGGTGCGTCAACGTTGGGATAAATGGAATATTGATGAAGTCTATCCGATGATATACCACGGGTTTTATAACGAAGAAATCGATTGGATTGGTTATGCCACCCAACAGGGCGTCACAGACTTGGAACCTAAAAATGTCGGATTGAATACGGGCGTTTTTTTACCGCCATTTACATCTGCGGAAGAATTAAAGGAAGCCATTTATTATGCCAGGGACCATGGTGCAAAAGGAGTGACCTTCTTTGATGGACCGCAATTAAGCGATGCTTTTCTGCAAACCATTAAAGAAACAAAAGAAAGTTTTAAATAATTAAAAATGAAGAAATTTGGTCTCATAACGCTATTTTTTGCGATGTTTTTGCTTCAGTGCAAGGAATCTGCGGATGTATCTAACCAAGTTAAATTAACCAGTTTTGTAAATCCGTTTATAGGAACTGACGGACCGGGAAATACCTATCCTGGCGCAACCGTTCCTTTTGGGATGGTGCAATTGAGTCCTGATATTGGGATTTCTGGATGGGACCGAATTGCGGGTTATTTTTACCAAGATTCCATTATTACCGGATTTTCTCACATGCATTTATCCGGAACAGGTGCAGGCGATCTCTACGATATATTAGTGATGCCTACCAACAGCCGATTTTCAGATCGCATAGAAGCGAATCACTTTAAGCCTTTTTCAAGTTTTTCACATGAAAAGGAATCCGCCTCGCCGGGGTATTATACGGTCGATTTATTGGATTACGGCATTAAGGCCGAATTGACCGCCACCGAAAGAACTGGCATTCATAGATACACGTTTCCAAAAGACGACAGCACGCAGATTCACATCGATTTGGGTTATTCCTTAAATTGGGACAGTCCCACCGAAACGCATTTTAATGTGGTTGATGACACGACCATTGAAGGCTATCGGAAATCTACAGGATGGGCAAAAGACCAACGGGTTTATTTTGTAATTAAGGTTTCGAAACCTTTTAATTCGTATCAATTATTTAAAAATGATTCGTTATCGAAGTCGCCAGTTACAGGAAAAAACACGAAGATTATTTTAGATTATGCCACTGAAGAAGGCGACCAAATCATATTAAAAACCGGATTATCTACAGCAACTATTAAAGGGGCGTACAAATCTTTGGAAGTGGAAGCACCACATTTTGATTTTGATGAAATAAGAAGCCAGGCAGAAAGCAAATGGGGAACCCAACTCAATAAAATCAACATCACGATAGCTGACGATACCAAAAAGCGTATTTTTTATACGATGCTGTATCAGTCCATGTTGGCACCCACCTTATTGAGCGATCATAATGGCGATTATAAAGGCGCCAATGATAGTATCATGAACGCTCAAGAGTTTGATAGATACGATACCTTTTCGCTATGGGATACCTATCGCGCGGCGCATCCATTATACACCATCATGCATCCAAATAGAGTGTCGGACATGGTGAACTCCATGCTGGCCCATTATAAGGAAACAGGCTTATTACCCGTGTGGTCCATGCAAGGCAACGAAACCAATATGATGATTGGCTACCACGCTGTTCCCGTAATTGTGGATGCTTATTTTAAAGGGATTGACGGTTTTGATGCCGATTTAGCTTACGAAGCATGTATCGCCAGTGCTACAGATGCTTCCCGACAAATCGATGAGTATATGGCTTTGGGATATGTGCCAGCGGGGGAAGATGAAGATGATTGGTCGGTTTCCAAAACTTTGGAATATGCTTATGACGATTGGTGCATTGCTCAATTCGCAAAAGCCTTGGGAAAAACAGACGATTATAATACCTTTATAAAACGTTCGGAAAATTGGCGGAATGTGTATAATACCAACAGCACTTTTATGCATCCAAAATTGAAAGACGGCACTTTTATTTCAGATTTTGATCCGAAAGATTATTCGCCATATTTCTGCGAAAGTAATGCCTGGCAATATTTTTGGTCAGTTCAGCACAATATCGAAGGGCTTACGGAGGCTCTTGGTGGAAACGAAGTATTTGAAAGGAAACTCGATTCCATGTTCACTTTAAACCCGTTGCCAGAAGACATATTACCTATTTTCAGTACAGGAATGATCGGGCAATATGCACATGGTAATGAACCGAGTCATCATGTGGCTTATTTGTACAACTATATTGAAAAGCCGTGGAAGACTCAAAAGTTGGTCCGAGAGATTTTAGAAACCCAATATCAAAATGAACCAAGCGGACATTGCGGCAATGAAGACTGCGGACAAATGTCATCGTGGTACGTATTCAGTGCCTTGGGCTTTTATCCTATGAATCCTGCGCAGGGCGTGTATGCTTTTGGGTCACCACTGGTCGATTCTGCAAGCGTTAATTTAGAAAATGGAAAAGCCTTTACGGTAAAGGCTTTGGATAACAATAAAGACAATATATACATTCAAACCATTACACTAAATGGCGAGAAGATAGACCGAAATTACATAACACATAAAGAGATTATGGCGGGCGGAGAATTGGTTTTTAATATGGGAAATACGCCCAATAAAACCACTAGAAATTCAATGGCACCATCATCTAAACTATATAATTAAAAAATCAGACGATGTCAGATAGAAGGAATTTTATAAAAAAGGCTGCCTTAGGAACAATCGGAGTTAGTACAGTTTTAAGTTGTAACAATTTAACCAGTAAAGAACCTGTTGTGGCAGCTACTGTGACAAATAAAAAAGCAGTGAAGCCCTTGGTGATTTCCACTTGGAATCATGGCTTGCCGGCAAATGACGAAACTTGGAAGCAATTGAAAAATGGAAAATCGGCCTTGGATGCTATTGAGGCGGGTATGAAAATTCCTGAAGCAGATCCTGAGGTGAGAAGTGTCGGTTACGGTGGTTTTCCTGATAGGGACGGAAAAGTAACATTAGACGCCTGTATCATGGACCATAATAGCGATTGCGGATCAGTATCCTTTTTACAAGGTATCAAGCATCCCATTTCGGTTGCCAAAAAAGTACTGCAAAACACTCCTCACGTGATGTTGTCTGGAGAAGGTGCACTTCAATTTGCATTGTCCGAGGGCTTTAAGGAAGAGAATTTGCTGACGCCAGAATCAGAAAGAGATTGGAAAAAATGGATGGAAGAATCCAAATATAAACCCGTGATCAATATCGAAAATCACGATACGATTTCCATGTTGGTTATCGATGAAGACGGCAATATTTCTGGAGGTTGTACCACAAGTGGCGCGGCTTGGAAAATGCACGGCCGTGTAGGCGATTCGCCAATCATTGGTGCAGGCCTGTTTTTAGATAATGAAGTAGGCGCGGCTGCTGCCACCGGATTGGGTGAAGCGGTGATCAGAACTGCTGGAAGTGCCATGGTGGTGGAATTGATGCGTCAGGGCAAATCGCCACTTGAGGCCTGTAAGGAAATCGTGGAACGCATTTACAATAAGCATAAAAACCACAAGGACATGGAATATTTGCAAGTCGGATTCATTGCCATCAATAAAAATGGCGAGCATGCCGGTTATAGTTTGCGTTCCGGATTTAACTATGCCGTCTATGATGAAGCAAACGGCAATCGCATGGAAGATGCCACTTTTAAAATGGCTTGGGAGGAATAGCGTATCTAATGTTTTAAGCTAAACAGTACCGTAGGAGGGACATTAATAGCAATAAATAGGTGAATATTATTAGCCACATCAGGCGACATCTCGCTACAATAAATTAAATTTATGAAAATGAATGTATTAAAAAAAATGATGGTATTGATTATCATCGCCTTAATGGCTTCCTGCCAACAAAGTGGCAAGTTCAAAGTTTTTACGGAGGCGGACATCGCCATTATCCCAAAACCAGTAAACTTGCAACTGGGTAATGGTGTTTTTGAATTTAACGACCAGACCCAATTTGTGATTTCTGATGACTCGCAAAGGGAAATTGCTTCTGTTCTATTGGATAAATTTAAAACTGCAGCAGGATGGACTTTGGGTGTTTCAGAAAAAGCGCCCAGAACTAATTTTATCGAATTTATTGTAGGTGAAAATTTGAACGACGAGGCTTATGAACTGGTAGTGAGTTCTGACAAAATCACGATAAACGCAAAGACCTATTCAGGATTTTTATATGGTTTGGAATCTATCCGACAATTATTGCCTACTGAAATTGAAAGTAAAACAAAATTGGATCAGGTGGACTGGGTAATTCCAAATCTGACCATCATCGATGAGCCTCGTTTTAAGTGGAGAGGTTTACATTTGGATGTGGCACGTCATTTTTTCGAAAAGGAATACATTCTACAAACTATCGATATGTTGGCCATGCACAAAATGAACGTGTTTCATTTTCATTTGGTCGACGATCAGGGGTGGCGAATTGAAATTAAAAAATATCCTAAACTGACTGAAATAGGTGGTTTCAGAAACGATCAAGAAGATGCGCATTGGGATGGCCGTCGTGTGACGACCCCAGAAGATGACGCCACTTACGGCGGATTCTATACACAAGAAGACATCAAGGAAATTGTAGCCTATGCCAAATCAAAAGGCGTGCAGGTGGTTCCTGAAATTGAAATGCCCGCACACGTCATGAGTGCCATTGCATCTTATCCGGAATTGTCCTGTTTTGAAACACCTATTGGAGTGCCATCAGGTGGGGTTTGGCCAATCACAGAGATTTACTGCGCAGGAAAAGAATCGACCTTTGAGTTTTTAGAAAATGTCCTTTTGGAAGTAATGGAATTGTTTCCATCGGAATATATTCATGTTGGGGGCGATGAGGCAACGAAAACCAATTGGGAGAAATGTCCACATTGTCAAAAACGGATGAAAGATGAAGGCTTGGCCAGCGTGGATGAATTACAGAGCTATTTTATCAAAAGAATGGAACGTTTTATTGCTTCACACGATAGAAAGTTGATCGGTTGGGATGAAATTTTAGAAGGTGGATTGGCTCCAGAGGCTACGGTGATGAGCTGGAGAGGTGTCCAAGGCGGAGTTGAAGCTGCAAAGCAAGGCCATGATGTGGTCATGACGCCGACGTCGCACATGTATTTTGATTATTATCAAGGCCCACAAAATGAGGAACCTTTGGCATGGGGCGGTTACATCCCTTTAAGCAAGGTTTACGAATTTGACCCTGTTGTGGAAACGATGACACCAGCGCAGGCGAAACATGTTTTGGGCGGACAGGCCAATGTATGGTCGGAGCAAATTAAAACGGAATCGCATTCACAATATATGATTTATCCAAGGTTAGCGGCATTATCCGAAGCCGTTTGGAGTCCTAAGGAATCCAGAGATTGGGATGATTTTTCAAAAAGAATCTTGACCCTTTTCGAACGTTATGAGTATTTAGATATTAATTATGCGAAAAGTGCTTACCTAGTCATGGCCGATGTGCAAATTGATATGCATACCAAAGAAGCTTCCGTAAGCCTGAAAAATGAATTTACGAATGCAGATATTCGATATACGTTGAATGAAGACGAACTTTCAGATAATGCCATAAAATACACCGAACCTTTAAAAATCAATAAAACGACGACTATCCATGCGTCATTATTTAAGGACGATAAACCGGTTGGTGTGCCATTTAATACGACGGTCGCATTTCATAAGGCCGTTGGTAAAAAAGTGACATTTAAGGAAATTTATGACGACCGCTATCAAGGTGATGGTGAGTTTGGAATGGTCAATACCTTACGTGGCACCAAAAACTTCCAAGACGGCCGCTGGCAAGCGTGGTTGGCCAAAGGTATGGAAGCCGTTGTCGACTTGGGTGAAGAGACTCCAATTCATGAAGTGCTTGTGGGCACCTTAGAAAATCAAGGGCCCGGAATTTATTTTCCAACAGCAGTTAGAGTCTATGTTTCAAACGATGGAAATACCTATAAAGAAGTAGGCGTAGAAAAAAGAGCTTTTGCTAAAAATCCTGCTTCCGATTTGAAAGACTTTAAAGTGTCTTTTGATGAGCAGTCGGTAAGATATGTAAAAGTCGTTGCAGAAAGTTTAAAAACACTTCCCAATGGTGGTGATGTGTGGTTATTTGTTGATGAAATTGTAATTAATTAAAGAGTGAATTTAAAGTCGATACGAATTATATTAGTTGCCTTAATCTTTTTGAGTACAGCCAAAGAGGTTACTTCTCAAACCAGTTATGTGCCGTCCGAAAGTAATTTAGAAGCAAGACAATGGTTTGAAGAGGCAAAATTCGGCCTATTTATCCATTGGGGCGTATATAGTATTTTGGGTGATGGTGAATGGGTGATGAACAACCAAAATATTTCAATTGATGCTTACGAGAAATTGCCTTCATTTTTCAACCCCATTGAATTTAATGCTGAAGAATGGGTGAAGATTGCTAAAAATGCGGGAATGAGATACATGACCATCACTACGAGACATCATGATGGATTTTCAATGTTTGATTCTAAAGCGACGGATTATACCATTGTTAAAAAAACACCCTATGGCAAGGATGTTATAAAAGATTTGGCAGAGGCTTGTGAGAAGGAAGGAATCAAACTTTTCTTTTATTATTCGTTGTTAGATTGGCATCGCGATGATTATTTCCCGAGAGGTTCGACAGGTAATGGGATCGAAGGAAGAAATGAAGGGGATTGGAATGCTTATATAGATTTCATGAAAGCTCAATTAACAGAGTTATTGACCAACTATGGCGATATTGCTGGAATTTGGTTTGATGGCGATTGGGATAAAAAGGATGCCAACTGGCATTATGACGAGATATATAAACTAATACACGATCTACAACCGCAATGTTTAATTGGGAACAATCATCACGACGCTCTTAAACCAGGAGAAGATTTTCAGATGTTTGAAAGAGACTTACCTGGAGAAAACAAAACAGGTTTTGGGACTTCAGAATCCCATGTTGGTAAATTGCCAAGAGAGGTTTGTGCGACCATTAATGGGTCTTGGGGTTTTGACTTACAGGACAAAAAACATAAATCACAGAAAGAGCTTGTTCATTATTTAGTGAGAGCATCGGGATATGGAAGTAATTTGCTGTTAAATGTCGGACCTATGCCGAACGGTAAAATACAAGAGGAACATATTCAATCTCTATCTGAAATAGGGGATTGGTTGAAAACAAACGGGGAGACCATATACGGGACGAAAGCTGGAATTATCCCGCCAAGCAAAGACTGGGTTTCAACCCAAAGAGGAAATGTGCTTTACCTTCATGTGTTAGAAAAACAATCAAAACCTATTATCATTCCAGAGTTTAAGGCAATTATTAAATCGGCTAAATTATTCGCTAATAAAAGTAATGTGAATACCAACCAATCTAAAGATGGATTACGTATTGAAATCCCTGAATCAGACCAAAATGAAATCGATACCATTATAGAAATTACTTTCTAATAAAGATGGTATTTTTAAAAAGATTAGATAAAACAAAAGATATAAACAAATCAATTAAGGATGAAATATTTTAAGATTATTGCGGTATTAGTTTTCTTAGTCGCCAATCAAGCTACGGCTCAAGAAAAGCTAACAAAAGAAGAACGCTTGGAGTGGTTTCAAGATGCTAAACTCGGTATCTTCATGCATTGGGGCTATTATGGCGTCAACGGTATTGGCGAATCTTGGTCGTTGTACCATAAGCAAATCACTTATGACGACTATATGGCACAGGGCAAAAAGTTCACCGCCAAAAACTACGATCCTGAGGCTTGGGCAAAATTGTTCAAGAAAGTTGGGGCCCGCTATGCCGTCTTGACCACAAAACATCATGACGGTGTGGCGTTATGGGATACCAAAGTGAGCAAGTTGAACGTGGTGGAGAAAACCCCAGCCAAACGCGATTTGGTTGGTCCGTTGGTGGATGCTTTGCGGAAGGAAGACTTGAAAGTAGGTTTGTATTATTCGTTGATCGACTGGTCGCATCCTGATTATGACGTCGTATTCCCACGTCCTGATACCCGAAAGGATTATCCTCAAAAGAATCAAAATCAATTATCGCCATGGCAACGCTTTTTGAAATTTAATCACGATCAATTAAAGGAATTAGACCATAGATTCCATCCTGACTTGTGGTGGTTTGATGGCGATTGGGAGCAATCAAGTGAAGCCTGGCAAGCGGAATCTTTGAAAGATACCCTTTTGACGTGGAATCCAGAAGTAATTGTCAATTCCCGACTCAAAACCTACGGCGATTATAGTACGCCAGAACAAGGTGTTCCTATTGTAAGGCCTGATGGCGCATGGGAGTTTTGTATGACCATGAATGATAATTGGGGCTATTACCCTTCAGATACCAATTATAAGCCGATATCACAAATTATCAGAACTTTTGTGGAAGTTATCGCTTCAGGTGGGAATTTATTATTGAATATCGGTCCAAAACCTGATGGTACTATCGGAGATAAGGAAATGGAACGTTTGGAAGCTTTGGGAGAATGGGTCAACAAACACGAATCGGCAGTTTTCGATACAAAAGCTGGTTTGCCTTATGGTCATTTTTACGGTCCGACTTTATTGAATAAAAACGAAACCAAAATTTATTTGGCCCTATTTGATACGCCTAACAATTATATCTCATTAAAAGGGATTCAAAATAAGGTAAAATCCATCAAAGTGGTTGGAAACGGTCAAGAACTGAGTTTTGAAAGAAATGGTGGTGCCGCATGGAATAATATTCCTGGAATTCTAAGAATTGAAGTGCCTCAAGCAAAGAATTTGGATGCCAATGTCACCATTTTAGAAGTGGAGTTGGAAGATCCGTTGAAGTTATACCGAGGTCATGGTCAGGCGGTGGAGTTGAATTAGAAGTATGTATTTAGTATCAAGTATTAAGAATCAAGACCGCTTCGCTTTTAGAATCAAGAATCAAGACCAGTTCGTTAAATTTTAAAAGAGCTTTTTTAAGAAGAATCCCAGAGGGATTCCACATTTGTAGATTCAACGTTTGTAGGAATTCCACAATTGTAGAACAATGAATGTTATTTAGTTTCGACCCAGGTTGGGTCGCACAAAAAAGGTTTGGAATTCAAGATTCAATATTGAAAATGAACATTGAATCCATTGAATTCTGTAGCGAAAAGGTTAAACAAAAATATAATGTCAAATCTAATTTTAAAAAAGTCGTGGGTGCTGTTGATTGCTTTCATATTTGTGAACACAAATTCGGAGGCACAAAACAACGCCTATATCGCCAGTAAGGATTTAGTCGATTTTGTAAACCCTTTAATGGGAACAGATTCATCGTTCGATTTATCCAATGGAAATACCTATCCTGCCATTGCCACACCATGGGGCATGAATTTCTGGACACCAATGACCTCTAAAATGGGCGATGGTTGGACCTATAAATACCGTGAGAATAAAATTCGCGGCATCAAACAGACCCACCAACCAAGTCCTTGGTTGAATGACTATGCAGCGTTTTCCTTGATGGCGGTAACTGGAAAATTGAAATTTCAGGAAGACGAGCGCGAATCATGGTTTTCACATAAGGCAGAAACAGTAGCGCCTTATCATTACTCGGTATATTTGGCCGATTATGATGTGGTGGCTGAGGTGACTCCGACTGAAAGAGCGGCCAGTTTTAAATTTACCTTTCCAGAATCTGAAAACTCCTATATCATCCTCGATGCTTTCAATAAGGGGTCCATGGTAAAAATTATTCCTGAAGAACGCAAAATAATTGGTTACGCCCGGAATAATAACGGTGGAGTTCCAGAAAATTTTCATAACTATTTTGTGGCCGAATTTGATAAGGACTTTGAAATTAATCATACTTGGAAAGATGGATGGCAATTGGTTGAAAACACAACGAAAAGCGAAGGCGAACACGTGGGAGCAATAGTCGGCTTCAAAACCAAAAAAGGAGAAGTAGTTCATGTTAAAGTTGCCTCTTCTTTTATTAGTCCAGATCAAGCCCGATTAAACCTTTTTAGAGAAATTGGACCCGATTCATTTGAAGACACCAAAGAGAAAGCAAAACAAGCATGGGAAACCGAATTGAATAAAATTCAGATTGAAGATGATAATATCGATAATTTAAGAACCTTCTATTCTTCTTTATATCGTGTGTTATTATTCCCGAGAAAATTTTATGAGTTTGATGCTGATGATAATATTATGCATTACAGTCCGTATAACGGCAAGGTTTTACCTGGCTATATGTTTACCGATAACGGATTTTGGGACACGTTTAGAGCGGTCTTTCCATTTTTTAATATGATGTATCCAGAGCTTAATGGCAAGATCATGCAAGGCTTGGCCAACACTTATAAAGAATCGGGTTGGTTGCCAGAATGGGCAAGTCCAGGACATCGCGATGTGATGATTGGCTCCAATTCAGCACCTATTATTGCAGATGCCTATTTAAAAGGGGCAAAGGATATGGATGCTGATATCTTGTTGGAAGCGGTGTTGAAAAATGCCACGGTTGCCGAGGGTAGGCCAGTAAATTCAGTAGGCAGGGCAGGTTTGACCTATTATAATAAATTGGGCTATGTGCCTTATGATGTAGATATCAATGAAAATGCCGCCAGAACTTTGGAATATGCTTACGCCGATTTTACCATTGCTCAGATGGCTCAAAAAATGGGCCAACCTAAATTGGCTAAAAAATATTTCAAGCAATCGATGAACTACAAACATTTGTTCGATCCTTCTACCATGTGGATGCGTGGAAAGAACGAAGATGGCAGTTTTCAAAGTCCGTTCAATCCTTTAAAATGGGGAGATGCGTTTACGGAAGGCAATAGTTTACATTACACCTGGTCTGTTTTTCATGACATCAACGGTTTGATTGGTTTGATGGGTGGGAAGGAACAGTTTGCTGGAAAACTGGATGAGGTTTTTGAAATGCCACCAAAATTTGATGATTCCTATTACGGATTTACCATTCATGAAATCAGAGAAATGCAGATCGTCAATATGGGGAATTATGCGCACGGCAACCAACCCATCCAACACATGATCTATTTGTATAATTATGCAAATCAACCGTATAAAGCACAAGAAAAAGTCAGGGATGTAATGGCTAAATTGTATGCGGCTACTCCTGATGGCTATTGTGGCGATGAGGATAACGGACAAACATCAGCGTGGTATGTGTTCAGTGCTTTGGGCTTTTATCCAGTAACCCCTGGTGTTGATGAATATGTCATTGGAAGCCCGCTGTTTAAAAAAGCAACACTGCATTTGGAAAACGGCAATACTTTTGAAATTACCTCCAAAAATAATTCAGAATCGAATGTTTATATCCAAAGTGCTGAATTGAATGGAAAATCTTATAACAACACTTTTTTAAAATTTGATGCACTCCAAAAAGGAGGAAGTTTAGAATTTAACATGGGCGATGTTCCAAATAAAATATGGGGAACAGCCAAAGAAAGCCTGCCGTATTCATTAAGCATTTCAAAAAACAATCCGAAAAAATGAAACAGTTCAGATCATTATTTATTCTCTTGATTTTTTGCGGCAATTTTAATATTGTCGCACAAGAAGAACCCGCTGATTATGTCAATCCAATTATTGGCACTTCCAATTATGGCGCCACTTATCCCGGACCAATCGCACCAAGAGGTATGGCAAGTATCAGCCCGTTTAACGTTGCTGGTCCGCAAAATTTACCCTTGGAAAAAGACAGTCAGTGGTTGTCCAATCCGTATGTGCATGAAAACACGTTTTTAACGGGGTTCAGTCATGTCAATTTGAGTGGCGTTGGCTGTCCGGAATTGGGTGTTTTACTGCTGATGCCAACCACCGGAGAGTTGGAAACGGATCATTTAAAATATGGTTCCACTTACAGAAACGAATTAGCTAAGGCTGGTTATTACAGTACACAAATTGATAAATACGATGTCAGGGCGGAATTTACGGCTTCGACGAGAGTAGGGGTGAGCAAATTTAGTTTTCCAAAGGGTCAGGCAAATGTATTGCTGAATTTAGGAGTGGGACTGACCAATGAAGAAGGCGCCATGGTACAAATTGTATCCGATACCGAAATTCAAGGCATGCGCTCAGTAGGGTCTTTCTGCTATAACAGTCCGGAGGCAGCATATCCCGTCTATTTTGTTGCTAAGTTCTCCAAGCCGGCAGACAATTTTGGAGTTTGGAAAAAACCTGCGTTTTATGAAGGTGTAGAAGCACAGTGGATGACTTATAATGGAAAAACGAGAATCATGGAAAGGTCGACCAAAATGGTGGTTGGCGATAGCATTGGGAGTTATTTCACTTATAATTTCGACAAGCCAGAAACCATTGAGGTTAAAATCGGCGTGAGTTACGTGAGTATTGAAAATGCACGTGAAAACTTAGAACAAGAAACGGGAGGGAAATTCTTTGAGGATGTTTATAAAGCAACTTATAACGTGTGGAATGAAACGCTCTCTAAAATTAAGGTTGAAGGCGGAACAAAAGAAGATAAGACTATTTTTTATACTGCTTTATACCACACGCAAATCCATCCCAACACCTTGAACGATTGGAATGGCGATTACCCAGAAATTAAAACAGGAAAAATAGGGAACACCAAAGGCACGCGCTATACCGTGTTTTCATTGTGGGATACCTATCGCAATGTACACCAGTTATTATCGCTCGTATATCCGAAGCAACAAAGCAATATGATCAAAAGCATGTTGGAGATGTACGATGAAAACGGCTGGCTTCCGAAATGGGAATTGAATTCTACCGAAACCTTTACCATGGTGGGAGATCCTGCAAGTATCGTCATTGCCGATACGTACTTAAAAGGTATTCAAGACTTTGATGTCGAAAAAGCTTACGAGGCCATGTTGAAAAGTGCTGATCAGCTTGAAAACAATCCCTTGCGACCAGGCCTAAAGGACTATATCGAAAAAGGCTATTTAACAACCGATCATGGCGGCTCGGTGTCAACCACGCAAGAATACAATGCGGCCGATCATGCCATCGCTTTATTGGCAAATGCATTGGATAAAAAAGACGATTATAAGCGATTTAGACATCGCTCGTTATCCTATAAAAAGCTTTTCGATAAAGACTTAAAAATGTTGCGACCAAGACTGCAAAATGGCGAGTGGTACGAGCCTTTCGATCCAAATGAGGGCGCTAACTTTGCTGAAAACGTTGGTTTTATCGAAGGCAATGCTTGGCAATATTCGTTTATGATTCCGCATGATGTACCTGGATTGATCAAATTGATGGGTGGCAACAAAGGCTTTACGGATCAATTACAAAAGATTTTTGACACCGAGCAGTTTGACATGGCCAACGAACCCGGAATTGCGTATCCGTATCTGTTCAATTATGTGAAAGGTGAGGAATGGCGTAGCCAAAAAATGGTTGAGGAACTGCTCAGAAAACATTTTAAAAACACGGCCGATGGTCTTCCTGGCAATGACGATACCGGCACCATGTCGGCTTGGGCGGTCTATTCCATGATGGGCTTCTATCCTGTGTCTCCAGGCGACCCAAAATACACGATTACAAAGCCTCTATTCGATAAAATCACTATTCAATTAGATTCCAAATATTATAAAAACGAGGAATTGGTCATCGAGAAAGTTGGAAAGGGGCGAATCAAACAAATTTTAATCAACGGTAAAAAACACAAAGGCTATTTTGTTAGCCATGACGAATTGGCAAACGCTAAAACGCTTAAAGTCACTTTAGAGTAAATGCACATGTTCAGACCTGTCAGGTTTTAACCTGTCCGCCGAAGGAGGAAAACCTGACAGGTCTTTTTAACTCACATTTTCAAAATATAAAATCATCTAAAAATGAAATTCAAATCCCTACTCATAACATTTCTTTTTGCATCGCTCTTTTCAGCCAACGCACAAAACCCTTCAACCTACAAGATCTTCGAAAAACAACCTATAAACTTTACTGGTGACAAAGGCACGGATACTGATGCCGTCAGATTAATGGACGGACGTTTGGTCTATAAAAAGGTGACCGTTCCTACATTTGCAAATGGAACCGATGTCAAAATCAAATTGACCGTGCGTTCCGCTGGCGATCGTTGGGACAAATCCGGATCTTGTTTTGTAGTCACCGATCCAGAAAAACTATCCATTCTTTCCATTGCGGAAAAGGGCGAAAAATTCCCGACCGATTCTTATGTCGATGATAAATATGCCGGTTTCGTCACTGGCAAAAACTATAATCCTGTTGTAGAACTAATGCGATTTATGACCCCGTTTGGCGTTGGCTATTATAGCGATAACAAGGTGAAATATAGACGACCTGTTTATATTCCATCATGGGAAAAACAAGTGGTTTGGGAACATGATATCACCGATTTGGAAAGCTTGGTCACCGGAACGTTTTATGTGGGCGTCTGGATTGACACTTGGACTTCCGAAGGCTATGATTTTGATATGGAACTCACGTATTCCGATAGAAAACAGCGAAAAGTTTCCGTGTTACCCATAGTAAATACCATTCCTTATGTTGGCGGACAGCAAATCCCCGATAATTTTGCCCATAAAGACTTGGAACAGACCATTCAGTTAAAAAAGGATGCCAAAAATGTCAAACTACATTATATCACAACCGGGCACGGTGGGCATAGCGGTGGAGATGAATTCATCAAAATCAAAAACAGTGTCTATTTTGACGGCAAATTGGTATTGGATACCATTCCGTGGCGTGATGATTGCGCCTCTTTTAGACGTTTCAATCCAACTTCGGGCGTGTGGATCAAGAAAGATTCGGCTTCTTATATAAGTTCGGAAACCAGAAAATACGAAATTAAGGAAATTGAAGAGCGCATTGCTTCTTCAGATTTGTCGCGTTCCAACTGGTGCCCAGGGTCTTTTGTGGAACCGATGGTGGTGGATTTAGGCAATCTGAAAGCAGGAAATCATGATATAAAAATTAAAATCCCGGCGACACCTGTTGATGGTGATAAATTGAATCATTGGCTGGTTTCCGCGTATCTGACTTATGAATAGATAGTCTCTTTATGTGGGGTGTCTTAAAAAGTTATTACCTGATTTTTTTACGGAACCAATTTCGAAAAATTTAATATGTCGTACATAATACTATTTATGGAATATTGCTTAATTTTAACCCGTTTATGATAATGTCAATTGTCACTGGTTCGGAAAGTCATTGATTTAATGCAAGCTTTCAGATCTGCTAAAAATAATAATTAAAATTTTAATCCTTTATTTATATAAATTCTCATGACAATTTTAAAGAAATCGGCTTCAGCTGCCCTCCAATTGGCGCTTGTCTTTCTTGTAGTTTCCAACGGTAATGCCCAAGAAAAAAATCCGATAACGGATTACGTAGATTATATTATGAACGAAGGCGTTATTAGTGAAAATAAGATGGATGCGCACGCCTCATTTACTTCATTTACTTCGGAAAAGGAAGCGTTGAACAATACGCCAAAATACCATCAATTATTGGATGGGATTTGGAAATTCAATTGGGTTAGAAATCCTGCTGATCGGCCAACAACATTTATGGATCCAAACGAGGATGTGTCTTCTTGGGATGATATCAAGGTGCCGTCCAACTGGGAAGTGGAAGGCTATGGGATTCCTATTTATGTCAACCATCAATATGAATTTGCCGATTATAAAGCACCTGTTGCTGATGATATGGAATTTGTGGACCGCATTTATCCTGCACACCCTGGCAAAGTTCCCAGCGAATACAATCCCGTAGGGACCTATGTTCGTGATTTCAATATCGATAAGGATTGGGACGGCAAGGAACTATTCCTACATATTGGTGCCATGAAATCGGGAGGTTTTGTATGGCTTAACGGAAAATATATTGGCTATTCCCAAGGCAGTAAATTACCGGCAGAATTCAATATTACCAATGCGGCAAAACCAGGTAAAAACAAAATCGCCATTCAAATTTTTAGATGGACGGATGGATCGTATTTAGAATGTCAGGATTTTTGGAGAATTAGCGGGATTGAGCGAAGTGTTTATATCTATGCACAGCCAAAAGTAAGGATCCAAGATTACGAAGTAGTATCTGTCTTGGATGGCGCTTATAAGGATGGTGTTTTTGAACTTTATGTGGCCATGGAAAATCATCTTTCAAAAACCGCCAATGGCACTGTTTCTTACAAATTATTGGATGCTGATAATAAAATAGTCGCTTCAGAGAGTAAATCATTTGCAGCAAAAAACTCAAATAATGATCCGATTGCATTTTCTGCAACGCTTCCAAACGTCAAACAATGGAGTGCAGAACACCCCCATTTATACACGCTTCTGATTGAAACAAAAGATCAAAAAGGAAAAACGCTTGAGGTGACCACGTCAAGAATTGGCTTTAGATCGGTTGAAATTAAACAAGGTTTGCTGTTGGTCAATGGACAAAGGATTACCTTAAAAGGTGTGAATACCCAAGAGGCGAATCCGGAAACGGGACATGTAGTGCCTGAAGAGCTGATCATGAAGGACATCAAGCTTTGGAAAGAAAACAATATCAATGCGGTACGTTTAAGCCATTATCCACAACAAAGACGTTTTTACGAGCTATGTGATGAGTACGGTTTGTATGTGGTGGATGAAGCCAATATAGAATCGCACGGTATGTATTACGGTAAATATTCATTGACAAAAAAGCCAAGTTGGGAAAACGCGCATGTAGATAGAATGGTGCGTTTGGTAAAACGGGATAAAAACCATCCGTCGGTAATTATTTGGTCGATGGGGAACGAAGCTGGAAACGGAGTCAACTTCTTCAAAGGATATGACGAAATGAAGAATAACGACAGAACAAAACGTCCAGTTCAATATGAACGTCCCTATAAAGATTATGACGGCAGTATCTGGGACATGGATTCCAATACGGATATACTCGTGCCACAATATCCAACCCCGGCAACTTTTGAAATGATAGGCAAAACCAAAACAGACCGTCCTTATATCCCAAGTGAATACGCGCACGCTATGGGGAACAGTACCGGGAATTTTAAGGAATACTGGGATATCATTGAACTATATGACAATCTGCAAGGTGGTTTTATTTGGGATTGGGTAGATCAGTCTATATGGAAAACTGATGAAAATGGCGAACGTTTTTATGCCTATGGTGGCGATTTCGGCGAAAATATGCCAACAGATAATTCGTTTTTAAATAACGGAATTGTATTCCCGGACCGCACGCCACAACCTGCCCTGCATGAAGTTAAAAAAGTGCACGAGTTCATCAATTTCAAAGAAATGGGAATCAATCACCATGATGAGCTGCGTGTATTACTTGAAAATCTATACGATTTCACCAATTTGGATCAATTTGATTTTGTTGCAGAAATAAAAGCAGACGGAAAAGTTTTAAAAACTATTCCTATTGAGACCATTTCGGTAGAAACACATACTGGGAAACTCATCAGGATCCCTTTAAAAGACGTCGATTACAAAGAAAACACCGAGTATTTTGTTGAAATTTCGGCAAAGACAAAAGCGCCTTGGGGATTACTTCCTAAAGGATTTGAAGTCGCTCATGAGCAAATTCCTTTATCCCAAAAATATAAAAAGAAAATTACTGAGATTGGTAATACAAGCACGTTGAAAATTAAGGATTCGAAAAATAATCTTGAGATCTCCAACAAGGACTTGAACTTGGTTTTTGATAAAGAAAAAGGACAAATTACATCCTATGTTTTTGAAGGCAATGAACTATTGAAAGACGGCAATGGTCCAAAACCGAATTTTTGGCGCGCTCCAACCGATAATGACTTTGGTAGCCAGATGCAGGCCAAAAATATCGAATGGAAAAAAGCCTCACTTTTTATGAAAGTGTCAAAACTGACATCCAAGTCCAATTCAGATGGCAGCATCACTATTGAGGTGATTTATGATTTACCAGGAGTGGATACCACTTTTGAATCGCAGTATCACATTTATGGAAATGGCGTGGTCAAAATTGATAATACGCTAAATGAAACCAATTATACGGGTGACATTCCTCGTGTGGGCATGCGTATGCAACTACCAAAAAAATACGAGAACATGACCTTTTTTGGTCGTGGACCATGGGAAAATTATCAAGACAGAAAAACCTCTGCGTTTATCGATCTATATGAGTCGACCGTAAGAGATCAGTATGTGCCTTATGTACGTCCGCAAGAAAATGGATATAAGGTTGATGTGCGTTGGTCAGCGTTCTCTGATGCCGATAACAACGGTTTATTAGTTGTTGCAGCAAACCAACTTCAAGGTTTGGGCATTGGCGCATTGCATATGCCAAACGAGGATTTTGATACCACTGCTGGAATTGCTTATAGCGGTACGGATGTTTTGGAAGACGAATTTAAAACCGATGGTATTCCGCAGATCAATGCATCCAAACATATCAATGATATTAAAGAGCAGGATTTGGTCCAATTAAATATTGATTTAGGACAACGTGGCCTTGCAGGTGATAATAGTTGGGGAGGAAAACCGATGGAAAAATACCAAATGAAAGGCGAATCCAAGCATACTTATAGTTTTTATTTGATTCCATTTAAAAATGGCGCAAAAGAAGACTTTGTTACTTGGAGTAAACGCTATGGGAATCTGAAATAATCAAACAAAAACTGTTGCATCATAAGTATGAAAAATCTTCTCATCATTTTTTTACTCGCATTTGTAAGTGTTGGTTATTCGCAACAGTATTCCGACCATTATTACAAGCGAAAGGACGTATTTGAGAATACATTGGATACCGAAAATGAAATTATATTTTTGGGAAACAGCATTACTGAAGGTGGCGATTGGAACGCTTTATTTCCCGATATAAATGCCGTGAACAGAGGTATCAGCGGCGATGTTACTGATGGTATTTTATTCCGATTGGATGAAGTGACCTCCTCAAAACCAGATAAGGTTTTTTTGTTGATTGGGACCAACGACTTGGCAAGGGGAAGAAATATGGATTATGTGGTAGAAAATACTGAAAAAATCATTGAACAGATCAAAAGGCAGTCTCCAGATACAAAAATATACTTGCAGAGTATTTTGCCGGTTAATCCAAATGTAGGCGACAAATTTTCTGGACATAAAAATAATCATCAGAAAATAATTGATACTAATAAACGGTTAAAAGAGCTTGCTAAAACTCACTATATCACCTATATTAATCTCCATAGGCCTATGGGAAATGGTAAAAAGTTTTTAAAACCGAAATACACTTATGATGGGCTGCATTTAAGCAAGGAAGGCTATCAAAAGTGGAAGAAAATATTGCACAAATACGTTAATTAGAGACACAAGAACCTAATTGAAAGTTCATTTTAAAGAATAATAATATTAAAAATATATCACAATGAAAATCCATAAATCTTTGCTCCGCGCACTTATAATCTGTTTTGGATTACAGTTCATACATGCGCAAACGCTTGACCCGGTCATCGAAAATCCAGATGTCGTAGGCATTAATAAGTTGGATGCACGCGCCACTTTTTTTCCGTACAATTCTTTAGAATTGGCGAAGGAAGATGACGTTTCAAAAGCGGACAACTATATGTTGTTAAACGGTATTTGGCAGTTTAATTATAGCGATACTCCTGAAGTACGACCAGCCGATTTCTATAAGGAAGATTTCGACACCTCAAACTGGAACACTATTAAAGTACCATCCAATTGGGAAGTGGAAGGCTTTGGAATTCCTATTTATGTGAATGCCACCTACCCGTTTCAAAAGGGCGAATTGAACCCTCCGGAAATTCCAGATGGTGATAACCCTGTAGGCTCTTTCAAAAGAACTTTTGAGCTGCCTAACAATTGGAATGGCAAAGATGTGTTCATTCATTTTGGTGCGGTGAAATCGGCGTTTTATATCTGGATCAACGGAAAGAAAGTTGGCTATAGCCAAGGTTCAAAATTGCCCGCAGAATTTAATGTGACCAATTTTGTCAAGCCTGGAAAAAACAGTATTGCTTTGGAGGTGTACCGTTGGAGCGACGGAAGTTATTTGGAATGTCAGGACTTTTGGAGAATTTCAGGGATTGAGCGCGATGTGTATTTATACGCAAGACCAAAGATTCAATTGGTAGATTATTTTGCCAAAGCAGGATTGGAAAACAACTATACCGATGGTGTTTTTGATTTGTCGTTGGATTTGAAAAGCATCGATTCTAAAAAACAAAAAGGAAGCATAGATGTGGAGATTACTAGAAACAACCAATCGGTTTACAGCACTTCATCTGGGTATGAGTTAACGCCTAATTCGGCACAAAGTTTCAGTTTCAAAAAGGTAATTCCACAGGTAAAAACATGGTCGGCTGAAATTCCAAACTTATACCAGTTAAACATTGTCATTAAAGACAGAAAAGGAAATGTCATCGAGGCAATTTCCAGAAAACTCGGTTTTCGTACGTCTGAAGTTAAAGGCAGCAACTTTTTGCTCAATGGAAAGCCGATTTTATTCAAGGGCGTCAACCGTCACGAGCATGATCCTAATACTGGCCACGTCATTTCGCGTGAAGATATGCTCAGGGATATTCAAATCTTTAAGGAATACAACATCAATGCGGTAAGAACGGCGCATTACCCTAACGATCCCTATTTTTATGAGCTATGTGATGAATATGGGATTTATGTAATTGATGAAGCCAATATAGAATCGCATGGCATGGGTTACGCTTTAGATCGAACCTTAGCCAATAATCCAGCATGGTTAAAAGCTCATTTGGAACGTGTCAATCGTATGGTGGAACGTGATAAAAACCATCCATCCATTGTGATTTGGTCCTTAGGGAACGAAGCTGGAAATGGTTATAATTTTTATGAGGCTTATTTGTCTGCAAAACGAATAGACAATACCAGACCGGTGCAATATGAACGTGCCGTCCATGAATGGAATACCGATTTGTACGTTCCAATGTATGAAACGCCTGAAGACGTAGAAGCTTACGCCAAAAACGACAAAAGAACCAAGCCTTATGTCCAATGTGAGTATGCACATGCTATGGGGAATAGTATGGGCGGATTTAAGGAGTACTGGGATTTATATGAAAAATACGACAAATTACAAGGTGGATTTATTTGGGATTTCGTAGATCAAGGATTAAGAACCGTTAAAAATGGGCGGGAAATCTTTGCTTATGGTGGCGATTTCGGTCCGGAAGGGACTCCAAGCGATAATAACTTTTTAAATAACGGATTGGTGCAACCGGACAGAAGGCCTAATCCGCACATTTATGAAGTCGCGCATGTACACCAAGAGATCAAATTTTATGAAAACAATCTTGCTAAGGGCATTATAGATGTTAAAAACTGGTATTTCTTCAGAGATCTATCAAACTACAAATTAAATTGGGAAGTCATTGCCAATGGTGAAGTCGTAGAATCAGGGACCTTGGATGCTATTGAGATCGCGCCTCAAGAGAAAAAAGCGCTGACGATTCCATTTAAAACCCAACTTAAAAAAGGGGTCGAGTATTTCCTTAATGTGTCTGCCGCATTAAAGTCGGACGAACCTTTATTGAAAGCGGGTTATGTTGTCGCTTACGAACAATTTAAATTACAAGAAGGAACGTTTCAAGCTCCTGAAAGTGCTACCTCATCTGTAAGTTCAAAAACGCAAGGCGGTGTGATCACGGTTACAGGAGAAGACTTTACTATAACTTTTGATCAAAAGAAGGGCACTATCACCGATTATAACTACAAGAATAAGAGTTTATTGGAAAAGGGCCCACAAGTCAACTTTTGGCGTGCACCTACCGATAATGATTACGGTGCAGGAACCCAAAGAAGTTATAAAGTTTGGAAAGAAGCAGGTACGTCCGGAGAGGTCAGCACTTCTGTAAAACAACTTTCAAAAACTCAGGTTGAAATTACATTAACGAGAGATTTGTTCGATGGTGATGCGAAATTAATTGAAACTTTTTTGGTGGATGGCAATGGAGCAATAAAAGTAACCAACGAATTGAAAGCGATAAAAGGGGAGCATCCAAATTTCTATAAGTTTGGAAATACATTGGAACTTCCAGAAACTTATAAGAACATCACATTTTACGGAAAAGGTCCTTTTGAAGCCTATACCGATAGACAGCACGCCGCAAAAGTTGGTCTATACAAACAGACCATTGAAGAGCAGTATTTCCCATATATTCGTCCGCAAGAAACAGGAAATAAATTGGACGTGCGTTGGGCGGCAATTACCAGAGCCGATGGATCAGGAATTAAATTCATGAGTGAAAAGCCTTTTTCGGTTTCAGCATTGAATTTCCGTGAAGACGATCTGCATACTGGGGATGCTAGAGCACAGCATCACGCGGGAGAAATTGATCCGCGCAAAGAAGTGTTCGTCAATATTGATGGCTTCCAACAAGGTTTGGGAAGTATCAATAGCTGGGGAAGATTGCCATTGCCAGAATACATGCTGCCATATAAGGACTATTCTTACTCCTATTGGATGGTACCTATTGAGAAATAAAAAAATAAAATAATGAGAAAATAAACACCATATCGACTTTAGTGCAATACGCAGAAAGTCGATATTGGTTTTTATAAATCAAGTGAAATGATAAAATATGGTCTTTTATTAGCGGTGATAATGCTCGCGTCTTGTAAAAATCAAGAGCAAGACCTAAGACCGATGGATACAGATGAAAATAGTGCTCCTGTCATAAAGAAACCACAAACGCCCATTATGGGATGGTCCAGCTGGAATAATTTCCGTGTGAATATCAATGAAGACGTCATTAAAGCACAAGCAGATTTCATGGTATCTTCGGGGATGGCGCAGGCTGGATACACCTATATCAATGTGGATGATGGATTTTTTGCCGGTCGTGATGATCATGGTAATTTGCTTGTCCATCCGGTACGGTTTCCCAATGGGATGAAAGTGATATCAGATTACATCCATTCCAAAGGCTTAAAGGCTGGTATCTATTCCGATGCCGGCATCAATACCTGTGCTTCCCATTGGGATAATGATACCATTGGTGTTGGTTCCGGACTGATGGGACATGATCGAAAAGATTTGAAACTGATGCTTGACGATTGGAATTACGATTTTATCAAAGTCGATTGGTGTGGTGGCGAGTGGCTTGGGCTTGATGAAGAAACCCGTTACACTCAAATCGCCAATATCATTAAAGAGATTAAGCCCAATACGGTTTTTAATATCTGCCGATGGGAATTTCCTGGAGAATGGGCGCTTCAAATTGCCGATTCGTGGCGTATTTCAGGAGATATTTCCAACGAATTTAGCTCGATCCTAAACATCATCGACTTGAATGCCGATTTATGGAAATACGCTTCTCCCGGGCATGTCAACGATATGGACATGTTACAAGTGGGGAGAGGAATGACTTATGAAGAAGATAAAACACATTTTACCATGTGGTGCATGATGAATTCACCGCTTTTGGCAGGAAATGATTTGCGATATATGAGCGATGAAACCATTGCGATATTGACCAACGAAGAGCTTATCGCGCTCAATCAAGATTCTTTGGTCTATCAAGCGCGCCGACTGGTTGATCGTGGGGATTTGGAAGTTTGGGCAAAACCGTTAATCTCGACCATGAGCGGAAAAGTGGCGGTCACATTGTTGAACAGATCAAAAAAAACGGCAATGATCTCTTTTGATTTAGAGACTGTAGGTTTGGACCCTTCTGAAGGCTATAGCTACCGCGATTTATGGGCGAAGAAGGATTTTGGGACGAGTACGGATAAAGCATTGGGTTTTCAAGTGCCTTCACACGGAGTTGTAGTTTTGACTCTTGATGGCACATCAAAACCATTCAATGTGTTTCAGAATAAATAAGAAATAATTGTATCGTGCGTTGAGATGGCGCTGCTGCCTGCGGGGAGGCCGATGGAGCTCTATTTCCTAAGCATTTTAATCCCGTAGGGATGACACCTTTGTAGAATTAACAATTTAAAAAAAGCCTCTTAGAGGCGACATCTTAAATACCGGTGCTTCGATAATCTGTAAATGATGATTTAATGTGTTGCCCAAATGATATATAAATGTATTTAAAGTCCAAAATGAAGATTACTGATGTTTCTATAGGGCATAAAAGAAGTAAGAACTTGCTGCTCATTGCCCTATGGATGACATTGACCGTATCCGTATTTGGTCAAGAAAAAACCAGAGAGGTCTTGACTTTAGAAAAAAACTGGCGTTTTCATAAAGGCGATGTGGAAAATGCCTACGCACCCGACTTCAATGATTCAAAATGGGAGTCCGTTACTGTACCACACGATTGGGCGATAAAAGGTCCATTTAATAAAGAAATTGATAAACAGACGGTCGCTATTGTCCAAAATGGCGAAGAGGTGGCTACCGAAAAAACCGGACGCACAGGCGCCTTGCCCTATATTGGCGTTGGCTGGTACCGCAATCAGTTTTCCATTCCGAATTTTTCCGCTGAAAAAAAAGTGATCCTTCTCTTTGAAGGTGCTATGAGTGAACCCGAAGTTTTTCTCAATGGCAAAAAAATTGGCAGTTGGAATTATGGTTACAGTTATTTTTATTTCGATATCACAGATCATATCCTTGCCGACCAACAAAATTCCTTGGCTGTTAAGTTAACCAATCGAGAGCGGTCTTCACGATGGTATCCTGGAGCAGGCTTGTATCGCAATGTCAGAGTGATTGTCAAAAATAAGGAAAGTATCAAGCAATGGGGAACCTTTATAACCACGCCATTTATCTCGTCAGAGCTGGCGAAGGTCAATGTCAAGACGAATGTGTCTGGAGAGCATCTGATATTGGTAACACAAATTAAAGATGCTGAGGGGAAAATCGTGGCGACCGATACAACAAAAACGCTTTATGACAACCAGTTTGAGCAAAATATTGCCGTATCCAATCCGAATTTGTGGAGTCCGGAAACCCCTTATTTATATACGTCGATTTCTCAGCTTTATAAGGGAAATGATTTAAAGGACGAAATTTCAACACGCTTCGGCATTCGCAAAATAAAATACGAATCTGAAAAAGGCTTCAGTTTAAACGATTCGGTCATTAAATTTAAAGGCGTTTGTCTGCATCACGATTTGGGCCCGATTGGTACGGCAGTAAATACTGCAGCCTTACGTAGGCAGCTCACCATTTTGAAGGATATGGGTGCCAATGCCATCCGCAGTTCGCACAATATGCCTTCGTTCGAGCAACTCGAATTGTGTGATGAAATGGGCTTTTTGTTTTTAGCAGAAAGTTTTGACGAATGGGCAAAGCCGAAAGTTGAAAATGGCTACCATCTCTATTTTGAAACAGATGCGGAAAAGGACATTGTCAACTTGGTTCAGGCCACCCGAAACCATCCCAGCATCGTTATGTGGAGCGCCGGCAATGAAGTGCCTGACCAATGGGGAAGTGAGGGTGCTAAACGAGCCAAATGGCTACAGGACATCTTCCATCGTGAAGATCCCACCCGGCCAGTCACCGTGGGCATGGATCAGGTAGAAGCGACGATGGCCTCGGGATTTGGAGCGGTATTGGACATTCCAGGGTTGAATTATCGGGTGCATTTATATGAGGAGGCTTATAAAGCCTTTCCACAAGGCTTGATTTTGGGATCAGAAACGGCTTCGACCGTAAGTTCCCGAGGGATTTATAAATTCCCCGTTGTGGAAGCGAAAATGAAACAGTATGACGATTTGCAGTCCTCTTCCTACGATCTGGAAGCTTGCAGTTGGTCTAACATCCCAGATGAGGATTTTGTGTTGCAGGATGATAAACCATGGGTGATTGGCGAGTTCGTTTGGACCGGTTTTGATTATTTGGGAGAACCTACACCTTATGATGATATGTGGCCGTCGCGAAGTTCGTATTTTGGAATCAATGATTTGGCGGGATTGCCAAAAGATCGGTATTATCTCTATCGCAGTCGATGGAATACCAAAGACGAAACCTTGCATATACTTCCACATTGGAATTGGGAAGGCCGTGAAGGCGAAGTAACGCCTGTATTTGTCTATACCAATTATGATAGCGCCGAGCTTTTTGTCAATGGCAAAAGCATGGGCGTTCAGAAAAAAAATATGAGCTCGCCAAAAAACAGATACCGCCTGATGTGGATGGATGTCAAATATCAGCCGGGCACTATTAAGGTAGTGGCTTACGATGCGGATGACAAGCCTGTTGCAGAAAAAGAAACTCATACTGCAGGCAAACCTTATCAATTAGTATTGGAAGCAGATAGAACCCAACTCAATGCAGACGGCAAGGATTTGGCGTTTGTGACCGTATCCGTTGTAGATAAAAGCGGTATTCCATGTCCAACAGCTACCAATCAGTTATATTTTAACGTAAAGGGTGCAGGAACGTATAGAGCTGCTGCCAATGGCGATGCCACCTCATTGGAAATGTTCCATTTGCCGACCATGAAATTATTTAGTGGTAAATTAGTGGTTCTGGTGCAATCGGCTGAAGATGCAGGTAAGATTACGCTAACGGTTTCAGGAAAAGGATTAAAAACAGGAAAAATAAACATTGCAACTAAACATTAATAATATTTAATGGAATGCAAATTGAACAAAAATGAAGCAGTTAATCACAGATAGAAATCTTAAGATCATAAATTCGGTAATAATTTTTTATTTTTTAGGAATTTATATGCTTTATAGATATCAAGTGGATAGTATAATAATTGGTGTTTTTCAAGAAATGCTCACGATTCCTTTTATGCTGGCCCAAATTGTATTTGTATTTATCGGAATACACCACCTTGTAAAACATAAAATAAAAATCCTGACTTTAATTAGTGTTATTGCTTTGGCTATTTGCTTAACCATTACAATTGGTAGCTTTTTTTAGCACAATAAACTCCATAACTCAAAATTGAGGCTAAATGCTTCTGTTAAATATCGATTATATCAAAATAAACAGATCAAAAATGAAACTATTAAGAACCTTCATTCTTTTAATCAGCATGATTTTCATGTGGGGATGTAAAAACGGGAAAGTAGCCAACCAAGAACATGAGGCAATATCCCAAAAACCAAATATCATTTATATATTGGCGGACGACTTGGGTTATGGCGATTTGGGTGTATACGGACAGACAAAAATTGAAACGCCAAACATTGATGCCTTAGCAAACGAAGGTTTGTTATTTACTCAACATTATACGGCATCACCTGTTTGCGCTCCAGCGCGTGCATCATTGTTGACAGGATTGCATGGCGGTCACGCCAGTATTAGAGGAAATGATGAATGGGCAGAACGCGGTGACGTTTGGAGTTATCGTGCTATGATTGCAGATTCGACCTTGGAAGGGCAACGACAGATGCCTAAAAGTACGGTCACCATCGCCGAATTATTAAAAAAAGCAGATTATAAAACAGCAATTGTAGGCAAATGGGGATTGGGAGCACCACAAACGGAGTCCATCCCAACAGAAATGGGCTTCGACTACTTTTTTGGATACAACTGCCAGCGTCAAGCACACACCTATACGCCGGTACATTTGTATGAAAACGAAAACCGAGTGTATTTAAATAATGACACCATTGCGCCACACGAAGGCTTGGCTAAAGGCAGTGATGAGTTTTCTTTAGAATCCTATGCTAAATACACACAACCCGATTATAGTCCGACGTTGATTTTTGATAAGATGATGGGTTTTATTGATGAAAACAAAAAGGACCCGTTCTTTGTATATTGGGCAAGTCCAATCCCACATGTACCCTTACAGGCCCCTCAAAAATGGATCGATTATTACGTTAAAAAATTTGGTGATGAACAGCCGCATCATTTTATTGAGGGAGAAGGTGCTGATTATTTTCCAACCCGATACCCGCACGCTACCTATGCGGCGATGGTTGCTTATTTGGATGAAAATGTGGGCAAATTGGTCGCGTATCTAAAAAAGGAAGGCCTCTATGAAAATACGCTCATTGTATTTACTTCTGATAATGGGCCAAGCTCGGCCGGTGGTGGTGACGCCGTTTGGTTTGACAGTGCGGCGCCATTTGATAGCAGTTACGGCAAAGGCAAGGGGTTTTTGTATGAAGGTGGGATTCGAGTGCCTATGATTGCCACTTGGCCAGCTAAAATAAAGGCCGGTTCGAAAACAGATCATATGTCGGCCTTTTACGATGTCATGCCTACCTTAAACGAGATTACCAAGGTGCAAACCGACTATAAATCTGATGGCATTAGCTTTTATAATACGCTTACAAATACCGAAAAACAAAAGGAACATGAGTATCTCTATTGGGAATTTGCTGGGTATAACGGACAAGTCGCCGTGAGAATGGGCAAATGGAAAATGATCTGGAAAAACATTAAAAATGGCAATAAGGAAGTCGAGTTGTATGATTTGGATGCCGATATCCGGGAGGAACATAATATCATGGACCAACATCCGGAATTGCTGGAAAAATTTTATGATATCGTCAGAAAAGAGCATAGGGCTCCTGAAAATGAATCTTTTAGTATTGAAGGGGTGGAGGCGCTTTTTGAATAGTGGAGATATAGGATTGTTGATTAACGATTGATGATTGATGATTGCGGATTTTAGATTGAAGACTTTTAATCAGTGTTAAAAGTTGTGACACAGAGTTCCACAGAGGTTTCACAGAGATACACAAAGTGTATTTACTATATAAAAATCAGTGCCAATCATAAACAATCCGCGTCATCAGCGTTCCAAAAAGATCAGGTTTAAAAGTTGTTCCACAAAGGTTTCACAGGGTTCCACGGAGAGTATTGGCTGTTGAAACAACATTAAAATAGAAACCTCAATTGGTCAAAACTTAAGATTAAAATACATTAGAACTGCAGATATGGTCGATGATGCCTTGCAAATTTTAAAAACCGAAAAGCATTAAATTAAAAATAAATTTTTCATGAACTATTTTAAACTCTTATCTATTGTCATTAGTGTCTTGTCTATGTTAGCGTGTAAACAAGATAAAACTTCTGGAAAAACAGAACAGGTCACACATGAAAAACCCAACATCATTTTCATTATGTCCGATGATCATGCTTATCAAGCCATTAGTGCTTATGACAAGACCTTGATAAACACGCCCAATATCGATCGGATTGCTGAAGAAGGCATGCTATTTTCCAATGCAACCGTCACCAATTCTATATGTGCGCCGTCAAGAGCGGTCATCCTTACTGGAAAACACAGCCATATCAATGGTAAAATAGACAACTTAAGTGAGTTTGACACTACCAATGTGACGTTCCCGCAAATCCTGCAGAAAGCAGGCTATCAAACCGCCATGTTTGGAAAATTGCACTTTGGCAACAACCCGAAAGGTTTTGATGAATTCAAGATTTTACCTGGGCAGGGTGATTACTACAATCCGCGATTTATTACCCAAAAAGGAGATACGATCATTCAGGGTTACGTCACCGACATTACCACCGATCTGACTTTGGACTGGATGAAAAACCGCCGAGATCCAAACAAACCGTTTATGTTGATGTACTTGCATAAAGCACCTCACCGCGCCTGGTTGCCAAGTGAAAAGTATTATAAGGAATATACACAAAAGACCTTTCCATTACCGGAAACCTTATTTGATGATTATAAGACAAGAGGTACTGCTGCAAAAACTGCCGAAATGGGCATCTTAAAACACATGTCGCTCATCAATGATAATAAATTAACGCCAGAAACGGTGAAGGAACTTGGAATTGAGCAATGGAGCAAACTCGGTGAAAGCTTATACGGTATGACTGCTGAACAACGTGCCAGCTGGGATGCGGTGTATGGACCCATCAACGAAGACTTCAAAAAGCGATATCCTACCATGAACGATTCCACGCTCACAGTATGGAAGTATCAGCGCTATTTGCAGGATTATTTAGGAACTATTGCCTCGGTTGATGATAATGTAGGTCGCGTATTGGATTATTTGGATGATGAAAATCTGGCGGATAATACCATCGTCGTTTATACTTCGGATCAAGGTTTTTATTTGGGTGAACACGGCTGGTTTGACAAGCGCTTTATGTACAACGAATCGTTTAAAACACCGTTATTGATCAAATGGCCAAATATAATTAAGCCAGGTATTACCGAAGATGAAATGGTACAGAATTTGGATTTTGCGCAAACCTTTTTGGAAGTGGCAGGTGTAACTGCGCCAAAAGACATGCAAGGCGAGAGCTTGGTGCCACTTTTAACGGGCAAGAAGGAGCATTGGGATAGGGATGCGGTGTACTACCATTATTATGAATATCCTGCAGAACACGCCGTGAAAAGGCATTATGGCATCGCTACCAAGGATTATAAGATCATCCATTTTTATTATGATGTTGACGAATGGGAATTGTATGACCGCAAAAAAGATCCTAAGGAAATAAACAATGTGATCAATGATCCTGAATATGCCACTGTGGTTGCTGAAATGAAACAGAAACTTCAGGAGACCCGTGAAAAGTACAAGGATTCAGAAACGTTGGACAAGCATTATATTGAACTTTATAAGAAGTAATAGGAATTTCTATATGGATAAATAATCAGTCAATTATTGATAAATAGTTAAACTCTTTTAACAATTTGCTGTCTTGATCAAAGATGAAGTTCACTTCAAAAGAGTCGTTGTCCTTATATGACGCGATAAAGTGATCGTCAATTGTTAATGGGAACAGTTTCGTGAAAGTCTCCAGAGACATTCCTATATGTATGCCATAATTTAATTGTAAGTCGTTTGAATTCAGTCTCATATAGGTGATGCGCTCCACATATTTGTTTTTTAAAATCTCAATCACATCCGAATTTGAAGCCAATCGAATTAAGGAATCTTGTTCTTTGTCAAAATGCGAACCATCTAGGATAACATAGCTGTTTGAAGATGCCTTACTAATAGAGTCACTATCCGCATTAAAATGTGGGTTATCATTTAAGATATAGCTCTTATGAAATTTGATCATGTTTAATCGCTGTTCGTTAGCGCCGGTATTAATCGTAATAGGCGATTCTAAAAACAAATCGAGTCTTTCCTCTTTAGTTAAAGAATGGTCTTGAAGTGAATTCCCATGGACAGCCTTATCTTGACAGGACGTCAGAAAGCTTGATATAAAAACCAATAAAATGATGCTATTCCCACGTTGTTTATTGAATGAAAAACATTTAGTCATAAATTCGGAATTTTAGATAATCATGTCTCTAATATAGCTATTGTTTTAAATGAGCGCGTTATTAGATGAAGGAATTTATAGCCGACTGGAAAATTTTCTGACGCCATAGCGAGGTTGGGGATTATCGTGAAATTAGGATGATTACATCAAAAAAAGTCAAAACTACGTGTGTAGCTTTGACTTTTTTAATATAAACCCCGTGAAACTTATCTCGCTACTTCAACATAACAGTAAAATGCTCAAGTTTAGCTTCTACTATGTCCCCTGAGGTGTTCATGATTCTTATAAACTTAACTTCTCTATTGATATTAGCTTTTATAGCATCATCTTTAACTTCCGTTTTTACAGAAGTCCACTCGGCGCCATCTGTTGAAACCTCAAGCACCAAATGCTCGTAAACTGCAGCTGGCGAGAGTTTGTAGGATATATTTTTTGCCTGCGCTACATCCTGCAATTCAAAACCAAAATAAGATTGTGGCTCTAAACGGAGCACTTCCAACGGCGGATTCAACGCCAACGTTCTATCCCTTAATGTGATCGGCTGATTTTTTAACTGCTCAATATTTGTGAATAATTGATGCGGATTATAATTGGCTTCTACTTCTAAATTTTTGTGAAAGGCTTGGTTATAGGCTTTGGTTAAGTATGCAAACCCTTTATCGATTAGTGGTGAAACCACTAAAGTGCCAGTTTTAATTCCAGGTTGGTATGGGTTCTGGTTTTCGGTACGGTCTATTACATACATTTTTGCCTTAATAGCTTTGAGTGCTTGATAACTTCTTTCAAAATCGTCCGTTTGTTTTTCTTGTAATGCCGTGTACATATTCAACATGGCAAGACCTGATTGTCCAAGGAGTTGGAACTGTTTTACCCACGGGCGGATCTCATCCAAAAGCACTGGATTATCTTTACTGTTCAATAAAATATAGGAGGCTTCCACCATCGCTTGGAACTCCTTTCGGACGGTTTCAAAATTGTCAATTTGTTGATTGGCTTCAAGGTCTCTCAGGAATGCATCCGCTTGTGGTGCAAAGTTGACAGATTCATCACGTCTGTATTTATGGCCATTCGGACCCAAATCGCTATTGTGGCTTGCAAAAATCTCGAGAGCTCTATAGCTTTCGGGCATGACTACTTTTAAGGCTGTCAACCAATTTTTATCTGGTTGATATGCCGCCATATTCCAAGTGTAATCAGCTACACCATAAATAGCGATTTTAGACGCTTCGGCATGTTCCATTGGGTTGGCAACAAAACCTGAAACATCATCGGCGATATCTTTGCCATTGCCGTAGGTTGGGCCTAAAAGCAAATGATTTCTCACGTAATCAGACACAGGAAAATTCCACCATATAAAGGCCTTATGCTGAATTTTGGCGTTGATCCAATCCATCGTTTCTTGGTCAATATCCGACACGACAGTGTTGCCCGTCCACATAATCCTGATGGAAGGATCCAGTTCTTTTCCTAAGGTTTCTAAATAGCCACCTTCGGGTTTGGACCAGCCTTTGTTGTATTCGGTAGGGCACATGATTAATGGCTTGACATCCTTTTTGACGGTTACAAAGTTGTTGTGTATGAAGTTCAATAGGCCAGCCTGTTGTGTTGGGTTGGTGCCTTCTCCTGAAATGTCATCAAAAAAGATGGCGTAGGAACGAATGCCCAAATCGTACATGAGTTCAAATTTATGGAGTAGGGCCGTGCGGTCTTCATCATTCCATTGGATATCTTTTCCAGGATGAACGGCCCAAACGAAATCGACATGGTTCAATGCTGCTCTATCGATCAGCTTTTTTAATTGGACGGCTTCATCTTCGGGATAAGGTTTTCTCCAATTTGGAGAGCTATGGTAAGGATCGTCTTTTGGTCCATAAATATAGGTGTTCAATTTGTTTTGCCCATAAAAATCGATTTGACGTATGCGGTGTTCAAAACTCCAGGGCGTGCCATAAAACCCTTCTACCACACCTCGCGCAAGGACATCAGGAAAATCAATAATTTCGCCTTGTGGGAATTTGTCTGATTCTAAAAGTTCTATCAACGTTTTTACACCGTAATAAGTGCCACGTGCATCTCTGCCTATAACCGTAATCTTTTTATTGCTGCTATTAATAAAATAGCCTTCTGGGCTTTGAGGTACTTTTTCCAGGAATTTTCTATGGAATCGATCATTGATGTCTCCTACCGTAACCGTAAAACCCTTATTGGAAGTGTTGTCCTCATTAAAAAAATCGGAGAGTAAATTTTGGGTAGTTTCATCAACGTTTTTTTGCTTTAATTTAAAATGAGTGGGCGTGTCAATATAATTAGAAATTATGGTTTGTTTAAACGTAGGATTGATGTCTGAATTTTGTGCAAAGCCAAAATAGGTCATCAATAAGAATAATCCAGAAAATAAAATCTTCATAATAATAGTACTACTTGTCAATTTTTGTGTTTTAATCACGGCAATATTGGTGTTAGTAAGGTTCTTTAATCCTTTTGGAACCTCGTATTTAATTAAGTTTTTCTGCTAAAATATTCAAAGTGTTTTTTGCATCATTGAGCATGTCTTCTAAATTTTTGGATTTTGAAGTGATGTTGAATTGAGCGATGACTAAATCTAAATGATGTAGTTCATCCAATAGCTTTCTATCTAATAATTCCTTTCTCAGAATCCTAATTTTCTCGGCATCTTGAATACCTTCTCTTAGCCTTTCAAAACGAATGGAGCTTCTATTGTCAGGATATACAATGTAGGTATCGCCAGCAGGCCAAGTGATGAAACGGGAATCTTGCAGCGGATTTTCGGTCCAGCTATTATAGGACCATCGTAAAAAACCATCAAAGTCGGCGGCCATAGTGTACCAACCGATAAATGTGGCTTCTGCCGGAGCCGAGAAGGTAAAGGTATTTGGGAAGTCATCTGCACAGGAAACATAATAGGTGCTGATATAGCCATTTTCTCTTCTTATGACCAAATCGGCTTCATCAACAGGGTCTCCAAATGCGACGGACATGTCCTTTAATTCATTGGGATAAAGTTTGTAACTTTTATGGTTGTCGGCAAAAGAGACACCAAATTCCGGGGCATGGGCATTGAGCAATTGCAACATGGCCTTCATTTCTGTTGGACTCCGTTCGTCCATGGCGATTCTTGTAATGGTATTCCAGCCTTTTTGCTCCAAATGCGTTTTAAATTGATCCAAAAACGGAATCCATAGCTCGTTATAAGCTTCAGTTCCGGGAGCGGCTTTTATTTTTACTTCTTTATTTTCAGCTTCATCAAAATAGTAGAATTCATTGCCCCACGGCACCATAGAATAACAACTGATCTGATTTTTAACGCCAAGATCCATCATCATTTGCACCCAGTTATCAAAAATCGTGTAATCGTAGGTCCAAGTGCCATCAGCCTTTTTACGCCATTCGATCATTGCTTCAAATTGATCAAAAGTCTGTCCGCCCCAAGGCCTTTTGTTGAGAGATACGGTAATCACTTTCTGGCCCGCATCTGCAAGACGTTTCATGATAGGTTTTAATAAATCCCAGTGCTCATTTGACCATGGTTCAACGTCATGAAATCGTGCTACAGCATAAGGGTTTTGCCATAAGTCCAAATGGAATTTCCAATCGGATGCCGGTGGCAATACTTTATCAATCACGCGGATGGAAAAGTCCATGGTTTTGGTGTCCTGTCCTTTAATATCTATGGTGAAAGTACTCTTATAAATCCCTGCTTTGGCATTCGCTGGGACGTCGATAGTGATCCAAATTGGTCGTGTTTCTTGTTCTTTAATAGCATAAGATGTTATAGGATCTAAAGCATCTGCAGCCAACGAGGCGGCATAGTCTTCTGGTTTTCTGTAGCCACAGCCCTCGGCATATTCATCGGTAATCACGTATTTTACAAAATTTATTTTGGCAATCTCCGATGGTAAGGTTTCGCCGGAATCCGACTTAAATTCGGAAAACTTCGTATTGACTTCGGTCAAAGAATCTTTACTCCAAAGAACGACTTGTGCAGAAGTCCGTTCACCTTTCCATGCAGTTCCTGACCAGGTGTTTTGCTGTTCTATTTTCGGGATTTCGCTTCTTATAAAACGGATGTCCGTTGAGGTGACCGAAGCTTGTAATCCGTTGGGAAGAGCAGCCCAATTCTCATCGGTACTGGGCGAAGGGTCTTGGGGCTCTTCGTAGGTTTGAGCTATGGTAAAGTCTTTGTTGGCATTCTGACAACCGAGGGTCATTAGAATTGAAAAAGCGAATAAGAATTTAATGATTAGTTTCATTCTTGTTTTCAAATTTTGTTTTTGTATTTGTTTATCTGATGACAAATTTGGAATTTTGATTTGGAATTTGGAATTTTGAATTTTGATTTTGAATTTTTTCAATCATTTACTCCCCAATAGCAGGCCCTTTTAAAACTTTCTTATCACCGTTTGGAGCGGTGTACCAAACATCTAATGATCCGCCTCCGGTCGCTTCGTGATATTTTATAGTCAACGGATGCCATCCTTTTTTAAGTGCCACCATGCCGTTTTTTTCCATTGCCGAATGGTTGCCGCCATTATCCACGACGAACTTATCACCTATATACAACAAGCTACCATCATCAGATTTTGTGGCGAATTCAAACAACCCGTCTTCCTCTGCATAAAAATAGCCTTTGAACACCATGGACACATGTTCTTTGCCATCATGACCAGTAAAATCAATATTATTTACTGAGGTGAACATGGCCTTGTTTGGTAAAACAATATCATCCACGACAGAAAATTGTTTAACACCCGCCCATCGTTTGATACTTCCCGCATTTGGACTGATTTCTACAGGTTCTAAATAAGTTTGCTTTTCTATTATGGCTGATCGCGTGTCACTGTCAATGTCGCCTCTATAAGCAATCGTATTTAAAGTGACTGTTTCTGTGAATTCCAGTGCGTCTGTATATTTGTTGGATTCCTTGGTAGGTACACTGCCATCCGTTGTGTAATAGATCTCCATGCCTTCCAATGGCGCGTGCAGTTCAACAGTCGCTTTGTCCAGAAATGCAACTTTGTCCTTAAAGCCCGACACGGATGGAATGTGGTATTTGATATCCAAGGCATCCAATCGGTCGTATTGAAGCAGCATTCTTTTTTGGAAGTCCTCATGATCTTTTTGGTCTTTTGAAGTCCACGCGGTTTCTGCCAAAGCCAACATCCTCGGGAAGGCCATATATTGCAAACGTTTAAAATTGGGAATCATTTCCGACCATAAATTGGCTTGAATTCCTAAAATATGTTTAGCCTGATCTTTAGTGAATTCTTCAGGAATAGGCTCGTAGTTATACACTTTTTCAAATGGTGTCACATCATGCTGGGCATCAAAATAGTATTCAAAACACGGCGTGAGTACCATGTCGTTGCCATTGTTTGCCGCAATATCTCTCATGGTCGGAGCTCAATTGCGCCACCACATCATCGTCGCGTCTTTGGATAGTCCGCCTTCAACAATTTCATCCCAACCCATCAAGCGTTTGCCTTTTGACTTTAAGAAGACTTCAATCTCTCTGTTGAAAAAGGATTGCAATTCATGTTCATCCTTTAAGTTGTTGTCCTTAATAACCTTCTGACATAACGGACATTCCTTCCAGGATTGGATATTCACTTCGTCACCGCCAATATGAATATATTCTGACGGGAACAGTTCTGCTATTTCCGATAGAATATTCTTGGTGAATTCATAGGTCGTTTCTTTTCCTAAACAGGCTGGAGTTGAGAAAAGTTCGCCCCATCCGGCTTCGTCAGTACAGGATAAATAAGGATAATTATCAATGGCCGATTTAAAATGTCCAGGCATATCTATTTCGGGAATCACTTCAATTTGACGTTCTGCAGCATAGGCAATGATTTCTTTGATTTCGTCCTGGGTAAAGAAACCCCCGTACATTTTTTGTCCATCACGATTGTGATAGTGTCGTTCGTCAATAATATAGGAAGGATCCGTTTTTGCCAATTCGTTGCAGGCGATGTCATGGGAACTTTCCACACGCCAAGCGCCTTTTTCGGTCAATAACGGGTATTTTTTGATTTCAATACGCCAGCCTTGATCATCGGTGAGATGCATGTGGTAGGTGTTCAGCTTATAAAGTGCCATATAGTCCAAAAAGGTTTTCACTTCATCAAGACTGAAAAAATGGCGGCTGAAATCCATGTGCATCCCACGCCAAGAAAAACGTGGTGAGTCTGTAATTTGAATGCTCGGAATCACCCAATTCTGTTCTTTGCTGTTTTTGGTTTCGATACTTGGTGGAAGAAGTTGACGTAAGGTTTGCACGCCGTAAAAATAGCCAGCAGGATCACTGGCTTTAATGGTGATTTTTTTTGGAGTGACCTCCAAAGTGTACGCTTCACTTGTAATGGCATCGTCATTTACTAAAACAATTCCTCTATCTTCTCGCGTATCTATTATCGACAATGGATACCCGGCAGCATTTTCGAATAAATCGGATAAGTATTTGGCGGCGGGTTTTTGCGTGTCATTCTCGACAGAAATCTTTGTGTCTTCTGTAAATCTGAAGCTACCCTCTTTAATTAGCATTTCAGAAGGTTTCGGAACTATGGAGATTTCCTCTTCTGTAAAAGATCTTGTTTTTGTGGTTTCGCAGCTATTAAGAATGAGTAATAGCATTAATAGCGATGAGAAATTTTTCATTTTTTCATTTTTTAAGACGTTGAAATCCTTAATTTTCTGTTCGTTCAGCCTTGACGGTTTTCGTATTAATTTCTACAATTTTTTAGACATGAATTACATTAATTACACTAATCTTCACAACTCTTTTAATGAGACCTGTCAGGTTTTAGAAACCTGACAGGTCTGGAAATTGACAGTTTAAAAGTTGATTCCCAGCTAATTTGTGGAATTAATTGCTTTCAGTTTCTTGCCTCGCTTTGAGTTCAGGTTCAAGTCCAGCATAATCCTTAAAATAATTGATACCTAAATCATCCCAATGTTTTTGCATTTTTTTAAGTGCGATTTTAAAGCTGTCGTAATCTTTGTTTTCCAATTCGGTCCAGCCTACTTCAGCATAAGCCGCAATTCTTGGAAACGTTTGCCGTTCAACATCCGCATTGGTTGGCGTCCACTCGCTCCACATTTGGCAGCCTGTGCCGTAGATATTATTGTGGTATTGTGCATCCAAACCTTCAGGAATAGGGTCAAAGTTATAGGCTTTTTCCAAAGGTATGGACTCATAGCTATAATCCAAATAGGTTCTGTTGTGCAGCGAGTTTACAATGGCATACCCGTTTTTCGCAGCTTCGGTCAATAATTCCAGATCGCCTTTCCAGAAATGAACGATGGCGTTCTTCGCCAGTTCGGTTTCTGCTTCTTGGTCGTCTTTCTTTTCCTCAAAATCAGCATGGATGTTCTTGCCTAAAATTTCGTTCCAACCCATCATGCGTCGGCCGTTATCTTCAATATATTTTGAAATTTTGTTGGTGAAGTTGATTTGAAGATCGGCAGGTGACTTAATATGATGCTCTCTCATGTATTTTTGAACAGAAGCCGATTTCTCCCAAACTTCATAACCCACTTCATCGCCTCCAATATGGATGACTTCAGATGGAAACAACACAAATAATTCGTCTAAAACGTCTTTAATAAAGGTGACAACTTCTGGTTTTGTAACATCGTAGTTGTCGTACAAACGTCCAAATTTCACCGGAACCTCAATAGCTTCCCCTGCAGTGCCCAGCCAAGTATAAGCCGCAATGGCAGCACTGGAGTGTCCTGGCATTTCAAATTCCGGAACGATAGTAATGTTTCGGTCTGCCGCATAAGCAACAATATCTTTGATCTGCTCTTGGGTGTAGAATCCGCCGTGTGGCTCTCCCGAAGTTTTTCCACTGTTCCAAGTTTCAATTTCACTATCGGCACGAAAGGCACCAACCTCGGTCAAAAGTGGGTATTTTTTAATCTCAATACGCCATCCAGCATCGTCAATCAAATGCCAATGGAAGGTGTTCATTTTTAATAAGGCCATTTGATCAAGCATTTGCTTTACGAATTCCTCGCCATGAAAATAGCGGGACTCGTCCAACATATAGGCGCGCCATTTAAATCGCGGACTATCCGTAATGTTAACTGATGGCACCAAATAAGTTTTGTTTTGCGAATCTTCTGAAGTCTCAATGGAGATCAATTGTTTCAAGGTTTGCACCCCATAAAAATAACCTGCGGCATCGTTGGCTAAAATGCTTGTTTTTTTAGGTGAAACTATTAATTTATACGATTCTGGAGCTAAATCCTCATTTTTTTCAAAACTGATGGAAGCGCCATAGTTTTCAACTACAGAGGTTTTAAAACCTGAAGTATCGGTAATATAAGCTTGAAGATCTGCCGCAGCCGATTTCTGTTCTTCAAGATTTGCGAAAATTTGTTGTCCGTCTTTGATCGCAAAGGAGCCTTCATTTAATTCTAAAGATGAAGGTTTTGGAAGAATGGCTATTTCAGATGCCGTAAAAGATCTGGTTTTTTCTGTGCAACTACTCAGCGTAAAAAGTGCGATTAAAGTAAATAAAATAACTCTCATGGATGGTATAAATAATAGTTGACAAACTTTGTTTTTACAAAAAATCAATCTGAAAATGTATAAACTTATACGTGGTTTCTGAAATCATTTCGACGGATAACAGCTCCACAAGGGTGGATGCATTTTTCCTTTAGGAGTCTACTTTGAATTCTTCCAAATTGATGGCAATATTAATCTTGTGGGATAAATCCCATTTTATAATCGGTGGATGCAAAAGTCATTAAAGCTTTGTAAATATAATCGCTTACTTGTTTTTGTCCTGGAACATTGATCAAATCGGCCGTATCTTCTGGCCGATGATATTCTGGGTGTGCACCCGTGTGAACGCCAAGGACGGAAATATCTTTCTTAAAAAACGACACGTGGTCTGAGCCTCCCACTGATCCAGCATGGACTATTGGAGTTAAGCTTAAGGATTCACCTAAATTCTGCATGAACTCTACGCCTCCCGGGAAGGTTCCCGCACCATTCATATACACATGGTTATCGGTATTCAATCGGCCTACCATGTCCATGTTGATCATCAGTTTAATCTGTGAAAGAGGAACTAACGGGTTGTCCACAAAGTATTGACTTCCCAATAACCCCTGTTCTTCAGCACCGAAAGCGATAAAAATGATACTCCGTTTTAACTGACTTTTGTTAACCGCGACTTTCTCGGCGATTTCCAATAGGGTGGCGGTGCCACTGGCATTGTCATCGGCACCGTAATGAATTGTGTTTTTCTTATCTGATTTTGAGGAAGGTCCACCCATTCCTAAGTGGTCATAATGGGCACCTAAAATAATGTATTCGTTTTTTAAGATAGGATCGTTGCCTTCTTGATAAGCAACAACATTGCAGGTTTTGGCGAGCGGTTTTTCAGGTTGGCCTTTTTCAACCCGTAAACGGGCCTTGAATTTCTGTTTGTAGTTTTTAGCGAAAGGAAGAAGGCCTTGCTTTTTGAAATCCTTGACGATGTACTTAACAACAGCGCGATTGGCTTTGGTGCCTGGATACCGACCTGCATTTTTTTCGGAAGCTAAAAACAGGATATGATCTTTAATTTCGTGCTCAGTAATCTCTGCTTGCGAAAATGAAGCATGATAGGCTAAGATCAAAAATGAAAACAGAAGTAATTTTTTCATAACAATATTTATTATCCAATAATGATTTACGCTCTGTTAGATATGGCGGTTTTTTTTAAGCTATTAGAAAAGTTAAAACGGAGTGCAAAGCAAATTTATAAATTAATATGTAATACATAATACAATTAATTCTATTTTATTATATTTAGCCATATTTTTTGACAATGTCTTTAGGTGCCATTTTGATTGATAATATGACAAGCAAATTTGAGTGAAATTTAACTGGTATCCGAACAAAGAAGTAATATTTATAAGTAAATTTTCCAAATATGAAGAAAATTCAAAAATCGGCACTTTTATTAGTCATTATTTTTACCTGGATACAATCGTTTGGTCAAGAAATTTCCAAATTAGAACTCGCAGATCTTCCCAGTTTACCTGCAGAAAATGCAGCAACGGCATCCATTGGATATGCTGGAATGTTGGGAGGCGGGCATAATGGTGTGCTTTTAGCGGCTGGAGGCGCAAATTTTCCAGAAGGATTACCTTGGGAAGGCGGAAAAAAAGTATGGAGTGATGCCATTTTTATTTTTGAGAATGGCCAATGGCGGTTATCCTCAAAAAAATTACCAATGCCGTTGGGTTATTCGGCGTCCGTGTCAATTCCGCAGGGCGTTTTGTGTATTGGTGGTAATAATGAAAATCTTATAAGCGATCAGGTTTTCCTGATGGCTTATAATAGTGCGACGAAGGAGGTGGATTTTACTGAATATCCGAATCTCCCTGAGCCTTTAGCATTTTCTTCAGCTGTCCTGTATGAAGATGCAGTGTATGTGGTTGGAGGGAATAATGCTGCTGGTAGCACCAATTCGTTTTATAGGTTATCGTTAAAGGGTCAGCAACAGTGGGAGAAACTATCGGATTTTCCTGGGAGTCCGAGAGCACTTCATGCGACAGCTGTTCAAGAAACACAGACCAATAAAAAGCTATTCGTTATTGGGGGAAGAAATGAAATTGCAGGTCAGAAGTCAAAGACACTGACAACATATTTGTCTTACGACTTTAAAAGGCATTCCTGGGCAGAGGAAGGTGAGCTGCTCATAAAAGGTGCGCCGAGGGTGTTGATGGGCGCATCGGCAGAAGTAATGGGCTCCATGCATATAATGGTTTACGGTGGTAGTGACGCCATACTTTTTGATGAATTGGAAACCATTGGTTTGGAATTGGCTGCAGAGCCCACCGACAGCATAAAAAATGAATTGACTTCCAGACGTGATGAGATCTTGAATAATCACCCTGGATTTTCTAAAGACATATTGGGATACAATACGATTACCAAGAAGTGGTTTGTATATGCAACATTAGCTTCTCAAATACCTGTTACTACTCTCGCTTTTAAAAATAACGACGATTTCATTATTGTATCTGGAGAGGTGTCTCCTGGTGTTCGTACCTCGGGAGTGCAAAGCTTTAAAATTGCTGATGCCGCACATCCTTTCGGGGTTCTTAACTATAGTGTTCTCGCTTTATATTTACTGATTTCGGTCCTGATTGGTCTCTATTTTGCACGTAAGCAGAAATCCACCGAAGATTATTTTGTGGGTGGTGGACGTATTCCTTGGTGGGCGTCGGGCTTAAGTGTGTTTGGAACGCTGTTAAGTGCCATCACCTTTATGGCCATTCCTGCCAAAGCTTTTGTAACTGATTGGTCTTTCTTTTTTCTGAATATAACCGCAATCCTCATCACCCCTGTTATTGCCTTTGTGTTCATCCCATTTTTTAATAAACTAAAAATAAAAACGGCCTATGAATACCTTGAGGACCGTTTCAATTATACCGCGCGTGCTTTTGGAAGTTTATCTTTTATCTTATTTCAATTAGGGCGCATCGGCATTGTATTGCTATTGCCATCTTTGGCCATTTCCATTGTCACCGGAATCCCAGTGGAGACCAGTATATTAATTATGGGCCTACTGTGCATCTTTTACACGACTTTTGGAGGGATTGAAGCGGTAATTTGGACCGATGTCATGCAAGTGATCGTGCTTCTTGGAGGTAGTGTCCTGGCGGTGGTGTGGATTATGCTGCATACAGAAACCTCTTTTGGCGATATGATTACTTATGCTTCAGATCGGGATAAATTCAATATTGCCAATATGGATCTTAATTTTACCGAGTCCACGTTTTGGGTCGTTTTTATTGGTGGTCTTGCCTCGGCGATGGTCACGCAAGGGACTGATCAAACCATTGTTCAACGGTATTTGACCAGCTCCAGTGTCAAGGATTCCCAAAAAACTTTATATACCAATGCGGTCTTGACATTACCGGCAACCATTATCTTTTTTGGAATTGGAACCTTGTTGTTTATATTTTATTCTGAGATGCCCAACAAGCTCTCGCCAGCCATTTCCAACAACGACTCAATCTTTCCGTGGTATATCGTAAGGGAGTTACCTGTAGGTGTTTCAGGCTTGTTGGTAGCAGGTATATTTTCGGCAGCAATGTCGAGTATAAGCAGTAGTTTGAATTCGGTTTCAACAGCCTATTGCAACGATTTCCATTTACATTTCCGACCAAAAGTAAATGATCTTAAATTGTTGCGAATTGCGAGGGTAGCCACTATGGTGACTGGTGTTTTTGGTGTGCTTTTAGCCCTGTGGATGGCAAGTTCTGAAATCAAATCGCTTTGGGACCAGTTTTATCGCTTCTTGGGACTTTTTACAGGAGGATTGGGAGGCATGTTCCTTTTGGGAATGCTCACCAAAAGAGCAAATGCAAAAGGTACCTTAATGGGGCTGGTAGTGAGTGCGCTTTTAATATGGTATATCAGCGTCTATACAGACATCAGCTTTTTAATGTATTCCTTTTTTGGAGTTGCTTCTTGTTTCGTGTTCGGATATCTGTTTAGTTTGATGTTTCCTAATCGCAAAAAAGAAGAGGCTTAACTTCTGCACTATCCATTAACTTCAGGTGAATTAAAATTGGATTTGGTAAGTTTTTTATTTCAATATTTGCCATCCTGGAGAAAAATACGTGGATCTGCCACCCACTTTTATTTTCTGGATCTCAGTGCCGGTATGAAAACAAGTTGCGCCTTCTTTTCTGTTATGGATTAAAAATTCTTCTGGAAAATCAGGATGGTGGGCGTCGTTTTCAATCGCCACTTCTATAACGTGTCTCATGGCTTTAAAAATGGTTTCGATATCCTTTTCGGAGAGGTCTTGTACTTTTTGCTCAGGATGTATTTTGGATTGGTATAAGATGTCATCCGCCATCCAATTGCCGACGCCAGCCGCCACACTTTGATCCATGACTACTGCTTTGATGAACGTTTTCCGCTTGCGCAGTGACGCTTTGAAATCTTCTAAAGTGAGGTCCCTTGCATCATCGCTGAGGTTGCGAGCTACTTTGTAATCTGCAATGGAGTCTGTCAAGTCCCACCAGCCAAATTTGCGCTTGTTCTCGAAGGCAAAATGGAAACCATTTTCAAAGGTGAGCACAATATGTCCAAATTTTGGGCGGTCTTCTTTTTCTTTATAATAATTGGGACGACCGGTCATTCCGAAATGGATGACGAGTATTTTTTGGCCCGAAGTTTTTATGAATAAATACTTTCCGATACGCTGTGTTTCGGTCAGTTCTTGATTGATCAGATGCTTTTCAAAATCCGCGAGTGAGGCTTTGAGCAATCGGACATCGCGACATTCAAATGCGGTAATTCTTTTGTGCAGTGAAGTGTTGTCTATATAAACCTTATAACCTTCGACTTCTGGTAGTTCTGGCATTGTTTTTTTTTTTTTTTTTTTTTTTTTTGTCTAAATTAATTAAAATATAGATGTTAATCTGTGGGAGAGTTTTCCGAATTGCTCAAATCTATCCACCGGCTTGGTGTAGTTGACTGTCTTGCATAGTATTATGGATTCAAATTTTAATGAAGAATAAGAATCAAATAAATTCTTAAATTTGTTACTATGAAGATTTATAAACTAACTACCGTAACCGACCAGGTATTGGATGCATTTAGGAGATTAATTCCTCAACTTGCTCCAGACTGTGCCTTGCCCACAAAAAAGGACTTAGAGGCTATTGTCAATTCCGGAACGACATTGCTTTTTATAGCAGAAGAGGATAATGACATATTGGGTACATTGACTTTGGTATTTAATAAAATACCAACAGGTGATAAAATTTGGATAGAAGATGTCGTGGTAGATAAGTCGGCCAGAGGTAAAGGTGTTGGTGTGAAATTGATGGAGTTTTCCATTGCATATGTCAGGAACAAAAACATAAAAAGTATTAACCTCACTTCCAGTCCGGACAGGGTTGCTGCCAATAATTTATATCGAAAGTTAGGGTTTGTGCAAAGAGAAACCAATGTTTATAGATTGACGATTGCTTAGATAATTGCCAGGATATCAGGGTTGATAATTATAGATTTGCTTAAAACAAAATGGGTTAGACTAAATGCTTCGACTCCTTGATCCACAGTTCATCTTATAATAATATCTACACAAAAGCCCCTACTTCATGCTTGTTTAAATACTCATCAATGCCAATTTTTTCCGCCTCATTTTTAAAGTTCAATGGACTCTTTTTAAACTGTTTTTTAAAACATTTTGAAAAATACTTAGGATCATTAAATCCTGTCATAAATGCTGTTTCAGAAATCGTATACCCATTCTTGGTAATTAATACTGCTGCTTTTTTTAATCGCAATATTCTTACAAAATCTACTAAAGTATGGCCTGTTAACGCTTGACATTTTCTGTAGATAGTTGAATAGCTCATGTTTAATGGTGCAGCCAACTCTTCCATTTTGAAACTGGCATCTTCCAATCTTAAGTTGATATTGGCGACTAGATTTTCAAGAAAAATTTCGTCTTGCGATTTTTCTAATGTTACTTCTGGTCTTGAAATAGCTTCTTTGCGATATTTTGTGATAATATGCTCTTTGGCAATAAGAATGTTTTGGATTTTCAATAGTAATTCATTCGTATTGAAAGGCTTGTTGATGTATTCTATAGCCCCTGATTTTAGCCCCTCTATTTTAGAATGGGTGGAGTTTTTGGCAGTCAATAGAATTATTGGAATATGCTGGGTAAGTGGTTCGTCTTGTAGTTTCTTGCACATTTCGATACCGTCGAGTTCTGGCATCATGATATCACTTATTATCAAGTCGGGAATGTTACTTTTAGCATAATGATAGCCTTCGTTTCCGTTTTCAGCTAAAATGACATTGTACTGCTCTTGAAGAAGATCTTTCAAAAACAATTGCAAATCCAAAGTGTCTTCCACTATAAGAATAGTTTTTTTCATGATGTTCAGCTCCTTCATCTTAGATGCACTTGGCTCCTTTTCTGTTATGGGTTGTGTGGAGTCCTCCTCCAGATCGCAAATAATTCTTTCTGTATCCGAATAGGCGGATTCATGTATGGGAAAAGTAATCGTAAATGTCGTGCCGCTAACGGCTGAGGATTCTACTTCGATTTTACCTTTATGCAAGTCAATCAATTCTTTTGTAAGCGCCAAACCGATCCCGGTGCCTTTGTTTTTCTTTCCAATATTGGACTGATAAAAAAGCTCAAAGATGGTGTTCAGTTCTTCCTCTGAAACCCCTGGACCTGAGTCAGTCACCGAAAGGCGCACCATTTTTTTTGAATTGATAGGGGTAACGGTCAGTATGATGTTTCCTTCTTTTGGGGTGAATTTAAAAGCGTTGGAAAGCAGGTTGTATATGATATGTTCCAGTTTTTCTCTATCATACCATGCTTCAGTTAAATTTTTAGGGCAGTTAATCGTAAAATCTATATTTTTTTGTCTTGCTAATTCCTTAAATGATTGGGCTATCTGTTCAATGTTTTTGTATAAATTGGATTTTGTAACCATGAGCCTTAATTGGTCCAGTTCCTTGTTTCTAACCAAGGTTAGCTCGTAGGCAATTTTTGAAAGACGCTTAGTGTTGTAGGCGATAATATTAAGACGTTGTTTTAAAAGAAGATTTCCACTTTTTTCGGCGTTATGGATCATATCTTGAATTGGCCCTAATATTAAGGTGAGTGGCGTTTGAATTTCATGAGACATTTTAGCAAAAAAGTTCATTTTTAAATTGTGCAATTCACTTTGATTCTGATGACTTATCTTTTCCAAGAACAATTTCTTTTTTAAGGCATACCAGCGTCTGACACCAAAAACTCCTAAAACAAAGAGGCATGCATATAGAAACCAAGCAATGGGCTTGTTCCAAAATGGTTGTTCAATAGAGATGTATATGCTTTTCGCAGGAATGTCCCAAATGTCGTCCCTTGTGCCTGCCTTCACCTCAAATGTATAGTTGCCGGCAGGGATGTTGGTATAGGTTGCTAAACGATCCTGATGATTATAGATCCAATCGTCGTCAAAGCCTTTTAAGCGATAGGCGTAAAAATATTTAGGATATAATATATTGTCAATAGCGGCAAATCGGAAAGAAAATGAGGACTGGTTGTATTTAAGGTGCAATGAATTTACATTGGCCATGCCCTTATCAACTTGTTCTGGCAATAACACTTCGACGGGTTGGTTAAGCACCTCTATCCCATTGATTTGCAGCTTGGGCTGCGACTCTTTTTTGTTGAGATCTTTAGGATAGAAATAATTAAAACCTTTGGATCCCCCAAAATACACCAGTCCTTTGCGATCCTTAAAAGCGCTTCGCGACAAAAATATATTGTCCTGAAGGCCATCTGTGATATAATAGGTTTTTATGATGGAATCTCTGGTGTTGAAATTGACAATTCCATTGTTGGAGCTTATCCATAAATTATCATTTTCGGTATTGATGACCGCAGCCAAAGACCGACTTGAAAGCGTCTTAATGTCCTCAAATGACGAAAATAAATTCTTTTTGGTATCGTATTTCAATAGTTTCCCCGAATTATTTATAAGCCATAAGCTGTTGTAGGAACCTTCTGAGATGGATTTTACGCTTCTCAATCGATCCATTTGATCGTTTAGAATGGAAAAGTCCAGAAATGTTGAAGCCTTTAATTGATTATGGTTTTCATTAAATTGAAATAATCCTCCTTCATAAATACCAAGCCACAAGTCGCCGTTTTGAGTTTCCATCATGCTTTCAACAATAGTACCATTCAATCCATTCTCATTGCTCTCAAAAGAGGCCAGAAGTTCCAAATTGTCTGAATAGATATTCAGACAGGTATTCGAGCCTACCCAGACCCTGCCTTTGCTGTCCTTATATAGGGTTCGAACATCAGATGCTTTTTGGTTTTTTGCGTTTAACACTGGGATTTCCCTAAATTCATTCTTTTTGGAATTGTAAAACCATAAACCATTCTTATACGTGCCAATCCATAGATTGCCTCTGTTGTCTTCTGCAATGCTTTGGATATAAAACCCTTTATTGGTATCAGAATCTTTAAAAAATTGCTTCTCATTAGTATCTCCATCTCCGTTGAACGTAATTTTGGTAAGACCTGAGCCATCAGTTCCGGCCCATAGGATCCCATCAGAGCTTTTATAAATGCTCAATATTCTAGTGGGAGTAAAATTCTCGGACCCTTCGTGATAATTGATATTGTTATCTGCATTAGGCAAGATGTTCAAGTTGCCGTAGTTGGGTGTGATCCAGATGTTTTTGTGATTATCTTCATAAATATCTAAAATAGTATTGCTGCTTAAAGAGGCTTCACTGTTTACTTGTTTGGTAAACAAAAGTACCTCACCTGTAGATAAATTTACTTTGTACAATCCTCCACCATCAGTTCCTGCCCATAAAAAATTATTAGAATCCTCGTAGAGATTCAAGAACATTTCATTTTTAATATGATGTGTATTGCCTTTGAAAAAGGAATCTTGAATAAATTGTTTAGAACTGATATCATATAAAAAAAGGCCTTTTGTTTCGGATCCAATCCATAGTCTGTTGTAATTATCTGTCAATAATCTTAAACTTTCTGGATAATTATTGAATGGTGCCACCAGATATTCTTTCTTTTGGGTGGATATTGAATAGGTCATAACGTTCCCATCTGATGTGCTTAAAAACACATCTTTGTTCGGTCCCAACGAAATATCTACAATGTCTTTTAACGGATTGGCCAATTCAGGAAAGGACGTAATGCTGTCCATTTTGGAATTAGCATACTTGAATAAGCTGCCTTTGGTTGTGGCTATCCAGGTTTCATTATTTTTTGAGGTGATAACGCTTATTTTTTCATGTTTAATCATGGATGTTAGGTCCTTAAAATCACCGTTTTTAGAGTTGTATCTTGTTAGTGAGCCTTCTGTAGATAATAACCAGATATTTTCGAAATCATCCCTAAAAATGTCTTTTATCGACTCATAAAGTTGGGAGTTTGGGAAAATTTGAGCGTTGTTGATGAGCCTGTAGTTATAGCCGTCATAAATGTAAATATCACCTCTCTGCACCATCCAGATATTGCCAAAAGTATCTTGAATGATTTTACTTACAACAATGGCCTTGTTATCCGACGAAGGAGCCAAATGCGTGAAATTGACATGGTGCTGGGCCTGTGTGGAAATAACAAGTAATAAGAATAAAAAGAATGTAAATGAATGTGGCTTCAAACTGTACATAGGTCAAATCTTGGGTTTTAGGGCTCTTTTCTGGAATAGATCGATATTATGGATAACTACTAAAGTGCGCTGCTTAATTATGGTAAATATATTAATAATAAATATGCCAGAGGACCTGTCGCATAGTGGATTGCCAAATCAAAAGGTAAAATTTCGTCAAATAGGAGAAATATTTAATCACTTAAAAAATATTCCTCACAAACGCCTAAAATCTCTACCGTATTATATAAGTATTGTATCACATTTGGGAATAAGATTATTTAACGAAACATTAACGATTTCAAAATATGAGTTCAAGAAGAGATTTTGTCAAAAAAACAGCGTTGGCCGGCGCGGGTTTAATGATGCTTCCTAATATGTCCTTTGGCGCCATGTTAGGTTCGGCTGATCAAAAATTAAAATTGGCGTTTATAGGAGTTGGCCTTAGAGGCGTTAATCATTTAAACAATGCATTGCTCAGAAAAGATACGGAAATTACGGCAATATGCGATATCGATCCAGCGAGGATTGACATTGCCCTTAAAATGATCAAGGATGCTGGATTTGCGAAACCTCAGGTATTCAGTAAAAATGATCTCGATTATTTGAATCTTCTGAATTTAAAGGAGGTTGATGCCGTTGTTATCTCTACACCATGGCTATGGCACACCCGAATGGCGGTCGATTCCATGAGAGCTGGAAAATATACAGGCTTGGAAGTATCCGCAGCCAATACATTGGAAGAGTGTTGGGATTTGGTGAACACACACGAAGCTACGGGATCGCACCTCATGATCCTTGAAAATGTGAATTACCGCAGAGATGTTCTCGCCGTATTAAATATGGTGAAACAGAATGTTTTTGGTGAGTTGGTCCATTTTAGATGTGGATATCAACACGATTTACGTGGGGTTAAGTTTAATGACGGTAAAACCGCTTACGGCAAAGGTGTCGAATTTGGAGAGAAAGGAATTTCTGAATCTGCATGGCGAACCCAACATTCACTGTTAAGAAACGCTGATGTTTATCCAACACACGGATTAGGCCCTATTGCGGTCATGTGTGATATCAACAGAGGTAACCGCTTAATGTCCTTAACTTCAAATGCTTCAAAAGGTATCGGGTTGCACAATTATATCGTTGAGCATGGTGGCAAGGACCATCCCAACGCCAAGTTGAAATTCAAACAAGGCGATGTGATTACCACGACTGTTGAAACTACTAATGGTGAAACCATTATCATTACCCACGACGTTAACTTACCAAGGCCTTATTCTTTAGGATTTAGAGTTCAAGGCGCCAATGGTTTATGGGAAGATGATGGTAACCGGATCTATGTAGAAGGCAAATCAAAACCACACCGATGGGATGATGCCGATGAATGGCTCAAGAAGTATGACCATCCTTTGTGGAAAAAGTACGGAGAACACGCCACAGGAGCTGGTCATGGCGGGATGGACTTTTTTGTGATGCATTCGTTTATTGAATCTGCCAAGGAGAAGTTAGCTCCTCCAATGGATGCCTATGATGCCGCGGCATGGAGTGCAATTACACCGCTCTCGGAAGCCTCTATAGAAAATAATGGAGCGCCTCAGGAAATTCCTGATTTTACAAGAGGGATGTGGGTAAAGCGCAAACCTTATAATTGGATGAAGGATACATATTAGAAGAGCAAAAGAATACATTGAACTTTTTTAAAAATGAAAATAAACTTAAAATAGAACTTATGAAGAAACTATTATCAGCCTTTATCTTATCCTTGTTTGTTGGGTCTGTCTATGCACAGCAATCGATCATTGAGGTAAAAGGAACGATAACTGAAGCCAGTACTGGGATATCTGTTCCAGGGGCAACTGTTATAGAAAAGGGAACTTCCAATGGAACTGCATCTGATTTTGATGGAAATTTTACCATAAATGTTAGTAGTGATGCGATTCTAGTCGTGTCCTTTATGGGATTTGTGACTCAAGAGGTACAGGTCAATGGGAGGACGTCAATAAGTATAAGCTTGGAAGAAGATATTGCCAGTTTGGATGAGGTTGTTGTTGTAGGATACAGTTCTCAAAAGAGAGAGAGTTTAACAGGCGCATTGAATACAGTTAAAGGAGATGATTTAAGGGATGTTACAACCCCTTCAGTAGAAAATATGCTTAATGGAAAAGCACCTGGGGTTTATGTTGCTTCAGGGTCAGGTCAACCTGGATCACGAGGTGCTGTGGTGATTCGTGGGCAGGCCACTTTAAGTGGAACAACAAGTCCACTTTGGGTTATTGACGGTGTCATCGTAGGATCAAGTGCAGGCGAATTAAACCCGGACGATATTGAGACAATGACGATTCTTAAGGATGCTGCTTCCACATCCATTTATGGGTCTCAAGGAGCTAACGGTGTCATTGTAGTGACAACCAAGAGAGCTAAAATTGGAAAAACTACAGTAAGTCTTTCTTCTAAAGTAGGTATTAGCACGCTAAATAACGGAAACACAAATATGATGAACGGTGCAGAATTGTACGATTATTACGCTTCGTTTTCCAATGCTGATCAAATTTCATTTCCACGATGGAATGCCGATTTGCGCAACAGCAATTTCGATTGGTGGGATTTGGCCACAAAAACGGGCTTGACCCGTACATACAACGTGTCTATTCAAGGAGGTACCGAGACCTTGCGTTCTTTTATGTCCCTTGGATTATATGATGAAGAAGGTGCAGTTAAAGGTTATGATTATAAACGTTACAATTTCCGTTTCAAAACGGAATACAAACCTTTGGATTGGTTGACCATAAAACCTGCAATTACTGGTTCCATGCGCGATGTAGATGACCGTCAGTATTCAACAACGGCTATGTATTCCAACCTGCCATGGGACAGTCCTTACAATGAAGATGGAAGCTTGGTGGGACATCGTTCTAGCAGTTGGGTCAATAGTGCCAGCACTAATTACCTGTATGATCTTCAATGGAACCATGGTGCTAGCAAAAACTATGAGTTTATGGGGAATATGGATTTTGACGTCAGGTTGACCGATTGGTTGACGTTCTCTTCTGTCAACAACATTCGTTATAATACGTATAAATCGAGTGGTTATACAGATCCTCGCTCAAGCGGCGGTGAAAGTGTAGGCGGGCGTATTTCGGAATACCGATCAGATTATACACGCATGTACACTAACCAGATTTTACGTTTCAATAAAACTTGGGACAAGCACGATGTTAATGGTTTGATAGCTTATGAATTCAATGATTATCGTGGCGAATCTTTAGATGCATCGGGTACCGGATTTATTCCTGGTTTTGAAGTTTTGGACGTGGTTGCCATTCCAGAGCGTACAAAGGGTGGTATCAGCGAATGGGCTGTTCAGTCTGTTCTTTTCAACGCCAATTATGCTTATGACAATAAATATATGGGCCAGGTTTCTTTCCGTAGAGATGGAGCTTCCAATTTTGGTGACAATGCCAAGTATGGTAACTTCTTCTCCGTGAGTGGTGGATGGAATATTAACCACGAAGAATGGTTTAAAGCTGACTGGGTAGATGCCTTGAAAATTCGAGCTTCCTACGGTTCCGTAGGAAATCGTCCTAGTGCTTTGTATCCGCAGTATGACTTATATGCCGTATCCAGTGGTGCCAGCTATAACCAGAATCCTGGAGCATTGATCAGTCAAATCGGTAATAAAGATCTGACTTGGGAAAAGACATATACCAGTGGTATAGGGATTGACGCAAGTATCTTGAACAACCGCGCCAGATTAACCGTTGATTTATATGAAAAAAACACTGATAATATTTTGTACCGAGTTCCTATCACTGGTTTGACAGGTGTAACAAGCATTTGGCAGAATATTGGTGAAATGGAGAATAAAGGTATTGAGGTTTCCGTGGGTGGCGATATTATACGTAATCAAGAGTTAACTTGGAGTTTGGATTTGAACTTAGGCCATAATTCCAATAAATTAACAAAACTGTACAAAACGAAAGATGCCAGTGGTAATTATGTAGTGAGACCAATTATAGTTGGTGATGGACTGGGAATTGCCGGTTCTGCACAGCGTATGTTAGAACCAGGTCGTCCAGTGGACACGTATTATCTGAAAGAATGGGCTGGTGTCAATCCTGATAACGGATTACCAATGTGGTATGTAGTGAATAGAGACGCGGATGGCAATGAGCTGTCACGTGAAACAACTTCCAACTATTCGCAAGCAACGTTTGAAAAAACAGGAAAAGTCTCGCCTGATCTTTTTGGAGGTTTTTCGACAGCATTGAATTATAAGAAATTCGATTTTAACGCCGTATTCGGTTATGCCTTAGGTGGAAAAATTTACAACTACTCAAGACAGGAATACGATTCAGACGGAACTTATACAGATCGTAACCAGATGCGTTTAAGACCAGAATGGAGCCGTTGGGAAAAACCAGGTGATATTGCGACGCATCCAATTGCGAGATATAATAACCAAGATAAGGGCAATGCAACATCCACACGTTATTTAGAAAAGAATGATTTTTTAAAGTTACGTTCTTTGACTTTGGGTTACAATATTGACTTAAGCCATCTTAAGGTTGACAACTTACGCATCTCTTTGTCTGGAGAGAATCTGTTTGTCATCACTAAATACTCCGGTGTAGATCCAGAAATTCCAGCTATTGACGGTGCCGTTATGGGGTCCACAGGACCTGCGGTATATCCCACCACGCGTAAATTTATGCTTGGACTAAACTTACAATTTTAAAAATAAACACCATGAAAAAAATATTTATAGCCATATTGGTCGCGGCAACATTCACTGCGTGTGATATCGACCGCTTGCCTCACGGAAGCATGGATTCACAGACTATTGTCGGTGACCCTGATGCTTCTCTCGATGCCTTGCTTAACGGGATGTATGCCCAACTAAAATCTTGGTCAGATCCTATGCACCGAATGGGTGAGTACGCAGGAGACAACATGATGATTCGTGGATCGTCAACAGATGCCTTCTACGAGTTTATCTCCTACGCTCGTACACCAAATAATTATCGACTGACTCAGTTTTGGGATTCAGGATATAAAGCGATAGCACAAGCTTCTAATATTATTGATATGATTGGTGAAGGACAAAGTGCTGAGATTGATAATAAGATTGGAGAATCATATTACGTACGTGGAATGATGTATTTTTACTTGACCCGTGCATTTGGGAGACCTTATTATCAAGACCCAGAAACAAACTTGGGCGTGCCAATCGTAAATGGGACTCCTGATGATGTTCTCAATATGAACCTTGATGATCGTGCAACGGTAAAACAAAGCTATGAGCAAGCCATTGCCGATTTGAAGAAAGCCGAAGCATTAATGACTTTGGATAAATCTTCTATCTACGCATCAAAAGAAGCAGCTCAGGCCATGTTGTCTCGAATTTATCTTTATATGAGTGGCACCTACACGTCACCTAATACTGAATATGCTCAGCTTTCTGTTGACTACGCTAATAAAGTGATCAATTCTGGAAAGTATTCCTTATTGCCAAGAGCGCAATTTATGAAGTACAATACGTTTATTCCAGAGAACAATGCAGAAACTATATTTGCTATAAAGCGAGTAGCATCTGAGTTTTCAGGTTATGACCATTATTACGGCGTTGGCGGTATGTACGCCAATCTAGGAGGCATGGGCTGGGGAGAAATGTATGCCAGTGCCAAATACCTGGAACTTTTAGACGAAACTGGTCGTAATGATTGGCGTTCAGACAGTTTTCATATGGTGGATGCGCGTGCCGCATTTATCCAACCTACCTACTCTAAAAATGCGAATACTGGAGCTTATACTGAAGTGTTCCGTTTTATTAAGGAAGATGATGGCGATGTGTTAAACTACGTACAAGCGAATATTACTCGTAACGGCAGCATAATTACTGCAACGGAAGGTTCAGATAGTTACACATTGACCCCTATTGATGCCAGTCAAGAAATTTACTCTATCCTCTATAAGGACGGTAAAACTTATGAAGGTGTTATAGACAATTACATTACTCTTAACCGTGTATATCCTCAGTTCTATATTATCAAAGCGTCATTAGAAGGTGAAGAATCTCATTTGCATTCTCCCGTCATTAGCCGTTTGGGTGAAGTTTATCTAAATCGTGCCGAAGCATACGCCAAGTTGGGTAAATATGGTGATGCATTGATCGATCTCAATACAATAAGAGAGCGTTCAATTGAGGGCGCAGGATATACGGATCTGGATGAGTCTAATGCTGGGGCACGTATTGATAAAGAGCGTCAACTGGAACTTGCCTATCAGGCAGAACGGAGCTATGATGTTTTCCGTAATGGAAAAGCATTGACACGCCACTATCCTGGTCCTCACAAACAGTTTGAGGATATTTCCCCAACGGATTTCCGAGTCGTGTACTATATTCCACAAGATGCCATTAACTCTTATCCAGGAACATTGACTCAAAATCCTACACAATAATTATTCTTAGATGCAATAATTTGGTAAAGAATGAACATATCGTGAGAAGCTTGACCTAAAAACAAGCTTCTTTCGATTTAATCATTAATTAAGGTTTTGACCGAAATCAAGAACAAATTCATTATTAAATTTAAAACTTAAACTTATGCTCAAAAACGGGAGCTCTTATCTTTTAGCCTTATTTGTTTCTTTTTATCTGTTAAGTTGTAATACTAATAAATCGGTAGATCAAGAAGATGAGAAACTCGATTTATCTATTCAAATACCAGCTGGAGCCAACAGTTGGGTTGTTAATAATGTTTCCAAGAACTCAACTATGATGACTGATGGGGAAATAAATAATTGGACGGATCTAAAAACTACTGTGCGTACCTATTTCAAAACTGACACATCAGGAGAGTTGCATCTTGGGTTGAATTTGAATGTTCCTGAGGGAACCTCAAGAATTAAAGTCACAGTGGCCGATCAATCAAGAACCATAAAGATATATTCTTCTGAAAATCAAACATTTAATGTTGGTGTTTTCGATATTAAAGCAGGCTACAATATGGTCGAAATTGTCGGTGTTGAAAAATCGGGACCTGTTGTTGCCAACATTAATGAGGTGTTAATCGGCGGCCCCGCCACCAATGGGAAAATCTACTTCATAAAAGACGATTTTTATTTTGGACGTCGTGGGCCATCGGTTCATTTAACCTATGACTTGCCCAAGGAAAAAGAAATCGAATGGTTTTATAATGAAATCAACGTCCCCGAAGGTGAAGATGTCATCGGCTCTTATTTTATGGCCAACGGTTTTTTGGATGGCTATTTTGGAATTCAGGTCAATTCAGAGACAGAGCGCCGCATCCTATTTTCGGTATGGAGTCCTTTTGATACCCAAGATCCAAAAGAGATTCCCGACGATCATAAAATCATCTTATTAGGGAAGGGAGATGGTGTGACTACGGGCGAATTTGGGAATGAAGGTTCTGGAGGACAAAGTTATAAAGTGTACAATTGGAAAGCAGATACCAACTATAAATTTTTATTGAAAGGGGTGCCGGCTGAAAATAATTCAACCGATTATACAGCTTACTTTTATACTCCAGAGGATAACACATGGAATTTGATTGCCAGCTTTAGAAGACCACAAGGTAGTCGACACTTAGAAAGACTGTATTCCTTTTTGGAGAATTTTGTGCCTGCAACTGGCAACACATCCCGCAAAGCAAATTACAATAACCAATGGATTTATACGACCGATAATGAGTGGATAGAATTGACCAAGGCCAAATTTACAGCGGACGCAACGGCGCGAAAAGAGTCTCGAATGGATTATGCCGGAGGTGTTAATGGTAACCAATTTTTTATGAAAAACTGTGGATTTTTTAATAATACCACCCCAATCAATACCGAATTTACAAGAACATCAAACGGCGTGGCGCCCACTATCGATTTTTCTCAATTGATAAATCCAAGAAAATAGTTTATTAAGTTGATTTGATTATTCTGAAGGTCCGAAGAAAATTACTTTCTCGGGCCTTTTTTTTTAGTGAAACCCATGTTCCAAAAGCCGAAGGCGCATTGGAGCATGTTGGTTGAACTAATCCCGCTAGGGCGGGATGAAACTCCGGTCGGTCGACAGGCAGGCTAAACTCAAAAGCGAAGCGCATTGGGTTTTGATGGTTGTCCCGATAGCTATCGGAATAACCCCGCTTTTGGGCCGGATCTGAAACGCTTATCTGTAAACAGGCCGACAAAATCCATAGTGAAGCAGATAAAATTCTACAGGTTGTTCCAAACCATTTTGAAGGTCCGACCCGATACATGTGATAGAACAGCAAACCCTCAGGTTTGACTCTGATCAGCATCAAATTCTTTCATAACACAAGTAAAAATATTTGCACCTAAATCATCTTGAATAGCAAATCCGATATAGTTTAGCTCTGATTTTCAGATCCAATTCTAATTTTTTAAAATTTAATTTCAGTTTTTATTGATATAGATAATTTAAAATGCGAAATTGTACATTGAATTCAATAGTCTCCAACATGGGCAAATTATCCGAGAGTATAGAAACATTTTTCAAACAACCATCTGCGCCTGGAATATTGTTAATTATCGCCACTGCTTCTGCGTTGATTGTGGCAAATACCCCCTTAAATAGCTTCTATCACACTGTAATGCAATACAATTTTGGAATGGGATTTAAGGATGCCTATATATCCAAGACCTTGCACGATTGGGTGAATGATGGCTTAATGGCGTTGTTCTTTTTGATGGTTGGTCTTGAAATTAAGAGCGAACTGAAATTTGGTAGCCTCACTTCTTTTAAATCTGCCATATTTCCTGTAGCAGCAGCATTTAGTGGTGCCATGTTTCCGGCCATCATATACTTAGCGTTCAATATGGGTACTGATTATGTAAGAGGCTGGGCCATACCAATGGCTACGGATATTGCCTTTGTCATTGGTGTCATAGCGATGCTCGGCTCCAGAATGCCTTCTTGGGCTAAGGTTTTTATTACCACAATTGCTGTAGTGGACGACCTTATTGCTGTTTTGGTCATTGCTTTTTTCTATACTGATGAAATCCATTGGCATGCTTTGGGAATAGCGGGCGGTTGCACCATCATACTCCTTATTCTTAATAGGAAAAGAGTAAACCGGTTGACGCCTTATCTCGCTATTGGATTTGTCATGTGGTGGGCCATATTGGCTTCTGGCGTCCACGCCACAATTGCCGGAGTAATTTTGGCAATGACGGTGCCGTTACGACGCGAATGGGACCTGGATCAGATAAAAAAGGCATCTTTAAAAGGGTATCGGCTTTTTAAGGAAGCAAAGGATGATGCCTATACCATGACAACGCCCCAAGTTCATCATTTTCTTGAAAATATACATCGGGAGATGGAATCACCTTTGAAACGATTGGAACGAAAACTCCATGGGCTGGTTTACTTTTTTATCATGCCGACCTTCGCTTTCGTGAATGCGGGAATTGTATTTGATGCTCAGGTTTTAAACGAGGCATTTCATCTGCCAATTACCTGGGGAACGATGCTGGGACTGTTGATTGGTAAGCCCATAGGCATTATGTTTGCCAGTTGGATATTCTTGAGCTTCTTCTATAAGAAAACAAAAAAGACCCCAGAAATATGGCGTCTCCTCTTTGGGATATCGCTCCTCTGCGGTATTGGTTTTACGATGTCGCTATTTATAGTAAACCTTTCTTTTGTAGATCGGATCTTACAGGAGGAAGCTAAAATTGGGATTCTTTTAGCCTCTGGGTTAAGTGGTTTGTTGGGGTATCTCGTGCTTCGGAATGCCACTCGGAAACCAGAAGCAATTACTGAGGATAAAATCAGGTTAAATCTTTCTCACCTGCCAAAATAGTGACTGATAACTAACGCTGGGTTTTGGCATTGGGCTAGCTTTAATGACATTTGAGAAAGGCTGATCATTTCTAACTTTTTCTGATCATTTATTTGGTATGTTGTTCTTTTTAGAAAGATAAAACACCTTTTGTTAGAACAAATGCGTAACTTTAAAGAGCCTAAATAAGACACTGATCATTTTCGAATCGGTGTCTTAAGCATGTAGAATCGGGAGGAAATGGATTCTCCTTCACTTGGGTTTTTAAGAATGCTATACTCCAGACATTCCGAAAACAACATTGTGCTCCAATACTACTGCTTGAATAGGCAATAAATACTAACAAATTAAATCACATATACTATGGGTAATGATCTATTTAAAACTAAAAAGCAAATCGCTGTAAATGGTAAAAACTTCACTTATTATAGTCTTGAAGAACTCTCAAATCAAGGCTACGAGATCGATAAATTGCCATTTTCAATTCGTATCTTATTGGAGAATGCCTTGCGTAATTTTGATGACTTTTCAATTACTAAAGAAAATATTGAAACGCTTCTTAATTGGAAGCCCAAGGGTGTGGATAAGGACATTCCCTTTAAGCCTGCACGTGTTTTAATGCAGGATTTTACAGGTGTTCCTGCCGTTGTTGATATCGCAGCACTCAGGGCAGAAGTCGCTCGTAAAGGTGGAGATCCAAACAGTATTAATCCCTTGGTGCCAGTAGATTTAGTCATCGACCATTCCGTTCAAGTGGATTATTTTGGTACTGATTATTCTTATCAGCGCAATATAGAGGAAGAGTACAAACGGAATAAGGAGCGCTACCAATTTTTAAAATGGGCACAGCAATCCTTTGATAATTTTAGCGTAGTTCCTCCAGGAATGGGGATTTGTCATCAAATTAACTTAGAATATTTATCCAAAGGGGTCATTGAACGCAATGGCGAACTCTTTCCGGATACCGTGGTAGGTACGGACAGTCATACACCAATGGTCAATGGAATTGGAGTTGTGGCCTGGGGCGTTGGCGGTATTGAGGCGGAAGCGGCTATTTTAGGTCAACCGCTCTATTTTATTATGCCTGAAGTCATCGGATTGAAATTGACAGGAAAACTTCCGTTAGGATCTACAGCTACAGATTTGGTGTTGACTATTGCCAATATTTTAAGAAAACAAGGGGTGGTAGGTAAATTTGTTGAGGTTTTTGGGCCAGGACTTGATCATTTGTCGGTTCCGGATAGAGCAACTATTGGAAATATGTCGCCAGAATTTGGATGTACTATTACCTATTTCCCAATCGATGATAAAACATTGAAATACATGCGCGAAAGTAATCGGTCAGAAGAGCAGATCAAGGTTGTGGAAACCTATTGTAAAGCCAATATGCTATGGCGTGAAAATGAAGACCGTATCACTTACACCGAAGTTGTGGAGTTGGACGTTTCAACTATTGAACCTACAGTTGCGGGTCCGAAACGACCACAGGATAAGATACTTTTAAAGGATTTTAAACCTGCGTTTATTGATTTGTTAAGTTCTGGATATGAGCGTGAATATATTGAACACGAAGAGCGGGAATCAGTGATCAGATGGAAGAACGAAGGAGGGAACCAGCCTACGTCACCACCTCGGGCCATGTCTGAAGGAACGAGAATTGAAACCAGGGAACAGAACGGACTTAAAACGGTTTGGATTGATAAAGGCGAACAAAAGTATTCCTTATCCGACGGTTCAGTCGTTATTGCGGCGATAACCTCCTGTACCAATACGTCCAATCCATTTGTGATGATTGGTGCTGGCTTGGTCGCTAAAAAGGCGAGACAACACGGTATTGATGTCAAGCCATGGGTAAAGACTTCCTTGGCACCAGGTTCTAAAGTTGTGACCGATTATTTGAAAAAAGCCGACTTGTTAAAAGATTTGGAAGCGCTTCAATTTCATTTGGTAGGCTATGGTTGTACCTCTTGCATCGGGAATTCAGGGCCGTTGCCACCCGCTATTGCAAAAGCAGTAGATGATCATGAATTGGTGGTCTGCTCGGTACTTTCCGGGAATCGTAACTTTGAAGCACGGGTCCATTCGCAAGTAAAAATGAATTACTTGATGTCGCCCATGTTGGTTGTTGCTTTTGCTATTGCTGGACGCGTGGATATTAATCTGACCACAGATCCTATCAGTTATGATAAAAATCAACTTCCGGTGTATCTAAAAGATATTTGGCCAACCGATGATGAAATCAACGCAGTTCTCAAGGAAGTGCTGACTCCAAAGGATTTTCAAAAAAACTATTCCGAAATTTTTGATGGAAATGAGATTTGGAGAAACTTGGAAATTCCAAAAGGCAAGTTGTATGACTGGGATCCAGACTCCACGTATATTCAGGAAATTCCATTCTTTAAGAACATTTCCGATAAAGCGCCAGCACTTCAGAATATAGAAAATGCACGAGCACTTTTGGTGTTGGGAGACAGTATTACTACCGATCATATTTCTCCAGCAGGCGCATTTGATGAGCATTCGGCTGCAGGAAAATATCTGATAGAAAGAGGTGTAAAGAAAGAAGAATTTAACTCTTACGGAAGCCGAAGAGGAAATGATGAGGTCATGGTGAGAGGAACTTTTGCCAACGTTCGGATCAAAAACAAGCTTGCCAACAAGGAAGGTGGATATACCACACACTTGCCATCAGGTAAAGAGATGAGCGTTTATGATGCTGCAGTTAAATATCAGAAAGATAATACACCTTTGGTGGTGCTTACCGGTAAGGAATACGGAAGTGGTTCCTCGAGGGACTGGGCTGCAAAAGGGACGTTTTTGTTGGGTATAAAAGCTGTAATCGCTGAAAGTTATGAGCGTATCCATAGAAGTAATTTAGTGGGTCTAGGTGTTTTGCCACTGCAATATGAAGATGGTGATAGCGCTGAAAAGTTGGGGTTGACCGGAACTGAGACATTTACTATTTCCGGAATTTCTGAAGGACTGACACCGCACAAACTGGTGGACGTCGTGGCGGAAAAAGAAAATGGTGAACGTGTCAAATTTAAAGCCATTGCCCGATTGGATTCATTGATAGATATTGAATATTACCGAAATGGTGGAATTTTGCAGTATGTGCTCAGACAGTTTTTGGATAACAAATAGGGAGTGATGGATGACCGATGACCGATTGATGACCAGCCCGAACGTACCCTTTCTTGCCCGAATGAATCCATCCGGGCGGTTGGTACGGGTGGGTTGTTGAAGACACGGAAGACCAATGGCCGATCGATGATCGTTAAATTGGCCAATAACTAATAAAAACAAGGAATAACTAATAGCAAAAACGCCTGTCCGTTCGCAACGAAGCGAAGGCGGGTAGCTTTTGCGGAGGTGGGTTAGCCTTTGAGGAGATGGGTAGCCTTTTTGGAGGCCAGAAATTGAGATCGATAATTGAAAATACTCCTTTTTGATGACGAATACTAATAAATAATAGTTAATAATAATGCCCGTCCGAAGCTTTTAGGTTGGCGGAAGCAATAGAAACAAGAAACTAGCCTGCCCGCCCGCACCAAAGCGAAGGCGTGAAACAAGAAATCAACAGGTATTTTAAAAAATAAATAAATAATAGTGCTGACATTTTAAAACTGTTTCGATACTAATAAAAGTGATCTACATATTCAATTGATCATTTTAAAACGTATCGTTTCACTTAATTCACACCATTATGAGAAAAAATTTATTTTTAGCATTTTTAATCCTCCTTGGTTGTTGTGGCTATGCCCAAACGGGGATTTCTACTCCAGATTTCAATGCTTCTGATACTTACCTTAAAAATTTCATGACGAAATGGTCTGTCACGGGAGCTAGCATGACCATTTCTAAAGATGGAAAACTAAAATATTTACGCAGTTTTGGATTTTCCAATGTGGAGGACAATATACTAACACAACCTCATACGTTGTTTCGTATTGCAAGTATTTCAAAATCTATAACCTCGATTGGGATTATGAAATTAATGCAAGAAGGAAAACTGTCTTTAAGTGATAAGGTATTTGGGCCAGGAGGAATTCTTGAAAACTTTCCTGATATTAAAGACGCTAATATTACCGATGAACGTATTTATGATATTACAGTACAGCATTTATTAGAACATACTGCTGGATGGGATAATGCAGTAAATTGTTTTCCTAGCCCTACCACACCATACCCTTATACTTTTTACGGATGTAACCCTAAAGATGCTTCTTTGCATGTAGCAGAGCTCTATGGTGCATCTGCGCCACCGCCAGCAAGTTTGTTAATTCGATTTATGGTAGAAAATGGTGTGAATTTTACGCCAGGCACAAGACATGTTTATAGCAATCAGGGCTATTCCACATTAGGTAGGGTTATAGAAGCTGTCACGAATATGAAGTATGAAGACTATATCAAATCGGCAATATTACATCCTTTGGGGATTTTTGATACGCATGTAGGAAAAGCACTTCCTGAAGATTTCCATGAACGCGAAAGTCTGTATTATGCTGTGGGAAATGTGAAGAGTATTTATGGTACTGGTGAAGATGTGCCATGGCAGTATGGTGGTCAAAACATCCCTGAGATGGATGCTTTAGGTGGATGGACTACCACGGCGAGAGATCTGAATCGCCTTTTGATGGCTATTGATGGATATGATACTAAACCTGATATCCTTACCGCTGAAACCTTAGCAATCATGACCACGCCGTCTACAGCATACCAGTACTACGCAAAAGGTTGGGCGGTTAGAACTGATGGAAGATACTGGCATAATGGACAACTCCCCGGAACTTATAGTATTTGGGTAAGATCAATTCAGGGTTACACTTATACGATAATATTGAATAAGGATAGGAATGATGCTTATGCAAATCAGTTTCGAAACGAATTTGATAATTTGGCCAGTCAATGCATTCAATCAGTAACCAACTGGCCTGAATGGGACTTGATGGATGTGCCAACAGATAATGCCAATGCCTTGGTTGCCAATGCAAGCGCAACTTCAATTGATCTTGATTGGACCAATGGAAATGGTCAAAAGCGCATAGTGATAGCACGTGAAAAATCAAGTAAAAAAGCTTTTCCGCTTGATGGGATCAACTATGATGCCTCATCTGTTTTTGGAAATGGAAACGATTTGGGCAATGGTAATTTTATTGTTTATAATGGCACAGGAAGCAGTGTTTCTGTAACAGGACTTATTGAAAACACAGAATATGTATTTAGGGTTGTTGAATTCAATCAATCAACCAACACAGGAGATAACGCACTCTACCAATTAGGAAATAATGCTGAAATTGAAGTGGTCGCATCTGCATTAAGTATGGAAGATAACGCCTTAGCGCAATTCACAATTCATCCCAATCCTACCAAATCGCTTCTTTATATTAAGGCACCAAAGCTTGGAAATAATACCACCTATGCTATTTATACGCTTGAAGGTAGAATTTTAGAGAGTGGCCCTCTTAGTGAGGAAAACACCGAGATTAATGTGGATAAATTATCTGCTGGAATTTATTTTATAAAGGTTGCAGAAGGCAACACCAGATATAAAACCCGAAAATTTATTGTGGAATAGTGGATGTTGGTTTGCAATAGGGTTGTGTGTTTTGAGTTCTTGAGGTGGTAACGGGAGATGGATGTTCCAGGACAGATTAACAAGTAACGACCTGCCCGAACATGTCATTTTTTGCTCAAATCAATCCGTATAGGCCGGTTTTACGGCCGGGTTGATGATTGTTGAAGTGACAGTGGACTATTGATCGAAGTCAAGTTCATGAGGACTAATAATTAATTGAACATAACCAATTGACCAGCTCAACTGTATTGCTAAACACAGCTTTTAAGTACGAAAGATAAGTCATGGTGTGAATGCCAGTAGCAATAAACAATAAGAAATATCATTTATTTTGTATCCTTTATGATTTTTTGGACTCTAATCATTAGACCCCATACAAATAATGTACGCTAATAAATAATAGCATTAATATTAAAATGAATATAGCGAAACTATGGAAAATCAAGAAGTAACTATAAAATCAATTGATCATGCCACACATGATGTTTTGCATATTGTAGTTGAAAAACCGGACGGAATGGACTTTGAGCCAGGACAAGCAACAGAAATATTTGTAGATGAATCAGGATGGGAAAATGAAGGGAGACCGTTTACTTTTACATCACTCCCAGAAGATAAGGATCTTGAATTTATGATCAAAACCTACCCATCACGAAAAGGAGTCACCAATAAATTACTGTCCTTGAAAGCTGGTGATCATTTAATTGTCAATGAAGTTTTTGGCGCCATCGCTTATAAAGGTGAAGGAACATTTATTGCCGGCGGTGCTGGTGTTACTCCGTTTATTTCAATATTTAGAAATTTAAAGGCACAGAACAAGCTGGGAAATAATAAGCTCATTTTTGCAAATAAGACGAAAGCTGATATTATTCTTCAAGAAGAATTTCAAGAAATGTTAGGTGACAATTTTATCAATATCCTCTCCCAGGACAATGTTGATGGTTATGAACATGGACAAATCTCAGAGAAATTTCTGAAAAATTGCGGCCTTGAATACGACAAGCATTTTTATCTCTGTGGTCCGCCACCTATGATGGACGCGGTAGAAAAGCAGCTGTCCAATTTAAATGTGAAGAAAGAGCAAATCGTCATGGAAGAATTTTAATACTCATGAAAACTATCCAAATAAAAAGGGTTTATGATGCTTCGTCAAAAAGTGATGGCTATCGTGTATTAGTGGATAGGATTTGGCCTAGGGGCATTTCGAAAGAAGAGGCTAATTTGGATGAGTGGAATAAAGATTTGGCACCTTCTACTGAACTGCGAAAGTGGTTTGATCACGACCCAGAAAAGTTTGATGACTTCTCTAATAAATATAAAAAAGAACTGAAAGATAGAGCCGATGTGTTAAAGCAATTATTCCAAAGAGCTAGGGATCAAAAGGTGACATTGCTTTATGGTGCAAAAGATACAGAGCATAATCAGGCAGTGGTTCTTAAGAAGGTGTTGGAGAATATGTAGGAGACGGCCTGTGTCAATAAAAAAAGCTTCCCATTTCGGAGAAGCTTTTAATTTAAGGTGATTTAAATAGACTATAATTTTATCAATTTTGAAGTCAACACTTGGCCATTCTTATTTTCAACTTTAATAAGATAGATGCTTTGGTTCAAATCAGAAATGTCAAAACTGTCGGCTTGTGTAAAATCACCTTTAAATGATTTGATACGCTTACCGGTTAGGTCGTAAATGTCAAGCATATTCACTTCTTTATTGACTTTAAAAGTATGGTTCACTGGGTTTGGATAAATAGTGAATCCCGAAACACTCTCAAAGGAGTCTGTACTTAAAGTTGATGCCTTATTTCCAAAAATTCTAAACTGCCCGGCAGCAATCGTTACAGTTGCACCACTGTAAGTAGTGTTTCCCGTGGCATCCATCAAATCATACCAGGTTTGTCCCGTCGGGATTGTGGTGTTCATCGTTTGTGAAGTGACATCAAAATTTGCCAAAACAATCACTTTGTTAAGATCGCTATCAGATAAAGCGCTGTCAAAGATTTCTATGGATGGCGTCAGGTTATCAGTAGTCATTATATAGTCCCCTTTAAAAACGGGTTCATTGGTTTTTAAGGCAATCATTCGCGCCCAATCATTATAAATTTTGTTTCTATTGGTATCGGCCAACCAGTTTCCTGTCCATTGAGGTTGTGGTTTCGTATCCAATTTACAATCACCATCGTTTCCACTCGGATCGTTGACAGAGCCATCGTTACAAGTGAAAATGGAGTTTTCCATGCCCAAGTCGCCAAAATGCCAGATCATTTTCGGACCTGGAACGGTTAGGGTCACAGCACCCAATGCAGACATTCTTGACAGTGCGGTATTTAGATCTTTCACATCATGAGAACTGTTAGTGCTGTTTCCATACATTAAATTCTTGTACATCAGCCGCTCTTCATCATGGCTTTCGGCGTAACCTATCACACGTGGGCCTTGAAATTGAGGTCGTGATTTATGTCCAATGCCACTTATATCGGACGTATATCCCATGGTCAATTCATTATAAGCATAATTCATATTCCCCCACATCATGACACCTTTACCTTCATCATATCTGTAATTGGCCCATTCTTTTTCCTCATTTTCAGAACCTAAATGCTCAAAAATTACATAATGTGTCGGATCCAAGGACCAGGAATAATCAGCATATTCTTTTAAGACTGCAACACGATCGGCTTGATAAGCGTTGGTGCAGCCTTCATCGTTTTCAGTACAATTTTGTGTAAATCCCTTGGTCAAATCCCATCTAAAACCATCAATCTTAAACTCTTCAATCCAATGTTTTACAACACGCTTGACATACTCCTTTGTTCTTGGATTCGAGTGGTTGAAATCACTACCTACATTATAGCTATGTCTTGGGGTTGTATTAAAATAAGGATTCTCAGTACTTGGATCGCCCCAACCATCGCCATCAGGATCGTTCATCCACATGCGTACCATGGGATTTCTTCCAAAAGCATGATTTAATGCAACATCTAATATAACGGCGATGCCGTTCTGATGGCACACATCAATAAACTCCTTGAACTTGTTCTCGGTACCATAAAACTTATCCAAGGCCATATGGAAAGAGGTGTTATATCCCCAACTTTCGTTGCCTTCAAATTCCATCACTGGTAAAAGTTCGATGGCATTGATATTTAGATTTTTGAAATAATCGATGCGGTCAATTAGATCTTGAAAATTTCGGTTGGAGCCAAAATCCCTGATCAATACTTCATACACCACCAAATCCTCTTTTGGAGGCTTGACGAAATTGGTGACTTGCCAATTGTAGGGCGTTTGACCGGTTTGTAAAACGGTGACTTCGCGTTCCTGTCCTGATGGATAGGCTGGCAAATTTGGATAGGTGGATGCAGGAATATAAGGATCGTCAAATGGTGATAGTACCAATGTTGAATAAGGATCGGCTGTTTTTACTTCTGCCGGGGAATTGGCAATAGGGTTGTTATCATAAACCCAATATTGGTAGGTTTCTATTTGACCTGGTGTAAGACCAGTTAATTCAATCCAAAACTTATTTGAATCGGCAGTTGAGTCCTTTTTCATTAAATAGGAGTTGTCTTTTTGATAATTATTGAAACTTCCCACGACATAGACAAATTCTTTACCTGGAGCATCCAAAACTAATGTGACCTTTGTTTGATCAGTAGGGTTATAGTTTATTCCCTCTGTCATTCCATTCGGAATCGTTTGTGTAGTAACTGTTGGTGCGATGATGAGATTAATGGATTTTTCTCCAGTATCAGTTTGCCCATTTGGGGTGCCTACAACCTTGATGACGCCACTTGTTGTCAGATTTGTAAGTGTTGTACTATAAGTTGGAAATCCATTTCCTGCTGCCATTTCGTTACCGTTCAAATATACCTTATAGCTTCCTATAGTGGTAGTCCCATGAAATTTCATAGTTGCAGAAAGCTGGAGGCTTCCTCCAGGATTTACAACCACGGGGTTTGCGGTTGGATTTGTGATAGTCACTAATACCTTTCCAACTGATGTCAGAAAATCTTGCGTTTTTTTATCTCCAGTACCATCTTTTGCTTTAACCAGCATTCCCATTTTCGTGATGCCTGTAGTTCCAAAAAGAGTAGTAGGTGTGAAGGTGAAACTGTACGTCCCATTCCCATTATTGGTCAATTTTTGAACTTCACTTGAATTGGTCCAATCACCATTATTAAGAGCGTCCGCTATATGATTATTGTTTTGATCTAATCGCCAAGCCCAAAGATAAATATTGTCTGGTTGGCCAGCGTTCCAAGTTGTTGGATCAACACCTGAAACTGTAATTATTACCTCTTGGTCTTCGTTAAAAGATACAGGGTTAAGAGTGAAGGTCGCATTCTGGACCTGCCCGAAAACAGGAAAGGCTAAAAGGGCGAAAAAAAGAAATTGTAATTTTTTTTTCATATTTATGTTTATTAGAAAGAAAAGGCTATGTAAACATAGCCTTTTCTTGATTTATTAAATTTCAATAAATAACTTCAATAGACTATAATTGCTCCAAAGTAATTGTTTTAGCAACTGTATTGATCGTTAAAAAATAGGTTCCTGACGTCCCCATAAATGCAAAGTTCGAATCACCATCTTCTGCATTTATTAAGTTAGAATCTATGGTATAACCTTCATTTACATAGAACGGATAGTTTCTTCCTGAATCCCAGTTTGTGGCTTCTGTGAAGAATCTAAAATTGTTATCAGCACCTTCATTATTCTGTAGTTCAACGTTACCTGACCAAATGCCGTCACCAGAACATAAAAGCTCTACAGGTGATGCCCAACCCCATCCTGCTGAAGGTAAACCAGCACCTACTGCGTATAAAATGTCTACTTCACAAGTTCCAGTAGCTTGTGGTTCTCCTAGTGTAATTGTTTTATTGACGTCATCAATTTGCAAATTGTAGAAACCAGAAGTCCCTGTGAATTGAAAGTTGCTATCGCCATCACCTGCATTCACAAGTTGCTCATCAATTGTGTATCCAGCATTTTCGTAATAAGGATAATTTCTTCCTGAATCCCAGTTGGTAGCTTCAGTAAAAAATCTAAAGTTTGCATCGCCATCGCTAGTTAATTCAACGTTTCCACTGTAAACTCCATTTCCAACACAAGTAAATACTACAGGAGAACCCCAACCCCATCCTGCTGTAGGTAAACCAGCTCCTACAGCAAATAATTGGTCAAATTCGCATACATTATCTTCAACATCTATGCTTTCTGGAAGCACTAAAGTAAGAGCTTTAGCATTAGAATATACTTCTTCCCCACCTGTTGTTCCTATGGAGGCTTTTAATCTGAACCACACCTGTCCGGTATTTGGTTTCTCTTCGGTAGTAGGATCATTGTCTAGGCCAGCTTGTGCAGCAAGAGACAAAAGATCCCCAATAGTTACTGCAATCTCATTTCCAAAAGTACTTCCTATAACATTCATATCAGTGAAATCTCCAATCACAGAACTTTGTAGTTCATAAGTCACGGCAGTTGGCACGTCATAACTTGCACTATTCCAAGTAAAACGCTCACCCAGATTAGCAGCAGTTGCAGACGTTAAGATATAGGCATCCGAGAATGAATTTGAGAAGTCTAATGCGCCGGGCGCTTGAGCTATGAAAACGACATCATCATCGGTTTCACAAGAATTTAGCCCAATCATGGCTAAAATAAATAAGCTAAATATTTTAAAATTTTTCATGTGTTTGTTTTTTTAGTATCCTTGGTTTTGTTCTAAGTTAGTGTTGATTCCTAAATCTGTTGCAGGTAAAGGCATGAGGTCTCTGAAGGCACCGGTTGTTATGCCTTGAGGAACATTTCCTTTCCAAGGCCAAATGCCCTGATCGGAGAATTGACCAAAACGGATCAAATCTGTTCGTCTATGTGCTTCCCAGAATAATTCTCTGGAGCGCTCAGACAAAATAAAATTGAGCGTCAAATCGGCCTGATTGATATGACCTGAGGCATTCCCGTAGGCTCTTGTTCGTAAGCGGTTGATGTAGGTTACAGCATCAGCAGCAGTTCCGCCACCACCTCTTATAAAAGCTTCGGCGTACATGAGATAGGCGTCTGCCAATCTGAACATTGGGAAATCAGTATCAGGAAAATCTCCTGTAGAATCTGAACCCGGATTGCCGTTGACGTCAACATTTCTAAACTTTTCTACCGCGTACCCTTGAGTAAAGGTTGAGGTATTATTGATTTCTTTGGATTGGCCATCCGTGTAAAACAAAGCTCTTCCATCAGGAGAATTGGCTTCTCCAGGAAATTGCTCTACCAATACAGATGTGGTTCTCAGACCTCCCCATCCGCCGTTGATGCCATAATCAGCAGGCTTCATGCTGCCACCAACCGCAGCGTGAATTATAAATGTCATCCCACCAAAAGATTGGGTGTGTAAACCATCAAAGGTAATTGGAAAAATAACTTCTGATTGCGTTCCATTGGTGTCATTATCTGCTAAAAATAAATGGAAATACGGATTTGTTGAAATCGTGTATCCAGCGCCGATCACTTTATTTGTATAGTTGATGACATCAGCGTAGCGTGGTGTACCGGTATAAACTTCAGCATTCAAATAAATCTTTGAAAGCAACATCCAAACCGCAGCTTGATCAGCTCTTCCGTATTCATTCTGTCTTGCTGCCACAATATCGTTTTCAATGGCAAGCAATTCTGATTCTACGTAGTTAAAAAGGTCTGCACGCTTTATTTGTTCTGGGAGGAAGGCACCAATCGGGTCATCTTCTGTAACAAACGGAACGTTCCCAAACAAATCCATGGCATGCCAATAAGTTAAAGCGCGCATAAAACGTGCTTCTGCTCTATAATTTTGGATTTCTGAACGTAGGCTGGCGTCAACGCCCCGAGTGTCCAATTTAGCATCCGTAGTCTGACGTAAAAACTCGTTGGTCAAAGCGACTTGGTAAAATATTCTACTATACATGGTGCGGATAAACTCGTTTCCTGAAGTCCATGTTTGCGAGTGTAAGTCTTTAATTGTACCATCATTCCATCCTATAAGGGCTTCGTCGGTGGTCAATTCCTGCATTGTCCAATATAAACGTAAATAGTTGGAAAACCCTTCGTCCAACCCGGTTAAATCAGGGTTTCCAGCTGGTCCTTCCTGTCCACTGACAGAGATTCCCGCATATAACTTGGCTAAAAAAGCTTTATATGCTCCAGGCTCCTCAAAGGCCGCATCCGCTGTAAGACGATTGTCTTCTGGTTGCAAATCTAAATCGCTCTCACAAGATTGTGCAAAAAGCACGATGGTGAAGGCAAGAAAGATGTTTTTCATTGTTCTTAACATAAGAGTGTGTTTAATATTATTCATGATATTAAAATGTAAAATTCAGTCCCAATACAAATGTTTGTGGTCTTGGGTAGAAATTGTTGTCTATTCCATTAGAAATTTCTGGATCCAAACCATCATATTTCGTTATGGTCAATAAATTGGTTGCCGTTAAAGACATTCTCAAGTTTATTTTTTCGCCGGGAATTAAATACCCCAATGAAACGTTGTCCAACTTTACAAAATCTGCCCTTTCGATATAATAATCAGAAAATAGATTCTGTATTTTAAAATTTGTGTCCAAGACGCTTGAATGGGCGTTTACATAATATTGACCTGGTGCATCATTGACCGTGGTAATATTTCCTCTATCAGAAGCGACGTTGTTGTACATATAATTTCCAAAGCTCCCTCTAAACGTAAAACTAAAATCTAAGTTTTTATAATTTAAGGTATTGGTGAATCCTACGTAGGCATCAGGAGATGCTTTTTTATAGGCTTGCTTATCTGCTTCGGTAATTTGGTTATCGCCGTTGACATCAACATAAGCCCCCTCTATTGGTTTTCCATCGGTATCATAGACTTGTCTGAACACATAAAAGGTAGATGGGTCTAAGCCTTCTCTCCACAATTGTATATTGTTACCTACACCGCCACTAATGCCACCTTGAGCTATGAAAAAGTTTGGATCATTTCCTAAGCTCAACTTGGTGATTTTATTTTCTTGCAAAGTCACGTTAAAGCTCATGTCCCAATTGAAATCTTCAGATCGGGCAAGTCCGCCGTTAAGAGTAAACTCAATACCTTTACTTAACACAGATCCTACGTTGGTGGTCAATAAATCTGAAAGGTTTGATCCTGCAGCGGTTGGAATGGTTGCCAACAAATCCGTAGTTTCTCTGTAATAAGCATCCACAGTTCCGGTCAAACGCTCGTTAAAGAAGCCAAAATCTAAAGCAACGTTGTATTGTGAAGTCTCTTCCCATTTGAGGTTTTCATCAAATTCTTCAGGACGCAGGGTATTAATATATTGCGGAACCCCATTAACGTATCCAAATTGGACACTCGCGTCTGATCTACCAGGGGTATAGACACCTAAATAGCCATAGTTTTGACCAATTTCTTGTTGTCCTGTTTTACCCCAACCTGCTCTCAATTTTAAATTTGAAAAGAATGAGTTTTGTAGAAACTCTTCATTGGTCATTTTCCACCCGACCGAAACTCCAGGGAAATTACTCCATCTGTTGTCCGGCCCAAAACGGGAAGACCCATCACGTCTAAAGGATAGGGACAATAAATATTTGTTATCAAAATCAAAGCTTGCACGTGCAAAATAGGACTCTAATGCATTTCTGTTAATTATGGTTGGACGCTCCACCAATGCTCCAGAAGTTTCTGTTTCACGACGATCAGATTTGATGTAAAATTCCTGATACGAATGACCAGCAGTTAAATCAATATCTGTATTGATGGACTCTAAGCTTGTTTTATAATTAAAATAGAAATCCAACAAAGTGTTTCTGTTGAAACCTTCGTAAAAGTTTCTGTAATTAATACTCCCTGGTTTATTAGGACTGGCAGGGCTGTATTGTTTTCCGGATAACTCAGAATAATCAAGACCTGCATTCAAATTGAATTTTAAACCTTCCAAGAACGGCAGGTTATAATCGATATTGAAATTGGTAATATTCCTTTTGTTTCGGGCTCTGTTATTATTGTTATCCAATGTAAAAACAGGATTGGTAAAGGCCAGGTTTTGCCCCACATGCTGAAAGTATGATCCATCAGCGTTGTAAACACTCTGGGTTGGATCAAATCCTACTGCTGCACCAATAGCACCGTGATCGGCAAATTTGTTGTCATCTAAAATACCTTTTGTGGTTAAGGTCAATTTTAAATTATTGTTTAAAAGACGTTTGACGGCTGAAAGATTAATGGCATTCCGCTCGTATAGATCGCCCGTTAAAATCCCTTGCTGCGAGGTGTGGTTAATGTTGGCACGGAAATTAAAATTCTCATAACCTTCAGAAACGGTGATGTTATGAATGGCGCCAACGGCGGTTTGATAGATTTGTTTTTGCCAGTTGGTGCTGGAATCCCCTAATAAACTCGCATTGTAGTTGGAATCCGTAAGGGCAATTGCTCTAACCTGATCTGCAGAAAGTACATCTACATAATCATTTACCATACCCACAGACGCTTTTAAGTCGTATTCCACTTTTAGCGGTGCATTGGTTTTTCCTTTTTTCGTGGTGATCAAGATCACACCATTTGAAGCTCTCGAACCGTAAATGGCAGTTGCAGAAGCATCTTTTAAGATCACAAAATCCTCAATATCGTTTGGATTTATAGCGTTCAATTGGTTTCTTACACCTTGTACGCCACGTTGATCCAATGGCAATCCATCGACTACAATTAAAGGCGAATTGTTAGCTGATAACGATGCACCACCTCTAATTCTAATTTCTGAGCCACCGCCAGGATCACCACCTCCGGATGTGATCCGTACACCGGCAGATTTACCTGCCAGTAATTGCTCTGGAGATACGATGGCGCCTTGATTAAATTCTTTCTCACCTACTTTTTCCACAGCACCTGTTGCGTCTTGCCTTGTGGTAGATCCATATCCAATCAAGACGACTTCGTCCAATTGGGCGGTGTCTTCAATAAGTACAACGTTCAGTCGCGATTGTCCTCTATAGATGATTTCCTGCGATTGGTATCCAACATAAGAAAACACAACAACATCGCCATTATTTAAACTGATGCTGAAGTTACCTTCAAAATCTGTAGTCGTTCCTGTAGTCGTTCCTTTAATTACAATATTTACTCCCGGTAGGGGTAATGCGTCAGCTTGATCAGTTACAGTCCCAGAAACAGTGGTTTGAGACCACATGACTGAGGGTATTAAAAATACCAATAACATTAAGCTATTCATAAATGTTTTCATACACTATTTTTAAAGTTGATTGTATTAATAATTCACTTATATTTTCACTTCTTGGGTTAAACTTATGTAATTTATAATTGAATTGGAGAAATTTCGTTATCATATTCTTGGCGAAAACGTTTTCGTGTTGACAACTTTTTTATATTTTCGGGGAATAGCCTAAATATAATCAAAAAACAGGGCAATTTGTAACAATGCCATGGCTTTAGTTTGCGTTGTTGAAATTGTTGTTAATTTTAATTAGATTATTGACATTTAAAAATCATATTTTGGCAAGACGATATCATGAAGAAAAAAATTACCTTAAAACAAATAGCAAGAGAGCTGGATGTTTCAATATCCACAGTGTCTAAGGCACTGAGAGACAGTATCGAAATCAGTGAAGATACCCGACAAAAAGTACAAGCTTTTGCCAAGCTTTATAATTATAGGCCTAACAATATAGCACTAAGTCTTAAAAACCGAAAAACTAAAACTATCGGAGTCATTATTCCCGAAATTGTACATCATTTTTTCTCTAAAGTCATTCGTGGCATTGAATTGGTCGCGAACAAAAGAGGGTATAATGTGATTATCGGACTTTCCAATGAATCCTTTGATAAAGAGGTGATCAACATGCAGATGTTGGCCAATGGCAGTATTGACGGTTTTATCCTCTCCATTGCGAAAGAAACATTACAACAACAAGATTATCACCATTTCAAGGAAACCATTAACCAAGGGATGCCAATTGTGATGTTTGATCGCATCGTGAATGACATCCATTGTGATAAAGTCATCATTGACGACGTAAAAGGATCGAAAAATGCGGTATCAAAACTCCTGTCCAATGGTTGTAAAAACGTGGCTATTATTACTACAAAAGACTATGTCAGTGTCGGTAAACTCCGAACTCAGGGCTATTTGGAGGCTTTAGAGGATTTTAAAATTACTCCAGATACCGATTTGATCCTAAAAGTGGATGACGAACTGGTTTCTGAAGACCATTTAGAATCTCTCGAAAAGGAGATTGAAGGCTTATTTCACAACAATAAAAACATCGATGGTGTTTTTGCCGTGAACGAGCTATATGCCATTATTGCTATGAAAGTTGCCCGTAATTTGGGTATGAAAATCCCAGACGAGATTCAATTTATTGGCTTTACCGATGGGGTGCTTTCCAAGCATGCAACTCCCAGTTTAACAACAGTCAATCAGCACGGTCAGGAAATGGGCGAAAAGGCGGCCGGATTATTAATAGACAATCTTGAGCGTGAGTCCGAAGAAGAACAATATACAACCATTGTTATAGAAACCGAACTCGTTGAAAGAAACTCCACCAAATAAGAAATTCCTTTTCTACACTCGATAGGAAAATGATTTATGGTGAATTTGATTTAAAACTTTTGGGCTTAGAACTAAGACTGAAATTCAATTGCTGAAAACGGTTCAGGAGACGCCGGTGAGCAAGACAGTACAAAGGTTCTTCTATCCAAATGTCAACATTGAAAAGTCAAATCTATAGCCTATAGAAATTACGGCATTACTAAAAAAGTATTGCAGATTTAAAAACTTTACTATCTTTACCACATAATCAAAACTTTATTTTCACTTCTTACAAATAAGTTTTGATAAGTTTTATCGCTTATCAATAGTATTAATTTAAACATACTATGATGAAAAAGCGTACGCTTGGATTTTGGGAAATTTGGAACATGAGTTTCGGTTTTCTGGGAATCCAAATGGGTTTTGCCCTGCAAAATGCCAACGTTAGCCGTATTTTCCAAACTTTAGGAGCTGAGATTGATGATATACCAATTCTTTGGGTGGCTGCGCCGTTGACGGGTTTAATTGTGCAACCCATTATTGGTTATTTAAGTGATAAGACTTGGCATTCTCGTTTCGGACGTCGACGACCATATTTTTTGATAGGGGCTATTTTGGCTTCGCTGGCTTTGTTCGTGATGCCCAATTCGCCCGTTCTTTGGGTGGCGGCAGGAATGCTTTGGATTTTGGATGCATCCATAAATGTTTCCATGGAACCGTTCCGTGCCTTTGTTGGTGATAATCTTCCTGATGAGCAGCGTACCAAAGGCTTTGCCATGCAAAGTTTCTTTATAGGTATTGGTGCCTATGTGGCCTCTAAGCTGCCATTGATCCTCACGTATTTTGGTGTGGCCAATACGGCGCCGGAGGGAATTATTCCAGATTCAGTCAAATATTCATTCTATATCGGTGGTGCTGCTTTTTTTCTTGCCGTATTATGGACAGTCTTAAGATCCAAGGAATACACGCCTGACGAAATGAAGGTTTTTGAAGAACAGGAAAAGGAATTCAAACCTGTACGGGAAAGTTTTTCCGAAGAGTGGTACCAAAAAAACGGAAAATCACATCTGATCAAAGGCTTCATTATTTTGTTCATTGGTTTGTTGTCCAGTTACTTGGTCTATAATTTCAATCTAAAAAAAGACCTCTATGTGCTTACTTTTGGGTTGATTACTTCTGGGGGAATAGCGCTAATTGTTTCAGGGTATTTACAAACCAACAAAAAAAGAAATGGTTTTGTGAACATTATGAATGATTTTCAGATGATGCCAAAAGTCATGAAACAATTGGCTTGGGTTCAGTTTTTTTCGTGGTTTTCGTTGTTTTCAATGTGGATTTACACCACTGCGGCCGTTACTGAACATATCTATCAAACGACCGATACCACCTCTGTTGATTATAATACCGGGGCAAATCAGGTAGGCGAAATGTTTGCCAATTACAATATTATCGCGGCTGCAGTGGCTTTTTTGTTGCCTTTATTGGCAAAAGCAACCAGCCGAAAATTTACGCATTTCTTGGCATTGGTTGCTGGCGGACTCGGGATGATGTCGCTATATTTCATCACCAATCCCACAACCTTCACCATTGAATGGTTACCGATGATTGGCGTCGGAATTGCTTGGGCCAGTATTTTATCTGTTCCTTATGCCATGCTCTCAGGCGCGCTTCCAGCTTCCAAAATGGGCTACTATATGGGCGTATTCAATTTCTTTATTGTGATTCCGCAATTGGTGGCCGCTTCCATCCTTGGATTTATGGTGTCCAAGTTATTTAACAACGAACCTATTTATGCCTTATTGATTGGAGGCTGCTCGATGATTTTGGCAGGACTTCTTTCGCTAATGGTAAATGACAAAGTAAATACAATAAAACATGACTAAAAAAGCATTCATATTTGATCTTGATGGCGTGATCGTGGATACGGCAAAGTACCACTTTCTGGCTTGGAAAAAGCTGGCAGGCACTATCGGAATTGATTTTACCGAGCATCAAAATGAACAACTGAAAGGTGTCAGCAGGGTCAAATCTTTGGAAAAAATTCTCGCTTGGGGAAATAAAAGCATCAGTGATGCTGAGTTTACAAGACTTATGGGGTTTAAAAATGATGATTATTTGACCTATATCGATAAAATGGACGAAGAGGAAATTCTTCCTGATGTCACTAAAACTTTGGATTTTCTGAGAGGGAAAAAACAGCATATCGCCTTGGGTTCTGCAAGTAAAAATGCTCGGATGATCTTGGAAAAGGTGAATATTCTCGAAAAATTTGACGTCATCGTTGATGGAAATGACGTCACTAAAGGCAAACCAGATCCGGAAGTGTTTTTAAAAGCTGCGCAACATTTAAATGTTCCCCCTGAACACTGTATAGTTTTTGAAGATGCGGTGGCAGGAATTCAAGCTGCAAACAATGCCCAAATGATCTCCATAGGTATTGGCGATAAGGATACGCTGCATGAAGCCGATTATGTCTTTACTGATTTTACGGAAATGAGCATTGAATTTTTAAACGAATTAATTGAAAAGTAGTACAAAGTATCGAGTACAAAGTATCGAGTACAAAGTATTAAGTATTAAGATATAACAGTAATAAGAGAGTACAACTTCATGGCGACCATGTGAAAAACCTTGCGTTCCTTGGGGTTGAAAATAAATTAAAACACTAAACGTCATTCCGAACGAAATAAAGGAACCCTATAATAAGACAGTACCATTATTTCAATCCTCGGAATAGCTTAATAATTATAAAAAATGAATCAAGATTATATCGTACCAAACAACTGGTCCATCATTGAAGAGGGCTTTGAAGCCGATCGTGTCAAATCTTCTGAAAGTATTTTCAGTATCGGTAATGGCGCCATGGGCCAACGCGCCAATTTTGAAGAGCATTATTCGGGAAAAACATTCCAGGGCAGTTATGTGGCCGGTGTTTATTATCCCGACAAAACGAGGGTAGGATGGTGGAAAAACGGGTATCCAGAATATTTCGCCAAAGTGCTCAACGCTCCAAATTGGATTGGTATCAATGTCACGATTAACGGTGAAGCCTTGGATTTGGCAGCCTGTAAAGAGGTCCGGAAATTCAGAAGGGAACTTAATATGAAAGAGGGTTGGTTGTCCAGAAGTTTTGAGGTGACCCTTCAAAATTCTATCGAACTTATGGTGGAAACCAAACGTTTTTTAAGTCTAGATATGGATGAGGTTGGCGTCATTCAGTATAATGTAACGCCTTTAAATAATGACGCTCAAATTGTTTTTGAGCCTTATCTCGATGCCGGAATCACCAACGAAGACAGCAATTGGGATGATAAATTCTGGAATATCTTAAGTGTGGATTCTGAAGCTGATCAAGCATTTATTGTATCGCACACCATGATCACCAATTTTCATGTGTGCACCGCTATGCAAACGCAGTTGAGTTTAAATGGGAACGCTTTAAATGCCAATAAGACCATAGACAAAACCGAAAAAACCATCACTTTTGAATACAGTTCAAAAGTAAACAAGGGAGATAGGTTGACCATGACCAAATTTGGAGGGTATACGGTGGATCGCTATCACGATAAAAACGACTTAGTTTCGGTGGCAAAGAAAACGTTGAACAAAGCTTCAAAACTTGGATTCGATCAGATGCTTGAAGACCAAAAAGCAGCATGGGCTAAAATCTGGAAAATGTCAGATATCACTATTGAGGGCGATGTCCGAGCGCAACAAGGGATTCGTTTTAATATTATGCAGCTCAACCACACCTATTTGGGTAAGGATGCGCGTTTAAACATCGGTCCGAAAGGATTTACGGGTGAAAAATACGGCGGTAGTACCTATTGGGATACTGAAGCTTATTGTATTCCTTTTTATATGGCTACCAAAGATCAAGAGGTCGCCCGGAATTTGTTGACTTATCGCTACAATCACTTAGAGAAAGCCATTGAAAATGCTGAAAAGCTCGGCTTTACAGACGGGGCGGCACTCTACCCAATGGTAACGATGAACGGTGAAGAGTGTCATAACGAATGGGAGATTACCTTTCAGGAAATCCACCGTAACGGTGCCATCGCTTTTGCCATTTTTAATTTCCACCGCTACACCGGCGACTTCAGTTATATCCCAGAAAAAGGATTGGAAGTCTTAATTGCCATTGCACGTTTTTGGAAGCAACGCGCCACGTTTTCTACTTATAGAAATAAGTATGTCATCTTGGGGGTAACAGGTCCGAATGAATACGAAAACAATATCAACAATAACTTCCACACCAATTATATTGCACAATGGTGTCTTAATTACACTTTGGAAATTATTTCTAAAATGAAGGATGAATACGCTTCAGATTTAAAGCGTGTTGTAGACAAAACAAATCTGTTGGACAGTGAATTGTCAGATTGGAAAGAGCTTGCCTCAAATATATACTTTCCATATTCCGAAGAGCATCAAGTGTTTTTGCAACAAGACGGGTTTTTGGACAAGGAGTTGATTACGGTAAAAGATTTGCCAAGATCAGAACGTCCAATCAATCAGACTTGGTCTTGGGACCGTATTTTGCGTTCGCCGTACATTAAGCAGGCAGATACGCTTCAAGGATTTTATTTCTTTGAAGATCAATTTACGATGGAAGAGCTGGAACGTCATTTTGATTTTTATGAGCCGTTCACGGTTCATGAAAGTTCCCTTTCGCCATGTGTGCACAGCATTCAGGCTGCAAAATTGGGTAGAATGGAACAGGCTTATCAGTTTTATTTACGCACTTCAAGATTGGACTTGGACGATTATAATCACGAGGTGGAAGAAGGATTGCACATCACCTCCATGGCAGGAACTTGGATGAGTATTGTTGAGGGTTTTGGTGGGATGCGTGTGGTCGATAATAAGCTGTCTTTTGAGCCTCAAATTCCTGAACAATGGGATTCCTACTCATTTAAAATCAATTTTAGGAATCAGATCCTTGAAATACATGTAGGTAAAACCGAAACTAAATTTGGATTGGAAGGCGATGAAGCTATGGATATTTTAGTCAACGGAAAAGTGGTGACCATAAATCCGGATGCCATAGTAACCGTCTAAACCTTCCTTATCCGATTTTAATATAAAAAATGAGAAAAAATGAAGAACTTATTGAGCATTTTAATACTACTTTTAAGCATGACACTTTTTTCGCAAGTTGAAAAGATTGAGCCTCCTTTTTGGTGGTCGGAAATGCATCATCCAGAACTTCAATTGATGGTTTATGGTAAGGATATCGCGCAGTATGACGTGGCTTTTTCGAACACAATTCAAATTACCAATATTCAAAAAACTGAAAACCCAAACTATCTGTTTGTTACCATCAACACCAAGAATGTAAGTCCTGGGACCTATGAAATCCAATTTTCAAGGGACCATAAAATTGTGAGTACCAAATTATACGAGTTTAAATCGCGTCGTGAAAATTCTGCCCTAAGAAAGGGCTTCGATTCCAGTGATCTGATTTATTTGATCATGCCGGATCGGTTTGCCAATGGAAATCCTGATAACGATAATACCGAAGATACTCTCGAAAAAGTGAATCGAGAGGAGCTTTCAGGACGTCATGGTGGCGATATTCAGGGCATTATTGACCATTTGGATTATTTGGAAGACTTAGGCGTGACGGCCATATGGAGTACGCCACTTTTGGAGGACAATGAGCCCATTTATTCCTATCATACCTACGCGCAGAGCGATTATTATAGAATTGATCCGCGCTTTGGAACCAATGAGGATTATAAACGATTGGCATCAGAAATGCACAAGCGTGATATGAAACTCCTCATGGATTATGTCACCAATCATTGGGGAAGTAAACATTGGATGATTCTTGATTTGCCATCAAAAGATTGGATTCACTATTGGGAAAATGGCGAAAACGGATTTCAAAGAAGCAGTTATAGAATGACGACGCAATTTGATTCAAACGCCTCTAAAGCCGACAAAGAAGCTTGTATGAACGGTTGGTTCGATACGACTATGCCTGACATCAATCAGAAAAATCCTTTGGTGTTGAACTATATGATCCAAAATGCCATTTGGTGGGTAGAGTTTGCTGATCTGGACGGCTTTCGTGTAGATACCTATTCTTATAACGATAAAGAAGGGATTGCCAAATGGACCAAGGCCATAATGGATGAATATCCTAATTTCAATATCGCCGGCGAAGTGTGGATGCACAATCAGGCGCAAATGGCCTATTGGCAAAAGGACAGTAAAATTGGAGCCATAGATAATTACAATTCCCATTTGCCAACCGTCATGGATTTCACCCTTCACGATGCCATTTTGGAAATGTTCGCAGAAGATGAGCAAGGATGGGATAAAGGGATGGTCAAAGCGTATGAGAACTTTGTGAATGACTTTTTGTACCCAGACATCAACAATATCTTTGTGTTTGCGGGCAATCATGATACCAATCGGATCAATGGAATCTACGGATCGGATATCAACACCTATAAGATGATCATGACGCTTATTGCAACGGTTAGGGGGATTCCTCAGGTTTATTATGGTGACGAATTGGGGATGGTTGGTAATAAGGATTTGAAGGGTGATGGTGATATCCGTCGTGATTTTCCTGGTGGATGGGAAGGTGATCCTATGAATGCGTTTACCGCAGAAGGAAGAACTGCCGAACAAACCGAATATTTTGAATTTTCAAAGAAAATTTTTAATTGGCGAAAGTCGAAATCAGTCATTCATACTGGTAAAACGATGCAGTTTGTTCCAGAGCATAATGTCTATGTGTATTTTAGATATGACGCTGACGATAAAGTGATGGTGATCATCAATAATAATCCTAAAGCTCAAACTTTAGATTTGAAACGCTTTGCTGAAATGATTGGTACGGCCACTAATGGGAAGGATGTTTTGTCGGAAGAAAGAATATCATTGGAAGATAGGTTGACCATTGACGGAAAAACATCGATGATCATTGAACTTTAAATTTTCAAAAAAATTCACTAATTCCAATTCGCAATCCCCTAAGTTTTGCTATAAACCAACCTGCAAGGTTTCCATAAATGACCTGCCAGGTTTTAGAACCTTGTAGGTCTAAACAAAAGACATGAAAAAGATAGTATATATATCCCTCCTTTTAGTCCTCTTACTTTCTTGTGAAACTAAGAAAGACAAGAAGGTCATCATCAAACCTGCGGATACTTCCAAGGTTCAAACAGAAACCATTGAAGGCGATTTTGCTGGAGGTACTTTGCTGCGGATAGATGATTTTCCATCCAATTATATTCCGCCAAGAAAAGTGGATATATGGTTGCCAGGAGGCTATTCCAACAGTAAAAAATATGCAGTATTGTACATGCACGATGGGCAAATGTTGTTTGATAGCACCATCACTTGGAATAAGCAAGAATGGAAGGTGGATGAAACCTCCAGTCAATTGATGAACGACAGCATCACCAGAGATTTTATTGTGGTAGCCCCTTTCAATATCAACGATTTGCGTCATAGTGAGTATTTTCCACAAAAGCCTTTTGAGTCCTTGCCTAAATCGGTTCGGGATTCTCTTTTTGAGCAGGCCAAAAAGGACAATTTTAAGTTTGATAACGTGACATCAGATAACTATTTGGGGTTTATAGTTAATGAGTTGAAACCTTATGTGGATGCCAATTATTCGGTGTTGACCGATAGGGACAATACGTTTGTAGCAGGGTCGAGCATGGGCGGATTGATTTCTATGTATGCTATTTGCGAATATCCGGAAATTTTTGGAGCCGCTGCTTGCTTATCAACCCATTGGCCGGGGACTAATCCTAATGACGGCGAATTATTGGCCGATACATTTTTTGAGTATATGAAGGCCAATTTGCCATCTCCAAAAAACCACCGATTCTATTTTGATTACGGCACGAAGACATTGGATAGGTTCTATCCAAAATACGCAGAAAGAGTCAACACGATTTTTAAGGATAAAGGTTATGACCAATCAAATTTTAGAAACCTAAAGTTTGAAGGTGCAGAACATACAGAAGTTTCTTGGCAAAAACGATTGGATATTCCATTGACGTTTTTGTTGAGAAGGACTGAATAGGACGTTATCAGACCTAACAGGTTACAAAAACCTTAGAGGTCTTGAAAATTCTTAACCAGTCTGCCGACATGGTGGCAGAAGGGTGAAAAAACAGCCTGATTTAAAATGGTGTAAAACTTCTGAATAAACCTGACAGGTTTTAAAAACCTGTCAGGTTTGAGCAAAAACTTGAATTTTGAAAGAGAATTACAAATGAAAAAACACATATTAGTAATATTCCTATTCTCATCACTCATGGGTTTTTCACAGAACCCAAACCGATCTTTTGAATCCATCAATTACGATAACAACGTTTTGGAAATAAAAGTCAACGATGGTGTTTATAAAATTATTCCCTACAGTGAACGTATTTTTGAAACCACATTCATTCCCAACGGCGAGACTTTCAATGAAAATTCACTCGCTGTAGTTTTTAAACCAGAAACAGTAGAATCAGAATTGCTTAAGACCGATACGTCCTTTGAATTGAAAACACCAGGAATTTCGGTTAACATCCAAAAACAACCTTTTCAAATTTCTTATACATACAAAGGTAAACCCATCATTTCTGAAAAAATGGGCTATGTCAAAAACGACAGCTTGGAAACTATCCAGTTCAACCTCACAAAAGATGAAATTCTCTATGGTGGCGGTGCAAGGGCCTTGGGCATGAACCGTCGCGGTCACCGATTGCAACTTTATAATCGTGCGCATTATGGTTATGAAACCCATTCGGAGTTGATGAACTACACGATGCCAATCATGATGTCATCAAACAAATACATGGTCCATTTTGATAATGCACCGATCGGATTTTTGGATTTGGACAGTAAGAAAGATAACACCCTAACCTATGAAACCATTTCTGGTAGAAAAACCTACCAAGTCATCGTGGGTGATTCTTGGACAGATTTGATCGATAATTACACTGATCTAACAGGGAAACAACCAATGCCGCCACGTTGGGCCTTGGGCAATTTTTCAAGCCGTTTTGGCTACCATTCCCAAAAAGAAGTTGCAGCCACTGTTCAAAAGTTTAGGGATGAACAAATCCCTTTGGATGCAGTGATCATCGATATTTTTTGGTTTGGAAAGGACATTAAAGGCCATATGGGAAATCTTGAGTTTTTAAAAGACTCCTTTCCAAATCCGACCCAAATGATCAAAGAATTAAAGTCTGACCATGTCAACACCATTTTGGTGACAGAACCATTTGTTTTGACCACTTCCAAGCGTTGGCAAGAAGTTGTCGATAAGGATGTCATGGCAAAAGATTCTGTTGGAAATCCCTATACGTTCGATTTTTATTTTGGAAATACGGGATTGATCGATATCTATAACCCGAAAGGAAAAGCTTGGTTTTGGAATATTTACAAAGACCTCGCTGATATGGGTGTGACCGGAGTTTGGGGCGATCTGGGTGAACCTGAAGTTCATCCCTCAAAACTACTTCACGCTACAGGAACAGCAGATGAGGTCCATAATATTTACGGCCACGATTGGGCCCGGTTGATTGCAGATGGCTATAAGGCTGATTTTCCTAACCAGAGACCTTTCATATTGATGCGTGCAGGATATTCAGGATCGCAACGTTTTGGCATGATTCCATGGTCTGGAGATGTTAACAGAACTTGGGGCGGCTTACAAAGTCAACCCGAAATTGCACTGCAAATGGGCATGCAAGGTTTGGGATATATGCACTCAGATCTGGGCGGATTTGCAGGCGACAATCAGGATGCTGAACTTTATACACGTTGGCTGCAATATGGCGTTTTCCAACCTATTTACCGTCCGCATGCCCAGGAAGAAGTCCCTGCAGAACCTGTTTTCTGGGACTCTAAAACTAAGGCTTTGGCTAAGAAATCCATCGAATTGCGCTATAAATTGTTGCCCTATAATTATAATCTGAGCTTTCAAAATCACAAGAAAGGCACGCCACTAATGCGACCGTTATTTTTTGAAGACGATTCAGAGGCGCTCAAAACCGGTGCCTCGGAATACTTTTGGGGCGATGATTTTCTAATCGCACCAATTCTTAAACCTCAAGTTACTGAAAAGGAAATTTACTTCCCTAAAAACAGCAATTGGTTTGATTTTTATACCAATGAAAAGTTTGAAGGAGGAAAAAGAGTCACCGTCAAAGTTGCAGAAGATATGATTCCAACCTTTGTGCGGAGTGGTGCTTTTATTCCTATGGCAAAACCCATGCAAAGTACCAAGGACTATGATGGGAACACGTTTGAATTGCATTACTATTATGATGCTTCAGTTTTGGAAAGTGAAGGTCAGTTATATAATGATGATGGATTGACGGCTAAGGCCTATGAAAAAGGACACTATGAACTGATGACATTTTCATCAAAAGTGACCGCGAGAGAAATTGAAATTGAAATCGCCCGCCTGTCGGACGGGCAGGAAGCTGAAATTGGTTCCGATTTCCAATCGCAAACAAAATCTGTTGAACTTGTCCTTCACAATATAAGTTTAAAACCAAAATCGGTTAAAATAAGACGCAAAAAATTGAATTATATTTATAATAAAGATCAAAAGATCGTCATCATTCCATTAGAATGGAACACTTCAAAAGAATTAAAACTAAACATCAAATTAAATTAATTACCATGAGAAATTTCATTTTGGCAATCTTCAGTTTTACGCTGATTGTTGCTTGTAAAGAAGAAAAGAAAGTTGAAGCCTTCATTGAAGAAACGAATCAGGAAGAAATTCAACCCATATCTGATGACGTGTTGGAAACTGCCGTTATTTATGAGGCCAACATTCGACAATATTCACCTTCCGGTCATTTTGATGAATTCACAAAAGACATTCCGCAGTTAAAGGAATTGGGTGTGAAAGTGATTTGGTTGATGCCAATCTTTCCAATCAGCGAAACCAAGCGTAAGGCTACCGGCGGTGCAGACAGTAAATTTGCCTCCGATTTCCCAGAAGCGGAACAGTCAAAATACCTGGGAAGTTATTATGCCGTTTCCGATTTCACGAAAATAAATCCGGAGTTTGGAACCATTGAGGATTTTAGAAATTTGGTGAAGACGGCGCATGACAATGGCATTTATGTTATTTTGGATTGGGTACCAAACCATACGGGATGGGATCATGAATGGATAAAAACAAAACCAGATTATTATACTAAAGATAAGGATGGTAATATTACACATCCCGTAGATACGGATTGGACGGATGTAGCCGATTTGAATTATGACAATAAGGAGATGCGTAAAGAGATGATTGCCGACATGCAATATTGGTTAAGGGAAGAAGGTGTTGACGGATTTAGATGCGATGTTGCAGGTTCAGTTCCGACAGATTTTTGGCAAGAGGCCATCCCGCAACTCAGAAGCACAAAAGACATCTTTATGTTAGCTGAAGCCTGGGAACCTGAATTGGCAAAAGATGGCTTGTTTGATGCGGTTTATGGATGGGATACACATCACACCATGAATGCCATAGCTCAAGGGAAAAAAGGTTTACAAGCCTGGAAGGACCGATGGGCCGAAATTGAGTCCATCTACGAGAAAGATGACATCATCATGAATTTTGTGACCAACCACGATGAGAACTCATGGAATGGAACTATCAATGAGCGTATGAAAGACGCCGCGCCATTAATGACGGCGTTTAGTTATGTCATCCCAGGAATGCCATTGATCTATTCCGGGATGGAGTATGATATGGACCACCGATTGAAGTTTTTCGAAAAGGATTCCATTCCTAAAACAAAAGGAAAGATGTGGCCTCTGCTTGAAAAGCTAGGGACTTTGAAAAATACGAATCCTGCATTGAACGGAGGGAAAGATCCAGCAACCTATAAGGATTTAGAAACCACTAATGACAAAGTACTGGTATTTCAACGGAGTAAAAACAATATTACAGTCACTTTCGTAGGGAATTTTTCGAATATAGAGCAATCGTTCTCTGCGCCCATAAAAGGAAGCTTCACAGATTATATGACTAATGAGTCTATCGAAATGAACGACAATGTGCTTGTTTTGAAGCCTTGGGAATATCGAATCTTAACAAATTAATTATGAGGAATTTTTTATGGTGTTTTCTTTGTAGCTTCGTTTTAATAAGCTGTAAAGAAGAGAGTAAATTAATGACAATGAATGAGAAAAAAGAAACGCCTTTTGTATGGGAAGGTGCAAACCTATACTTTTTGTTGACGGATCGTTTTAATAATGGCGATACCTCCAACGATGTAAATTTTGAGCGGACCAAAGAAACCGGCAAATTAAGAGGCTTTGAAGGGGGCGATTTGAAAGGCATCACACAAAAAATAGAAGACGGTTATTTTACCGATTTGGGTGTCAACGCAATATGGATGACGCCCATTGTAGAGCAAATCCATGGAGGTACTGATGAAGGTACAGGCATTACATACGGCTTTCATGGCTATTGGACCAAAGATTGGACGGCTATTGACCCAAATTTTGGTACCAAGGAAGATTTAAAGGCCTTGATTGCGGCGGCACACAAACGGGGGATTCGTATTTTGTTGGATGCGGTGATCAATCATACAGGTCCTGTGACCCCAATTGATCCTGTATGGCCAGATGAGTGGGTACGTACAGATCCCACCTGTGATTATACGTCCTATGATTCGACCATTTCATGTACGTTGGTTAAAAATCTTCCAGATATTAAAACAGAAAGTGATGACCCCGTTGACTTGCCACCACAACTTGTTGAAAAATGGAAATCGGAAGGGCGTTATGAACAGGAAGTTGCCGAGCTGGATGCTTTTTTTGAACGTACGGGCCATCCCAGAGCACCACGCTTTTATATCATAAAATGGCTAACGGATTATATTTCTGAATTTGGAATTGATGGCTATCGTGTAGATACTGTAAAACATGTTGAGGAAACCGTTTGGGCAGAATTTAGAGCAGAATGCGATTTCGCGTTTAACGAATGGAAAACGAACAACCCTGAAGATGTGTTGGATGATAACGAGTTTTACTTGGTGGGAGAGGTCTATGGTTATGGTATTTCGACGGGAAAAACCTATGATCTAGGTGGTACCTTAATTAATTATTTTGATAAGGCGTTCAACAGCTTGATCAATTTTGAATTCAAATACCACGTGGCAAAATTTGATTATGAAGGCCTGTTCAATAAGTACACGAACAAGCTTGATGGTCCCTTGAAAGATTTTAGCGTTTTAAATTATTTATCGTCTCATGACGATGGCGAACCTTTTGATGCGACACGGGAAAAGCCGTTTGAAACGGCCACAAAACTATTGTTGAGTCCAGGAACTTCACAGACGTACTATGGCGATGAATCGGCAAGACCATTGGTTATAGAAGGCACCGTCGGAGATGCCACCTTAAGATCTTTTATGAATTGGGATCAGCTGGCATCTGACGAAAACACCAAATCGATTTTAAAACATTGGCAAAAACTGGGAAGGTTCAGAAACGATCATCCTGCTGTAGGAGCCGGTATTCATCAAATGATAACCCAAAGTCCGTATGTGTTTTATAGAAGCTACAAAAAGGATGATTATGAAGATTTGGTTATTGTAGGTTTAGACCTTCCAATAGGTGCCAAAACGCTAAATGTTACTAATTTGTTTGAAGATGGTACGCCCTTGCGTGATGCCTACTCTGATCAAGATGTGGTTGTTGAAAATGGTGAAGTTAAAATGGATTCTGATTTTGATATCGTCCTATTGGAACTCAAATAACTTTGATGGCATAAAGGAAAGCTTTTTCCATAGACTGATTTTATCCAAATAATGACAACTAATGAATCGTGGAGTTTTACTTATAACCCACGATTCTTTATTTTACAACATCCCAAAAAATGCGTAAATTTGAGAAGATGTAGAGTTATGAAAGATATCAATGATGGTTTGGATTCACCATTAGCGCTCAAAATAAGTTTCGACAAGCTTTTGGAGCGTTATGAGGCACTTGCTCAAAGTGATGATCCCTTTATGGTCAAAAAAGCGCAGCGTGTGTTGCGGGCAGGGAATTCAATTCCTGAGCTAAGGGCTGGTTTTAGTGATCCTCAATTGTTGGAAACCTATCAGGAGGAAATCCAGATCATTCTTGAAGACTCTTTCAGCGAGGTTCTTACATTAAACGAAATCAAGACCGCCTCTATGCCGCTGCACGATTTGAATTTCAACGCCTCCGCCCGCTTCAAATCCATCGTTGAAAATGCCGGTCCGGATTTTCAACTGAAAATTTCCAATATGCCTGAGGATGATCATTACAGGGTGGCTTGTACGATCATTTTATATTTTTATTATGGATATCAGATGAGCTTTAGAAGATCACTGTTTTATGAGATTCCGGATGCCAAGGGGATTTTAAGGACTTATAAGATCTTGTTCAACGCTGATTTTGCCGAGGTTGTTAAAACAGAATCCGCGCCTGAGATTACAGAAGAAGATTACCGATTGTTGTTGGGTAATTTTGAGGATATTGATTTATGGCGTGAGAAATTTCCTCCCCAAAGTTATATTTATAAGGGATTTACAATTAACAATATTTTTGACGTTACCGATGATCGGGCCATTTCTGATATCAAATCCACTTTATTGATCTCTGGAAAACGAAAGAATGATAATTTTATTGATGACTTCCAAATCACGTTTGAATCTTTGTTCAATATTAAAAACCTGAAAGTGGGTTTTGTAATTTATAATAAGGAAAGTCAGACTTTTGAACGTGTTGATGGAAAATTTATTGAGAGTTATCTGCTTACGGAGACTGCCATAGTGCCATGCCAGAGTGCGCTTTGTGGGGAATCTTACAAATCACTTATTACCGAGAAGGAATATTTTTCAGTTTTAGATGTGGAGCAATGTTATCACAAATCGCATGAGCCATTTTATAAAAACCTGTATGATCAGAACATCAAAAGTGCCATCTTCGCGCCCATCTCCAGCGAAGGAGAATTGATGGGTGTATTGGAGATCGTTTCCCATAAAGTAGGTGAGCTCAACAGTGTTAATGCCAATTTATTGAGAGATGTCATGCCTTTTATTGTGTCTTCATTGTTGCGGTCAAAGGAAGAGGAAAAACATTTGATAGAGGCTGTTATTCAGCAAGAATGCACGTCCATCCACCCGAGTGTATCCTGGAGGTTTGAGGAGGCGGCCCGGGTTTTTCTTGATAAAAAGAGAACCGAAGGCAAGAACGTCGCTTTTGAAGAAATTACTTTTAAGGATGTCTATCCGCTCTTTGGGCAAATTGATGTTATGGGTTCTTCGGAAACAAGGAATGAAGCGACCCGACAGGATTTGTCCCTGCAACTGAGTTTGTCCAAAGAAATAATTAAAGCACAATTGGAATTTGAAAACCTACCTATCTATGAGCAATTGTTGCATCGGTTAGAAATCTTTTTGAATACCTTAGACCACCATTTCATAGTCGATAGTGAGCAAGAAATTAGCAGTTTTTTTGAAAACGAAATTCATCCTCTGTTTGAGTTTATTGAACAAAAAAATGAGGTGCTCTGCAAGGATATTGAGAGCTACTTTGCTAAAATAGACAAACGTTTAAGCCTTATTTATTACTATCGTAAAAAATATGACGACACCATTGCCATGATCAACAAAGATATGACGCATATCCTTGATCATAAGCAGGTGGAAGCGCAACAAATGTATCCGCATTATTTTGACCGTTATAAAACGGATGGTGTGGAGCACAATATGTATATTGGTGAATCCATTACAAAAGAGCATGGTTTTCATGAAATCTATCTCTATAATTTGCGATTATGGCAACTCCAGGTGATGTGCGAAATGGAGAATGAATTTTATAGAAATAGACGGGAATACCCTTCAACGGTCAATGTGGCATCAATGGTTTTAGTGTTCAATAAGCCTTTGACCATCCAATTTAGAACCGATGAAAAGCAATTTGATGTCTATGGTACCTATAACGCAAGTTATGAAGTGATTAAAAAGCGTGTGGATAAAGCCTTCGTAAGGGGCACCAATGAGCGTGTGACAGTAAATGGCAAATTGACCATCATTTACTCTCAAAAAGAGGACGAGCAATCTTATTTGCAATACATAAAATTTTTACAATTTAAAAAGGTATTTGGTTCGCCCATTGAATTGCTAGAACTCGAAGATCTTCAAGGTATTGCTGGCCTAAAGGCTATACGTGTGCCTGTCCTTTACAATCACCATAAAGAAAACCATTATTATACCTATAATGATTTGATGAATGAAATCGAATCCTAAACAAAATAGTTATGGGATGTTTTCTGCTCAGGTTCTATGATGTTTATCGCCTGATCGCCTGATTTTAAAACCTTATCAATATTGGCATTTGGAGAGAACTTAAAGGAAACTGCAAAAGCTATTACAGATATAATCATGCCCACCATAAAGACGGTATAGGTCACTCTTAAAATGCGATACTTCCGATCCAGTACCTTTCCTAAAAAGTAAAGATCCTTTGTCAACGAACTATAGACGTAATTTTTATCTTTTAAAAGCTCAGTAATTGCCCATTCGAAATCTTCCAGTTTCATCTTATGAAAATTACCAAAAAAGGTCAGATTCACTTTTTGGTTCTTTACATCTTCTTTTGTGAATTCGCCGCTGGTAATGTTTGGGCGTGTTGCGATGATAGATAGAATCATCGAGGTAATGCTGGAGAGCATTAAGATAATAGTAGGTACAATTAAAAATTGATTGGCTGGATTGTCAAATTTTGAAAATAGGGTAGAGAGCATTAATGAGATAATAATGGCATTGACTGACAACAGGATGTTAGCTTTTGTATCTGCAATATCACTTAGTTTAATATGGTTTCTCAAAGACGTCCTATAAAACGATTGAATGGCGCGCTCCGGACTTGAATCCTTGGCTTTTGCTTTATATTTCGCCTTCATTTGTTCTTTCTTATGTCTCTTTTTTTCTTTCCTTTTAGATTTGATCAACTCTGCCAGATTGGCCTCCTTTTGTTGCTGCCAATTTCTTAAGGCATAATCGGTATAAAATTGATGTCTTTGTGACAATACTTCGATATTTTCAGCCAGCCATTCTGAAGTTGTATAGGTTCTAACACCTTGCAACTCCAATTCTTTACGCAAAAACTCACTAGCCTCGTTGAAATAATCTTTTCCAAAATGAGAGGCATCAGCATCTCTTATTATTTTTTCGAGTTCGGATTTTGGATCATCCTTGAACTTAGTGGCCATGATACATTTGTTCACAGCATCAATAATAGGTTTGTCCACCTGTTGCTCTTTCAAAAATTTAGTTGCTATCTTGACGCTTTCCTCTTCATGATTTTCTCTCATCTCGGTGTAGCCGGTATCATGAAGTAAGGCAGCAAGTTGAAGAATTAAAGAATCTTCAGCAGAGATGTCAGAATTTGTAATAATCTCATTCGCGCTCCGCAACACGCGTTTTGTATGTGTGAAATTATGATATAGAAACGTATTGGGTAAGTTTTCCTTAAAAAGATTGAATACAAAGTCCTCAGTTTTTACGATGATATCTGCCATAAATTTGATATAAAAAATTATCATACAAAGTACTAAAAATAAAGTAAGGAAAATGGATTCATTGACTACTATTTGTAATGCAAAACGTTAAAGCCCGACCAAATCCGTATAATATTTTTTAACTTTAAGAAAAATACTTAAACGATATGATGACATGGAAAAATGTGATGGAATATGCCGTAAAGGGTAATCCTAAACCAGAAAGGAGAGTTGAAAAATCAGAAGCTGAATGGCGTGAAATTCTGACCCCAGAGCAATTTAGGGTGACACGAAAAAAGGGAACGGAAGCTCCTGGAACAGGAGCCCATTGCAATGTTTTTGATGAAGGTCAATACAATTGTTTGTGCTGCAATACGCCGTTATTTGACTCCACTATAAAATTCAAATCCAGTTCGGGATGGCCAAGTTTTACCCAGCCCATTAAAGAGAATGCCATAAAATACGAGAGAGATACTTCATTTGGAATGGTCAGGGTAGAAGTGATGTGTAATGTGTGTGATGCGCATTTGGGGCATGTGTTTCCTGACGGACCAGAACCAAGTGGATTGCGATACTGTGTCAATTCTGAATCCTTGGTCTTGGAGACTTCCAAAAATGAAGTCTGATCAATCAATAGGAGAACTGTGTCCTACTGAACATTTAGAAATGATGACCATTGGTGGTGGCTGTTTTTGGTGTATTGAGGCAGTTTTTAACCAAATTAAAGGGGTGGAGAAAGTGGTGTCCGGTTTTATGGGTGGGACGGTTCCAGGTGTACCGACATATCGAGAAGTTTGCTCTGGGCTGACAGGACATGCTGAAGTGGTTCAGATCAGTTTTAATCCTTCTGTAATTGGTTATCATGATTTATTGCAGATTTTTATGACGAGCCATGATCCAACCACTCTGAATGGGCAAGCTGATGATTTCGGAACGCAGTACCGCTCTGTTATTTTTTATCACAATGAAAAACAAAAACAAATTGCAAATCTGGTAGCCAAAGAAATGGCACCAAATTATGACAGACCGATCACGACGGAAATTAGCCCCGTAGAAATTTTTCATAAGGCAGAAGACGCTCACCAAAATTATTATGCCAACAATCAAACCGCTGGCTATTGTACTGCAATCATAGTCCCTAAGCTAACCAGATTACGGAAAATGTATGCCGATAAAACCGTCCAACCTGCAAGGTTTTCTTCCTTCGGCGGACAGTTGAAAACCATAGAGTTATAATTAAAAAACATCAGAAAAATGGAAGTGATTCACGATAAAGAAAAACAGCAATTTACCATGGAAGTTGATGGCGAGAATGCAACAGTGGACTATTCCATAAAGGACGGAAAGATGCATTTGGAGTATAGTGAAGTACCATTTAATATCCGCGGTCAAGGCATCGGTAAAATACTTGTCGAAAAAACTTTTGAAAAATTGACTGAAGAAGGCTATCAAGCCGTTGCTGTTTGTGGTTATATAAAGTCGGTCGCCAGAAATAGTGAAAAATGGAATGCCATTATAAAATAGGTGATAAAAGCATTCAGGATTTTTGATCTGAAATTTAAATAGACCTGTCAGGTTTTGAAAACCTGACAGGTCTTAAGAAAAAATACAATTAATGAAACTCAATATAAAAGATAAATTCACCACACAACTACCAGCAGATCCAAATTTGGAAAACAGCAGGCGACAGGTCACTGAAGCGTGTTTTTCTTATGTAACTCCAAAACAAACCTCTAATCCTCAGTTGATCCATGTCTCACCTGAAATGCTCCATAAATTAGGTCTAACAGAAGCTGATGCTAAATCTGAGGAGTTTTTAAAGGTCATGACGGGCAATAAGGTTTTGGAAAACACCACGCCTTATGCCATGAATTATGGCGGACATCAATTCGGAAATTGGGCCGGACAATTAGGCGATGGCCGTGCCATTAACTTATTTGAAGTAGAACATGAGGGTCAAAACTGGGTGGTGCAATTGAAGGGTGCCGGAGAAACACCCTATTCCCGATCTGGAGATGGATTGGCTGTCTTGCGTTCATCAATTAGAGAGTATTTATGCAGTGAGGCCATGCATCATTTGGGTGTGCCCACAACCAGAGCTTTGTCATTGGCCTTGACAGGCGATCAGGTGCTACGTGACGTCATGTACAACGGGAACCCAGCGTATGAAAAAGGAGCTATTGTGAGTAGGTTATCACCAAGTTTTTTGCGATTTGGAAGCTATGAGATCTTTGCCGCCAGACAAGATCACAAAAATTTGAAGATTTTACTCGACTTTACCATAAATCAGCATTTTTCACATTTAGGGAAACCGTCTAAAGAGACCTATCTCCAATTTTTTTCGGAGGTTTCTGAACGCACTTTGGAAATGATCATCCATTGGCAACGTATTGGTTTTGTGCATGGGGTTTTAAATACCGATAACATGTCCGTTTTAGGGTTGACCATTGACTATGGGCCGTATGGATGGCTTGAAGGTTTTGATTTTGGTTGGACGCCAAACACTACTGATCGTCAGCATAAACGTTACAGATATGGCAATCAGCCCAATATGGGATTGTGGAATTTGTATCAACTTGCCAATACACTTTTTCCGTTGATCGACGATGCGAAAGCTATGGAAGCTATTTTGGAGAAATATACGACCGATTTTGAGTTACAATCCTTAAAGATGATGCGATCGAAATTGGGACTGCAATCTGAGGCAGCGTCAGATCAATTGTTCATCCAGGATTTGGAAGATTTATTACAATTAACGGAGACTGATATGACCATGTTCTTTCGAAACTTGGGTGATTTTGAAAAAAATGAATCTGCTAAAGGCATTAGCCTTATTAACGAAGCATTTTATAATCCTACAGAACTATCAGATACAATACGGCAACAATGGAATGCTTGGTTTGTGCGCTATGCGGAAAGATTACAAAAAGAATCCATATCAGATTCAAATAGAAAAGTTCAAATGAACACTGTTAATCCGAAGTATGTTCTTCGAAACTATATGGCTCAACTGGCGATTGATAAGGCAGATCAAGGTGATTATGCCCTCATCGATGAACTATTTCGATTGTTGAAACGGCCGTATGACGAACAACCTGAACATCAACAGTGGTTTGCAAAGCGTCCAGAATGGGCCCGACACAAAGTAGGTTCTTCCATGTTGTCCTGCAGTTCATAACAACACAACAAGAGTAACAATAAAAATTAATTATCAATTCACATACAAACAATGAGCACAAATAAAAAAGCATATATAGCCGGTGGCTGTTTTTGGGGAATGGAAGACTTGTTTCGAGTCCGCCCAGGAGTCATCGACACGGAAGTTGGTTATATTGGTGGAGAAAATGAACATCCAACATACAGAAACCATCCAGGACATGCAGAGGGTATTGAAATCACCTATGATCCTAATGTGACCACTTTTAAACATATTTTGGATTATTTTTTCAGAATCCATAATCCTACAACCGTTGACCGACAAGGGAATGATATGGGTTCAAGTTATCGCTCTGCCATTTTTTATCAGAACGAGGAAGAGAAGGCGGAGGCTAAAGAAGTTATAGAAATTGTGAATGCTTCCCATAGATGGGATGGCGAGGTGGTGACCACCTTAGAGCCGTATTCCAAATTTTGGCCAGCAGAACCAGAGCATCAAGATTATCTGTTGAGAAAGCCAGACGGTTACACCTGTCATTACGAACGTTTTGATCAACCGTTTATTTGATTTCAAGGTTAGTCTTTGCGCGCATGGCAGTTCTTGAAAATTAAAATATAAAAAAAGTGAATATGAAAGCTATATGGAACAATAAGATTATTGCAGAAAGTGATGCCACGGTAGTCATAGAAAACAATCATTATTTCCCGCATGACAGTATTAAAAAGGAATATTTTAAACCGAGCGAAACCCATAGCACTTGTCCGTGGAAAGGCGAGGCATCTTACTATACTATCGAGGTTGAGGGTAAACAGAACAAGGATGCCGCTTGGTATTACCCTGAAGTTTCCGACCAAGCTATAACCATCAAAAATCACGTTGCTTTTTGGAAAGGTGTTGAAGTCAAATCATAGCTCTAAATGGACATAAAAATTTCAAAGATTGGTTTTGGCGGTGGTTGCCATTGGTGCACTGAAGCCGTTTTTCAGTCTTTATTAGGTGTTGAGAAAGTGGAACAGGGTTTTGTGGCTTCTACAAAACCAAATAATAGTTTCTCTGAAGCCGTTATCGTTCATTTTAATAGCAAATGCATCACACTGAATACATTGATTGAAATACATTTGTTGACGCACAGCAGTAAGTCCAGCCATTTCATGCGAGAAAAATACCGTTCTGCTATTTATACTTTTGACAATGGTCAACAAGAGGCTGCAAATTCTTTAATGGTGAAATTTCAAAAGAAATTTAATGATGAATTGATTACGAAAGTATTGCCATTTAAATATTTTGAGCCATCAAAAGAAAATTTCATAAATTACTATTTCGAAAACCCCGAAAAACCATTTTGTGAAACCTTTATCAGCCCAAAATTGAAATTGCTAGTAAGGCAATTCTCAAAATTTGTGGATCATAAAAAGATTGCTCATATAAAAAATTAAACAAAATTAATATGCAAAGTACAAAGCTCAATATACAGAACGCCAAAGGTCTTCAGCTGCAAGCTTATTTAGAACTTCCACCGAATCAAAAACCGAATAACTATGCCATTTTTGCCCATTGCTTTACCTGTAGCAGTAGTTTAAAGCCAGTAATAAATATTAGTAGGGCTTTGACCGCACATGGTTTTGGCGTCGTCCGCTTTGATTTTACGGGATTGGGCCAGAGTGAAGGTGAATTTGCGGACAGTCATTTTTCGGCCAATGTGGATGATCTTTTAGCGGTCAACAACTATATGAAAGAGCATTATGAAGCACCGTCGTTACTTGTAGGGCATTCGCTTGGTGGTGCGGCTGTTATTGTTGCTGCGTCACAACTCGACAATGTCAAAGCCGTAGCCACTATTGGCGCACCAGCAACGACAGAGCACGTAAAAAGACATTTTTCGCACCAGTTTAATGAGATCGCTGAAAAAGGTGATGTAAAGGTCAATATTGGAGGACGACCTTTTAAAATTAACCAAGAGTTTGTGGATGATTTTGATAAAACGGACTTGCCGAAAATTACAAAGCAACTTCGTAAACCTATCCTGATTATGCACGCACCGTTTGACAAAGTTGTGGGAATCGATAATGCACAAGAACTCTTTATAAATGCCTTCCATCCCAAAAGTTTTGTAAGTCTGAATGATGCAGATCATTTATTGTTGAAGGAAAAAGATAGTAATTATGTAGGTCATTTGATAGGGGCTTGGGTACAGGGATATTTTGACACTAGCAACCATACTATTTTAGATACGGAAGGCGAGCAATTGGTGGGACATTTGAATCTTTTGGAAGATAAGTTCACAACCTACTTGCAAACGGAAAAGCACAGTTTTATAGCAGACGAACCACAATCTTTTGGAGGCGATGATTATGGGCCCTCACCTTATGATTTTTTGAGTGCCGCGTTGGCCTCCTGTACGGCAATGACCTTAAAACTTTATGCCGAGAGAAAGAAATGGGATCTGCAAGAAGTGTTTGTCTACATCACTTATTCCAAAAAACATAGTGATGATTTGATGCAAGATATGGGCAAACCAGCCCGTTTTGACCATCTTCTGAAGAAACTCAAATTCGTTGGCAACTTGGACAATTCACAACAAGAACGGTTAAAAGAGATAGCCTCAAGATGTCCAGTTCATAGAACTTTATTAAGTGAAATTGTAATTGATACTGAAATCATTTCATGATAAATATTTTTAAATCAAGTGATATGTCCATGAAATAAATTAATTTGAATGTTTTAAAATCGGAGAGCATTTTTAAACATAAGCCAATAATTAATGAATCCAATTAAAAACCTTTTATTACTATTTTTATTTGCCTATTTATTGAATGCGTGCGCATCTTATAAGGCCCAGTATTTAAATAAAGAGGATCAACAAAATATATTTCCCGAAAAGGAAGTGGACAAGGTTTTTTACTTGGTAGGTGATGCTGGCTTATCTCCTATGAATGGGATGTCGCAAGGATTGACAGCATTTCACCAATATATTTCTGATAAAGACACCAAAGACGATTATACCTTGTTTTTGGGAGATAATATTTATCCTTCCGGTCTTCCCCATATAGAACATAAGTATCGAGGTGCTGCAGAAAACATGCTCAATGCCCAGATTAAATCTGTTGAAAATTTCAATGGTCAAACCATTTTCATTCCCGGTAACCATGAATGGTATTCCGGTGGGGTGACAGGTGTACGTTTGCAGGAACAATACATCAAGGAAGCGCTTGGTGAAGACAGTTTTTTTCCAGAAAACGGATGCCCACTCAAAAGCATTGAAGTAAGCGATACCATTCAATTGATAGTTATAGACACCCAATGGTATCTTGTAAATTGGGACCGACATCCTACCATTAATGAAGATTGTGTTATAAAAACCCGAGAACGGTTGATGCTCGAGTTGGAAGGTGAGATCAAGAAGGCCCAAGGCAAGACTATCGTATTTGCGATGCACCATCCTATGTACACCAATAGTACCCATGGAGGTCAATTTGCGTTGGAAAAACATTTGTTTCCCCTTCAAAAGAAAATTCCCATGCCGGGCTTGGCGTCTTTAGTAACTCAAATTAGGTCGCAAGGCGGTGTTTCCATACAGGACAGATATAATGAGTTGTATAATAATTTGATGAATCGGTTGGAAAACTTGGCGACTGAAAACGGCAATATCATTTTTGTGTCAGGCCATGAACATACCCTGCAATACATTGACAATGGCAATATCAAACAAATTGTATCGGGCTCTGGCTCAAAAACGGGTCAAGTTAATTTAAAGGCACACGGCGTATTTGCCTATGGGCTTCAGGGTTTTGCTGTTTTTACAATATTTAAGGATGGCAGTTCATGGGTGCAATATTTTGGTTCAGAAAACAATGAACCGCACTTGTTGTTTCAAAAAGAAGTCTATCCTCCTACAAAATATTATGACCTTTCCACATTGGAAGACAGGTTTCCCAAAGAAGTTGAAGTTTCAATTTATACAGACGAAGAAACAGATAAATCATCGGTCTATAAAATGCTTTTGGGAGATCGGTACAGAAGTGTTTATAGCAAGCCCATTAAGGTTCCGGTAGCTACATTGGATACACTTTATGGTGGCTTGGAAGTTATGCGCGCTGGAGGTGGTCATCAGACAAAATCCTTGCGACTCAGAACTAAAGACGGAAGAGAGTTGAATATGAGGGCATTGCGGAAAAGTGCCACTCAGTATTTAGAAAAAGTACTCTTTAAAAACACTTATGTTGCTGATGATTATGAACGTACAGAAATTGAAAGTCTTATTCTTGATTTTTATACTGCTGCACATCCATATGCCTTCATGGCCATTCCTGATTTGGCTCATGCCGCAGAAATATACCATACCAATCCAAGAATATTTTATATCCCGAAGCATAAACATTTGGGAAATTTCAACACCGAATATGGAGGTCAGCTATATATGATTGAAGAACGTCCCGAAGAAAATTATACGGATGAGCGCAATTTTGGATACGCCGATGATATTGAAAGCACCTACGATATCATCGAAAAGGTGAGAGAAGACGAGAAGTATAAGATAGATGAAAATGCCTATATCAGAGCACGCTTATTTGATATGCTGATTGGCGATTGGGACCGACATCAAGATCAGTGGCGTTGGGCACAATTCAACCAAGAAAATGGCGATAAATTATACAAACCCATTCCAAGAGATAGAGACCAAGTGTTTTCAAACTTTGACGGGGCCTTGTTGGATATTGTCCGGGCTATTTCCGGATCATCAAGACAACTTCAGGTGTATGATGAAGAATTGGCAGATATCAAATGGATGAACAGTGCCGGTGTAAAATTGGACCGGGTGCTATTGCAGCAATCGAATAGGGAAGCATGGATAAAACAGGCCAAGTTCATTGAGGATAACGTATCCGATGAGGTCATTGAAAAAGCATTTGGCAAAGTGCCCGTTGAGGTTCAGGATAGTATTATAGAAGATATTAAAGTAAAATTGAAAGGGCGGCGCGGCCATATGCAAGATATTGCCAACAGATATTATGATTATTTGAATGAACTGGTGGTGTTGACCGGAACAGATAAAGACGATTATTTTGAAATTACCCGCTTGGGCGAGGGGTTAACACAGGTGAAAATTTCAAGACTCAAAGATGGTGGAAAAAGTGAGCCATTTGTTGATAAGATTTTCGATAGAAAAATCACCAAGGAACTATGGATTTACGGATTGAACGACCATGATCAGTTTGAAGTGAACGGAAAAGGCGACAATCTAATCTTTACTCGAATTATTGGTGGTCAAGGCAATGATATTTACAATATCAAAACGGGGAGGCGTATTAAGGTTTACGACCATAAATCAAAGGAAAATACTGTTCTTGCTAGAAATGGGGCACAACTAAAATTTACGGATGTGTACAATCTGAATCTTTTTAATTTTGAAAAAAACAGGACTACGGGTACAGCGCTTACGCCAAGCCTGAGTTATAATCCTGATGATGGAATATTATTGGGAGGCTCAGTAGTTTATAGCGTTAATGGATTTCAGCGCAATCCATTTTCGCAACAACATGCTTTTAATGCCAAATATGCTTTTGACACCGGAGGCTTCAAATTAAATTATGAAGGAGAGTTTGCCAATTTCTTTTACGATTGGAATTTGAACGTTGGGGGAGCAATAACCAATAACTCATATACCACTAATTTCTTTGGCTACGGGAATGAATCCATTTACGATGCCGATGGTTTTGATTTTAACCGAGTCAAAAAAAGCATATATAGCGGTCATATAGGCATACTCAAGCGATCGGCATTTGGAAGTGATTATGGATTTAGAGCCATTTTTGAAGGTATTCAATTGAAGGATTCTCCAGATCGGTATATTACCACTTTTCAGCCCGCAAGCAACGAAGAATTCTATGAAAGACATTATTTTGGTGGATTGGAGGCAGAATACGACTACTTTGCCGCCGATAATAGAATAAACCCGAGTAAAGGCATGGTATTTAAACTTAATATTGGCGCCAAAACCAATGTTCAGGATCTTGATCAGGTATTTGGCTATATCAATTCCAATATTGGTTTCTATAATGCCCTGACTAAAGACAATACCTTGGTCCTTAAAACTGATGTTCGTGCCCAGCTCCGTTTTGGAAATGATTTTTTGTTTTATCAGGCGGCCACCATCGGGGGGGAATCTGGTATGAGAGGTTACAGGGCAGAACGTTTTACAGGAAAAAATGCAATGGTTGCCAGTGCTGACCTGCGCTATAGTTTTCCTTCTGTTAAAACGCGTTTGCTACCTCTGCAATTCACTGTTTTTGGAGGAGGAGATGTAGGGCGTGTATGGTGGAAAGGTGATTATTCCAAAAAATGGCATAACGATTTTGGTGGGGGCTTAAGAGTAACCGCTGCCCAATCTCTTTCAGGAACATTCAACCTTTTTACAGGTGAGGACGGGTCCCGATTTTCATTTGGGCTTGGTTTTAATTTTTAAATAAGTCATTTAATGAAATGGGCAGTCTTAAAGTAATCTATGAAAAAGCATTTTTATAATCTTCTGGAATACATTATCAAATTGGAGAGCAATATTGCTTTCTACCCTTCCCTGATCAGCTTGGTTGGTTTGCTGTTTGCTTTTTTTATGTATTATCTTGAAAGTTGGGGCGTTTCTGGATATCTCATCGAAAATGCACCTATTTTGGTGATCAATAATATTGATACCGCAAGAGATCTTTTAACCACTTTTATTGGAGGATTGATTTCAATTATGGTATTCAGTTTTTCCTTGGTGATGATTTTGCTCAATCAGGCTTCCAGCAATTTTTCGCCGCGTCTGCTTCCAGGTCTGATTTCTAATAGAAGACATCAAATCATATTGGGGATTTACAATAGTACGTTATTGTACTGCATTTTTACTTTAGTCTCCATAACGCCACATGGCGATAAGTATCAGCTTCCAGGATTCTCCGTGCTATTGGCCATTATCTTTATGACGGTATGTTTAGCTGCTTTTATATATTTTATCCATTCCATATCGCAACAAATACAGGTGGGGACAATAATGGATAAGATTTTTGATAAGGCCTATGAACGTTTAACTACACTTATAGATAATGAGAAATCCACGGAAATAGAGTTTCCGGACACTTCAAACTGGAAGACGGTTGAATGTGCAAAATCAGGTTATTTCCAAGATGTGGGGTTAAACTCCTTAGCAGAATTTGCTCAAGAAAAAAAGGTGAAAATTGAAATTGTTCAAATTAAAGGCACGTATATCTTGAAAGGGTTGCCGCTACTTAAGTATTCCGGTGCCGAATTGGATGGAGATGCTAAAAATGAAATTTTGGCATGTTTTCATTTTTCAAAAAATGAGCTTGTTGAGGAAAATTATGTATTGGCATTTAAGCAAATTACAGAAATAGCTTTAAAAGCAATGTCGCCCGGAATTAATGACCCGGGAACAGCCATAAATGCTGTCGATTATATGACCGAATTGTTCACGCTTCGAATGAAAAAAAGAGATAGAAGTTATTTGTTTGATGATGACGGTGATGCTTACGTGAGTATTAAAACAGTGAATTTTGAGGACTTGATGTACAGTGTCATGGCTGCATTGCGAACTTACTGCAAGCACGATATAATAGTTGTCCAAAAACTATTTATGATGTTGGAGTATTTGTTGTTGGAAGCGGATACTTGGGATGATAATTATAAAAAAACCATTGTCAAAGAAGTTCAGAATTTATATCAGGACGCTATTGAGAGTCAAAAAAATGAAATCGATTTAACATTAATAGAGAATCGAATGTCAAAGTTAAAATCCTTGAACGAATCAAATTTTAAGATTTAATTACTGTAGGGGTTTTCATTTTACCTCTATTTGGATACCTTTGAAAAGCTTAAAAAAACATCATATGACCAATGTTCAAGAATTAGTTGAGCTCATTGCTTTAAAGGAAATAACTCCTACCCAGTTTGAAGGTTTTAGTAAATCTGTGGGGAGCCCTAATGTCTTTGGGGGCCAGGTTTTGGCACAGGCACTGAATGCTGCAACAAGAACGATAACCAATAATCGTGTGCTCCATTCAATGCATTCTTATTTTTTGGAAGCGGGTAATTTGGAGTTGCCAATAGTTTATAACGTTAGTATAGTACGGGATGGTGGTAGTTTTTCAGTAAGACGGGTGACCGCTGAACAAAACGGACTGACCATTTTTATCCTTTCCGCCTCTTTTCAGATGGAAGAACAAGGGTATAGTCATCAAATTGAAATGAATAGGTCAGTTAAACAGCCAGAAGAGTTAATGAGTTGGACAGAGATCTTAGAGCAATTTGGGGAGGTTATTCCAAAGAAAACCAAGGGATTTTTAGAGGCTGAGCGTCCTTTTGAATTCAAACCGGTTGAACTTGTAAATCCTTTCAATAAAGTAGACTTGCCAGCATTTAACAATATTTGGTTTAAATTAAAAGGAGATGCGTCACATCTGGATATGGCATTGAAACAGCAAATCCTCACTTATGCTTCAGATTATAACATTTTGGCTGCGGTCATGAATCGTCATGCCAGTAAGGCGCATTGGGGAAACACACAAACGGCGAGCTTGGACCATTCAATGTGGTATTTTAGGGACATTGATTTTGATGATTGGTTGTTGTATGCCATTGAATCGCCAAACGCATCAGGTGCCAGGGGATTTGCACAAGGAAATATCTTTACCAGAGATGGAAAGCTTATCGCTTCAGTGGCACAGGAAGGATTGTTGAGACCGAAATAAACTGAAAAAGACTCAAAATTTCAAATTCAAAAATCCAAAAAGAAAATCGTGAAAAACGAGCTTGCCCGTACGCCAGCTTGTCCGCAGCTTTTGCGAAGGCGGGAAGCTCCTGTGGAGGTGGGAAACAACAGAAACAACAGAAACAACAGAAACAAGAAACATCCATAATTCGTGAATCAACCCTTAAAAATAGGTCATAGAGGTGCCAAAGGATATGTTGCAGAAAACACCTTAGAATCCATTCAAAAAGCATTGAATTTGGGTGTTGATGGTATTGAAATTGACGTCCATTTATGTCAAACAGGAGAGTTAGTGGTGTATCACGATTTTACATTGGAACGATTGACCGATGGGACTGGCGAAATTGCCATGAAATCTCTTGAGGAGCTTAAAGCGCTAAAAATCGTTGGTCAATTTAAAATTCCGACCTTATTGGAGGTTTTAGATCTGATTGATAAAAAATGTATGTTGAATATTGAGCTTAAAGGCGAGGGTACGGCATTCGAAGCCTGTAAAAGCATTCAATTATATACTGAAACAAAAGACTGGAAGATTGATGATTTTATAGTGTCCAGCTTTAACCACGACGAATTGAAAAGTGTTTATAATATCAATAAAAATATTCCTTTGGCAGTATTGACGGAGTCAGATATTGAATCGGCTACCAGCTTTGCCGAATCCATTAAAGCTAAGGCCATTCATCCACATTGTTTTTTATTGGATCAAAGTACGGTGCAACAACTTCAGGAATCAGGGTATAAGGTCAATACCTGGACTGTGAATGACATTGAGGCCATTGCATTGATGAAAACTTATGGGGTAGATGGCATTATTTCTGATTATCCTGATAGATTATGAATGTGAAAGATATCATCATCATTGGAGGAGGAGCTGCGGGTTTTTTTGCAGCGATCAATATTGCAGAACGTCATCCGAATTTAAAAGTTGCCATTCTCGAGCGGGGCAAAGAAGGACTTCAAAAAGTTAAGGTTTCTGGTGGTGGACGTTGCAACGTGACCCACGCCGAATTTGTGCCCTCAGAATTGGTCTTGAATTACCCTCGGGGAGAAAAGGAATTACTGGGTCCTTTTCATCAATTTATGACGGGAGACACCATCGATTGGTTTGAAAAACGAGGTGTGGCACTAAAAATCGAAGACGATGGACGCATGTTTCCTATTACGGATTCGTCTCAAACCATCATCGATTGTTTTTTAAATGAAGCCAAAAAGCATAAGGTTGAGGTGCTCTATAATGAGAGTGTCAAAAAAATAGAACTGTCATCTCCAGATAAGACCAGGGATTTGGATCATAATTTTAATGTAGAAACCCAGTCGGGAGTGTTCTATTGCAAAAAACTGGTTATCGCAACCGGTAGCAATCCTAAAATATGGAAGTTGTTGGAGGATTTGGGACACCGTATTTCGCCAGCTGTTCCGTCGCTTTTCACTTTTAATATCAAAGATGGGCGGATCAAAGATATTCCGGGAGTGGTGGCGCAAAATGTAGAAGTCAAAGTTGTGGGATCCGATTTGTGTTCGGAAGGACCTTTGCTCATTACCCATGTGGGCATGAGTGCTCCTGCCATCTTAAAGCTTTCGGCTTATGGGGCTATTGAACTTGCTAAACGAAATTATAAATTCGAAATCGAAATCAATTTTATCAAACAGTCATTTGAAACGTGTTTGGGAAGTTTAAGGGATATAAAACACAACTTCGCCAAGAAAACCGTGTATAAGTCAGCACAATTTGATTTGCCAAAGCGTCTTTGGCACAAATTGATCCAGGCTTCAGGCATAGATCAGGAAATGCGTTGGGCAGAATTGAATAAACAACAGTTGGAGAATTTGTCCACACAATTGACCCAATCCGTTTTTCAAGTGGATGGGAAAAGCACTTTCAAGGAAGAATTTGTGACCGCAGGAGGCGTTGATTTAAAAGAAGTCAACTTTAAGACCTTTGAAAGCAAGCTTCACAAAAATCTTTATTTTGCAGGTGAGGTCATTAATGTTGATGCCGTGACAGGTGGTTTTAATTTTCAGAATGCTTGGACGGGGGCTTATTTGGTTTCCCAAGCCATTTGAGTAAGTTTATTCTTGAAGTACATGTCCGTATTTTAAAATGATGGACTTGAACTCTTCAAAGTCATATGGTTTGGTTATGACATGATTCATGCCACAAGCCATAGCTTTACTTTGAATTTCGTCAGAATTTAAAGCGGTCAATGCCAAAATTGGAATGTCTGGATTAAACAATCTAATATGTTTTGTGGCTTCATAACCATCCATATCTGGCATGTTAATATCCATTAATACCAAATCAAAATCCTTGTCTTTCACAAGACAAATAGCTTCCCTTCCGTGGCTAGCGGTTTCAGAAAAGCAGCCAGGTATTCTTTCAACATTTTTTTTGGTCACCATTAAATTAATGTTGTTGTCATCTACAATTAGAATCTTGGATGGTGCATCCTCAAATGGTTGGAATTGCGGTTCGTCCTGAATAGTCCCTCCCGCAATTTCGAAGTCAATATCAAAGTAAAAAGTGCTCCCTTCATTTACTTTGGATAAAAATTTAATTTCAGTATTATAGCTTTTGAGCAAGGTTTTGACAATGTAAAGGCCTAAACCTGAACCAGTACTGTTCTTTTCTAAAAACGTTTTGTTTTCGAACGCATTGAAGATGATGTCGCGATGTTTGTTTTGTATTCCAATCCCTGAATCTTTAATCTCAAAGAGTAAATTTACGTGCGTATCGGTTCTTCTTTGCTCAGTGACATTTATGGCCACAAAGCCTTTGGAGGTATACCTAATGGCGTTATAGGTAAGATTGATCAGGATTTGGCTCAGCACGACATTGTCAACCAATAAATTCTCACCCCAATTGGTTTTTTCAATATTGGTGTAAAGTTTCAAGCCTTTTTGATCTGCCGAAATCTTGATGGAACTCGACACCTTCTTGACCAGTTCTAAAATATTAGTAGGTTTTAAATGCAAGCTCTTCTTTTCGAATTTTATGGTAGAAATTTGTAAAACATTATCAATAAGCACAGAAATATAATGGCTGGAAGAAAGGAGTGCATTAAGATATGTTTTCGATTTTTTTGGATCTTCTTCTTGATCAATTAAGGTGGCAAGACCATTGATTCCGTAGATTGGAGTCCTTAGCTCATGGCTTAAAATGGAGAAAAACTCAAGCCGCTCCTTGTCTATGATCATTAATTTTTTATTCGACTCTTTGAGTCGTGAATTGATGGTCTTCATGCGTTTTCTATTATTGTGATAGTAATAGAAGAATACCCCTAATACGGTAAGTAACAAACTCAGTACAATAGTGGCCATTAAAAACGCGTTTGATGAGGCTTTGTGGTGTTCTCTTTTAATGTTGGCAAGTTGTAGTTGCTTTTCAGTAGAGATAATTTTATAGATTAGGTTACCATTTTCTGAAAGCCTGTCCTGGAAGTTCCTAATAGCGATGTATTTTAAAGAATCTGAGATCAGTAAGTACTTATTTGCCGAGTCCAGCTGCTTTTTTCGTTCGTTGAAATATCTGAATTTGTAATAATTTAATGTTGCCATTTGGCTGATTGGCGCAAGGTGCTCTTTTCCATTAACCCGAAATTGTGTGGGGTCAATTTTAAAGAGAAGTTCATAGCCTTTGTCATATTGTTTAAGATTAATCATTGCTACAGATAGATAGTAACGAAAGAGTTCAACTAGTTTTATTTTTTCTTTCTTATCTTTTTCAGTCAAAAAATCATATGTATCTAATTGCTGTAAGGCGATTTCTGAATTGCTTAAGACAATGCCATACTGTTTGAAAAAATAATTTTTTCGAACTTGTGACTCCAAATTATAAAAATAGTTAATGCTATTAAGTTGTTTTGAATGCCTTAATGCTATTGGAATAAGGCTGTCAAACTTTTTATAGTTTTTTCCGTCTACATAAGTTCTTGCCAACATGGCCAATATATCGTCAATTTCCTGCGGTTTCTTAAGTGAATCATAAATCCGATACGCATCCATATAATGCATTGTTGCAGTTTCATGACTTTCAATACTCGAATAAATATGTCCTAAGGTTTGATGTGTATTGGCAAGGGAAAATGGTAATTTATTACTTTTGGCGTAAGCAATATCCTCATTTAACAGCATAGTGGCTTTGTAAATACTGTCTGTAGCACTAATAGGATACTTAGGCTGATCACTTCTGGGATTTTGATCTATGGTTGATTGAGAATAGCCGAAAACAGGAATATGGGTAGTCGCTATTAATATCAAAATTGATTTTAATAAATTCATGATTTGGGGGGAATATGTCTTTGTACTATAAAATTATGCTATAATCTCGACAAAACTACAAATTTTATCGATAACATGTATCAATGTTGTATAGAAATAATACCATTATTGTTTTTGGTTTTTCTTCGACCTTTTACATTTGAAATAAATATATTGGATATATTAAATTGATATTGCAAGGCGAAAAATCTGATCGAGTTGGACCATAAGACCGTTTAGATTTTGGATAAACACCAAAACGTCAAAAACGAACTTTAAAAAACCACATTGCTTATACCTCAGAAGAGATTGCCACCCACTGTAGTCAGGCATCTGAGAAGTATAAAAAAAATGATGGATGAGACGTTGGAACGTCTTAAAAATGGATCTCTAAAAACCTATTCGCTCTAAGAGGTGTTAAAAGAAAATGGTAGATAATCTTCAATTTTATGAAGGTGCCAAACACGAACTCTATCAAGCAAATTATTATTTCGATAACTAAACAAAGGAGATGGGTTTTTGGAACATTTGGAAGATCAAATAGCGATTTTGAATATGCCATTTGCATTTCAAATGAGATATAACGAGGTAAGAATAGTTAATCTTGATGACTTTCAATACACTATTCACTATACGATAAATGGCAATGATATTGTCATTCTGAATATTATAAATCAGGTTCAAGATTTTTAAACATGTCAAAATTCATCGCTCTTTTAAAAGGCATCAACGTAGGCGGGCACAAAAAAGTCGCCATGGCAAACCTGCGACAACTCATGACCAAAGAAGGATTTCAGAATGTTCAGACCTATATCCAAAGTGGGAATATTATTTTTGATTCGTTGCATAATGCAGATGTCATATCGAATAAAATCCAAAAACTTATCCATTCGCATTTCAAATTCGAAGTTTTGGTTATAGTTAAAACACCTCAGGAAATATTGGACATTTTTGAAGCTTGTCCGTTTTCGGTTGAAAAAAAGGAAAAGAGTTATTTTATCATGTTTAACAGTTTGCCCAACAGTGAACTGGTTGAGGAAGTATCCAAGATATCTTATGAACATGAAGAATTCGTCATAAAGAATAAATGCCTCTATTTTTACAACAATGCGGGTTATGGACAGGCAAAATTCAATTGGACTGCTTTTGAACGAAAATTAAAAGTAACAGGAACGGCCAGAAACTATAATACCATGGTACAATTGATAGCATTAACAACCAGCGATAAAAATGACGGTTAGATTTCCTATTTTTGCAGCTTTAAGCATCAATTTTAGATATGTTTTTAAAAAAGACTGTATCAAAATATAAATAACAAATGACCGCACGCGATTTTATACCCCCAGTATATACTACAAATGTAGAAAAAGGAAGTGTGACTTGGGAATCTCCCAGCAATATTGCTTTGGTGAAATATTGGGGCAAGAAAAAGGATCAAATTCCCGAAAATCCTTCTATTAGTTTTACACTGAATCATTGCAAAACTATGACCACACTCGAGTTTTCTAAAAAAGAAGATCTTGAACATTTTGAGTTTGAAGTGTATTTGGATGGTGAAAAAAAAGACGATTTCAAACCTAAAATTCAAACTTTTTTAGAAAGGGTAGAGGTGTATCTGCCGTTTTTAAAACAATATCGATTTATAATTAAAACAGAAAATACTTTTCCCCACAGTTCAGGCATCGCTTCTTCAGCAAGTGGTATGAGCGCTTTGGCCCTGTGTTTAATGAGTGTTGAAAAGCAACTGATAAATTCTGATGTAATTATAAGCGCAGTCGAAGAAGATCTTGATGACGAATATTTCAACCAAAAAGCATCCTTTTTAGCGCGCTTGGGATCAGGAAGTGCGTGCAGAAGTATTGAAGGTGATTTGATAGTTTGGGGAAAAACAAAGTCGATTGAAGGAAGCACAGATTTATTTGGGATAAAATATCCATATAAGGTCCATGAGAATTTTAAAGAGTATCAGGATACGATTTTATTGGTTGATAAAGGAGAGAAGCAGGTGAGCAGTACGGTGGGGCATAATCTAATGCACAACCATCCTTATGCGCAAATTAGATTTGAGCAGGCCCATCAGAATCTTGAATCTCTTAAGGGGATTTTGGAATCAGGTGATTTGGATGCTTTTAACGCTATAGTTGAAAGTGAAGCTTTGACCTTGCACGCGATGATGATGACCAGCATGCCCTATTTTATCTTGATGAAACCCAACACTTTGGAGATTATCAATAAAATATGGGAGTTCAGACAAAAAACAGGGTTACATATCAGTTTTACATTGGATGCGGGAGCTAATGTGCATGTGCTTTATCCAAATAAGGAAAGCCAGGAAATCCTGCAATTTATTCAGAGCGAGTTGGTTGCATATTGTCAGAATGGACATTATATTTGCGACCAAATTGGTTTTGGAGCAAACCAAATACAATTTTAATACGTATATTTGTTGAATATTTTGCATAAACTGCATACTGCGAACTGAAGACTATAATATGAAGGGACCTCTATTTTATTCTAAAATCCTGCTTTTTGGCGAGTATGGTATCATTAAAGACTCCAAAGGTCTGTCTATTCCATACAATTTCTTTAATGGTGCGTTAAAAACTGACGGACTCGATTCTGAAAATGCCATAAAATCCAACAATAATCTCAAGAGATATGTTGAATATCTAAAAAACATCAGTCCTGAATTGGTGACTTTTGATCTGGACGCCCTGGAAAACGATGTAAATGCCGGAATGTATTTCGATTCTTCAATTCCACAAGGTTATGGGGTTGGGAGCAGTGGTGCCCTTGTAGCTGCTATATACGATAAATATGCACACGATAAAATTACCGTTTTAGAAAATTTAACCCGTGAAAAATTATTGGTGCTTAAATCCATTTTCTCTGAAATGGAATCGTTTTTTCATGGTAAATCCTCAGGATTGGATCCGTTGAATAGTTATCTGAGTATTCCTATTTTGATCAACTCAAAGGATAATATCGAAGCAACTGGAATTCCTTCACAAAAGAGTGATGGAAAAGGAGCCGTGTTTTTGTTGGATAGTGGCATGATTGGAGAAACTGCGCCGATGGTCAGTATTTTTATGGAAAACATGAAGCAAGAAGGTTTCAGAAGAATGCTTAAAAACCAATTTATAAAGCATACGGATGCTTGTGTGGACGACTTTTTAAAAGGCGATTTTAAATCGCTGTTTCTCAATACAAAAAAACTTTCAAAAGTGGCCCTGAACCATTTCAAGCCGATGATTCCTCAACAGTTTCATGCGCTTTGGAAAAATGGCCTCGACACCAACGATTATTATTTGAAACTATGTGGTTCTGGTGGTGGAGGTTATATCCTAGGATTTACTGAAGACATTGAAAAGGCGAGGCAGTCACTTAAAGATTACAAACTAGAAGTAGTTTATAATTTTTAAACTCATGTTCTTTCGAGACTTCTGGTGCTGCTCTTACCAAATTGCTCTAAACATATGTTTATGCTGACCAGAAAACAAAAACACCTGCTGCTCAAGTTTTTTAGCATGTTTTCTGTCATAAGGGGCTACAATATTTTAATTATTGTCATTGCCCAATACTTGGCATCCATTTATATTTTGGCGCCCGATTGGCCTTTGCGGGAAGTAGTGCTCGATTTGAATCTGTTTATGTTGGTTCTCTCGTCGGCCTTTACCATTGCAGGAGGCTATATCATCAATAATTTCTACGATTCGGAAAAGGATCTGATCAATCGTCCCAATAAATCCATGTTGGATAGATTGGTGAGCCAGAACACAAAGTTGTCGTTTTATTTTGTGCTTAATTTCTTGTCGGTAGTGATGGCCAGTTATGTGTCATTCAATGCCGTCATTTTCTTTTCATTATATATTTTCGGAATCTGGCTGTATTCACATAAATTGAAAAGATTGCCCTTTATTGGAAATCTAACCTCCGCTATTTTAACGATCACACCTTTTTTTGCAATCTTTATTTATTACAAAAATTTTGAAACCGTGATATTTTTTCATGCGATGTTCTTATTCTTAATAATTTCAATGCGGGAGTTAACAAAGGATCTGGAGAACATAAAAGGAGATCTCGCCCAAAATTATCATACCATTCCAGTGGTTTATGGAGAGCATGTGTCAAAAGCGATGTTGACTTCCCTGGCACTTTTTACCTTAATACCAAGTCTCTTGCTCATCGCTTATTTTGATATTGGCCACATGAACTATTTCTTTTATTTTAGTACGTTCTTGCTCCTTGCATTCATTGTATTGTTATGGAGGTCAAAGACAAAATTACATTATCTTGTACTGCACAACATTCTAAAATTTATCATAGTTGCCGGGGTTTTTAGCATTGTATTGATCAATGTTGATGTAGTGTTGAATAGGATTTAGGAAATTCGTAAATTGAATGCTCTGAAATAGAGATATATTAAAGTATCTTTGCCTAAAATTTCAAGTCATGAGTAGACATCAAGGGAGTAGTGGAAAAGGAAAGTCATCAGGGAGAGGTCAGGATAAAAACAATGGATCAACTTCAGGTAGAGGGCGTGACCATGCTAAAGGCAAGAGTTTTTCTAGAGGAAATGCCCCCATGAGAAAAGTTACCAAAGATATTTCGAAACCAGCTCCAGATAAAAAAGCATCGGTTAAAAAGTCTAAACCAGACGAAATAAGGCTTAATAAATTCATTGCCAATTCTGGTATTTGTTCTCGTCGTGATGCTGATATGCACATCGCTACAGGAAGTGTGACCGTTAACGGAAAGATTATTACCGAAATGGGATATAAGGTCAGGTTAGACGATGATGTCCGTTTTGATGGGGCACGTATCAATCCTGAGAAAAAGGCCTACGTTTTACTCAACAAACCGAAAGGTTTTGCAACGACAACAAGCGAAGGAAAAGGTAGGACAGTAATGGATTTGGTAGCTAATGCTACGACTTCACGCATAAAGCCTATCGGGCGTTTGGGTAGAAATTCGTTGGGGTTGATCTTGTTTACCAACGATGAGGCGTTGATGGAAAAGTTTACCAACTCCAAAAATGGTGTTCCACGTTTGTTTCAAATTGAATTGGACAAAAATCTAAAGTTTGAAGACCTCAAGAAAATCCAGGACGGATTGAAAATTGATGGTAAGTTGGTGACGGTTGAGGAAATCAGTTATGTTGTTGGCGAATCAAAAAACCAAATTGGTCTAAAAATAAAAAACACCGGAAGTAGCATTATACGTTCCATCTTTGACCATTTAAAATATGATATTATTAAAATTGATTGTGTGGCCATTGCAGGCTTAACAAAAAAAGATATACCCCGTGGGCATTGGAAACATCTTACGGAGCAGGAAGTCAACACGCTGAAGATGCTGTCTTGATATGCGATTCAGGTTTCAAGTTTCCAAGTTCTAAGCTCCAAGCTTTCAGCGTCCAAATGCTACTGAGGGGCAAGAGATTGCTCTAAACATCTTAATAATCCAACTAAGTCTAACGACGTCAAAAGCTTCATTCATATTTTTTAGTCATTGCATCTTGTTTTATAGAAATTTTATAGTTCTTTTGCACTTTATTTAGCTGAACCCTTGAACCGTGTTTCTATGTTTGGGCTTTTGGATTTTAAGAAGTCATTTCCAAAAGCAACTTATCAGATAAGTCACCAAATTTTAAAGCGTACTTCTAAATTATCTGAATGGAAACACCTTATTATCGTGTCTATTCCATCGCATCAACAGATCCAAGTTTGATACTTTCATTATTTATCAGGAATTTATTACTCTAATTGAATTTTTTTTCAGATTTTTAAACCTTAATAAAGCATAATGAATACAAAATATATTGATCTCATCAATCAAACTTTTTATTTTCCACAAGATGAATTTAAGCTGGAAGACAAGACTCTCCATTTTCATGATATAGATTTAATGCAATTGGTTGAAGATTATGGTACCCCTTTAAAGTTTACCTATCTCCCCCAGATTTCAAATAATATTGGTCGTGCCAAGGATTGGTTTGCCAAAGCTATTAAGAAACACAAATATAAAGGCAAATACCATTATTGCTATTGTACCAAAAGTTCGCATTTTAAACATGTATTGAATGAAGCCTTAAAAAACGATGTTCATATTGAAACCTCCTCGGCTTTTGATATTGACATTGTCGAAAAACTTAAAGAGGAAGGTAAGATTAACAACAAGACCTATGTTATCAGTAACGGATTCAAGCGTGCTCAGTATATCACCAATATTGCACGTCTGATCAACAACGGTCACAAGAACTGTATTCCGATTATTGATAATTATGAAGAAATTGATTTGCTTTCACAGGAAATCAAAGGCAAGTTCAACATTGGTATCCGGATAGCTTCGGAGGAAGAACCGAAATTTGAGTTTTACACCTCCCGGTTGGGCATAGGCTACAAAAACATTTTACCATTTTATAGAAACCAGATCAAGGACAATAAGAAGGTGAAACTGAAAATGTTGCACTTTTTCATCAATACAGGCATCCGTGACAATGCTTATTATTGGAATGAGTTTTCTAAATGTTTGAAAGTGTATGCCAATTTAAAGCGTATTTGTCCGTCTTTGGACAGTTTGAACATCGGTGGTGGATTTCCAATTAAGAATTCATTGGCCTTTGATTTTGATTATGAATATATGGTGGACGAAATCATTAATCAAATCCAGGAATTCTGTGAGCAGGAAGAAGTAGAGGTGCCAAATATCTTTACAGAGTTTGGAAGCTTTACGGTTGGTGAAAGTGGTGGCGCTATCTATGAAGTGCTTTATCAAAAACAACAGAACGATAGGGAAAAGTGGAATATGATCAATTCATCGTTCATCACGACGCTCCCTGACACTTGGGCCATCAATAAACGTTTTGTGATGTTGCCAATCAACCGTTGGTACGATACTTACGAAAGAGTACTTTTGGGTGGCTTGACCTGTGACAGTGATGATTATTACAACAGTGAACAGCATATGAACGCTATTTACCTTCCTAAATATAATAAGGAAAAACCTTTGTATCTTGGGTTTTTCAATACGGGCGCCTATCAGGAAACTATAGGTGGATTTGGTGGATTGCAGCATTGTTTAATACCTTCGCCAAAACATATTCTGATTGATAAGGATGAAAATGGTAAGTTAACGACCAGAATCTTTGCGGAGCAGCAAAAAAGTGAAGACTTACTAGATATTTTAGGTTATAATGACACGAGCGAAAGCTAATAGTTTCTGAAAAACTAAAACATAATATGACTAATTGCCTTTTACCTTTAAAATTATAATAATTATTGCAAAATGAACAGTAATATAACGTATGCAGGAATACCAGAGGAATATTCCAAATTAGAAACTGCTAAAGTCGTACTGATACCTGTGCCTTACGATGGCACAAGTACATGGCAGAAAGGTGCAGACAAAGGCCCGAAAGCTTTTTTGGATGCTTCTGAAAACATGGAACTTTATGATATTGAAACGGAAACTGAAGTTTACAAACAAGGCGTTTATCTTGCAGATGCCGTGACTGAAAATTCATCTCCTGAAAAGATGGTGGATGCGGTGCACCAAACTGTAAAAAAATATATCAAGCGCAATAAGTTTGTAACCGCTTTTGGTGGAGAACATTCAATTTCTATTGGTACCATTCGCGCTTTTAATGAATGTTTTGATAACTTGACTGTACTTCAAATTGATGCACATGCCGATTTGCGTAAAGAATATCAAGGCAGCAAATGCAATCATGCCTGTGCTGTATATGAAGCAAGTCAAAACACCAATTTGATTCAAGTAGGCATTCGCAGTATGGATGCTATTGAAACCACTGTGATGGACAAAGAGAAAACCTATTTTGCCCATGACATGGTCAATGATGAGTTCTGGATGGACAGCGCTATTGATCAAATGACGGACAATGTGTTTATCACCATAGACTTGGATGCTTTTGATCCATCCATCATGCCATCAACCGGAACTCCTGAACCGGGAGGTCTGTTTTGGTACGAGACCTTGGATTTTTTAAGAAAAGTATTTGAAGAAAAAAATGTGGTAGGATTTGACATCGTTGAGCTTTGTCCAGATCCAAAGGAAAAATCTTCCGACTTTTTGGCTGCCAAATTGTATTATAAAATGTTAACTTATAAATTCTTGGACGATAATGTAGAAGATGGTTACGAAAGTAATTTTAATGAAACAGGTTCAAGCACAAACAAATTTTCTAAATTCGATAATGATGACGACGACTAACAAAGGAGAAATTTCTAAATTTATTGAAAAATACTATCTTCATTTCAACGCTGCGGCATTGGTAGATGCTGCCAAAGGATATGAGGCCCAATTGGCAAAAGGTTCCAAAATGTTGGTGTCTTTGGCAGGAGCAATGAGTACCGCGGAGATAGGTAAGATATTTGCTGAAATGATCCGCCAAGATAAAGTTCAGATAATTTCAAGTACAGGTGCCAACCTTGAAGAGGACATCATGAATTTGGTGGCGCATTCACATTACAAGCGTGTACCAAACTATCGCGATTTGACTCCACAAGATGAGTGGGATTTGATGGAGAAAGGTTTGAATAGGGTTACAGATACATGTATTCCTGAAGAAGAGGCTTTCAGACGTTTACAGAAGCATATTTTTAAAATTTGGAAAGATGCCGAAGATAAGGGAGAGCGTTTTTTTCCACACGAATTTATGTACAAAATGTTATTGAGCGGTGTGCTTGAGCAATACTATGAAATTGACATAAAAAATTCTTGGATGTTTGCGGCAGCAGAGAAAAATTTACCTATAATTGTACCAGGTTGGGAAGATAGTACTATGGGTAATATTTTTGCCAGCTACGTTCTAAAAGGAGAATTGAAAGCCAGTACCATGAAATCTGGGATAGAATATATGACATTCTTAGCAGATTGGTACACTGAAAATTCTCAAAACGGTATTGGATTCTTCCAGATTGGTGGTGGCATTGCGGGAGACTTCCCAATATGCGTGGTGCCAATGTTGTACCAGGATATGGAGCGAACAGATACGCCATTTTGGAGCTATTTCTGTCAGATCAGTGATTCTACAACAAGCTATGGATCGTATTCAGGAGCCGTACCCAATGAAAAAATAACCTGGGGTAAATTAAATATCGATACCCCAAAATTTATAATAGAAAGTGATGCTACTATTGTTGCACCACTTATATTTGCCTATATATTAGACATGTAATTATGAGTAACAAAAGAGACAATCTAAAACGCGTAATCGTCGATTTTAAAAAATTGACACCAGAAATTCTCTCTTTGTTGGTTGAAAAGTATCCTGATGGTTATGATGACGATAATATCATAACATTTAAGAACGCCAACAACGAAATCGTAGAAGCTGTGGAGGTGACAACAAGCGATACCAAGTATTTGGTGAAAGTGAGCACCAAGCTGCAGTTGACCATGGAAAACTACGATGAAGATGATTATGAAGAGTTTGCAGAGGATGATCCAGACGCAGTACAAGACCCTGAGCTTGGTGAAGACGATCCGGATTTGGAAATGGACGATGTGGATTTAGATGATGACTTAGACTAGTTGTAGATTAAAATACAAGCACATGAACTATTTCCATAGATCATGATACTATATTGACTTAAAAGTTGCCTTAACGGGCAACTTTTTTTATGCGCAACATTAAGATGTAATCGAAAAAATTTGAGTGAAACATTATCACGTGTCAAAAAATAACGTAACTTTAACATACACGCTATTAATAATCAGGTGAAAACAAACTACTTATGGCAACACAATTTCATCTCGCCTTACCTTGTGTAAGCATAAATAAAACGCGATTGTTTTACAAAGATATGCTTGGAGCAGAAATTGGACGCTCCTCTGTAAAATGGGCAGATATCAATTTATTTGGAAATCAAATTACATTTACCGAATGTGGGCCTTTTAAATTTGAATCTAAAAGTTATAATTTTAATGGCGATATTTTGCCTTCTTTCCATTTTGGTGTGATATTGAAAAAAGAAGAATGGGACAATATGCTTGAGGCGTTGAAATCTAAAAATGCCTCCATCGTTTCTCAGGTGAAGTTTTTGGAAAACAAAACAGGAGAGCATCAGTCATTCTTTGTCAAGGACCCAAATGATTTTACGGTAGAATTTAAATGTTTTACCAAGTCATCAGATATTTTCAACGGTTAATTAGTCCATTCCTATAGGCGTTATTCTCAATTGATGTCCACGTGCAGACTTCGTCAGGATGAGGTTGCTAAAAGTCCGGACTTGATGTGGCAAACTTCCGAAACTTCAAGAGTTACTATCCTAAATTGAAAATATTATGAAAACAAAATTTATATTGGCACTACCTGTTTTATGCCTTTTTCTATTGTCCGCTACACCTTTCCCCTTAAACACCTCAGTTTCTTATTTCACCTCTCAAGATCTAAAAATAGATGGCGTTTATGATGGCAATGAAGGCTATGGATATAATTTTATTACAACACGAAAAGATGACGGCTCAGAATTTACCATGACCTTTCAAAAGATTGAGGAAGCGGTCCTAAAGGAATTTGATCTGGATGCTGAATTATTTTTAAATCAGAAATTTGAGGTGACCTATACCGTAAAAACGGTGGTAACAAAAGATGAAAATGGGTTTGAAGATGAGGTCGAGGTTTATACCATAACACATCTAAAAACACTGTGACAAAAGCGTTGCTAAATTTAAAAGACTGCCTTTTGGTGGTCTTTTTTTATGAAAACTTCCCAAATGAATACGGAATACACAATCAGATATTCCAGTCCGACGATCCATAGGTTTTCTGCGTTTTGTGTATTGACATAGGCCAAATAGCTAAGAATAATCATGAATGACCACACCAAGGGAAATTTGAAACTGGTAAATACAGATAAGATGACCAAAGTAGCCAAATACCAGGGATGGATGGTAGTAGAAATGAAATAATAAATACTTGCCGCAAAAAGCATGCTTACTAGGAGTTGTTTCGTGCTTGTATTTTTTCTGAAAAAAGTTAACATTAGAAGTGAGACAACGGTTATAATTGGAATAAATTTACCAATTATGGCAATTTCGTTGTAGCCTGTAATCGTGTATCCAATCTCTCGTGCAATATAATAGAGACTTGCGTTGAATTCGAACCTGCTGAACCAAAGTCCCACGGTTTCTGCATAATTATGTATAAAGTCTGAAGAATAGAATGGTGCAAATAAAACTAAGGTAGTGATGCCTATGATACCATAAAAGCCTATAAGTTTTCCAAAGTTTAGTGGTGAGGTGGTGGAGCCTTGATTTGTTGAGTTTGTGATGTCTATGGCCGTGTTGTTCTTGGTAAAATACTGAAAAAATAGCGGAAGGAACAATAGCGGGATCAATTTTACGGATACAGATAGCGCAAAGATGATTGCGGCAGTCTTCCATTTTCCCAAATGCAAGAGATATAGGCTTAAGATAAGAAAGAATATCATAATGCCTTCAAAATGTAAACTTCCGGTCAGTTCAATGATGATAAATGGATTAAGGATGTACCAGAAAATATTGTGCGCAGGCATTTTCAGACGCTGTAGAAGCTTCGTTCCAACATATAGCGTTCCTATATCTGCCACAATAATAAAGATCCTAAAAACGAGGGCTGAGCCTAGAATGCTCTTTCCGGAGAAAAGCGCGGCAATCATAAAAATGAATTGTTTTACAGGTGGATAATTGGTAAAGTGGCTCGCATTAAGTGTACCCATGCCCTGATAAAGTTCTTGGGCCTGCGCGATTGGAAATTTACCAATACTTATAAATGATTCTGGGGTAAAGAGATAAGGATTAAAGCCTTCGATGATCATGCGTCCGTCCCAAATAAAGCGATAGAAATCTTGCGAGAGATTTGGGGTTGCCACTAGAAAGACGACTCTAAGAAAGATGGCGAAGATTGCCAAAAGTCTAAAGTTTTCTGAATGTTTGTTTATCAACCGATAGAATAAAACAAACAGAAGTGTGTATAATACGATGAGTTTGGTGTATTCTGTTCTCACCAAATCATAGGCAAATATGGCGTAAAGAATAGCACTTACAAGTGCTAAAAGAATGGGCGACCTATTTAATCTTAGAACTGCTGGATTGAACATTAAGCGCTATAAAAAGTCCGTCTTCAACAAGGAAGATCTGGATTTGGTTGACGTTGCAAGATAAGCTGTTTATTTTGATGTCATATAAAAAGATCTGAAGGGTTTTTACTTTGACGACATCGATTTTCTTTTATTTTATTGGTCTCAAATAACGTTAAGACTTAATACATAAGTGCAACTAACTTTAGCTTTTAAAAATTTAGACATGTTCCAAAGCTACTGGAATCACGAATTTCACGGATTCTTTCCCGGAAAGTTGTAAAAAGTATTATGCTAACTATTTTACGAACCTGACTGCCGCCAGGCAGGTGCAACAGACTTTCAGTCTGTTTTTAAAACTCCAACCAGAACGTTTTTTGGACTGGTATGGCAGTTTAGTCTGTAGTAGTTTAGTTTGAGACAATACCGAAACAGTATTATTCAGACCGATTTTAAATTTTAAAGCCCCCATAAACAGGGCTTAATGTTTTTAATCTTGGTTCTTTCTTCTATTAGTGCAGCGGTCTTGGTTCCTTTTTCGGAGAATATTTATTTTAAGCTTATAATTTTGTTGACCGGCGAATTTGCGTTAGCGATAGAAACGGCATCCTTTTTATGCCAGTGGCTGACCGTAGGAATGCCGCTGGTGTAAAAAGATATAGTGGATAGCGCGACCTGAGGCCCAGCCTGATTTTGTTGGTTATGTGGCTAGTGTTTTGGCCGAAAGGGAACGCCCAAATGAAAATCCAACTATACCTTAGAGGTCAGTGATTGGAAGAACACATACCCGAACCCTACAAAAAGCATGAGGTGGAATGGGAAGAGACCAAAATCTCCGCCCTGATCGCCAATAGCAAAGGCTAGGTAAAGACCAAATCCGAAATAAAGCATCAGTGCACCTTCAAAAATGACGTTCATGGAAACTTTCTTGCGTAGATATTTATTGCCTTTCCAGCTATCTTTTAAGGAGCTGATATTAAACTTAGGCGTCCTGATGAATTCACTTCGCTTTCCAATATGCCCTTCAATAACGGCAATGGAATTATGGAGTGAAAAACCCATGGCAATGGAGAAAAACGTAAAAAACAAAAACACATAGCTGAAGAAGTTTTTAAAACCGGCGCCATAGATCTCCCGGTACATCATCCAATAGCACACAAAAAAGATGATGGTGCTCATTACGAAAAAGCTCATAAAATAAAAATAGAACCTCAAATGAGCATATTCATTTTTGATATACAGCATTGGAATGCTTAGTATGGCAACCAAAAAAACATTCAAAAACATGGTGCTGTTCAATAGATGCAACAGACCGTGAAGTTTGGTTTTTAGTGAAATGTTTTTGGAGGTCAAGACACGCCACATCATTTTTCTGAAATTCTCAGCACCACCTTTGTTCCATCGGAATTGCTGTGAACGTGCTGCACTAATGACCACGGGCAATTCGGCAGGCGTTTCAACATCTTCCAAATATTTGAATTTCCAGTTTTTAAGTTGTGCTCTATAGCTTAAATCCAAATCTTCCGTAAGTGTATCGCCTTCCCAGTTCCCGGCATCCAGGATGCAAGCTTTGCGCCATACGCCAGCGGTACCGTTGAAATTGATGAAATGGCCCTTACTGTTTCTACCGACCTGCTCCAGTGTAAAATGGGCATCTAAAGCAAAAGCTTGAATTTTTGTTAGTACCGAGTAATTTCTATTGATATGTCCCCAGCGGGTTTGGACCACGCCGATATGTTCATCCTTAAAATAAGGGATGGTTTGTTTTAGCCAGTTTGGTTTGGGTAGAAAGTCGGCGTCAAAAATGGCAATATATTCACCCTTTGCGATTTTTAAACCTTCTTTTAAAGCGCCTGCCTTAAATCCACTGCGATCGGTTCTTCGGATATGTTGGATATCCAAACCTGTCTTTTTTAGCTTTTCAACGTGTTCGGCGGTAGTTATAACGGTTTCATCAGTAGAATCGTCAAGAACTTGAATCTCCAATTTATCTTTAGGATAGTCCATTAAGGCGATGTTGTCCAAAAGTCGCTCCATAACGTACATTTCGTTATAAACCGGGAGCTGAATGGTCACAAATGGCACTTCTTCCGGATTGGATAAATCAAAAACTTCCGAGGTATCCTTGTTTTTTTTTGCAGATAAATAATTGAATAACAGATTGAGTTGCGCTAGCGCATATAATAAAATAAGGAGTAGAGCAATGGTGTAAACAACTATGATTAAGGTTTCTAGAATCATTTCTTAAAACTATATTTAAAAACCCAACCTAGGATTTTTACGCCCGCAAAGATAGTACCTTTTATGGTTCCTGATACTTTTGAGACCCCAATTCTTTTTTTATATTTTACAGGAATCTCAATATAGGTCAAATTTTGTTTTAAAGCTTTTAATTGCATTTCAATGGTCCATCCATAAGTTTTGTCCTGCATCTTCAAATCTAGGAGTTTTTGATATTTTATAGCTCTAAATGGACCGAGATCGGTAAAATTTGCGCCAAATAGAACACGCATTAAAAAGGTGGCCAACCAGTTTCCAAAATGCTGTTGTGGAGTCATGGACCCTTTTTCCTGTAAGCGCTTGACTCTTGAACCTATTACAAAATCGATGTTATCTTCAAGTATCGGCGCGACTATTTTCGTTAATTCTTCTGGGTAATCGCTATAATCACCATCCATAAAAACGATGATTTCAGGTTTCTCAGACAGGGTGGAAATATACTCCATTCCCTTTAGGCAGGCATAGCCGTAGCCCATTTGAGATTCGGTTAAAACGGTTGCTCCCGCGTTTTGGGCAACTTCAGCAGTTTTGTCGGTAGAATTGTTGTTGACGACAATGACTTCATTGACAACAGATGGGATCTCGTTGATAACCAGACCAATGGATTCTGCTTCGTTATATGCGGGGATGATGACTTTGATGTTGGGCATTTGACGTTTTAAAGTTGGGGCAAAAGTAAGAATAGTTTATTGAAATTGGGTATAAAGGTTACACAGAGGAACGCAGAGTTTTGCACAGAGACTCACAGAGGTTTTATTGGAGTGACAATGAGAATCTTGTAAGAAGGCAATAACGAATATCAAACTGAAAACTGAGACTGAACATGGGACTGAAACTGCCTGCCCGTCCGCAGCTATTACGGAGGCGGGAGTACTGCCAACTGAGGACTGAAAACTATCTCTGATTCACCAAATCCATCAAATCCACATCATTCCCCAATAAAACATCATTGCTGTTGATTCGTCCTTTTAAGGAGTCGTTTTCCAATTTCAGAACACCTCTTGGGCAAACCGCGGCGCAAATACCACAACCTACACAACTGCTTCTAACAATGTTTTCTCCTTTTTGGGCGTATGCTCTAACGTCAATGCCCATTTCACAATAGGTAGAACAATTGCCACAAGAAATACATTGTCCACCATTGGTCGTAATCCTAAATCTTGAAAACAAACGCTGCTGGAATCCTAAGACTGCAGCCATCGGACAACCAAATCGGCACCAAACGCGGTTTCCAAAAATAGGATAGAAGCCTACGCCAATCACCCCTGAAAATATCGCACCGATTAAAAACCCGTAGGAGGATTGAAGAAAATAAGTATTGAATAAAAATACATGTTTGGTGCCGCTAAAATAATGCATGCCTATGATCGCCATGATGATTACAAAATATCCAATGGCACCATATTGCGCGTCCTTAGCCAATTCTTTACGCTTAAAAATCATGACCAATGCAAATACGAATGTTAATAGACCGGCGACGCTAAGGAGAAAAACATCTTTTGTCAACCAATACTTACTGGAATCATTACCTAAATAGGAATAGATCACTGCGGTAGTCATCAGGGTTACAAAAACCACGACACTATGGACCACCCAACGTTCAATTTTCCAAGCCACTTGAGTTTTGTCACTCAGGTGTCTGAAGGGGTCTCCAGCAGTTTCCGCAAGTCCACCACACCCACAAACCCAAGAGCAGTACCAACGTTTTCCGTATTTATAGGTCAAAATAGGTGTAATGACGAATATGGAAACGATTCCAAAAATCAATAATGCTAATCCGATATCGCCCGCCTCAATCATCGAATCCACGCGGTATTTGTCAAAATTATAATAGTTAAGCGGCCAAATATTTTTTAAGTCGTAATACGGTAGACTGAACGTATCTGAATTTAGTCGCGCCATAAACTCGGGGATCAAAAAAGCAAATGCCAATTGAAAGAACATCACAGATACCGTTCTTAATTGCTCGTATCTATTATGACGGTATTTCAGCATAAACTTATAGCCAAAAACTAAAATGGCAACCGTATAGAGTGTGCCATAAACAAACCATTGGCTTGCCGGTCCGCCGTTCAAGAATCGGCTTAAAGGATCAAATAGTGCCACCAATCCGCTATTCGCTTCACCTTTAGCTGCCAATCCAAGCCATTCGGCTTTAAAATAGAGGACGATATAAAATAGCGTGAGTACAATGCCCAATATCCATCCCCAAAAACCTCGTGATGCAATGGATTTAAACCAGACACCGTCATTTTGAATCCCTGCTTGTTTTGTTAGATAGGCGTTGTTTGAAAATATGATGGTTCCTACAGTAATCATAACCAACGATAAGGATAGGAACAGAGTTTTATTGGGGAAATCGACATTGAAAAAGGCCAATATCATAATAAAAAGACCGATAACTCCAATGGCGACTCCAAATTTTTGCGTTTTGGAAAGTGCTTGCGAATCGGGTTTGGCAAGAGACATGCTCGGATTTAATTTATTGCTCATGATTGATTTTTTATAGGTTAGACCTGTCAGGTTTTTTAAAACCTGACAGGTCTTGATATAATAGCATTAGATCATTTTAAACTGTACAGAATAGCTGTTTAGAATCTCAGATTCGAAAGTTTTATAAAATTCAGGATCGAAATTGGCTTCCCTCAGGTGTTCCATGACATAATCTGCTGAACGTTTTTCGGTCAGCCATCGGTCGAAAATGTCGTGTTTCATTCGGATGCCGAAGGTGTTGATGCCTAAAAACTGATTGGAGTTTTTTTCATATTCTATGGTAATGCATTTGCTGTCGTCTTCATGTTTCCAATGAAAATGTTTATTGCTTTCTTTTGGTTCCGGAAAAACCCAACCGTAGGTTTGATATTCGATATTAAAAAACTTAGCAGAATTGAACCAATGTCCAGGATTATATTTCATCTTATTGCCGCAAATGGTTTGGGCCACTGTTTCGCCCATCATTCTACCCGTGTACCAAACTGCTTCAATGGCTTTTCTATGACCAATAGGCTCACGCTGTTGGGCACAATCGCCAATGGCATAGACATTTTCTATATTAGTTTCCAAAAAACGATTGACCAAAACTCCTTGGTCAGTTTCAATATTGGTTTGTTTGATCATATCGATATTTGGAGAAACACCGGGAGTCAACCCAACCAGATTACATTTAATAACTTCACCCGTTTCTTCAATAATCACGGCATTTACACGTCCATTGTCGTCCGATTGAATTTCTTTTAGATTCGATTTTAATCGCAGATCAATTCCGTGGCTTAATATATGTCGGCTGATCATTTTAGCATCGCCAACAGGCAAAACATTATCCCAAAAATGATCTTCACGGACTAAAAAAGTAACTGGAATTTTTCGGGTGTGCAACATTTCGGCCAATTCCACACCAATCAAGCCGCCACCAACGATTACGGCATGTTTACAAACTTCTTTATTGGGGGCGAGTGTTTCCAGCAAGTCCACATCCTGCTTGCTGTACAGACCTAAAACACCTTCCAGATCCTGACCTTTCCAGCCAAATTTGTTGGATTTGCTACCCGTGGAAATTATTAATTTATCATATTGGAGCGTGTCGCCATTCTCAAAATATAAGGTGTTGCTTTTTGTTTCAATGTTTTTAACAAAGCCAAATATTAGATTGATCCGATTTTTTTTCCAAAACCAATCCTCATAAGGCTTGGTATGCTCGTATTTCATATGTCCCATATAAATATACATAAGAGCTGTACGTGAAAAGAAATGTTCAGTTTCGGCAGAAATTATGGTGATTTTATGATTGGAAAGTTTTCGAATATGTCTAGCTGCAGTAACGCCAGAAATACCATTTCCGATGATGACGATATGTTCCATTTTGAGCCTTTAGAAATAGTTTGTCGTAGGTTTCTTGTAAAACTTAAATTTTTAATTTCAGTTTGTTTAAATTTAGGAATAAATAAATGGTATGGGAATAGTTTTTCGGTTTTTATGTTTAGTGTCCCTTTGTTTTATGCTCTCTTGTAGCGCGACTGTTGAAAGACCAGGAAAAATTAATGGTGTGAGTTATGTGGCTTCAAGAGATAGCATTGATCAGCAGCATGTTGACCCTGTTATCAACCTGGGTGCTAATTACGCAGCTATTATGCCTTTTGGGTTTATCAAGGATTTGGCCCATCCGGAAATTACCTTTAATAGCGATAGACAGTGGTTTGGTGAAACCGAGAAAGGCGTCAAACAATATGTCCAACTCTTACATAATAACCAAATTAAGGTCATGTTGAAACCGCAGATTTGGGTCTGGCGTGGCGAGTTTACGGGTTTTATAAAAATGACGCATGAAGCCGATTGGAAGCTTTTGGAAAACTCATATTCGGATTTTATCCTTGCCTATGCAAAAGTAGCCCAAGAAGCCAATGTCGAAATGTTCTGCATTGGCACAGAATTGGAAAATTTCATTGATGAAAGACCTTCTTATTGGAAGCAATTGATTGTGGATATTCGTGAAATATATAAAGGGAAATTGACCTACGCCGCCAATTGGAATGAGTATGAACGCACGCCATTTTGGGACGATCTTGATTATATTGGCATTGATGCCTATTTTCCGGTGGATTCGAAACAGTCGCCAACTTTGGAAGATACAAAAAAGGCTTGGCGGAAGTATAAATCTGTAATGAAAACCTATTCTATAAAACACAAAAAACCGATTTTGTTTACTGAGTTTGGTTATAGAAGTATTGATTTCGCGGGAAGAGCGCCCTGGACGGTTGATCGAGTGGATAAGCAGGTCAATCTTGAAGCTCAGGCCATTTTGACCCAAGCGCTGTTTGAGGAGCTTTGGGATGAAGATTGGTTTGCTGGCGGTTTTGTATGGAAATGGTTTCATAAGCATAACGCCGTTGGAGGAAGGGACGACAACCGATTTTCGCCCCAGAATAAACCTGCTGAGGAAGTCATTCGGACATTTTATAAAAAATACAAATTATGAGAACATTGGTTATTGGAGATATTCACGGCGGATTGAAAGGCTTGAAACAACTTTTGGATCGGGTAAAGGTTGTGGAAGAAGACCGATTGATTTTTATGGGCGATTATGTGGATGGTTGGAGCGAATCGGCACAAGTCATCCAGTATTTGATGGTGTTGTCACAATTGAAAGAATGCATTTTTATAAAAGGAAATCATGATGTGTGGTGTGAAAAATGGTTGAGAACCGATAAACCGGACAAAATTTGGTTAGATCACGGCGGGAGGGGAGCCATAGAAAGTTATGGGAGTTTTTCAAGTGATGAGAAGAAATTACACCTGAGGTTTTTTGAGCAAATGAAATTGTACCATTTGGATGAACAGAACCGGTTGTTTGTTCATGGAGGTTTTACATCCAAGCAAGGTGTTGAGAACGAAACTTCCGAAAGCAATTTTTATTTTGATCGAACGCTTTGGGAGATGGCTTTGGCTTTGGATAAAGAGATCGATGAAAATTCTGAGTTGTTTCCAAAACGTCTAAAACTTTATGACGAAATCTATATCGGGCATACGCCGACACTTTATTTCAATTCCGACGAGCCGCTACAGGCCATTAATGTTTGGAATGTGGATACCGGTGCCGCATTTTATGGCAAGTTGTCGGCGATGGATATCGATTCAAAGGAGATTTTCCAAAGTGACGCCTTAATGGAACTATATCCTAACGAAAAAGGAAGGAATCAACGTTCCTTAAATCAGATTTTGGGAAAATAAGAGTTTTTAACCAAGATGCTTTTTGTAATACGTGCACAATTTGTTAGGACCGGCACCCATCCACTTCATGATATAAATGGTCCAAAAGTGGTACTGAACTTTCCAGATACCATGTTTTCGATATAACCTAGCGGATGTTGTCAACTTTTTATTGATGACGACAAATTGTTTTCTGGTGAAGAGTTCGTTAATCAACATATTGTCTTCGTAAATGACATATCGTTCGTCAAAACCACCAATTTCATCAAACAGATTTTTAGTGATAAATTGACTTTGGTCCCCACCTCTACATGCACGCCAGTGGAATTGCGTCAGCCAACCCGCCAATTGCAACCACCAGTGATTGCTATCAAATTGCATCCTAAAACAACCCGCTTCATTGCCTTTTTCAACTTCAGTGAGAATTTCTTGATCAAAGTTTTTAGGTGGGAAAGAATCGGCATGTAAAAAATAAAGAATCTTGCCTTTGGAAATTTTTGTAGCAGTATTCATTTGTTTTGCCCGACCTTTTTCTGAGCTTATCAATAAGACTTCTGTTGTGTCTGGTTTCATCTGGAAACTATGACGAAGCTTAGAAGGAGGGTGTTGAGAAATAAAATATTTAATTATTTTTTGAGAACCATCCGTGCTTCCACCATCCACAATAATAATTTCGGCAACATTATCCGCAGTTGAGTTGTCCAACAAATGCTGGATCAATTTAACGATGGTTTCCGCTTCGTTGAGAATGGGAATTACAATGCTAATCATAGATTTAATTGCCGAAATGAACAGAAATAAAAGATGTCAAACTAAAGGTATTCATTTTAAACTCTACTGCTCATTCAAACTCCAATTGTATTTTTTAAAAGTATAACGTGTTTTTGGATTCATTTTGATATTGCTGTATTTATTTATAAAACCAATTAAATCTTTCTTTCCATCTACTTTAAAATCGGAAGTATAAAAACTAAATATTCTTGAAAATTTCGGATTGTTAGGAGTGATTTCATTTAGGTCACTGTTGATAAACTCTCTTGTTGCAGCATCCAACTGTTCATTTATTTTCGCGGCAGTGTAGGCTTCGTTCTTTAACTTAGGACAGGAATATGAGGCACAGTTAATAGCAAAATGGATTCTTGGTTCGTTCATTTTTCGTAACACTCCATTTTCAATGGCATTAAGTGACAATTTTTTATCTCCAATTTTGATAAAGTTCTTGGTGAATGCTCCGTTGATGTCCTTTATGCTTTTAATTGGGTGGTTTTGGAGAATTAGTTCGACGGTTGCGGCATTGTATAAATTGATATAATAGGCTAATAATTCCTGAACGCTCCATTCTTCATTAGGTATTATTTTTGAAAGGTATGTCAAGTAAGCTTCAAGTTTGTCTTGTTCGGTTTTAAAACCCCGATAATTGACGAATCCAGCATCATTGACATGTTTTTTCAACAACTTATCCCATGGACTATGATCTACATTAACAACTGAGTGGGCCACTGCAGAGGTTATTTTATCGCCTACTGTTTTAATAGGTTGACCTTGGCTCCCAATCCCTGCGGCTGAGGTCAAGTTGCAACTGCTCAAGGTGAAAGCTATCAACATCAGAGCGGTAAAGTCAATAAGAGATTTCACGGTATTGATTTTTAGATACGGTATGCACGATGGAAATTATTTTTTAGTTTTTATAGGATAAATGGTTTGCTTGACAAAAGTTTTTGGAAAATCATCTTCATCATCAAAACCAAGTTCAATGTCCCTTCCGTCGTGTGGCACATGATGTAAGTTGAAAATATAATCCCAAATACTTAAAGTCAATCCATAATTCACACCATACTTTTTATGCTTGGGCAATTCTTTGACGTGATGCCAAATATGCATCTTCGGATTATTGAAAATGTATTTCAATGGACCGTAATTCCAGCCTAAATTGGCGTGGTTCAAATGCCCAATGACGATGGAGAAAAAGTAAACGATGGAAACATCTTGCACATTAAAGCCGCCAATAATAGCCACGGGAATGTACAGTATAGAATTATAAACCACAGGTTCCATCCAGTGGTAGCGTAAATGTGCGGCAAACCCCATTTCTTTAACGCTGTGATGTACTTTATGGAAATTCCACAACCACGGTACACGATGCAATAGGATATGAGTATTCCATTGCACAAAATCGATGATCAAAAAGAAAATCAATAGGCCTAACCATTTTGGTAATTCGTTCACACTAAAAACCTGTAAACTGTCTACATGCCAACCGAAAAGCCCAAGTATATCATTAAAAAACTCTGCGGCCGTATTTGACAGTGCGATAAGGACAATCAAATTCAGCAAGAAGAAATTGAAGAACATATAAAAAGTGTCCAACCAAAAATCCTTTCTGAAAATGGATTGGTCTTTGCGCCAAGGGAACATAATTTCCAATAACCAAACGATTAGGGAAATTCCAATTAATCCGTAAAAGTAATTGTCCCAATGGTAAACATGGGTTAACTCATATTTGAGGTAATTCCAGTATCCAGAGTAGGATTTTAAAATGATGTCAATGTATTTTTCCATATCTCATTCCTGCGAATCCCGATAGCTATCGGGAAGGAATCTCATAATTTAAACGTTAAAAACACCTTTCTTCTGAAAGGCAAATTCCAAATAACTTATATTATAGTCGTATTTTTAATAATTGCTTACGCATATTTCCTTGTCCCAAAATAGGAATGTCATTTGCTGATTTCACAGCGCTTTCTGCTCTAAATAAAATCTCTGAATTTTCATTTGAAAAAATTATTGATGGCTTATTGAAGTTTTCAGGTTTCACCATAGTTTATTTAGTTGGGAGACCTTTCAGGTTTTCAAAACCTGAAAGGTAAACCTGAAAATACTTTACAAACTCTTAATCGATTCCCTAAACAATAAAATCATATCCGGTTCCGTAAATTCCTGCGCAGGCAGGAATCTCATAATTCAAACGATTAAAACGACTTTCTTCTAAAAGGCAAATCTCACATGGTTAGTATTATAGTTGTGTTTTTAATAATTACTTACTTACGTCTATTCCCTTTTTCCAAAAATATGAATTCTGTTTTTCGCTTTTACGGAGTTTGCGAAATGCTGTTTGCATTCAGCCGATAAACCTTTCAGGTTTCAAAAACCTGAAAGGTCTCTGTCTCGGATATTTTACAAACTCTTAATCAATTCCCTAAACAATACAATCATATCAGGCTCTGCCTTTTCTGCCATGGCGACAATTCCTGCGCAGGCAGGAATCTCTTTTCTTATGCTTTCAGGTTTTCAAAACCTGACAGGTCATGTCTCAAAATTCACAAACTCTTTATCAATTCCCTGAACAACACAATCATATCCGGTTCTGCTTTTTCAGCCATGGCAATAATTTCCGAAATATCCACAGGTTTCAGATTGCTTGGATCACATTCATCGGTCAAAACTGACACTGCTGCTACTTTTAATTTTAAATGATTGGCCACAATAATTTCAGGGACCGTACTCATCCCAACGGCATCCGCACCTATGATTTTTAACATGCGGTACTCTGCTCTTGTTTCCAACTGAGGTCCGACTACACTTGCATAAACGCCTTTGTGAAGCGTGATGTTGTGGTTTTTGGCAATTTGCTCAAATTTGGAATTGATTTCCGCGTCATAAGGCGCACTCATATCCGTAAAGCGCTCGCCCAATTGTTCTACACCTTTAAACGCTAAAGGAGAACTCCCTTGCAAATTAATGTGATCTTCAATGAGCATCAATTCTCCTTTCTTGAAACTGAGATTGATGGCACCGGATGCATTGGATACCAGAAGCGTATGAATACCCAGTTTTTCCATAATGCGGACAGGGTAGGTCACATCTTGAAGGGAATAGCCTTCATAAATATGAAAGCGACCTTGCATGATGATGGCTTTTTTGCCTTCGATAATCCCGTAAATCAATTTGCCCTTATGAAATTCGACCGTTGCCGTCGGGAAATTCGGAATATGGTTGTAGCTCACTTCGTGAAGAATTTCAACGGCATCAATTAATTGACCCAATCCGGTACCGAGGATAATGCCTATTTCTGGGTTTTCAAAGCCCTTTTTTTGTAAGTATTCAGTAGTTTCGTTGATGAATTTTATCATTTTATATTGTGAAATTTTTTTAATTGTTCATAATCTCTCATGTCTTCAAAGGTATCGATATCATTCAATTCTTTCAGCAAATGGACTGTGCAATTTTGAAGGTCATTCAATGTGTCTTTCAGAACTGTCGAAGTTCCCCATTCTTTATTTTTAAATACTTGGTGATACAGGTTTTTCATTCCCAAGAGGTAATACCCACCGTCTATTGCTGGCCCAATGACCACATCATTAAAATCGAGTTGTGAAAAGGCATTGTTCACGAGTTCTGCGTCCAAGTCTAAAAGATCACTGCCGATAATAGCGACTTTTTCGTACCCCATGTCCAATAGATCAAGAAATGCATTTTGCATCCGTTGGCCTAAATCATCCCCATTTTGCAGTTTTTTTCGAAAAATGTCAGCATCCCAAAGATCCTCCTTTTTTATGTTTTCAGAATAAAAGACATAGCGATCAGCTTTGACCACTTTTGCAATTGAAGCGGTATGATTTAAAAGAAACTTATAGACTTCCAAAGCATTTTCATCCCCAATAGTTTTTGCCAATCGCGTTTTGCATTTACCCAATTCAGGGTTGCGGGTGAAAATGATCAGTGCTTTTTTGGAGGTGGGGAAATGAAAATCGGTGGCCATTTCATTATCGCCATCCGTTTCTTTTTTGGAAAGTAATGCCATGCTTGGGAGATCAAAATTTAATGTTCAGAATTCAAAGTTCCCGCCTTCGCTTTGCTAAGTCGGGCAGGCCCGCCTTTGCTTTGTTAAGTCGGGCAGGCCCGCCTTCGCTTCGATGTAGACGGGAAAACAAAGTTCGGGAAAAATGGTTGAAAAGAGATGGGAAGGATGTTGAAAATGAAGTTCAAAATGAAATTGAAATTGAAATGTGTTGTTTGTAAAGCGTTTGTTCCTAAATAAATTTTTTAGCACTTTAAACTTCCCTGATTAGCGTTGACCGGTATTCTTCAAAAATCAACATTCTCCAATCGTTAATCGTTAATCAAACTTCGTCTCTATCCTCTCCTCACTACCCACTAAAACCTACGTCACACTCCCCTGACAACTACTTCCTGCGCCGGCAGTACAGCCATAACAATGTTGAGAAATCATAATTGTTCTTCCTTCCAAAAGCTCTTCGTTATAGTCCGAAATATGTTTGACTTTGCTGTTTACTGGCAAATTCAGCATCTGATTAAAATCGCAATCATACAAATAGCCATCCCAAGAAATAGAGAGGGTATTGGTACACATCACACTTTTTACGGTTTGCGGATTGTAAGCTTCCACCAAGGCGTACATATAATCTTCGTAGTTTTCGGAAGCTATCAAATAATCCAAGAATCTGCTGATTGGTAAATTGGTAATCGTAAATAAATTATGAAAATGAATACCAAAATCGTCCATCAAGGCCTTTTTAAAATCTTTCTCCATACTGGCTTGATTGCCTGGTAAGAATGCCCCCGACGGATTATACACCAAATCCAGTCGCAAGCTGCTATCTGGCATCCCATAACCAATGGCATTGAGTTCTTGTAAAGCTTTTATCGATTTGTCAAAAACACCATTGCCACGTTGTTTGTCCGTTTTTCCTTTGGTCCAATGTGGCATGGAAGAAATGACATGGACGTTGTGCTTTTTGAAAAACTCAGGTAAATCGTAGTATTTTTTATTGGCCCTGATAATGGTCAGATTGGAACGCACAATAAAATCCTTAACGCCAACTTTAGAAGCCTCTTCCACAAACCATCTAAAATCGGGGTTCATTTCTGGTGCACCTCCTGTCAGATCCAAAGTATGTGCCCCTGTGTTTTTTATAACTTCGAGGCATTGTTGCATCGTCTCCCTAGTCATGATTTCCTTACGGTCTGGACCGGCATCCACGTGACAGTGTTCGCAAACTTGGTTACACATATAACCGACATTGATTTGTAGGATTTCAAGTTTTTTGGCTTTTAGAGGAAACTGGCCGGTCTCGGCGATTTTATCCTTGAATTTTGGTAAATTTCCATTTTGAAAAATTCCGTTGGATAAGATTTCTAGCTGTCTTTTACTGTTTGCTAATTCACTATTTCTTTTATGTAGGGATTTGATCATTTATAGGTTTAAAATTTAAGGTTTAAAATTTAAGGTTTAAAGTTCAAAGTTCAGGATTCAAAATTAACAGTTCAGGGTTCTAACCCTCGTAAGATCCACAAACTTTTAAATTTCTATCGTCATGCTTTTTTAAAGATTCCGATAATAATCGCGATGAGCGATTCGCACAATCCCGATGAACTATCAGAATTGGTTCTCTACTCACATCTCTAATTTATTGACTTTATTCATCATTTGCACCCCATGGACCAAGGTCGCGCCACCTTTAATTGCGGCTCCAACATGTAAAGCTTCCATCATTTCCTCTTTTGTGATGCCCCGTTGCAAACCATCTTGGGTGTAGGCATCAATACAATAAGGACATTGTTCGGTATGGGCAACCGCTAAAGCAATCAATGATTTTTCACGAGCAGAAAGTTTTCCTTCTTCGAAAACCTTAGCATAATAATCAAAAAACTTGTTGCCAAGTTCTTCACTCCATTCTGTGATTTTTCCAAATTTCTTTAAATCTGCTGGGTCGTAATAAGTTTTTTGCATGGGTTAATTGTTAGTTGTACTTACAGTTTTTTTAAGATACAGTTTTAAGTCGAAGAAAATCAATTAAGATTACAGCTTCAGTGTATTAATTTTAAGTCGGTGGATACGAGATCAATAGACGGTTTTATCCTCTTTGCTGATCCATTTGTGAAAAGGTTCCAGAGCGATGTCACGCGATAATTGTTCAAAAGGAATACTTCGTTTGTGATATGGCAATTCGATTTCCTTATAGATAAAGGCATCATCAAAATCAATATCTGCTGCATCTTGATGGCTACACCCGTAATAAACCTTATCAGGTCTGGCCCAATAAATGGCACCAAAACACATGGGGCAAGGCTCGCAAGAGGTGTAAATCACACAACCTTCCAATTGGAAAGAATTGAGGTTTTTGCAGGCATCACGGATGGCTATAATCTCTGCATGCGCAGTGGGATCGTTATGGGAGGTGACTTTGTTATTGCCACGCCCTACAATTTTCCCGTCTTTTACTATGACACAACCAAATGGACCGCCATCGTTATTTTCCATGCCTTTGAGTGCTGCATTCACAGCCTCGAGCATGAATTTGTTTTTGTTATTTTTATTCATTTATGTGATTTTTAATCTACAAAAGTCTCCTTGAGAATGGCTTTGCAGCTGGCAATTTCTGTTGCGGTTAATTTTTCAAATGTCTTAATGATTCTCAGTTTATCAATAGTTCTGATTTGCTCAATGGCAATCATTTCTTTTTTTCCATTGTGATTTACCGGAACTCTTGAGGGGTATTTTTTTAAACTCGAGGCCATTGGTACAATAACGATGGTATTCAAATAGTTGTTCATTTCATTTGGTGAAATAATAACGCATGGTCTGGTTTTTTGGACTTCACTTCCAACGATCGGATCCAAGTTGACCAAAACAATCATGTATTGGCTTAGTTCCATTCGTTAATAGTTTCGTCTTCAAAAACAGAATCCATCAACAATTTGTCGTCACCCTGAGCATTCATTTTTTTAAACGCTTTCTCCCATCCTTTTCGAGGTTCATCGATAGGTCTGAGGATTATTTGGTCATCTTCAAGAATCAATTGCACTTTGTCCTGAATATTATATTTTTCCAAAATGGTCTTGCTCAAGCGAAGTCCTTTTGAATTTCCAATTTTTATGATTGCTGCTTCCATAACTTTAAAATGTGACTACAAGGTTATTACATTTTGTTATGGGAAACAACACTTTTAGAACATATTAAAACGGATATCCTATTGCAAAGTTCAAAATAGGCTTGCTCACGTCAAAATTAAAACGTTGTCCTTTTGGAAGTGAAGGATCGTGGAAAGGAGCCGCCAAATCAAAGCGGATGACAAAGCTTTGGATGTCGATACGAAGTCCGACGCCTGCACCCATGCCCAATTCGCTTAAAAAGTTTTTGGAGAATTTATCTTTGCCATCAAAAACCGGATTTTCTTTTGAGTTCCAGATATTTCCCGCATCGGCAAAAACGGCACCTTTTAAGAAGGAAACAATAGGGAATCTGTATTCTAAGTTGGCTTCCAATCTGATATTGCCCGTTTTGTCAAAGTAACTGTCGCTGGTATTATTAGTGTCTTCATCAACATTATAGGTGCCCGGACCTAAGGAGCGGATTCTAAATGCCCGAACACTATAAGGTCCGCCAGCGTAATATTGTTTTACAAAAGGGATCACATTCGAGTTGCCGTATGCTAGTCCGTATCCCGCAAAAACACGGGCGGCAATAGTTTGTTCTTTGGCAAAGTTGAAATGGTAACTTACATCGACATCGGCCTTAGCGTATTGGGCATACTCCATACCAAAAAATGTTTTTGGTACATCAGGGCCTTGATTTTTCCCAAATAAACTGATCGAGTTTCCTGCCACATCCAATGTGAAATTGAGATATTTCTGATGTGTTTTTTGTTGATCGACCATTTCGTTATAGGTAAAGGAATAGGTAAGACCCGAAATAAATTGTTGTTCAAAACTGCGTTTCAAAAATGGATTGTCATTTAGGATTTCCTCAAATTCTGGAGTGGTCTTCATAAGATCTGTATAACTTACCGAGATTGGATTGATTTGATGGGTCACGTATCTATTGGCATCCCAGGCATAACCGAAGAGTGCAGTCCCAGAAAGTAAGGTGTATAATTTTCTCCGATCCTGAAAGTCAAAGCTCACCGAGGTTTTGGTTTTTGGAATGGAATATTTAAAAAAATCGTCGTTTATTTTAACAGGAAAAATAACTCTTGGAAAAATTAATTCGTTTTTCAAACCGAGTTCCAGACTGCTATCTCCTGGGGTCTTCCCACCGCCCAATTGTGCCTCATATCCTACTTTTGCCGTAGTGTTATAGGTCTCTCCGCCGCCAAAAACATTTCTGTTGCTATAGGTCAATGCCAATGCTGGTCCTGTAAAACTATTGGACTTGGTAACCACTTGCAGTTCGGCCGTAAATGCACGTTTGTTTAATGGCGATAAATAAATATTGGCTTCCAATAATCCTAAGTTGTCCGTTGCTGAGGTATCGATTTCCCTATATTGGATATTGACATATTTGTAGGCGCCAATTGTTGAGAGTCGCCTAGCGGTATTGCGGGAGGTTTCCGGATTGTAAAGTTGGCCTTCTTCCAACTTTATAAAAGGATCCAAATATTTTGGTTTAAAGAACATTTCCTTCTGAACGAAATTTTTCTCGTTATAGCGAATGATGTCAGTTTGGATAGAATCGGCTGTTTCGTAATCAGGATACACATTGATTTTAGAAATCTTGTAAGGAACAGTAGCTTTTTTGGGTACTGCCTTCTTTAATTTGAGGAATAAATCGAAACCTTTATTATCATAGCGATTGGTATCGGCCTCAAATATTAGAAAACTGTCGTTGAAATTATAGTAGCCTCTTTTCTTAAGATTTGCATCAATGCGAAGTCGTTCCAGCTTCATACTGTTCAAATCAAAACGCATGCCTTTTTCAAAAGGTGAATCTCCAACCAGTTCTTTGATTTCTCCGTAGATTGGAATAGGCAGGGAGTCTAATTGATACGTCTTCATGCGGTAGGGTTTGGGTACTTTTACAGTATAGCTTACCGATGCTTTTTTGTCTGATTCTTCAAACTCTGAAGTTGCTGCACTATAGAAAAACCCCCTGTTTTCAAGACGGTTGAGCAGCAGATCCTCCACATCAAAAGTTTTTACATCCGATTGATATACGGGTTTTTCACCGAATTTTTTATACAACCAACGGTTGATGAACCCTGGATTTTTCTTTTGGTTTTTGTAATAATATCTAAGGCCCAGATACATCCCAAAAAACTTTGAATTGGGTTCCGGACCAATCACTGATTCCAATTCTAATCTTAGGCCCTCTTCATTCTTGATAATGGAATCAGAGACTATGGTCAGGTCGGCACCTGTATATAACCGTTCGTTTTCAGGAATATACTTGGCAATACCACAGGAGTAAAAGCTTCCGGAAATGAAGAGTGTAATTGATATATATTTTAAATAGAATTTCAAGTCTTTTTTATTTGAGTTTTTATCGGCTACTTTTAAAGTATTAGAATCAATATATTTTTAATTTTTTTTCTTTTCCATACTATCATCAACTGCTTCTTCTTTTATTTTTTGGGCTTCTTCGGCAGCTTTTAATTTGGCTTCTTGTTTTTTTTCTGCTTTGGTCGAGGACTTTAAGAGGGCCTCCCAAAGTTCACTAAACTTATTGAATTCTTGGGTGAAGATCAGGGCAATACCGCTCACTATAACTTGTCCATCAATAACATTTTCAAATTCGTTTCTATGGAAGCCTTTCAATCTATAACGGCCATTTTCCGTTAGTATATATTCAATACTGACATTTCCAATGATTGGTGTTTCTTCGCCAGTAGAACTGCTGCCCTGAACATCAACCTCACTTCCTACACTGACGATCAAACGGTCATTGAACATTTTTTTCTGGGCTGCAATATCCAATTGCGTGCGATCTTGAGGCGTGCTGCCTTGGTAATCGGTATAACTATCCAGTCCGAAATTAAGCTCAAAACCAGAACTGCCCAACAATTTATCAGAGAACATATTGAGTTGGTCAGAAACTGCATCATTTAAATTATTCCGTGCAATGGATGCGACACCTCCAGTACTTCCATCACTTCCAGGGTCAGGGTAGAACCGGTTCAATACCAATAACGAAAATACTTGCCGGTTCAGCTCATCTTCCTGTTGATTGAGTTGCTGCACCCTACCATACACTTGGCCACCGATAGCGCCTTGTTCGTCTTTAGGCATGTCCAGATTAAAATTGATTTTAGGTTCCATCAGTTGCCCATCAATATTGAGGTACACATAAAAAGGAAGCACTTGACGGAATTTTCCTTTGGCGGATTCATCTAAATTGGATGTTGTAGGTGCCATCAAAGCTGAGGCTGAAGTTTTGACTTCATATAGTGCCTTGACGTCCAACTTGGCATCAAATGGATCGCCAGACCAGGTGATGCGACTCCCTGAAACAAGATTGAATTTACGGTTGACAAGATTGTAAAGATTCAATTCATAATGACCGCTTTGAACTTCATAAACACCAGAAAGGGTGATGTTCCCATTTGGTTTCATGCTGAACGTCAAATCCCCTTCACCGGATACCTGAAAGTTGTCTCCTGTAGACTCATCAATGACGATGGTCACCGCGGCGTCCTGCCCAATCTTCAGCAGTGCATTTATGTCAAATCCAGTTATGGTTGCCGTTTTTTCTTCAGTTCGGGTTAATATGGCATCTGGGTTTTCACGATTCACGAAAATAACAACGCCATCTCGCTCCTCGACATTGACCGTTGCAGATGGCATGACGTATGTGACATTGGTATCTGATCCGACGGTTGCTTTTAGATCTATTTTCGGAATCTGTAAATCGCCCGTAATTTTGGCGTCTGCATCAAAGGTGACTTTTCCGTAAAGGAAATCATTGTCTTCTTTTGTAGCATTGAGTACTTGAAAATTATCCGCATTCACTTGCAAATCGAAGGTGGGATTGATAAAAGAGTCCGTTCCTATTTTTCCTGAGGCAATTAAGGTGTTTTGGTTTTCATCTCTAATGGTAAACTTGTCCATAGAAAGTCCTTCATTATTGATGTTTAATGTTTCATTGGCAAGTGTGAATGCCGAATTGAACTTCTTTATCTTAAAATCGGCATCATTGAAATTTAGACTGCCTTCATATTTTGGTTGATCGAGTGTCCCGGTCAATTTGAAGTTGCCTGAAAAACTGCCATCGGTTTCCGTAATTTCACCTTGGGAGAACCCTGTGAGAGCTGTCATATTGAATTGATTGATATTCAGATCCAAATCGAGGTTGGCACCACCTGGAAATGCAATATAATCCCCTTTTAAATCCAAGTCAATTTCGCCTCCCTTCATATCCACATTGAAATCGTAACTGTCGCTTCCAAGTGATTTGGCATCGAAACTCAGATTGCCCATATCAACTTGCATAAAACTTAATTTTGAAATGTTTAAATCGGCAATAATTCCGGTGTTTGTAAACGGGTCCACCAGAACAAAATCGCCATTGAGGTTGCCCGTTGCCAATTCTTCATCTGGATTTAGGTAATTTAAAAATTCGCTTAGTTTGAAATTCTTAAAGTCTACAGCGATATGTTCCTTGGAGATGGAAGGCAATTCATCTGTAATCTCAAAGGATTGGTTGTTATTACTGAAAACGAACTCATTAAATTCCATTTTTTTGTCGCTGATTAGAATTTCGTTGTTCTCTGGTGTATGCCAAGGAGTTTTGTTTAAAATCAGATCATCAGGGTTGACATGAAAACGTAATTGTTGTCGATCACCTGTAATTTTACTAGTAATTTGCGTTAATATATCTTCTTTATGATATGCAAGGAAAGCCAAAGAGAGTTCGTTATTGGCTTGGTCTCCAGTTAGTTTTGTTTTTTGAATATTAAACGGGCCCGCCTTAATTCTGTTGAATCCTAAATCGAAGGTAAACTTATCTCTATCCGTATCCATAGAAAACGCTAAACTGTCCAGCTCATAACCGCTATAATTGATATGCGGTGCCGTAATCCTGGCCGTTAATTGTCGCTCTCTTTCTTTGAAATCGACGTCAAATTTAACCGTGTCCAACTTTTTTACATTTACCAAAAAGACGTCGTTTAAAATGGGAGCTTGGATGATTTTTCCTCGTAATTTTAAATTGACCGGATTAGCAATACTGTCCGGCACCTCTTCATCGCGATAGAAATAACTCAACACATGGCGTCTTAAGGCTTTGCTGAAGGTTTCAGGCTCTGTGTTGGATTGCAATAGGACATCCACCAATTTATTTTTGATGGATACCGAAGTCGTGTCTTTTCTCACGTGGGCAAGAGCGTTCAGATCTCCCAACAAATAGGTTTTATTATCGTACACTACAACGCCTTCATCAACAATGGCTGCGGCGTCGTAAGCTGTTCCATTCCCTTTAAAATCAACATATATTTTCATGCCCGTTTTAACGTCACGTTGCATGAGTCCTAAGGCTTTCAGATCGGCACCAATAATATTCAATTCTAGGTTGGCTTCTGGTGAGACGGAGTCCAAAACTACCGTGGCATATAAGTCCATGTTGAGGTTATAGTCCTTATATTTTGAGGTAACTATTCCACGTCCGTTTTTGACGTCTCCAACAAGTTTTAGGTCGTTAATATCATAATTATTGTATTTAAAACTAGATACAGTCGCTTCCATATGGGCGTCGAGGTCGTTGATGTTTTTTCCCTTTCCGTTGGTTTTTAGATTTAAACTTAATGTGCCCAATTGTTCATTTTGGAGCAACTCGTCCAGTTTATAGTTTTCTATGGAAAGATCCGCGTCAAATTCTAAAATTATACCATTCTTAAAATTCCCATCAACAGAAGCGATGCCTTGTGTGGTGGTCAAGGTTGCATTGGCGTACATATCGTTGGGGTTTCCTTTAATGTTTCCAGCCAATTTAATCTCCTCAGGCAGGCTCACACCCAGTTCTTTTTCATTTACAAACTGAACAATATCGGAACGGGTTGGAATGGCTGAAAAATTAGGAATGTCGAATTGGATATTCTTAGGATCTGTGACATTTTGAATCTTTCCGTTTGCCGAAATCTGCGTATTTGCCCAATTAACATTCATACGGTTAATGTTGATATCCGATAAATAACCGTTTGCTTTCGTGTTTCCGGTGAGCAAATGTTGACTTAGGGTATGGAGATATGGGTTTTTATTGAGTTCCGGTTGAACCAGAAACACATCTTTTAAAGACACTCGAAATGTGGGAATATCAATATCAATCTGCGATTTTTCGGGTGATTCGATCAATGCCGATAATTTTGGGTAATCGAGTCTTAGATTGGCGTTCAAACTGTTGTTGTTTAAAACTGTTCTTAAATCAGAAACTTTTAGGGTATTATCATCGGCACTAAACTTAAGACTCAATTCTTTCAGATTAAATCCTGAAATCTCCCTGAAAGTGGAGTTTTCAATATGAAGTTCGGCCTTTTTATCCTTTAAGTTGATGGTGTTGGCTTGAAGATTCAAATCTTCCAAAACAATCGCATTCGGATTGAAACTACCGGTTTTTGCTTCCGCGGAAGCGACAAAATAGCTGAATTTGTTATTTTCTAAATCGACTGTACCAATAGCAAGTCTCAGTTCTGGCCATTCAAAAGCTTGGATATCCTGCTTGATGTCTTGGGTGACTTCCACCACTTTTTGGGTGACTGCATTGGTCTCGGTTTCAGTATTTAAGACAATGGACGAGTTTTTTAGACTAAAGGTGTCCACTTCAAAGTCGCTATTGGCCAAATCTACTTTCGGGATTTTAGCGAACAGTTCGTCAATATCAATATCTGCCGCAATTCGATCGCCATACGATTGGTAGTCAGCATACACCTTGTTCAATGTTAGATTCTCTACAGACAGTGAAGGCAAGGGCGCAGGATTTTCTTCAGGGATAATGGGCACCGGGGTTTGGATGAATTTGATGCGGGCGTCAGAAAGCTCCAAGGCAGAGGCTTCAAATATCATATGCTCCAAGTCGGTGGTTTTCATAGCCGCATTGAGTGTCCCGATTTTGAATCGGCTGTCAATACCGGCAACGGCATCATCAAAAACAATATCGAAATCCTTGAAATTGAGCTTTCCTATAACAATATTTAAAGGAGCAGCGGTAGTGTCAGTGGCTACGGTTGGAGAGCTGGTCGTAGCAAAGGCATCAATCAAAAATTGGAAATTATAACCAGCGATAGAATCCTTACGGATGATATTGGCACGAAGACCTTTCCAATGCAGCGCATCAACGCCAATGCCTTCGCCACGGATCATCGCCCAAAGAGGGACATTGGCTTCCAGCGATTTAGAATAGACCAAGGTGTCACCTTTAGTATCCTCCAAAAATAAACCATCAATTTGAAGATTTCCGTCGAAAGTGAGAAACAGGCGGTCAATTTCAACTTTGGTATTGGTTTTATTGGAAACGTAAGATGTGGCTTTGTCAACAATGATGCCTTGACCCCACGGGCTTCTAACAAATAAAGTCAACAGAAAAATGAACACGAGAACGCCCAGAATAATTCTTCCGATTATTCTCAGGGCCCTATATTTTCTTTTTTTAGGTTTGATTTTATCGCTGTTGCTCTCTTCCAATAAGTATGATCTAGGATTACAAATTTATCATATTAGCGGATGTGACGTGTCTCTAAACGCGATTATTAATAACTCTAATCTCAATATTGGGTAAAATTAACAACTATTGCCGGCTTTAATGGTCTTAAGTTGACATTGTGCTAATTATACTACATCAGCAGTTTTCGCACATATCCATATACAATAAACCAACGAATGATAGAATGACGATAATTAAGAGATCAAGTATATTACTTGTTGCTGCCTTGACAGCTTTTTATGTATCGTCTTGTGAAGATGATAAAAAAAAGGAAGAGTAAATGAAAATTGAAATCAAATGGTAGAAATGGAAGCCAAAGAAGCTAAAAATGAAAGAGGAAGCAAGAGCCCATAGTATTGCAGGACATGTCATGATGAATAAAGATTTGTCAACTTTGGCAGGCGCCATGCAAGTTACTGATTTGACAACTTTGTTGTGTGATCCTGGTGTATACACAGTATTTTCACCAACCAATCAGGCTTTTGAGAAATTGCCACAAAAAAACCTGATAATCAACAATGCCGAAAAATAAAGAAATGTTAAGTGAGGTCTTGACCTATCATTTGGCTCCTGGAGTGATTACTTCAGATAAACCGGCAGATGCATTGATGGTTCTGGTAAAAAGTCACAAGTTACTTTAGGAAACGTGTCCGCTACAAACGGAATCATTTATACTATAGATACGTAATTGATGCCTAAAAATTAATTGGTGTATTACATTTATAATTGAAGACCTTAGGTTAAGTTGGGCCTTTTTGTCTGAAGATACTGGGATGATTGACTGGTTGCCATAGAGTGATCAATCTTTTGAAAAAACTAAAAATCATTAACGTATAAAATCCAGTATATTGAATAGTGTAGCATACATATTCTGACGGATAAGAAGGGTGCTGTGGAAACAAAGAATAAAACTCGAAGAATAATGTATATTGTGCGAAATTAAAATACTTCTCATTGACTAAACAAACGGCACTCTTTTTTATTTTCCAATTCTATATTGCAATTGGCCTCTGCCAATCACTAACCGGAAAGGTTGTAGGCATCATGGATGGCGATAGTTTTAAACTCCTTACGCTTGATTCGACAGTAGTTAGAGTGCGATTGGCCAATATTGATTGTCCAGAAAAAAAGCAGCCTTTTTCTGCAAAGGCTACACAATTCACCGCCGATGCCATTTTCGGAAAAATGGTGACCATCAACATCCAAAAAACAGATCGATATAGACGTTATATCAGTAACGTGACTTATAATGACTCCTTAAGTTTGTGCCATGAATTGGTCAAAAACGGTTTGGCTTGGCATTATATAAAGTACTCAAAGGATAAAACATTGCAGGAAATGGAAGATAAGGCCAGAGCTGCTAAAGTGGGACTCTGGCAAGATCCTCAGCCCATAGCACCTTGGGAGTGGCGTAGTTCTAAAAAGAAGAAAAAAATAAAATCTGAATGAAACTATTTAAAATTCTCCTTTTTATAGGGGCGATGGCTTTTGCCTGTGAACTCTCGGCGCAAACTGTTTTTGTGACCAAAACTGGAGAAAAATAACATAAAGACAGTTGTCATTATCTAAAAAACTCCAAAATGGAAATTGCCTACAAAAAAGCCATTGAACTTCGTTATAAGGCTTGTTCTGTGTGCAAGCCAAATGCACAGTGGAGTCCGTTAAGTATTAGATCTACATCAACAAAATCTACCACCACACCAACCATTAAAACTACCACAAGCACGCAATGCACTGGAAAAACGAAAGCCGGAGCACGCTGTAAACGAATGACCAAAAGCGGGAACGGGCGCTGTTATCAGCATTAAAGTCAATCTATTTTAGATTCACTAAATGTTATTTTGTTGTGACTATTAATGATTGCTTAAAACACTGAACATTGTACACTGAACACTGAACACTTAATGTCACTGATTAGAGTTGACCGTTATTCCATCTTCAAAAATCAAAAATCAACATTCTTCAATCGTTACTTGTTAAGTGAACTTATCCCTAATCCCTAATCCCTCATCCCTAATGCCTATAACACTTCCTCACGTTCCAATTGTTCCCTTCCTTTATTTGTCGCAATCACACTAATGATCAAAATCTGAAGGGCATGATAAAACATTAACGGCAATAACATAATGCCCACAATACTCGTTTGTCCAAATAAAGCTTCAGAGAAAACCGTGCCGTGAACCAGCGACTTTTTAGTGCCACAAAATTGATTGGTAATTTGGTCGGCATGATTGAATTTTAAGAGTTTCCCAATCCAGCCAGTTAGAGAATACACTAAGAAAAACAGAATCAGTACCAAGGCCACCATGGCTATCATTTCGAGTAAGCTGACGCTACTGAAAATATTGTCTTCAAACGACTGTACGAAGCTTTTATAAATGATCAATAATATGATGGACTTGTCAAATTTATTTAGTGTGCGTTTGTTTTTCTGTGCCCACGCTCCAAGAAAACGTCTGAGCAACAGTCCCAATATCAATGGAATGACAATCTCGGTGATCAGTTGGAAATAAATAGCAGAAAAGTCAAAAGCAACATCCGTTTGTGTCACAAAGGGCAGCATCCATAGAGGTGTCAGGATAATGCCGATAATTCCTGAAATGCTGGCATTAAAGATGGCACCCGGTAAGTTTCCTTTGGCCATAGAGACCATCACCACAGAAGAAGATACGGTAGAAGGCAAAGCTGCCATAAACAAGAAGGCCAACCAAAGCAATTCATAAGAGGTGTCTTTTACCAAAGGGAAAAATGGAAGGATTATCAATGGGAATAATACAAAAGTTGAGGCTTGCACCGAAATGTGCAGTTTCCAGTTTTTTAGTCCATTTCTAATCGCTTCAGAACTTAAGCTCAAGCCATAGAAAAAGAAGATAAAAGAGATGCCCAGACTGCTGATCAGATTCATTGGTACGGGACTGTCCGAAGCGCCGAGTTGCGGAAAGAAATAGGCAATGACAATACTTATGACAATGGCGATGACAAAGGTGTCTATGGGTGATTTTTTGAGCATTTAAGTCATTGGGTTTAGTGCAAATATAAGGAGCCTAAGCGTTATGGATGTGATAAAAGATCAAAGATTCAGGACGTTTGATAACCTTAGCATATTTTGACAGGAAATAAATTTATAGTTAAAACTATATTCAGTAAACTATGATGACAAAAAGATTTCCACCAATATTCCTCATTACAAGTCACTCATAAATTTAACAACCTCCACCTCAAAAACATCCAATGGAATCCGATGTTCCAAATCGTGCCTGATGCTGATTTTATAACTCTGTTCCTGCAATAATAATTCGCCCAAAAAGTGGAGCGTAGCTTTAGGATTGACGACAGGGTCCTTTGAACCTATAACGATATGAATTCGGCCATTATTGGTCTCTGGTGTGTCAGGTACATTTTGAACCACACTTCTCTCGGCCAACGCAGGATTGAATACCAACGCTGGAAGTTGTAGTAATTTTGATAGATAATAGCCCGCGAATCCGCCCATGCTGCTGCCCATGACCACATCTATTTTGACGTCTTTATATTGGTTGTACAGCCATATAATGCTATCTGGATTGTTTTCATAATCTATGGATGGCGCTTCAACATTGGCGTAGCGTTCTAAAATTTCTCGTTTTTCGGGAATTAGACTGCCATTGAGACCGTGGATATATAGGATATTCATTTTATCTGATATTTGATTTCAAACTAAGGAAATATTATGGTTCTTTTTGTAAATTATCACAAGTTTTTACGTTTTTGAACGGTTTAATGAGTAATGCGAGTTTCCCAATTGGTTATCTTTGGGGTAAATCTGGTTCTCATGTCAAACCTTCACCGATTTAGATTCCCAAAGACAGTGGTATCTGTAATCACCACACTGTATATCGTTTTAATGTTGGCGACTTATTTGGTGTACTTCAATGAGCCTTTTATAGACTGTGCCAAACGAATCTTCGTCGCCCAATCCATTGCCTTGATTTTTCAAGTGGTACTGAATTATGCCAACTCACGTTCGCAAAGAAAAATTGTAATTCTTGCCACATTATTCATAAGCGCCACGCTTTTTTCAGGAGTGCTTTCAACCTTTTTTAATTTGGAGTTCATGTGTCGCTATTATGGGTTTTGAAGCTGTGATGTTTGTATCATGTACTGCGACACGTTTACTTTCTTAAATTGCCGGTGATTTCCAACAGCACTCATTGCCATAACGACATCAATTTTGGCAAAATAAACATGAACATCACTTTTAGATAACCATTTTCAATTCCCTAATTTAATAGAAAGCCAACGTTCTAATGCGTTTGTGAGTTTTTCTCTCTCATTTGGAGTCATTTCTGTAATGTTCGCATTGCCATGATGTTTTCCGTTCATCATAAACCATAAAGCATCTACTTTATCAGATTTTGGTACAGCTGAAGCAGACCAGGTGTCTAAAGTTCCATAAATGTGTACGATTTTATTGCCGTGTTTAGGAAGCCATGCATTTAGGGCTTTCAAAGATTTATCATTAAACGGAACTTTCATATGATTAGGTGTGAACGCCGCATGCGGATTTTTATCCGTAGGCAATTCGTCCAAAAGTCCTTTGAATTTACTGGTGTCATAGCCGTAATAGCCAAACTCATTTGCGGATTGATAATAATGGGAGGCATAATCCGTCATGGTCTGATCACTAAAAAACGTGATGTCAGACACTTTGGTTAAGTATAAAAATGAATCATAAGCAGAAGCGGTTTCATCAGGAATTGAATCACAGTCTGAGCCGTATTGCCAGAATGAAAATGGATATTCCATAACTGAAAACTCAAAGGCTTTTTCGATGTTTTGATAGGTGAAGCTTGCCTTAGCCCCCACGCTATAAGCTTTCATAAGCGGTAGCATCTCAGCTTTGTTTTCTAAAACATGTCTTTGGAATTTTTCAATTTTATCACGACAATCGGCTGTTCCGACTGTGTCTAAGAACTTATAAACACGTTGCTCCTCAAATGACTTGTTGATTGGTCCCACATAATTCACGCTAACATCAACATCGTCTGGATAAAAATAGCGGTAGAATAAGGTTGTTGCACCGCCTTTGCTACGCCCTGTAGAAACCCATTTGGTTGGATACAAATTTCGGAATAGGGTGTTGATGTGATGTAAATCGGCGGCAACTTGCTCTAAGGTCAGATATTGATAATCAATTTGAGTAGGATTGCTTTTTCCGAAATAACGATGCTCAATTCTAATTTGATTGGCATCAATGTAATGAGTCAATTCGTCAACTCTGTTACTATTAGCGGTGTACCCTTCCGTAATCATCACTGTGGGCAGCTTAAAATCTTTATGGGACAGATAGGCTCTTTGATAAAAATGGCCTTTAGAAGGATCTTTATGGTCTATAGGTTGCTTGATTTTTAGTTCATAAGCCGCTTCGTAATTATCGGGAGTTTCAATTTTTGTAAAAATAACATCAGGCAATTCATAAAGGAGTTGTTCCAATGTTTCTGATTGCGCATTTAAAAATGGTATTAATCCGAAGATTAAAAATAAGGTGACTATCGATTTTTTCATAATTGAATTGTAGTAATGTAGTAGATGTGTTTTGGTAAAATTAAGGACTACTTGGAAAAGAACAAGGTCAAAAATTAAATTAGGTATAAACTATTATGCTATTGTTGGTGTTTTTCATCAATAATATTTCAAATAAGGTATTTTTATTTCACGAAACAAACTAAAACTAATTTAAAACTTAGAATCCCTAATATGTTGAATTCATGATTGAGACCTTTCAGTCCCGATAATTATCGGGATAAAACCTGAAAGGTCTTTCAATATAGATTACGCTTCAATTTTATTTTCAACTTCATCTTCATCTTCAATTTTATTTCCCTTCGGCTTATTCACCCACCAATATAATGGCGGAATTATAAGTGGCGCAAACAATAAGGTGCTCGTCAATCCCCCGATAATTACCGTCGCCAAAGGTCTTTGAACATCCGAACCGATGCCGCTTGAAGTGGCCGCCGGCACCAATCCGAAGATAGCCAAAACAAGAATGGTCAATACTGCTCGCAATTGCTCCTTTGACGTTGCCGTAATCATGGTTTTGCTCAACGGATCTTTTGCGGAGGCTCTGTTTAATGCGGATACCAATAATACGGTTGCCATCACAGAAATCCCCAAAATTGAAACAAAGCCAACACCAGCAGAGACGTTAAAATAATAGCCTCTAAGCAACAGTGCCATTACACCACCACCCAAGGCAAAAAGAATACTACTGGCGGTGATTAACGTATGTTTGAAGTTTCTGTACAACATAAATAAGAAGGCAATCACTAGAACTAAGGTCAACGGAATTGTAAACGCCAATTGCTTTCCTGCACGTTCTAAATTTTCATATTGTCCACCATAGACAATCTCATAACCTTTGGGAATCTCTATTTGCGCGTTTATTTTACCCTGTAATTCCCTTACATAACCGCCTTGATCCCTGCCTTGGATATTGGCACGCACCGTCACCATACGTTTATTGTTAAGTCGGTAAATATTCGTTTGTCCTTCCACATAACCAATGCCTGCCAATTGATCCATAGGCACCAATGCCCCAGTAGCCGAAGGAATCAGCAGTGTCTTTAGATCATTGATGTTTTCTCTAAACTCAGGAAGGTAGCGCACCACAATATCATAGCGTTTGGCACCGTCATACAAAACTGAGATTTCTTTACCACCAATTGCGGCTTCAATCATATCTTGAATATCTACTACGTTAATCCCATACCGTGCTGCTTGCTCCCGATTGATGTCGATAGCTATTTGATCTTGCACATTTTCTTGTTCGATATCTACACCTTGACTGCCCTCCATCTCCAGCATGATTTCTGAAATAAGTTCGGCTTTTTCACGCATCATGATCAAATCATCACCAACTATGGAGACGGCTAAATCGGCGGCACTGCCCGTTACAATTTCCATCACTTGGTCAATAATAGGTTGTCCTGAAGCAAAGGCAACGCCTGGGAATTCATGCTCCAGATCGCTGCGCATTTTTTGCACCAATTGTTTCTTTGAAAGCGTATCACTCCAAGTAGAATAATCCTTTAATCCGACTAAAATTTCGTTTCTATTGGCAGGAAACGGATCCGTACCATCGTCGTTCCGTCCGGTTTGCGTAATGACATAGGACACTTGCGGGAACTTGGAAATCACCTCTCTGATTTTAGGGGCGTATTTCGCATTTTCTGTAATGGTAATTCCTGCTGGGAAGTTTGCTTGTAAGAAAATCGACCCTTCATCTAATTCCGGTAAAAATTCCGAACCTAACTTCGTTCCAAAAGAAATCAAAACAAGTACAATAGCAAACCCAATCACCACAGTTTTTTTGTAATGTGTTGTAAAAACGTTCAAAACCTTGACATACTGTTTCTCTAAAAACGTCAAGACAAAGTTTTTAGGTTCTTTAAATTTCTTGTCGGGTTGGGACATGGTTTTGCTGTACACATACGAAATGATCACGGGAATGAAAGTCAGTGCTGCCAACATGGAGCCCAAAACGGCGAAGGATAGCGTTAATGCCATTGGCGAAAACAGTTTACCTTCTACACGTGTCATTAATAAAATCGGTAGATAAGCCAAAATGATAATCGTTACTGAGAAAAAGATTTCACGACCAACTTCTTGGGCAGATAATAGGGTGATTCTAACAATGCCACTTTTCCGTTCTTCTGGGGTTGAGGTACGATATTTCCGAATGAGATGTTCGGTCATAACCACGGCGCCATCCACAATAATTCCGAAATCAATGGCGCCCAACGAGAGGAGGTTGGCTGGAATGCCTGTAAATCGCATGATAATAAACGCGAATAACATCGAAAAAGGAATGGTCAAAGCCACCACCAAAGCACTTCGGACACTTCCCAAAAAGAAAATTAGGATAATGACCACAATACTCACCCCTTCAAACAAGGTCCATCCCACAGTATTTAAAGAGTGGTCAATTAAAAATCCGCGATCATAAAGCGTTCGGATGGTCACATCTTGCGGAAGTTCGTTGGCTTGTAAGTCGGCAATTCGCTGTTTGAGTTCTACGAGGACTTCACTCGGGTTTTCAAATTTCCGAAGTAAAATAATACCTTCTACGCCATTATTCACCTCGATATTTTCATCAGGTACCGAATAGCCTAAAACACCACTCGGTGGCGGCGGCGCAATTTCTACACTCGCCACATCACGGATAAATATCGGAACGCCTTTAACCGCTTTTAAGACGATATTTTCAATGTCTTTTTCGTTTTTGATGGCACCCAAACCGCGCACGGCAAAACCTTGACCACCACGTTCCATGATGTTTCCTCCGGTGTTAAGATTGTTGGCAACCACCGCCTCTTCAATGTCAGAAAACGACAGATCGAACTTGCGGAGTTTATCCGGATCAATAAGAATATGAAACTGTTTTAACGGACCTCCAAAAGTGGTAATATCGGCAACGCCGTTGGTTTGAAGTAAATACGGCTCAATGACCCAATCTTGTAAATCCCTTAATTCCGTAGGCGAATAGCTTGGCGGTGCTTCTACCACATATCTAAAAATCTCACCCACGGCGGTGGATAGTGGCGCCAATTCGGAGATGACGCCTTCTGGTAATTCGGCACTTGCCAAACGTTCCATCACTTGCTGACGCGCAAAATAATCGTCCGTATCGTCCTTAAACGTCAGTTGTACCACAGAAAGTCCAAAAATAGTTCGGCTTCTTCGGTCAATAACATTAGGTACGTCTTGCAGCACCCTTTCTAAAGGAATGGTGACTTGCTGCTCCACTTCTTCGGCAGCACGCCCTTGGTATTGCGCTACCACAATCACGTTGGTATCGGCAATATCGGGATAGGCTTCAATTTTAAGTTCAGTAAAGCTATAATACCCGATGGCCATGATGAGCAGACTTAAAACGACTACTAATGGGCGGTTTTTATGTGAAAATATGAGGAGATTTTTAATCACAGGACATATGATTTATAAATTATAGATATTTGATTTAAAGCGGAAGTCAATGGTTTTACTTACCAAAGATCGACCCGGTGGGTGATGATGAATCCGCCACGGTATTGTTCTCTAAGAACACTTAATGTTGTTTTTACTTTTTCTTCAGAATCAACAAAGGTGATGAGCATGGAGGCTTCATCAAAGGAAAATAATCGGGAAGGTTGTTTCAGCCGATGATGTCTGCCAAAACCCGAATATCCCATCACGGAGGTTGCACCTGCAATCCCATTGTCGATGAGTAAATTCATAATAAAGTCGTGTAAGGGTTTGACGCCTTTGAGTTCGTCTTTATCGATGAAAATTTGTGCTTGTAACATGCTTTTATTTTTTAATCTAAACCTGATTATTAGCTATTCAAGTTTTTGTGTTTATGCTTTTGAAGGGTCTCGACTGCGCTCAACATGACATTCGAATTACTGCGTAAGCTAACTTCATTCAAAATATATTTTGATTTCGTTAATGCTCGACCTGACAAATAAATTTTAGTACCCGAACGATAGACCTTTGAGTTGTAAAACACCTTCAATGGCAACTTCATCAACAGCAGAAATCCCATCAAAAATGATGATCCGATCGCCAATATGTTGACCGATTTTGACTTCTTTACGCTCAAATTCGTTTTCGGACGTTTTTATAAATACATAATGCTTGCCTTGAACGGTCACCAATGCATTCTTGTGCACGCTGACATTATGGTCGTCACTCAAGTCAAAACTCACATTGGCGAACATGCCCGATTTAAGTTTTTTCGAGGAATTGTTTACGATAATTCGCGCTTTGACCATTCGTGTGCTGTGATCGACCACGTCGGCAATGGCATCCACTTTCCCGGTGAATTCGGTGTTTGGGAAGGTATTGAATCGAATATCGCACGAGTCACCTTCTTCTATGTTTCCAATTTGATTTTCAGGAATATCACAGATGAGGAATGCTGTTCCCGCTTTTGCTTTTCGCAAGACATCTGGTGAAAACCCTTCGGAAATCAATTTGGATTCGTGTTCGGTCAAGGCGGCTTTCTCATTGGAAAGTAAACTTTGTTCCATCGTTAAGGCGCTTTCAGCATCCATCAGATCCTGACCTGTTGCGACGCCGTGGGCAGTCAGATCCTTGGTGCGTTCCAATTCCAACTGACGCTGCTTGAGGTTGACGTTGGCAATTTGATTGATGCTGATCTGTAATTGATTCAGCTGTGTATAATGGATCGACATTTCAGGGTTTTCGAACAAAATAAGATTTTGGCTCGCACCTTCGCGTGATGGCAATACGGTGGCAGCTACGTTTGCCGGTGCCGTAAATTTCGCCGAAAGCGTATCGTTATTGAGATGCTCAGTCTTGAAAAAATCCAAGTGTGCAGCTTCTGGAAACTGAATGGTCATCCCGCCATTGGTGATAATGGGTGAGGCTCTATGAATCTGTTCTGTTTTGGTTTCGCTGCCACAGGAGGACAACAAGAGTAAAACAAAAGCGGTGAAAATTGTGTGTTTCATTATTGGGCTAATTGATTGATTAAACCTGCTACGTACAGCAGTTGTATATGACTTTGACGGTATTGCTCTAAAACATCGTTGTATTGTTCCTGGGTTTCCAGCCAACTACTTTGGGCTTCCAAGAAATCGATGATGCTGGTACCTCCTCGGAGATAGGCATACTTTATATTATCTAAAATGGTTTGTGATTGCTCCAAAACCGATTGATAACTTTCTATATTTTGCAACTGAACTTGATATTTGTCGTAGGCTGTAATGATTTCAGTTTCAAGCTGTGCCTGCAAAGTGTGAAGTCGCTGCTCTGCCTGATCTCTTTGGATGAGCGATTTTTTGATTTCACCTTGATTCCGATCAAAAAATGGCAAATCGATGGACGCAGCGAATCCAACATGAGGAATCTTATGTTGTACGTTATAAATCACGCCAATTTCAGGTTGTGGATAAGCCATGCTTTTTTGCAGATGGAGATTGCTTTCAGAAACGTCAATCATGGATTTGGCAGTTTGAATATCACTTCGAAATTCTATCGATTGTTGTAGCAATTCATTTAAAGAAGTCAGTCCATACTCTCCTAAATCTTCTGATGTATCAATTTGAATAGTATCTTGAATCCCCATGAGAAACTGAAGTTCCTTTTTTCTGTTTGCTAATTCTTGACGCTCTGTTGTGTATTGCAAGGCGTATTGTTTGGCTAATAGTTCCGTTCGAAACACATCGGTTTGGGTGATCACTTGATTTCTGTACCGATGTTGATTGATGATGACCAAACTGTCAATATTGTCTTTTGCAGATTTAATGAGTTCCAATTGCTTTTGCGCGGTCCAGACTTCGTTCCATTTTTGTGCGACTTCAAAAAGAATGTCACTTTCTATTTCGGTGTATTCTTTTTGAGATAATTGCGCGCTTTTCTGAGCGACATCAATTTTATTTTTGCGCTGCCCCATAATTTGGAAGGTTTTGGATAATTGCCAAAGCACTTCCCGGTTTTCAGGATTGCCATAATTCGTGCTATTCTCAAAATCGGATGAATTCGCAATCTGAATGGTTTCATTGCTCAGCACCAGATTCGGGCGTAATTCAGCACTAAGAATGTCACTTTCGGCAATAGCCACATTAAAATGCTCAGATTTCAAAATCGGATTGTTGTGCTTTGCCGTTTTCAAGACCTGCTCCAAAGTGAATGGTGTTTGCGCATGTAGAGACTGTAATCCTCCGACAGCGATAGCTAAATAGAGAAATATTTTAAAAATGAACTTCATGTCAGCTTTTTAGTGAATTTTCCTGCGGATTGCATAGAACTACAAAGATTGCCCTCATTTCTCTATTTGTCAGTTAGAGAAGTCATAGAAAAATATTAGAATTTCATTAGAAAAAGGATTGTTGTCGCTTAAAAGCGTTATTGTGATGTAAATGCATCATTGCAAGGAGGTACGGCGGAGCAATCTGTGTTGGATTAAAGCGTCATTGCGAGGAGGCACGACGAAGCAATCTGTAAGTTACGTTGTCGAATTTATTTTTGTAATACGAATCAAATTGAGATAAGTTTCCATATAATTCAACTTTTTTTGCTATTTTTGCCTAAGTCTAATAACAAATTGAATGGAACCGAAATTCGATGTGGTATTTCTTGAAGAGGCTATTGACTTTATGTCCAAATTAGACGCAAAAGCAAGAAATAAAATCTACTATAATTTGGATAAAGCAAAATTCGAAAATGATCCAAAGCTTTTTAAAAAGTTGGCAGACGATATTTGGGAAACCTAACGTAGTGGTTCGGTGCAACCAATTCAGAACACTTTATCAAGGAATTCAATACAGACTTTTTGCGTTTTGGGACAAAACTGACAAAACCGAAACGCTTGTACTATCAACCCACGGAATGATTAAAAAGGTAAGTAAAGTACCAAAAGCAGAAATAGAGAGAGCTATGAAAATCAGAGCTGAATATTTTGAACAATAAAAAGTTGGTTATGGAAACTAAAAAGAAAAAATTGAAAATGATGACCCTTGACCAAATGAAGGACAAGGACATCGGGAAGGTTGGAACCCCAGAAAGAGATGTGTATGAATTTGACTTGCGAATGGAAGTGCTTGGCGATATGATAAAATCTGTCCGTAAAGAACGAAATTTAACACAAGAGCAACTCGGAAAATTAATCGGAGTTCAAAAATCTCAAATCTCTAAATTAGAGCGAAATACCAAAAACGTAACTATAGAGACGATTTTAAAAGTATTTAAAGCATTAAAAGCTAATGTCCGATTTAGCGTAGAAATGAACGATTCTGAATTTAAAGTAGCATAAGAGTAATTTTGATAATAAGTAATATTAAAGCCATTTTCAGTTTGTGCTCATCTGAGCGATCCTGAAAAATTATCAAGCGAAATTTGTGTTTATAATGGTTCGTGCCAAAATTCCTTTCTGCTGTTTGGTTGGCGCAAAGGCTGATGTAAATACTCGTTGCCCCAAGAATGTTTTTATAATTCTGAACTTGTATTCTGAAATCTTCACAATCTAAGTCTTGATTCCCTGCCCGACCGGTAGGTGGGTTGATTCTAACAGCGAAGCTGTCTTAATTCTAATTTGGAAAACTAACATAAAAATCCGTCCCTTCACCTAACTTAGAAGTCACTGAAATCGTCCCTTTATGCAGCAGGATTATTTTCTGGGTCAATGGCAAACCAATTCCATTGCCATCGGCAAATTTCTGATTGTCACCCCGATAAAAAGGTTTAAAGATGTTTTTGAGATCAATTTCTGAGATCCCGATCCCATGATCTGAAAATGTTAACTCAATGCTTTTGTCTTTAAAGAAAATAGAGACTTTAGAATGATGATCTTCCGAGAATTTACAGCCATTTTCAAAGAGATTTGCAAAAGCGACTTTCAGTAGATATTCATTCCCGTTGATGGAGATTTGCGCATCGTTTTCAAAATCGTTTTCAAAGTGAATGTCGATCTTATAATTTGGATTGGCTTGTTGCACTTGCTGCCTGGCATCCAATAAGACTTCGTCAATGCGTACAGATTTAAACGATATTTCAGAAGGATCGTAACTCGCTTTTGCCATATCCAAGAGACTGTTGGAAAGCCGCACAATCTTTTTGGCATCTTTTAAACTGTTTTCGATCGCTTGTTTATAATCTTCACTATTACGTTCTTTTCCGAGCGATAATTCCAGCTCGGTAATGATTGCCGCTAAAGGTGTTCGGAGTTCATGTGAAATGTTTGACACAAAACGTTTTTGAGAATCAAAGGATTGTTCCAGCCGATCCAACATGGCATTAAAAGTTTGTGCGAGCTCTGACAATTCATCTTTATTGTCTTTGGAAGGTAATCTTAAATCGAGGTTGGTAGCGGTGATGTTTTTCGCTTTTTCAGTCATCTTACTAATCGGCTCGAATGCTTTTTTTGAAAAGAAAACCCCAGCGATATAAATAAAAACAATGGAAATAACAAAAACCGAAATACTGGTTTTAAGTAGGCTGTTCAATTTGTTATAGCCGTATTGGTCGTACGAAGTAGCGGTGATAATGTAGTCTTGGCCTTCAAACTCAAATCGCAGTCCTACCACCTGCCAACCTTCTTGGTAGAATTTAATTTCGCCTTTTTTGTAGATGTCGTCAATCATGGGCTTAGTTTCCTTGACCAAATCGATATCCACGGCATCATGGTAAAGCAAATTGAATTCCTGATCGTAAATGGCCACTTCAACTTCATTAAGAACTTGTCGATTACTACGGTAGATATCCTGTAAGGTCTGTGCATTAACTTTAGCGTTAAAGACCAAATTGGCTTTGGTGATCGCTTCTTTTTTAAGCAGCGCATAAAACTCACGTTCGCGGCTTTCCTGAGTGGAATAATAAATGACCGCCGCAAACGCCAATAGAATGGTTGCTGTGATCAAGGTAAATAATAAGGCGAGTCGTGTTCTGGTTTTCAAAATATTGATTAAAAATTTAAGACACTAATTTCAATAATTGTCACGAATCTATTCGCTTCTTTAATATGAAATATTATTCATTTCACGAATAATACCGACTATACATCTTCCCGTTTCAATACGAAACCCATTCCAGATTTGGTGTGGATGAGTTTGTGCTCAAATTCTCGGTCTATTTTTCTGCGTAAATAATTGATGTACACATCAATAAAATTTGTGCCGGTATCAAAATGCGTATCCCAGACTTTTTCGGCAATTTCAGTTCGCGATAGCACACGCTCCGGATTTTGAAGCATATATTCCAAAAGCTTGAATTCTTTGGGCGTCAAACTGATATCCTGTCCGTTGCGCTTGACCATTTTTGTGTGCAGATTCATTTCGAGATCGGCATAATTGAGAATGGTAACGGAACTGTTATTACTGTTATCGCTTCGATTGAGTAAGGCTCTAATCCGTGCTATGAGTTCTCGCATTTCAAAGGGTTTGACCAGATAATCATCAGCACCCGCATCAAAACCCTCCACTTTATCATCGGTGGTGCCTAAAGCGGTCAACATGATGATGGGCATGTTCGGTTTGGATTGTCTAATAAATTTACACAAATCAATCCCATCCATTTTTGGCAGGATAATATCCGTAATGATGAGGTCGTAATCGTTTTGAAGTGCCAGTTTTTTTCCTGAAATTCCATCATAGGCCAAGGTTGGCGTAAAGCCATGTTCTTCCAAGCCTCTTTGCAAAAGCTCGGCAACACGTAAATCGTCTTCAATAATTAAAATCCTCATGGATGCAAATTTACAAATTCATTGTTGCTTTGACATGGGAACAAAATAATACTTATTTGATTGTAGTCATAGTATTTTATCGACTCAAAAAATCAAAATTCTTTAAAGTGTTTCCTAAAAAGTTAAGTAGGTTTGCTGAGGTTTAAATCGGATGCGATTTTTATTCACAACCATTATCATTTAATGAAGCAAAACAATTACCTCTATATCATCAAATTGGCAGTCCCCATCATCATTGCCAATGCCTCCGTGCCCTTATTGGGATTGGTGGATACTGCGGCGATTGGTCAAACCGCATCAGCTTCCGATTTAGGTGCCATAGCTCTTGCCGCACTGATTTTTAGTTTTGTGTATTGGGGGTTTGGTTTTCTTAGAATGGGCACCACCGGGTTTATCGCCCAAGCCTCAGGCGCAGAAGATAGGGATGAGCTCCACGCTTTAGTATTCCGATCTGTTTTTCTTGGGGCTGCCATAGGTTTGGTACTTGTTATCTTGCAGAAATTAATTGGCGAGCTATCGGTTTACTTACTGAGTGCAAGTGATGACATCAAGGAATTGGTCAAAGATTATTTCTACATCCGTATTTGGGGTGCGCCTGCAACCTTGATTACATTTTCATTATTGGGAACGCTCATCGGTATGGGGTGGACGAAGCGATTGCTATGGGTACAATTGTTTCTGAACGGTTTAAATATTGCGTTTAATGTCACATTTGTGGTTGGTTTCGGAATGGGAGTGAAGGGCATCGCACTCGGAACGGTTTTGGCAGAATGGTTGACTCTATTTTTTGCGGGCTATGTGTTGTTTAAAAAACTCGAGTTGAATCGACCTTGGGAGCGAATTCAAGAATTGAAGACACAAATTTTTGACATGCCTAAGTTGATCGCCCTATTTAAGGTGAATTCAGATATTATGATACGCACCTTGGCCTTGTTGAGTGGTTTTGCATGGTTTGCCAATGAAGGCGCAAAGTTTGGAGATCATACGCTTGCTGCCAATCATGTGCTGTTGCAGTTTGTAACGCTATCTGCGTTCTTTTTGGATGGCTACGCACATGTGGTCGAAATGCTGGCGGGGAAAGCTTTTGGAGCTAAAAACAAATCACTTTTTGTGCTTCAGGTCAAACAATCGACGGTCTTGGCTGGAGCCTCTGCCGTATTACTTGCATCGCTTGTTTTCATTAGTGGGAATACAATTATTCCCTTATTGACCAAAGATCTTCAAGTGCAAACCATCGCTTCCAATTATAAAAATTATGCGGTGTTTTATATTTTGTTTTCCTTTATAGCCTTCCAGTTGGATGGGGTCTTTATCGGGGTGACCCGAAGTAAGGAAATGCGTAATGCAACTTTATTATCTATGATTGCCTTTATTGGTTTGGGAATGATATTGGTGCAGTATTATGGAAATACTGGATTGTGGGTGTCGTTTATCTTTTATGTGGTAGTAAGAGGTTTTGCCTTGGGACTTTATTATCCTGGGATTCTTCGAATGTTGGAGGTAAAATAAATTTATAATTAGAGACGCAATGCATTGTTTTTAGTGGAGACGCAATGCATTGCGTCTCTGCCCCCATTGAAAACCAAAAAACCCGAACGTTTGTTCGGGTTTTTGATGGTGGTGCCTCCAGGAATCGAACCAGGGACACAAGGATTTTCAGTCCTTTGCTCTACCAACTGAGCTAAGGCACCAGTCTCGTTTAATGAGGTTGCAAATATAGAAGCATTTTTATTATTCGCAAAACTAAAAGATATAAAAATTGCTTTCGTAAATTTGCAGCTTATAATTAAACTATGAATTTAATTGTTGATGTGGGCAACTCGTTTGTCAAATTTGCTGTTTTTCAAGAAGATGAACTTTTAGAGAAGATCACTACAGAGTTGTCTGATTTTGAAAAAACACAAAAAGAAATTTCAAAAAATCACCCCAAGATCAAGAAATGCATCTTGGCTTCGGTAGGAAAATTGTCAAAAGAGGCCATTATCAAGCTCGAAAAACAATACAAAGTCCTCATTTTAGATTCTAATTTAAAGTTCCCATTTCAAAACCGCTATCAAACGCCTACTACTTTGGGAGTAGATCGCATGGCGCTGGTATCGGCATCAGTGAAACGGTATACAAATAAAGATGTTTTGATCATTGATGCTGGTAGTTGTATAACTTACGATTTTATAAATAGACAAAACGAATATTTGGGAGGTGCAATTTCTCCAGGAATCCGTTTGCGGTATAAGAGTTTGCATAATTTTACGGCGAATCTCCCGTTATTGGATACTGAGATGCCGGAAACCCTCATCGGGGACAGTACTAAAGGCGCAATTCATTCTGGTGTGGTCAATGGAATAGTCAAGGAAATTGATGGAATAATTGATGAATATCAAGCGAAGTATTCAGATTTAACAGTTATTTTAACAGGAGGTGATGCCAATTTCTTGTCAAAGCAATTAAAAAATAGCATATTTGCCAACTCGAATTTTCTTTTAGAGGGTTTGAACTTTATTTTAGAATATAATACACACTAATGATAAAAAAACTTGTAATAGTTTTCATCACCGTTTTCGCTCTTCAGGCGCAGGCGCAAGACGGCTCAGCATCTCCTTATTCTTTTTACGGTATTGGAAGTTTAAAATTTAAAGGGACTGTGGAAAACAGAAGTATGGGCGGCTTAAGTATTTTTACTGACAGCATCCACGTCAATTTTCGCAATCCATCCGGTTATGCGGGCAATAACCTCAAGGTATGGAACAATGAAAATAGACCTGTAAAATTTACGGTGGGTGGAAGTTCAAGCCATTTAAACCTAAAAACAGATGATGATAGTCAAAACGCCAACTCAACAACTTTTGATTATATGGCGCTTGCCGTACCTATGGGTAAATTCGGATTGGGATTTGGATTGGTGCCATACACTTCGGTGGGCTATAAACTGGAATCCTCTAATACAGCTGGCGATTTAGATCAACGTTATAGAGGCCAAGGTGGACTTAATAAGGCATTTGTGGGTCTGGGATACCAAATCACCCCAAAGTTGGGTATCGGAGTAGATGCGAGTTATAATTTTGGAAACGTTCAGAATAGCGCTCTTCAGTTCAGATATCAAGATGGAGAGCCACTGCAATATCACTCCAAGGAGAACAATCGTTCAGATTTGAGCGGTATCAATCTGAATTTTGGAATGAACTACAAAACTATGATCACAAAGAAACTCCAATTGACCACAGGGTTGACTTATACGCCAAAAAGTACGATTAGCTCAGAGAACGAGCGCTATTTCTCTACTGTGGTTGTGGATCCGTTTACAAATCAAGAATTGGTAATAAGTAGTGTTGAAGCTGATTTGGATACCCAAAACTTAAGAACAACAGATTTAACCTTGCCCACTCGAATGTCTTTCGGAGCGGGTATAGGCGTGCCACAAAAATGGTTTGCCGGGGCCGAATATACTTTTCAAAAAACCAGCGAATTTGACAATCCTATTTTTACCATTGGAAATGCTGAGTTTGTTGATGCTTCAACAATTGCAATAGGTGGATTTTATATTCCCGATTATAAATCGTTCTCAAGTTACTGGAAACGAGTCGTTTTTAGAGCTGGTATGCGATTCGAAAACACGGGCCTTGAGATAAATAATCAAACAATTAATGAGTTTGGCATGTCTTTTGGGATTGGGTTACCAGTTGGAGCAGATTTCTTCTCGAATGCCAATATCGGTTTCGAGTTCGGTAAAAGGGGAACTACCAAAGCAAATTTAATTCAAGAAAATTTTATGAATTTGCAAATTAGCTTATCTTTAAACGATAGATGGTTCAACAAAAGAAAATATAATTAACAGGATAAATTTAATATGATGAAAACACGATTTACTTTATTACTTCTTGCTTTGTTCATGGGATTCAATATGGGATTTGCACAGCAAGATGAAGAGTGTATGCTCAACTTGACCATAATGAGTGATTATGCGAAAAGCAAAAAGTATGATGAAGCCTACGAACCATTTATGAAGCTTCGCAACAAATGCCCAAAATTCAATTATGCAATCTATTTTTATGGAGATAGAATTTTAAAAGACAAAATTGAAAGGGCTTCTGGAGCTGAAAAAGTAAATTATATCAATGATTTAATGAAGCTTTGGGACGAAGGTCTTGCTAATTTTCCGGATAAATTTACAGCCGGAGGCAATCTTCAGGATAAGGCTATGTTAAAGCTTGATTATAAGGATGCATTGGGGTTAAGCAACAAACAAGTGTATGATGCCTTTGACGAACTGTACAAAAAGTCACCTGAGAGCTTTACCAATCCAAAAGGTTTATATGCTTATTTTTCTTCTATAGTAGATATGCATGATGCCAAGGAGGTAGAAGTTCAGGACGTCTTTAATAAGTACGATGATGTCACCGATAAAATTGGACAAGAGATTGATAATTACACTGAAAAGCTGAATCCGCTTGTTGAAAAGGAAGAAGCAGGACAGGAATTGGACAAAAAAGAGGCGCAGTATAAAAGACAATATGAAAGCTACTTAGAAGCTTATGATAAGATTTCAGGTAGCATTGACAGTAAACTTGGTATTTTGGCCAACTGCGAGGTATTGATCCCATTGTATAAAAGAGACTTTGACAAGTTCAAAACTGACGCTGTATGGTTGAAACGTGCCGTAAGCAGAATGTATAACAAAGAGTGTACTGATGATCCTTTGTATACTGAACTGGTAAAAGCTTACGATGAGTCTTCACCATCTGCCGATACAAAATTCTTTGTTTACAATTTATTGATGAAACAAGGTAAGGAAAGAGAAGCAAAACCATATTTGGATCAGTCTTATGATCTCGAAAAAGACCCATTGAAAAAATCCAAATTGGCTATGCGTTTTGGAAAGAGTCTTAGAGCTCAAGGTAACTTTGGGGCAGCTAGAAATTATTTCCAAAAATCAGTCGAATTGAATCCTTCCAATGGTAGAGCACATATTGAGATTGCTCAAATGTATGCTGCCAGTGCAAACAACTGTGGGGATACTACTTTTAATAAAAGAGCTGTATTTTGGTTGGCCGCTGCAGAAGCTAGAAAAGCAGGTAGAGTGGATGCCAATTTAAGATCATATGCTGAAGGTTTAGCAGCAAATTACGAAGGAAAAGCACCACAAAAATCTGATATTTTCACTGAAGGAAATAGTGGAGAAACCATCAGAATTGGATGTTGGATTGGGTTAAGTGTTACCGTTCCAAAAATATAAATGAACTATAAATCATCATATCATTTATTCTACATAGTCACAGCCTTTGCTGTGACTATGTTTTTTTCATGTAAAAACAACTTTAAAGAAGTACAGCAAATAGGAGTTCGGCAAAATGAACCTATCGGTATTGCGGAAAATATAAATCTGAAATATACCGATTCCGGGCGCTTAAAAGCTAATCTGCTGAGTCCGAAAATGCTGGATTTTTCCAACAGGGATTTTTCGTATAATGAGTTTCCCGATGGCGTCGTCCTCCATCTTTTTGACGAACGCAACAAAAAAAGCATCATTGTTGCTGACTATGCAATTGTGTATAACAATACTGACTTAATTGATTTAAGAGGCAAAGTCCTTATTACTACTGAAACTAAGGATAGTATTTTTGCTGAACAGTTATTTTATGACCAAAAACGCGATTGGGTGTTTTCAAACAAATCTGTACGATATGTGTCTCCTACCAAAATAGTTACCGGAAATGCATTTGACTCTAACCGCGATTTTACAAGTTATGGTATTAGTGAGGTTACAAGTACGGTCTATTTGGATGACGACTCTACTTTGTAATTCAAGATTGCAAAGTTAGGTAAGATTATTTAAGCAGCTCCTAATCCTAATGTTCAGAGAGTTTTCCACTTTCAATAAGTCGTTTCAAAAAAACCATTAATTTCATGTTCAGATAAATAATTGATTATCTTTGTCGCTAAATTATAATGACCATGAAAACGATTCATAAAGTTATTCAATACGCTTACCTATTCATCGCTATTTTTTTTATATATGAGGCGGTAAGATTGTGGAACGTAGAGAACGGCAAGGCCATCATGTTGTTGGTGTTTGCCCTTATGGCCGTTGGAATGTATTTTTTCAAAAAGCATTTCAGAAAGAAAATGAACAATAACCAATAATTTATGGACAGTAATGCGCTTATCATTATTCTGTCACTTATTTTATCAGCTTTTTTTTCCGGTATGGAAATCGCCTATGTGTCGTCGAATAAGATTCACATAGAAATTGCAAAAAAGCAAAATGATTTCTTGGCCAAAACTCTCACGAAACTTACTGCAAAACCCTCCAAATTTATTGCCACAATGCTTATTGGTAACAATATTGCTTTGGTGGTCTATGGGTTTTTAATGGGCGATAAATTGGTTGCATGGTTTAAAGACATTCTGCCCACGGATTACGCCTTTCTGAACTATATGCTGCAGGACCTGAGCCTTCTTACTCAAACGGTCATTTCAACTCTGTTGATATTGATTACGGCCGAATTCTTGCCAAAAGTATTCTTTCAGATTTATGCCAACTCACTCCTTAAAATCTTCGCTGTACCGGCTTATTTTTTTTATGGCTTATTTTCTTGGGTTTCTGATCTTGTCATTTGGATTTCTAATATGATTCTCAAACGCTTCTTTAAAACAGGAAAGGAGGATGTGCAATTGGTGATGACCAAAGTAGAATTGGGCAATTATATCAGTGAGCAAATGGAGTCGGTGGAAGAACATGATGAGGTGGACAGTGAGATTCAAATTTTCCAGAATGCCCTTGATTTTTCTGATGTTAAAGCAAGAGAAGTCATGTTGCCACGTACCGAAATCATTGCCGTAGATATCAATGAACCTATTAAAAACCTGAAGGCCCTATTTACTTCTTCAGGCTTATCAAAGATTTTGGTGTATAAGGATTCTGTTGATGATATTGTTGGGTATGTTCATTCTTTTGAACTGTTCAAAAAACCAAAAGACATCAAATCGGTTGTCCGTGGCGTGGAATTCGTACCAGAAACAATGTTGATCAATGATGTGTTGAACGTTCTTACAAAAAAACGTAAAAGCATTTCTGTGGTCATTGATGAGTATGGTGGTACTTCCGGAATTATCACAGTGGAGGATATTATTGAAGAATTGTTTGGAGAGATTGAAGATGAACATGATACCATTGAATTGATTGAGGAAAAAATTGACGAGAACAGTTATAAGTTTTCGGCCCGATTGGAAGTCGATTATATCAATGAGGCCTATAAATTAGACCTTCCAGAGGGCGAAAACTATGAAACTTTAGGAGGATTGATTGTTGATGAAACTGAGGAGATTCCACATGTAAATGACCAGATTCAAATAGAAAATTATTTGTTTACGATATTGGAAGTCTCCAACACAAAGATCGATTTGGTGGGACTAAAGGTGCTGGCTGAAGATTAGAATTTAGGAAGGCCGTATTCAATATGCCAATTATCAAGGCTATTTAGGCATCGACAATATCAACAATCAACAATCGTTTGGCATTTATCTTCGGTCGTCGGTCATCCGTGTTTCCAGTTAGCGTTTCTTCGTAATTCAGTTAACTCCTGCATCATGTTTATTCACAATAAATGAGCCACCAAGTGGGGACAATCATAAACAATTCAAGATTAATTTAATAAAATGGAGTTCTACTTTTATTATTTGATAGAAATTGGTATTTTCGCGCACTTATATTTTCTAACTTATACAATAAAATGGCAGTTTTAAATAAAATTAGACAACGTTCTATTTTCCTCATTGTAATTATCGCATTAGCCTTATTCGCTTTTGTGCTTTCTGATTTGTTTCGAAACAGTAGTGCTTTTGGAGAATCACAAGATACCATCGCCACTATTAACGGTAACGACATTAATCGTGAGGACTTTATGATGCGTGTTGAGAATATGCAACGTCAAATGGGGCCTAGCAGCACTTCAACACAAACTATGAATAGGGTTTGGGACCAAGAATTAAGACGTGCCGTAATGGAGAGTCAGTTTGAAGGATTGGGACTTTCAGTTGAAAAAGATCAAATGAGAAATCTTTTGAGAAACAATTTTGCTGAGTTTCCGGAATTCATGAATGAAGCAGGGATTTTCGATGAGAACAGATTGAATGAGTTTATAGCAAATTTAAAGGCTATCTCACCTGAGAGAGCTCAGCTTGGAAACTTCCAGATCAATTATAACGAGTGGGTTAATAACGAAAGTGCAATTGCTATTGGTGCTAAGGAGCAAACGTATTTTAACTTGGTTAAAGCTGGTGTAGGAGCAACACTTGCTGAAGCTGAAGTAGAATATGCTATGGAAAGTGCCACTGTTGACGTTAAGTTTGTAAATGTCCCTTATACTACCATTGAAGATAGCTTAGTTAAGGTTTCCAAATCGGAGATTTCAGATTATATCAATAAACACAAAAAGAAATTTGAAGTTGAAGCTTCCAGGGATATTGTTTTTGTTCAGTTTAGCGAGGTTGCGTCTTTAGATGATGAAAACGCAGTTAGAGATAATGTGGCTGCTTTGTTGAATACAAGAGTGGAGTACAACGAAGTTTCTAAATTGACGGATACAGTCTTAGGTTTGAAAGAAACTAAGGATATTGAAGGCTTTATTAACGCAAATTCTGATGTAAAGTATACGGATAGTTTTGTGACGAAATCGAGTTTACCGGATGTAGCCCAAGACAGTATTTTTAACCTCAGTGTAGGCCAGTATTATGGTCCTTACAAGGATAATGGCATGTTTAAGATCACTAAAGTAGTTGAAGAGAAGTTCTTGCCAGACTCCGTGAAGTCGAGACATATCTTGATTCCATTTGTGGGATCTCGTGCTGCAGATATGGAAACAACCCAAACAGAAGCAGAAGCAAAAGCTACCGCTGATAGTTTGTTGAATGTCATCAAAAAAGATCGTTCTAAATTTGTTGATTTATTGGATTTTTCTATTGATAAAGTCAGTAATGAGAAAGAGGGTGTTTTAGATTGGTATGCATACAATTCTATGGTTCCTGAATTTAGAGACTACACTTTTGAAAACAATACAGGGGATATGGGTGTTGTGAAAACCGACTTTGGCTTCCACGTCATCGAAATCTTAGATCAAAAAGCGAAGAATCGTATGGTCAAAGTAGCTACGCTTGCCCAAAAGATTGAGCCTTCTGAAAAAACGATTGATGATGTATTCAACAAAACCTCAAAGTTCGAAATTGCACTTCAAACGAGCGACTTTCAAGATGTAGCAAAAGAAAATGATGTAGAGGTAAGACCTGTTAATAATATTAAGGAGCTTGATGAAAATATTCCTGGTTTGGGAAGTCAAAGATCTATTGTGCGTTGGGCTTTTGAAAAAGGAACAAAAGTAGGAGATTACAAACGTTTTTCAATTCCTGGAATTGGATATGCCGTGGTGCAAGTCACTGGTGTTAACAAAAAAGGATTGATGACTCCTGAGGCTGCCTCGGCTAGCGTGATTCCAGAAATCAGAAAAGAGAAAAAAGCAAAATTGATCCGCGAGAAAATTTCTGGCTCCACTGTAGAAGCTGTGGCGCAAAGTCAAAATGTTGCAGTGTCAACTGCAAACGGCGTGAACATGAAAAACCCAACCTTGTCTGGTGCTGGTTTAGAGCCTAAAGTAGTAGGTGTAGCTTTCGGTTTGAAAGAAGGTGAAACTTCTAAATTGATTGATGGTAATAAAGGTGTGTTTATGGTTGAAGTGACCAAGAAGACCGCTGCTCCTAAGTTGGACAATTATCAGGCCATTGCCAACCGTTTGAACAGTGCTCGATTAAATGCTGCCCAAATTAATGCTTATGAAGCTTTAAAGGAGGCCGCGGACATAGTTGATAATAGAGCTACATTTTATTAGTAGTATTTTAATAATTTATTATAAAAGGAGGTCTCAAAGTTTAAGACCTCCTTTTTATTTTATAATACCTTAAACTTCACTGCTATCTTGGTGATAGAACTCAGTGATCATCACAACGATGGTCATTCTAAAAAAATCTGAACGTGATTGTCTAGGTTGCTGATTCAAATCAATACAACTAGATGAATTGAATTTGTCGAAAATATTACAAGGGTATCGCAAATAGAGGGCGAGCATTATTGCCATTACCATTAGGCGATTATCTATGGGGATTTTAAACTACGCAGTAATTCCAGAAAAGACCCATAGAGGTCAAAAAAACATAAAAAAGAATTTCATATAATATTTGTGAAAACTTGAGGTAAGGACCCATATTTGAAATCGAGATTTACAATAGGCTTCGAGTTCTCAATGTTTCAAGTATTCAGTCTTAATACTCTATACTTAGTACTCAATACCCTATACTTAGTGCATTATACGTTTATTCCAAGACTATGTCCCCTGTCTGCCGGCATTCTGGTTGATTTCATTAATCTTGATTCTTTCTACTGCAATACCATAGTTCCATAAGGAATGATGGTTTCAAATCCTCTTTCGTTAAAGTAGGCCTCTGGTTGATCTTCAGATGCAACCAAAACAAAATCGCCACCCCAAGCCCCAAGACTTTTAATACTACCCTTAAAATTCTTAAACAAGGTTTCTTTGACTGGTTGTTGCTTAATGATTTTTGAGATAATGGTTTCATGACTTTGCATTAAAAACTGAAAGGTTTCTAAGTTGTCACAGCTGATCATATCGTTGGTTATGGCATTGATTTCAGTCAGTGCTTGATCGGTATTGTTTTTATTCTTTTGATAGGCAGCAATGCCTTCCCTGCTATTTTGTTTTTTATTGAGAAAGACAAAATACAAATGGTGTTTAAACGCTGGATTGAAACTCCGTTCAATAACTGTCCGTCCATGTTTTGCAAGTTGATAGGTTATAGGTACATTGTGTATGGCACAGGCTATATCATAACCACTACCTCCAAACGTATCTTTTAGCAATCCATAAGGATCAATATTTGCCCATTGTGAAATATTATTGAGAAGCGTGGAGGAGGTCCCGAGCCCCCAATTCATGGGAAAGTCCATTTGGGTCTTCACTTTAAATCCCGGATTAACAGTTAAGAAGGATGGGTTTTGTTTTCTTGCCGCGTTTAGAATTTGCAATAACCGATCAGTAATGGGATGATGTCCCGTATCAGCGAATTGCAGTCCATCGTTTATTAAAAAGTCGGTTTCAAACCATAATTTTCCATCTGCATCAAAACTTTCCCACTTTAGGATCTTTTTTTCATAAGGTTCTATGGTAAACGATTGCCCGTATTTGGTTGGTATGGCCAGAGCAAGTGCGCCATCAAGAACAAGATATTCACCTGTAATCAATAGTTTCCCGTTGCTATAAAATTTTTGAGGATTCAATTTTTTATCGTTGGATTTTGGTATTTGGACTTTGGTGTTTTGTATTTGGAATTTGAAATTTACTATTTGGTTTTTTGAGTGCAACTAGTTGTTGGCCAATAACCTCAAGTTGCTCAGGGCTGCTTCTACTGAACTATGTGTAACGGTATTGTTTTTGAAATATGCTACCATTTTCTCCTTTTCTTTTACAGTGGCATTGAGTTGATTGAGTATATTCATTAAGTGCATTTTCATATGGCCTTCTTGAATTCCTGTAGTGGTCAAAGAACGCAATGCAGCAAAATTTTGTGCCAAGCCTGCAGCGGCCACAATCTGCATCAATTCTTTTGCCGTTGGCTGTCCTAACATTTCCAAGGCTACTTTTACCAAAGGATGTAAATTGGTCAATCCGCCAACAGTACCAAGTGCCAATGGAATTTCCATCCAAAATTTAAACACCCCATTTTTTATTTCTGCATGAGACAAGCTGCTATATTTTCCATGTCTTGCGGCGTAGGCATGAACACCTGCCTCAACAGCTCTAAAATCATTACCCGTAGCAAGAACAACTGCATCAATACCATTCATAATGCCTTTGTTGTGTGTGACGGCTCTGTAAGGCTCTATCTCAGCAATCTTAATGGCTTGTACAAATTTTTGTGCAAAGTCTTCTGAAGACATCGATGTGTCCTCATTTAGGTCTTCAACGGGACAAGAAACTTCAGCTCTTACCAAACAATTGGGCACATAGTTGGATAAAATGCTCATCACGATTTGGATATGGCTTTCTGCCTCAGAAAAGTGTACACAATGAAGCGCTTCAGATTTAAAAGTCTTAGCAAACTGTTCTAGGCAAGAGTTGATAAAGTTTGCGCCCATGGCATCCAATGTTTCAAAGGTGGCATGAAGCTGATAGTAATCCTTTAAATCTTTGGTCTTGTTCTTTAACTCAATGTCCAGAATACCTCCACCTCGTTTTTCCATACTTCTGGTAATTTGTTGGGTGTCTTCTATAAGCTTCGGTTTTACGCTGGTAAAGAACTTTTGTAATTTCTCATAATCTCCATGGTACATAAAATGGACTTGACCAATTTTAGTGGTGGAAATCACTTCGGTTTTAAATCCGCCACGATCCAACCAAAACTTGGCAGCATTACTTGCTGCCGCCACTACAGAGCTTTCTTCAATAGCCATGGGGATGGTATATAACTTACCATTGATTAAAAAGTTGGGTGCCACACCAAAAGGCAAATAATAATTGGTGATGGTGTTTTCAATAAATTCATCATGAAGCTGTTGCAACTTCTTGTCAGTGTTCCAATATTGCTTAATGGCTTGTGTGGCGGCGTCTGCATCCTTAAAATAAGTGGCAGTTATCCATTTAATTTTGTCTAGTTTAGATAGTTTTGAGAAGCCGTTAATTGGTTTGCGCATAAGTAGAGTTTATAAATGCAAAGATACTATTCTTGCCATGAATATAAAGTCACAAATTTTAGCTTTACGTTTTTAACAATTAAAGTTTAGTGTTTTTGCATTATTTTTAGTATCCTTGACAGCATTTTATCAAAAATAAATCTCTTAATGAAGTATTTGAAAAGTTCCTTGTTTGTCTGTTTTTTGGTAACTGTTTTAGCCTCAGCCCAGAACAAGGAAATCACTCTCGATGCCATCTGGAATGGAACGTTTAGAACCGAAGGAATGCAGTCTTTACATTCCATGAACAACGGAAAACACTACGCCGTATTAAATTTTGAACAAGGTTCGACAGCAATAGATGTTTATGATTATAAAACTTTATCCAAAGTTGAGACCTTAGTGAATTCATCCAATTTAGATGCCATTAAGTACTTTTCAGATTACAGCTTTAGCAAAGACGAAAGTAAAATCATTTTGGCTACTGAGGTGGAACCTATTTTCCGCCGATCGACTTTAGGTATATTCTACGTTTATGACATCAAAACGAAGACCTTGGTAAAAATAGCCGATGAAAAAATACAGGAACCCACCTTATCTCCTGATGGGAAAAAAGTAGCCTATGGTTATCATAACAACCTGTACATCAAAGACTTTGAGACCAACCAAACGATTCAAATCACCTTTGATGGAGAAAAGAATAAAATTATCAACGGTATTACAGATTGGGTATATGAAGAAGAATTCGCTTTCGTTCGTGCCTTTGAATGGAATGCCGACGGTACTTATTTGGCCTTTATCAGATTTGATGAGACCGAAGTACCAGAGTTCTCAATGGATGTCTATGGACAAGGCTTATATCCTGAGCAGGAGGTATTCAAATATCCTAAAGCAGGTGAGGCCAATGCACTTGTTTCGCTTCATATTTATGATTTGAATTCGAAAAAAATCAATGATGTCCAACTGTCAAAACCTTATTCAGATTTTTATATTCCGCGCATTGAATGGACTAACGATGCCAACGTGCTTAGTGCCCAATACAGCAACAGACATCAGAATGAACTTGATTTATGGATGATCAACGCCAACAATATGAGTTCTAAATTGGTGCTTGCCGAAACGGATAAAGCGTATATCGATGTGACGGACAACCTCACTTTCTTAAAGGATAACAGTTTTATTTGGACGTCTGAAGCCGATGGTTTCAATCATATCTATCACTATTCAAAAGATGGTAAATTGATCAATCAGGTGACCAAAGGACCATGGGAAGTGACTGATTATTATGGATTTGATGAAAAGAACAATACCGTATTCTATCAGTCTGTTGAAAACGGTTCCATCAATAGGGATGTTTATTCGATTAGAATTGACGGGAAGAATAAAAAACGCCTCACTCAAAAGGAAGGCACCAACTCAGCCGATTTTAGTGCCGATTTTACTTATTTCATCAATACTTTTTCAAGTGCAACAAAAGCTCCAGAATATACCTTGCATACCGCAAAAGATGGAAAGCTAGTGAAAGTGATCAAAGAAAACTCGACATTGGAAAAGAAATTGCAAGCCTACAATCTTCCTAAAAAAGAATTCAGCACCATAGCCGTTAACGGAAATGACTTGAACATGTGGATGATCAAGCCAACCGATTTTGATGCCTCCAAAACCTATCCGTTATTTATGTTCCAATACTCTGGACCAGGTTCCCAATCTGTTAAAAACTCATGGAATAACGCCAATGATTATTGGTATTACTTTTTAGCCCAAAAAGGATATATCGTTGCGTGTGTAGATGGCAGGGGTACTGGATTTAAAGGCGCCGATTTCAAAAAGGTAACGCAAAATGAATTGGGCAAATATGAAGTTGAAGACCAAATTGATGCCGCAAAACAATTAGGTGCCAGAAATTATATCGATCAAGATAGAATAGGAATATGGGGATGGAGTTACGGCGGATTCATGAGCAGTAACGCACTCTTTAAAGGTAATGATGTCTTTAAAATGGCCATTGCGGTGGCACCGGTAACCAGCTGGAGGTATTATGACACGATCTATACGGAACGCTATATGACGACGCCCCAAGAAAATCCTTCTGGTTACGATGACAACTCTCCAATATTTCATGTAGACAAATTGAAAGGCAACTTTTTATTGATCCATGGATCAGCAGATGATAACGTCCATGTTCAAAATACCATGCAAATGGTAGAAGCGTTAATTCAGGCCAATAAACAGTTTGAATGGATGATATATCCAGATAAAAATCACGGTATTTACGGTGGAAATACCCGACTGCATTTATACACCAAAATGACTAACTATATTAAAGACAATTTATAAAAACTGAACTTATGAGTCAAGAAAGAGACCCAGGATTAATCGCCCATTTAGCGAAGCAAGGCGTAGACGAAACAATGGTAATGGGGCACCCTGCTGGATTGTTTATATTATTCTTTACCGAAATGTGGGAACGCTTCAGTTATTACGGAATGCGGGCTTTATTAACGGTTTTCTTAATCACAGAGATAAGCAAAGGAGGTTGGGAATGGAGTAATGCGGATGCAATGCGGCTTTATGCTTGGTACACTGGTTTGGTTTATTTGACTCCTCTTATTGGAGGATTGATAGCCGATAAGTTGACAGGTTTTAGAAAGGCGATTTTATTGGGTGCATTGATTATGACTTTGGGTCATGCCTCTATGGCTTTCGAGATGGTTAATCCCACCTTTTTTTATATAGGACTTGTATTAATGATATTTGGAAACGGTTTGTTTAAACCAAATATATCCTCTATGGTTGGAAACTTATATCCAGATACAAGTTCTAAAAAGGACGCGGGTTATACTATTTTTTATATGGGTATTAACGCTGGTGCATTTTTAGGCATGTTGTTGTGCGGCTATATTGGTGAAAAAATCGGATGGCATTATGGTTTCGGTTTGGCTGGAGTTTTTATGTTGTTCGGGATGTTACAATTCTATTTTGGAAGTAAGATTTTTGGTGTTATAGGTGAACAGCCCAAAAAACAAATACCTACCGATTTTGAAGAGGTCGAAGAAGAGGTCGAAGAAGAGCTGACACCTGCTCACATCGTAAGGGATCGATTGGTAGTTGTAGGTGTACTGATGGTAGCCAGTATATTTTTCTTTTTTGCCTTTGAGCAAGCCGGAGGGTCAATGACTGTTTTTGCGAAGGATTATACACAAAGAGTTTTGGAAGGCAACACTGGAACTATATTTAAATGGGTGGATGCGATTTTGACAATTTTCCCAATATTAATTGTGACCTGGGTCCTTTATGGATTGGGAAAGAAAATCTTTAAGGATTATCCATTGACCATCATTTTTACCGCAATTTCGTTTATTATCATATGGGTTTTGGGTGTTTGGAAAGTGTATAGAGAGTTTAGCTTGGAGCACACCGAAGTCACTGTGTCTTGGTTTCAAATTCTGAATTCCTTTTTTATTATTACTCTCGCCTCTTCATTTAGTAAATTATGGGAAAAAGTATGGAATCCTTCAGGTCCAGTCAAATTTGCTATGGGCTTGACATTGGTAGGCGTTGGTTTTGTGGTATTATCATTGGGCGCAAGTAGTATACCCCAAGGGGCAAAAGTAGCCTCAGTAAGTATGATATGGCTGATACTATCCTATTTTTTCCATACCATGGGAGAATTATGTCTCTCACCAGTAGGACTATCTTATGTATCTAAACTATCACCGAAGCGCTTAGCTGGATTATTGTTTGGAGCGTGGTTTACCGCTTCTGCCATCGCCAACTTCATTGCTGGAATGACAGGGTCATATATTGATAAAATTTCAGAAACGTATTCAATGTCCATCTTTTTCTTGATCATTGCGGCGATACCAATTTTTGCAGCGGTCATTCTGTTAATACTGAATCCTAAATTAAAGAAAATGATGCATGGAATTAACTAGTTTTAATTCTATAAGCCATAAACTATAATAAGTTTGGTGCGGGTGCATGAATTAAGGGGCATCAAGTTTTTATTAAAAAATACGGAAAACAACTGAAGTTGTCATTTTGCACATAAACTTAGTACATCCTTTGAAAAAAGAAATGTTTTATGAAGTGGAGCTTTATTAGGGATGTTTCTTTTTGAGACTTGAAAATGTGGATTATTTGTGATATTGACGGATTCACAAAAATTAATACACTATTTTTAAAATCTAAAATAATCTAAAATCTTATGTCAACAACTGTATCTCAACCCAAAAATCGCAAAGAACTCTTTGGTCATCCAGCTGGTCTTTTTGTATTGTTTTTCACTGAAATGTGGGAACGTTTTTCCTATTATGGAATGCGGGGGATTTTGGTTTTATACATAGCTACGTCTGCCACAGCAATTGATCCAGGGCTGGGGTGGAGCAACAAGGACGCTATTTGGCTCTATGGCTGGTACACCATGCTGGTTTATGTAGCGTCCATTCCTGGAGGTTGGATTGCGGATAAATTTTTAGGACAAAAGAAAACCGTGCTCTTTGGTGGACTATTGCTATGTTTTGGTCATGGTATTTTGGCAATTCCTCAAGATTGGGCCTTTTTTACTGGCCTTATCCTTATTATATTGGGTGTTGGCGGATTAAAACCTAACATCTCAACCATGGTGGGTGGCCTATACCAAGAAGGCGATATTAGACGTGATAGCGGATTTACAATTTTTTATATAGGTATCAATATTGGAGCGTTTTTGGCCAGTATTACTGTTGGTTTTGTAGCCTATTATTACGGATGGCATTATGGGTTTGGTCTTGCGGGAATCGGAATGCTGATTGGTCAAATTGTCTTTGTATGGGGTCAAAAATTCCTTAAGGGTGTTGGGGAGTTTTCTGGAGGTGAATCGGCAAGCGAAGCAGAACGATTGGCTAGAAAAAAACCACTCACTAAAATTGAAAAAGACCGCGTTATCGTTTTGCTGATATCATTTTTGATTGTCATTGTCTTTTGGGGTGCTTTTGAGCAAGCTGGAGGATTGATGAATCTTTATACAGATTCCAAAGTTGATCGTACGGTTGGCCTGAGCTGGTTGGAAGAAATTCCCGCTGCTGTATTCCAATCGCTCAATGCGGGTTATATCATTATTTTTGGAACCATTGTAGGTGGTTTTTGGATTTGGTGGAAGAAGAAGGGAAGAGAGTCTTCATCCTTATTTAAAATGGCTGTGGGTACCATTATTATGGGCTTAGGATTTGTATTTATGATGTTTGCATCCAAAGAGGCAAGTGCAGAAGCTTTTGGAAAAGCAGCCATGTTTTGGATATTTTTGGCATACCTGTTCCATACTATAGGTGAGCTATGTACCTCTCCAGTTTCTTTATCATTTATAACGAAATTGGCACCCCTCAAATATGCATCAATCATGATGGGCGTTTATTTTGCCGCTACAGGTTTTGGAAATCGATTGGCAGGAAGTATCGGTTCGTCTTCGCAATTGGAGCCGTTTCAAGGAGAAATGATCGTAAGTAAACAAGAGGTCATTCCATTTATTTCCAAGGATTCCATGAAAATCAGAAATGAGCAAAAGAAGATAGTCACCATTTATGACTACCCAATCAATGAGGATAAGAATTTCAGTATCAAAGCCGAAGTTTATGCCGAAAATGATCAGGTCATGTATAAAGATGTAAATAGCGGAACCATCTTGAATAATCTCTTTGAACTATCCCAAAAAGCCGACGCCAATACAAACGAATTATTGACAACACTTAAAGAGGATGGCATTACCGCCTCAAATCCTTATCACGCCAGATTAGTATTTGAAAAAGATAAGGATAAGGCGCAGAATTTAGAGAATAAAGGGGATGGTAAAAATTATGGAGTATCATTTGTTTTAGAAGAAGATCAAAGTGCACAAGAGTATGCCACATTTATGTGGCTAACAATCTTCACGGTATCCTTTGGTCTGTTGCTGATTGTGTTCTTGAAAAAACTTAAAAAATTGACCCATGGTGCTGAAGATCATGAACATGAAATCAAGGACAATGAACCTTTTGAACTTGCAGATCCAGACATTAATAACTAATATATTGTGTAGCAAATTATGAATACTGATATTGAAAATCTCTTTAAAGACACAGTTCTCGGACACCCAATAGGCCTATTTATTCTCTTTTTTACAGAGATGTGGGAACGCTTTTCTTTCTACGGAATGCGTATCCTTTTGATCTTGTTTTTAACAGCACCCTTAGTGAGCGATAACCCGGGTTGGGATTGGCCACGTGAGCACGCCCTTTCGTTAATTGGTACCTACGCCTCGCTTTTGTATTTAACTCCTATCATTGGAGGTTGGATAGCCGATAAGTGGACAGGATACCGCATGGCCGTTGTTATAGGCTGTATCATTATGACGCTTGGTCACGCAGCAATGGCAATGGAAACTACGATGTCATTTTATTTAGGTTTGGCTCTATTGGTACTTGGAACCGGATTTTTTAAACCAAATATCACTTCGATCATTTCGGAAATGTACAAAACCAGAGAATCTAAAAAAGATGGCGCTTACACTATATTTTATATGGGTGTTAATGCGGGAGCTTTCTTCGGAATGATGCTTTGTGGATATTTGGCTGAAAATTACGGATGGGCCTACGGATTTGGTCTGGCAGGGATTTTCATGTTTCTGGGCATGCTTCAGTTTTTATTGGCGCACAAAATATTTGGGAAAATTGGCGCAGCACCATCAAAGAAGATTGATGTGGTTTTACATGATGCCGAAGATGTCAATGATCCGGAGGTGATAAAGGAAGAGGTTGAAGTGGCTACTAAGTTGAATCCGTTTACCACATTTGATAAAATACTCATAGCCTTATCATCAGTTGGCGGATTGATTTATCTGTTTAATGATCCAATTGAGAAAATTGGAGGAAGCACGATGTTGCCTTTTCAGTTCATGGGATGGAGTGGCTCAAATGTGGTCGTAATTGCCGCGTTGATACTCTTTCTAATATTATTGATTATGCGTATCTCTCGCTATATTCCTATAGTGCGCGATCGATTGGTAGCCGTTTCAGTTTTCGCTTTATTCACAGTGTTCTTTTTTGCTTTCTTTGAACAGTCTTTAGGATCGATGACCTTGTTCGCAAGTGATTATACCAATCGTGATTTAACTGGAAATACGGCAACAATATTCAAAATTGTTGATGGATTATTGACCACTATTCCGTTAATTATCATCACCTATGTTATTTTCTTGATTTTCAAAAAGACCTTCACCAAGATTGGGGCTTCAAATATTGTGTTGGCTATTGCCTTCCTTGGCTTATGGATCCTCGTTATTTACCGTATTTACGACAAATCTTTCTCTGAAGAATTGAAAGTTGACGCCACTTGGTTCGGAATTTTAAACTCGTTCTTTATTATTACATTGGCGCCCATTTTTTCAAAATGGTGGGAAAGCAAATACAATCCGAGTGCGGCCATGAAGTATGCCTTAGGTCTGGTGTTGTTGGGTGTTGGATTTGCGGTATTGGCCTACGGGGCATCGGATATTCCATCGGGAGCACAAACAGCTTCCGTAAGTATGATCTTTCTAATATTGGCCTACCTGTTCCATACCATGGGTGAGCTTTGTCTATCACCATTAGGATTGTCGTATTTAAGTAAATTAGTCCCAGCACGTATGATCGGTTTCATGTTCGGGGTTTGGTATTTGGCAATTGCCGTTGGTCAGAAGTTAGCCAACACTATGGGAGGTATGATTGATAAGATCTCAGCAGAGTATTCTTTGGGAACTTTCTTTTTGATTTTCGCTGTCATTCCAATTGCGGTCGGTTTTGTATCGATGGTATTGAATCCTGTCCTCAAAAAACTGATGCACGGGGTGAGATAATCGAAAATTTGTTAAATAAACGTCAAATGCTCCAACTTTGGAGCATTTTTTGTAGTTTCCACTTAGATTTGCAAAAAATGAATAAAATGAAGAAGTTAGCATTTATAGGGGTCTTGACATTGTTAATGTCCTTTAATGGTATCGCGCAACAAATTAACTGGGTCACTTTTGAAGAGGCCTTGGAGCTCCAAAAAAAGAAACCTAAAAAAATCATGATGGACGTTTATACCAATTGGTGCGGCCCATGTAAGATGTTGGACAAAAACACTTTTCAAAATCCTGATGTTGCCAAATATGTCAACGCTAATTATTATGCCGTAAAATTTAATGGGGAGGGTAATGATGTTGTCAAATACAAGGGTAATACTTATACCAATAAGGGCTATAAGCCAGAAATGGCCAGCCGTCGGAACAGTGTACACGATTTGACCTATGCGTTTCAAGTAAACGCCTACCCAACCATCATGTTTTTTGATGAAAAAGGTGATATTATTACACCGGTTAGAGGTTATCAAAATCCGCAGCAACTGGAATTGTACCTTAAAATGTTTCTGAACGACAAGCATAAGGAAATAAAAACCCAAGAAGAATTCAATGCCTTTTATACTGCTTTTAAGCCTGAGTTTAAGGGGTAAATGGATTGTAAATATAATACTCTCAATAAGTTGAAATGCGCTGAATTTCATATCGGTACTAAGAAAATAGAATTCATGAATTCAATCCTGGGGATTGAAAGTGTTATCTTGAATGGGAACAAAGTCTCCAATAAATTTTCAATTTTTGGAACTTCCCATAATTTTACACGGAATTCAAGTGTACTAACTTTAAAATCCAAGTACCGACAATTTTATAAAAATGAAATTCAACTTGAACTAGAGGAAAATGGAAAACTAATAGAAACTATAACAGTTTTAGCCGACAAAAAGCAGAGAATCTATACGATGGTTTTTGGTCTTGCTTTGGGAATTGGGATATTCAAATTTTTAGATTTTATCATTTAGAAAATAGGTATTGCATATCTGCTATTAATCCTAAAAAATTGAGATTGTTCATTTAAAATCTGAATAAGCCTTGATTCTCCCAATAGAGTTATTGGGACTAATGGGTGGCTTATTTTCAAATTAATCAATCATTTGAGATTTTTTGCTCCCTTTAGGGCGGGGCAAACAAAAATCGGTTATATGATTAAACAAACCTTGTTGTGATAAGCTTTAAGACGCAATTGTCAATCAATAGTCCTCAATCTTATTTTTTCTTTTTTACAAGGATAGACTTTTATTGATAGAACTTGTTCTGCGTATATCCCCGGAATCTGCGGGAAACAATACGACAATAGAATTACTGTTTTCTCAACACATACGCACCCTCTCTACCAGTCAAATGAAATGGAATATTTCGTTTCATACAACTGAGTTCCCATCGTAGAACATAGCTTTTATAATTGCTGCCATCTGCAACAACCAATTGCGGATTTATAGAGTCCAATAATCGGTTTAGATTTATTTTTGGTGAATCTCTCAAAATTACAACCTTCGGATCGAGTTGTGGAATCCTATAAATTCCCGCACTATCAACAATCAAAATTCGTGTAGTTCCCAATTCATAGATGTTCTCCAAATTGTCCTTCTTGATTTTATTAATCGCATTACCGATTTTATAATTCTTAATGACATGGTCCCTACTCGAAGTAAGGCTGTCAAAATTATGCGCTACGGTTAAAGTAGCGTTCTTCTTTATACCAATAAGACTATGTCTGCTTTTGTGAAAGACCACGAATTCTTCATTTTGGTTTTTCTTCTTTTCAAAAATCAATACGGATTGAAAAATCAATACCGCAAACATCGCGATGGTCACACGTTTATAGCCTGGTTTTTTTGATAATACAACCAAGGTCACAATCAGAAAATAAGCAGTTAGTACTTGAAGCAAGCTAAATGATAAGTCCGAAAAAACGAAGCGTTCCTGAAGTGAGACCCATCGGACAAAACTGTTCATTAAATTGATGATGCCACCATAGATATCGGCAAGCCACAACGGAAGTAGATTAAATGATGCCAATAAAATAACAAATATACCCATCCCCAGAATTAGTCCTAAAAAAGGAATTATCACCAGATTGGATAGGAAAAACAATCCTGGAAATTGATGGAAATAAAACAAACTTACAGGGACTACTCCAAACTGTGCCGCTAGTGTCACTGTAAATATGTCCCATAACTTTCGAATAGGTTTTAATTGTGGTTGCCATAAGTCCGCCAATAGTGGTTGAAAACCCACAATGGCAATGACTGCCAAATAACTCATCTGGAATCCTACATCAAAAAGAAAAAGAGGCTTGAAAAGTAAAAGGAACAACATGGAAATGGCAAGCGAATTGAAAATATTGGAAGGCCGCTTTAGATTCATTCCAATAGCCACAACACTGAACATCATCACTGCTCTGGTAACCGATGCCGATAACCCTGCAACCACAGCAAAACCCCATAATATGGACAAAATCAATAGAGTTTTTATAAGTTTCCCACGCCTGAAATACTCCAAAGGCCTGAACAATGAATTGAGAAGCAGTAGGACAATACCAACGTGCAATCCGGAAACGGCTAAAATATGGATAGCACCTGCCCTGGAATAGCTATTATAGATTTCTGGACTGATATCTTGACGCTGGCCCAGTAACAGAGCGTTGATCAAAGCGAGTTCGTCTGGTTTGAAGTTGTATGACTTTAGTTTTGAATTGATATGGGCTCGCAATTGGGCGGCATAGCCTAAAATCGTGTGTGGGTCTGATGAAACGCGCAAAAGTTCATCTTGTTCTGTAAAGATTTGGTGATAGATATATTGTTTTTCAAGATATTTTTTATAATCGAATTGGTTGGGATTGATCGGGGGATTCAAATCGGTTAGAGGTGATGTGGTTGCAAAAATATCGTCCACTTTAAAAGCTTGGAGCAGACTATCTCTTTGAACATTTAAAAGTGTTTTTCCGATAAGTTGCTGATCGTTTATGTTTAGGATGTCAACAATATATTTGTCGTGATAGACACTTGGTTTAAGGATTTCCCTAATTCGAAAGTTTATCGTTTCTATCGAATCATTAACAGGATCAATATGCCGGGTGTAGTGTTTCTTGAACGATTTTTGGTCGTGCAATTGATAGGTTAATACACCAATTGCAATAAAGGTAAAGACCGTTAGAATTGTAAAGCCGTAGGATTTGACCAAACGCTTTTTTTCGCCAATCAGAAATGCGGCAAGCCCTAATGCTAAAGTTACAGTGAGCGGCAAGCTATAGATAATGGGAATGTCAATATAATGCGCAAAAAGAATGCCTATTATAAGGCAGAGGATAATCTTTATGATTGCAAAATTTAGTAACTTCATAAGTCTAAGTTACTAAAAATAAGAACTATAAAACACGTCTTGCCTGTACGAAGGCGAAGTACCAATATTTTTCTGCGAGATTGGAAACTATGACGCCACTGCTCGTGCTTGCATGTATAAATTCAACATTTCCATTACGGGCTTCTGTGACAATTCCCACATGGTTAACATTCCGACTGTTCTTTTGTGTAGCAAAAAATAATAAATCGCCCTTGGTCACTTGTTTCAAGTCAATCCAATCCCCTGTTATGGATAAATCTCCAGTCGTTCGTGGCAAAGAAATATTCTCACTGTTGAAGGAGGTCACTATTAGCCCAGAGCAATCCATGCCTTTTTTTGTAGTACCGCCATATTTGTATTTCACACCGTCAAATTTGAGTGCATAATCCACAACTTTATCTGCTTTGGAAGAGTTTAAATCCGATTTACGAGATCGGGAATCGATTTTTTCGGTCTTTGACTTTGTGGTCGCAACTCGTTTTGAGGATTTACAGCTGCTAAAAGTGATCAATAAAAGAAGGAGTAGGGCAATCTTTTTCATTGGTTATAATGGTAATTTTTTATAAAAGTATTAATTTATTACAACTTTGGGTAAAAAGTTCACTATTTACTTGAAATAACTGCTATATCACACGTCTTGCCTGTACGAAGGTAAAGTACCAATATTTTTCTGCCAAGTTGGAAACGATGACTCCATTTTTAGTACTTGCATGGATAAACTCTACATAACCATCTCTTGCCGTCGTAACAATTCCGACATGGCTAATGGTCTTGCTGTTTTTACGAGTGGCAAAAAACAAAAGATCGCCCTTGCTGACCTCTTGTAGTTCAATCGATTTACCCAAAAGAGCCATGTCTCTTGAGACCCGGGGTAATGAAATGTTTTCGCTGTCAAACGTAGTAACCACCAAGCCAGAGCAATCCATGCCGTCTTTTGTTGTGCCACCACGTTTGTATTTTACACCATCAAATGCAAAAGCATAATTTACTATTCTGTTGGCTTTGGTGTCGATAATTTTTGGGAGTTCACTTTTAATATTCAGACCAATCGGAGTTAAATCCACCGGTGTTAATTCATAACTATGGGTCTCAATAGAGACAATGGGATTTGAAGTGGATGTTTTCTGATTGGTTTCAACTCTGTTTGCTTTGGATTTGGTCATCACCATGCCCTTTGGAGCATTACAACTGCTCAATGCGATGAACAAAAGTAGGATTAAGACATTTTTTTTCATTAGGTGATATATCGTTTTTGAAAAAGTATACATTTATTCCCACCAGTGGGCTTTGATCCTCCGAAGCTTGCCTCGATTGAAATTCACATTTTCTTAACCATGAGTTCTGAACTTGCCCCGGGGTTGTTTAATAAACGCTGAGGAAATTTCGAAAGTATAAAATTTTTGGAAAAAGCTATTGGACTTTATGTTTTTTAATGTCGTTAAAAATCAACTCTGCTGTTTTTTCGCTCGCACCTTTTCCTCCCAATGTCTTTTCTAAGTGAAAATACTCCATAAAAAGTGTTTCTCTTTTCTCGGGTCGTAAAATATCTTCTAACTCCTTTTTGAGACGTTTGGAGTTAAAATCTCCTTGAATCAATTCAGTGACAACAGGTTTGTCCATAATTAGGTTGACCAAGGAAATATATTTTAAATTAATGACGCGTTTTGCTATTTGATAAGAAAGCCAGCTTCCTTTGTAGCAAACTACTTCTGGGACCTTAAACAAAGCGGTTTCTAAAGTTGCCGTTCCTGAAGTCACCAGGGCAGCCGTTGCTAAACTCAAAAGATCATAGGTTTTATTATTTACGAATGAAACATTTTCTTTTTTAATAAAGGTTTTATAAAAATCGTAGTCTTGACTTGGAGCACCAGCTATAACAAATTGATAATCTTCAAAGTTCTTGACAATGCTTAACATCACCGTGAGCATCTTGCGAATTTCCTGTTTCCTACTTCCTGGCAATAAAGCGATGATTGGTTTATCGGTAAGCCCACGTTTGGCTCTAAACTCATATTCACTCACTTGCTGACGGTCGGCAATAGCGTCAATTAACGGATGGCCAACGAATTCCACCGGATAATGATGTTTATCTTCATAAAACTCTTTTTCAAAGGGTAAGATGACATACATTTTATCGATATCACGTTTGATGGCGTGAATCCGGTTTTCTTTCCATGCCCAAATTTGTGGTGAAATATAATAGTGGGTACGGTATCCTCTTTGCTTTGCCCATTTGGCAATACGCAAGTTAAAACCAGGATAGTCAATAAAGATGATACCATCGGGGTTGTAGCTTTCAATGTCTGTTTTACAATAGGCGAGATTTTTGGTAATGGTTCTCAAATTCATGACGACCTCCAAAAAGCCCATGAATGCCAAATCACGATAGTGTTTAACGAGTGTAGGACTCACCTTTTGCATCAAATCACCTCCCCAAAACCTGAATTGGGCATTGACATCTTGTCTTTGCAGTGCTTTCATAAGGTTGGCACCATGTAAATCTCCGGAGGCTTCGCCAGCTATGATGTAGTATTTCATCTTTTAAGAATCGTAATGTTTAGGTCACAAACAAGTAGAAATCGAAAGGCTTTTATTAATTGTAATTTAATAAAAAGGTGGCAATCGTTACAACTATGGTAGCCATAATTACGCCTCTTGCCCTATAGTCGCGTCTTTGTTTGATGAACATGAAAAACACCACAAGATTCAGTAGCGCTCCCATGCTAACCAATTTGCTGAAAAATCCTTGGGCCAAAGATTGTCTATATGCCGTAACGATGTTTTCGCCACTTCCAAAAATAAGAATGGCAATTATAAACCCGATAGCGTTGGCAAGTAATCCTACAATGAAACCGATAAATACTTCTTTTTTAATCATTTAAATTCCAAGAGTTTAAATTTTGAATGGAATGGTGCGCGGTCAGATCAAATTGAACTGGAACCAAAGAAACATAACCGTGCTGTAAGGCCCATTCGTCGGTGTCTTCACCTTCATCTAAATTAACAAATTTTCCAGCTAACCAATAATAGTCACGCCCACTCGGATTTTGACGTTTGGTGAATTCTTCTTCCCAATTCGCTTTTGCTTGACGGCATATCTTGATGCCCTTGATTTTATCTTTTGGTAAATCAGGTATATTAACGTTGAGCACCACGCCTTCAGGAAGTCCGTGTTCCAATACATTTTCAGTAATTGTTTTAACATAACTCTTAGAAGCTTCAAAGTCGGCACTCCAATTATAGTTGCACAACGAAAAGCCAATCGCCGGAATGCCTTCAATACCAGCTTCTATGGCGGCACTCATTGTTCCTGAATAAATAACGTTGATGGAAGAGTTGGAGCCGTGATTGATGCCCGAAACGCAAATGTCAGGTCGTCGTCCCAAAATTTGCTTGACCGCCAATTTCACACAATCTACTGGAGTGCCAGAGCAACTGTATTCGGATTGTGGATTTTTATCGATTTTCACTTTTTCTACATAAAGTGTTGAATTGACCGTAATGGCATGGCCCATCCCACTTTGTGGACTGTCTGGTGCTATGACTACAACCTCGCCAATCGTATTCATAACTTCAATCAAGGTCCTTAATCCCGGTGCCGTAATCCCATCATCATTGGTCACTAAAATCAATGGTTTCGTGTTCATTCTGCAATAATTTTTAGATTGCTAAAATACATAAATTAGACGTTAAAATCCCATTCAGAGTGGTTTAACAAAAAATTAGTAGCCAATGGTTTTATTGGCATGGTTTTTTCTTTTACTTTAGTAAAAAATAATCAGAGGGTCTATAACGGTTAGACCTAATCAATGCCGCTAAAAATATGAAAGATATCATGAAAAGGAATTATAAGATTTTATTGCTGGCGCTTATGTTGGCGTTTGCGTCATGTAGTTTCACCACTAAAACTTTTGAAGATCCAGACAAGGATAAATTATTGATGCAGTTAATAACCTATGTACTTGAAGAAGGCCATTATAGTCCTAAGGAAATAAATGACCAATTCTCCGAGAATGTTTTTAAGGCTTACCTGGATCAATTGGACCCGTTTAAAAGATATTTCTATGCCTCGGACATTAAGGAGTTTGAAGCTTATAAACATAAAATTGACGATCAGTTAAAAAATCAGGACTTGACATTTTTCAACCTGACCCATAACCGTTTGTTGCAACGTATAGAAGAATCACAAGCAATGTACAGAGAGGTTTTGTCCAAGCCTTTTGATTATACCATTGATGAAGAGATCAATACGGAATATAAAAAATTGGCATATGTCAATTCAAAAAAGGAAATGAGAGAGCGTTGGAGAACCCAGCTTAAGTTTTCTGCCATTGCCAATTATGACGATTTGATTTCACAGCAGGAAAACACGTTTTCTGATAAGAAAAAGGTTGAGAAAATGAGTCATGTAGACGAATTTGATTCTGAAGGCTTTAATCAAAATGTTTTGGTTGATACTGAGGTCAAATCTGAGAAAAAGGTTAAAAAATCACTTACGGAACTAGAGGCGGAAGCAAGAAAAGCGACGCTCAATTCGCTAAATGAGCTTTATGATTATATTGATGAACGGAAACGAGACGATTGGTTTAGCGTTTATTTAAACGCTATTGTTGCCGAATTTGATCCGCATACATTTTATTATGCACCAGAAGATAAGGAGCGTTTTGATGTGGCCATGTCGGGGAAATTTGAGGGCATAGGCGCAAGACTTCAAAAGAAAATGGATGTCGTGACTATCGTGGAGATTATTAGCGGTGGACCGGCATGGAAAAATAACGAATTAGAGGCAGGAGATCAAATTCTTAAAGTACAACAAGATGATGGTGAGCCTGGCGTCAGTATTGTGGGTATGCGTTTGGAAGATGCCGTAAAATTAATTAAAGGGCCAAAAGGTACCAATGTTATCCTAACTGTAAAAAAGGTAGATGGCACTATTGAAGAGTTGACCATTACCAGAGATGTGGTAGAGTTGGAGGAGGTTTATGCAAAATCGACTACCGTGATTAAGGACGATAAGAAATTTGGTGTGATCAATCTTCCAGGCTTTTATGTCAATATGGAAGATTATAAGAAACGGAATGCGGCTACAGATGTTAAGCTTGAAATAGAACGCTTAAAGGAAGAAGGTATTGAAGGGTTAGTTTTAGATTTAAGGAACAATGGCGGTGGATCATTGCAAACCGTCATTGATATGGCCGGATTGTTTATTAAGGAAGGTCCAATTGTTCAGGTAAAAACCACTGGAGGACAAAAGGAAGTGTTAAAAGACAAAGACAAATCCATAACCTGGGATGGCCCATTGGTGATTCTAGTAAACGAGAATTCTGCTTCGGCCTCCGAAATTTTGGCTGCTGCCATGCAGGACTATAAACGAGCCTTGGTAATTGGTAGTAAACAAACTTTTGGTAAAGGGACCGTTCAGACCGTCTTGGATCTCAACCGAATGGTGAGAAACAATACGAGTGGGGATATGGGAGCTTTAAAATATACCATACAGAAATACTATCGTATCAATGGTGGATCAACCCAATTGGAAGGGGTGAAAAGTGATGTGGTTGTTCCTGACCGTTACAGTTATATCGCCTTAGGCGAAAAGAATCAGGATAATCCGATGGCTTATGATAGGATTGATGCCACTGATTATAAGATATGGGATCACAATGTGGATTATCAAATGGCCATTGCCAACAGTAATGCACGTATTGCTAAAAATGAACAGTTAAAGTTAATTGATGAAAATGCCAAATGGGTCAAAAAGATTAGAGACAAGGAGAATTACTCCCTAAACTATGACACGTACAAGGCTGCACTAAAACTAAACGAAGAGGAGGCAAAGCACTTTGAGCGTTTAACCGATTATAAAACAAACTTAACCTATAGCTCTTTGCCTTACGAAAATAAACTAATGGCTAAAGATAGTGTTTTGAGAGAAAAACGTGATCGCTGGCATAAAGCATTGAGTCAAGATGTGTATGTTGAAGAAGCGTTAAATGTATTAAGCGATTTAAGAAGCTCTTATAATATTAAAAAAGTTGTCAATAACGTGAAGGAGTAATCCTTCTGGAATCCATATAAAAAAAGCTCCAAGGTTGATGTAACTTTGGAGCTTTTTTTATATGAATGGTTATAGGTTTTTTTAGAGAACACTGGCTATAAAACAGTACAATATTAATTCTGCCTTAGGGCATTCATTTGTTGATTGATATGATCAATCTCATTCAGCACTTCATCTCTTCCAAGGGCAGAAGAGGATGAGGTGATAAAGTATTTAGGAGTTTCTTCCCATGTTTTAAGGAGTTCTTCTAAATAAGCAGCAACATTACGTTCGATGGCTTTTGGTTTGAGCTTATCGGCCTTAGTGAAAATAATGGAAAACGGAATGCCATTTTCGCCCATATACTGCATGAATTCAAGATCTATTTTTTGGGCCTCATGTCTGATATCCACCAAAACAAAAGCCAATACCAATTGCTGCCGTTCCTCAAAATAGTCAGTAATAAATCTTTGGAACTTTTTTTTGGATGTTTTTGAAACACGCGCATAGCCATATCCAGGTAAATCTACCAAAAACCAATTCTTATTGATTAAGAAATGATTGATAAGTTGGGTTTTACCTGGTCTTCCGGATGTTTTTGCTAAATTTTTATGATTGGTCAGCATGTTTATCAACGACGATTTGCCAACGTTGCTACGACCTATAAACGCGTACTCAGGCAATGGGTCCTTCGGGCACTTGGCCACTTCGGAGTTGCTCATTATAAATTCAGCAGATTTGATAATCATGTTATGTTTGAATTTTAATCTTCAGTTTTCAGTCTCAGGTCTCAGTCACTCGTCCTCAGTTCCAAAACTCACCACGCACACTTTGCCTATACGGTCTGCTCTACCTGCGTTTATTTTAAAAGATCTATTTATGATTGCTTCTTATTACTTGGACAGTTTTGATAAAACTTAAATATAAATTTCACGAGAGTTACACAAAGAACCCAAGTTTTTTCCGATTTTGCATAACTCATAACTCATAACTCATAACTCTGAACTCTGAACTCTTCAGTCACCCGTCACCCGTCATCACTCACTTCTTCAATTTCAACCTCAAAGTTTCCGCTTCTTGAGCCATTGTTCAAGTATCGCATTGAACTCATCGGGATGTTCCATCATAGCGGCATGTCCGCATTTATCTATCCAGTACAAGTCAGAATCTGGTAGAAGTTCATGAAATTCGACGGCAACTTCAGGTGGGGTTACAATATCGTTCTTTCCCCAAATGATGCATACGGGCAGATCCATTTTAGGTAAATCCTTGGCCATATTATGACGGATGGCACTTTTGGCAATGGCTAAGGTCTTAATCAATTTATTTCTGTCATTGACAGTTTCATAAACTTCGTCCACAATTTCTTTGGTTGCCACTGCAGGATCGTAAAAAACATCTTGAGCTTTTTTCTTGATCACTTCATAATCACCGCGTTTGGTGTAGCCTCCCCCCATGGCGCTTTCGTATAAACCGGAACTTCCGGTAATAATCAGGGCTTTTACTTTCTCAGGATAAAGTTTTGTATGGTAAAGTCCGATATGGCCACCAAGCGAATTGCCCAATAAAATAACATCATCAAATTCTTTATATTCTATAAAATCATAAAGATATTTAGCAAAACTACGTACGTTGGTTTTTAGTAAGGACATCGAATAAATGGGCAATACAGGAACGATGACTTTGTAGCCCTTGGCACTAAAATACTGGATAACACCATCAAAATTACTAAGACCGCCCATTAATCCATGAAGAATTATTATGGGTTGACCTTCACCTACTTCAATATAGCTGTACTTTTTTTCTTTTTTTAAGAGATGTCTCATTAACGGTTGGTAGTTATGCTTAAAAAACAAATATAGTTATTTCAATCAAATTTTATTTCATTTTGGCCAGTTTCAAGGCAATACTTCTACATTATTTGTTTACATCCAATAAATGCTTTTATCCCACTTTTTAATATTCTGAAAAACAAGCGCTTATTTATTCCTTCTTTCATCCGTTTGTCGAAAATACCGCTCAAAATCAAAAACTTATCAACAAAAGTGGTAAATTGTGGTAAAAGGTGGTAATATTTTCAATATATTTGAATCGTAGTCGTTAGTTAAACAAACAAAAGCTTTTGAATTCATTAATAGGAACATACGAATGTAAAGTTGATGCCAAAGGTAGGCTTATGTTGCCTGTTGCCATCAAAAAACAGCTGTTGCCTGCGCTTCAAAACGGATTTGTTTTAAAAAGAGCGGTTTTTCAACCATGTTTAGAATTGTATCCAATGACCGAATGGGAGACTTTGATGCAAAAAATGAACAAACTTAACCGCTTCAAAAAGAAAAATAACGATTTCATCCGAAGATTTACCGCAGGTGTGAAGGTGGTGGAAGTGGATAGTACTGGCAGACTGTTGATCCCTAAGGATTTAATGGTTTTTTCAGGTATTTCAAAGGAAATTGTGGTGTCTTCCGCCATAAATATTGTGGAGATTTGGGATAAAGATAAATATGAACAAGCTATAGATGATGCGGCTGATGACTTTGCAGATTTAGCCGAGGAAGTTATGGGACAAGATGATGACGAAGATGGACTATCATAATCCGGTATTACTAACGGAAGCAGTAGATGGATTGAATGTCAAACCGGGCGGTGTGTATGTTGATGTGACATTTGGTGGAGGGGGGCATGGCCGTGAGATTCTAAAGCGCTTAGGTCCAAAAGGAAAACTATTCGCTTTTGATCAAGATAAGGATGCTCTTTTAAATACCATAGATGATTCTCGGTTTAAGCTGATCAATGAGAATTTCAGGTTTTTAAAGCGCTTTTTGCGCTTTTATGGAGCCAAGAAAGTAGATGGGATTTTGGCAGATTTTGGTGTCTCTTCCCATCAGTTTGACGTTGCTGAACGCGGATTTTCAACACGTTTTGAAGCGGATTTGGACATGCGAATGGATCAGGACAGCAAATTGTCAGCGTTCCATGTTATCAATAAATATGATGAGGAGCAGATCAGAGATGTGTTCTTGCAGTATGGCGAGTTGCGCCAGGCTCCAGCCATGGCGAGGCTTATTGTGGAGGAAAGAGCAACTAATGAAATCAAGTCCAGCGAGCACCTAAAAGAGGTCTTGAAAAAATTTGTAAAGCATAAAAATGAACATAAAGTGTTGGCGCAAATCTATCAGGCCATACGGATAGAAGTGAACCAGGAAATTGAGGCTTTAAAGGAGCTGTTGCTCCAGGTGCCTGAAGTTTTGGTCACAGGAGGTCGCTTGAGTTGCATATCGTACCATTCGTTAGAGGACAGATTGGTCAAGCGTTTTATTAGGAATGGATTGTTTGAAGGTGAGCCAGAGCGCGATGTTTATGGAAATTTTGAAGTGCCTTTAAAGAAAGTTGGCGGTTTGATTGTGCCATCAAAAGCGGAGATAAAAGAAAATAGCAGAGCGCGAAGTGCAAAGCTTCGGGTTGCGGAAAAAATATAATTAATCTGTAAGGTGGTATTGGACGACCTACAGGGGTTTCAAAACCTTTCAGGTTTGAAGAATATATAGTCTAATTAAAAAGGAGATTCCTGCATTCGCAGGAAGTAAGATGAAAAACAACATCTATCACATATTAAGAGGTAAGTTTTTGGTCAGTGATGATTCGTTTAAGAATTGGAGGATCATCATTTTCATTTCTGTGCTGGCGATAATTATGATTGCAAGTTCGCACAGTGCCGATAAAAAAGTTCATGATATAGCACGATTGAACAATGAAGTTAAAGAATGGCGCTCTGCCTTTGTAGATGGAAGGTCAAAGTTGATGCGTCTCAAAATGGAATCTGGAATCATCCAAAAAATGGCAGAAAAGGGGATTGCGCCATCTCCAAATCCGCCAAAGAAAATAAAAGTAAAATCAGAAAAGAAATAAGTGGCAGTCACTGAAAAGCACATATTGAACCGATTGTATTTTGTAGCAGGCGTCATGTTTGTCTTTGCATTGGCCGTGGTGTTCAAATTGTTTACCATTCAGATGGTGGATGGTGATAAGTACCGTGACTTAGCGGAGAGACGTACCGTTAAGAATGTCACCATTCCTGCCAACCGTGGCAATGTGTATGCTTCTGATGGAAGTTTGCTGGCCACGTCCATTCCAAAATATGACATCCGATTTGATGCCTTGACTCCAACCACTAAAACTTTTGAGAATTTCTTAAAGCCATTGAGTGATTCTTTATCTAAATATTCTGGAAAATCATCAGCGTATTATGAAAAGGAATTGCGCAAAGCCAGAGCTAATAAAAACAGATATTTTCTGTTGGCAAGAAATATTAGTTATACGGATTATGCGCGGATTCGAAACTTTCCATTATTAAGTCTTGGTGCTTTTAGGGGTGGGCTCATTGTAGAGCAAACTACCAAGCGCGAACATCCCATGGGGGGCATTGCGCAACGTTCAATTGGTTATGAACGTATAGATAAGGACGGCCATTATGTGAGGGCCGGAATTGATGGTGCTTTTGGCGAAATGTATCTGAGGGGAAAGGATGGCCACCGTATGAAACAAAAAATTGGTAAGGGCCAATGGAAGCCAATTACCGATTATAATGAGGTGGAGCCAAGAGATGGTTACGATGTTTATACAACAATAGATGTCAATATTCAAGACATTGCACATCATGCCTTGTTGGAACAGCTCGAAAAATATAAGGCAGACCATGGGTCTGTCATTGTCATGGAGACCAAAACAGGTGAGATCAAAGCGATTTCAAATCTGGGTCGAAATTCGGACGGGCATTATTACGAACGTTTAAATTATGCGGTTGGCGAAAGTAGTGAGCCTGGATCTACATTCAAGATCATGGCGATAACCGCAGCGCTGGAAGACAAGGTGATTGATACCAGTGATGTGGTCGATACCAAAAAAGGTGTCTTAAGTTTCTATGGAAAAAAAGTTAGAGACGCCAAGCATGGTGGCTATGGGGAAATCACTATTGCAAAAGCCATTGAGGTCTCGTCCAATACAGCAATTGTAGCAGCCATTGACAAAGCTTATAAGGATCAGCCCAGTAAATTCATCGATCGTTTGTACGCTATGAATTTGAACAATAGCTTGGATTTGCCAATTATTGGTGAGCCAGATCCTATAATTCCGGATCCAAGAATTAAAAACGGACGTTGGAGTGGTATTGCCTTACAGTGGATGGCTTATGGTTATGGGGTGTCATTTACACCTCTGCAGACCTTGACATTTTATAATGCCATTGCCAACAACGGCGAAATGGTAAAACCTCAATTTTTACGAGAAGTTAGAGAATTTGATAAAACGATTGTGCCTTTCAAAAAGGAGGTTATCAATCCGAAAATCTGTTCCCAGGAAACCGTTGATAAGGTTAAAAAATTATTGGAAAATGTTGTTGAACATGGTACGGGGAGCAAATTGTATTCGCCTAATTTCTCAATGGCAGGAAAAACCGGAACTTGTCAAAAGGATTATGCCAATAAGGATAAATTGAGTTATATCTCTTCGTTTGCTGGCTTTTTTCCTGCTGACAATCCTAAATATTCCTGTATTGTCGTCATTCATGAACCAGATAAAAGTGTTGGTTATTATGGTGCTGATGTGTCTGGTCCTGTCTTTAAGAAAATAGCTCAAAAAATATTTACGGACACACCTATCACGGACGAGGTTGAAACTTTGGATTTTCAAAATTCAATTGTGAAAAAGGATTTTGAAAACTATTACGAGGTTGCCCAAACATACAAAACCATTATGCCTGATGTTAGGGGAATGCCAACTATGGATGCATTGGCGCTTTTGGAGAATATGGGATTAAGGGTGAAAATTGAGGGTGTGGGTGTAGTCAAAAAACAATCTATTGAAAAAGGGGTCAAAATAAAACGGAATCAAGAAGTCTATTTGGATATATAATGGTACAGTTAAAAGACATATTGTATAGGGTCACCATCAACGCTGTTGTTGGCAGTACAAGCGTGCAGATTGGTGCCGTGCATTTTGATTCTCGAAATATTTCCCAAGATGATGTTTTTGTTGCCATTAAGGGCAATATAACAGATGGCCATAACTATATAGACTTAGCGATTGAAAAGGGTGCCATTGCCATCATTTGCGAAACTCTACCAGTAAACTTACATAATGGCGTTACTTATATAGAAGTAGAAAGTGCGAGTAGAGCCTTAGCGTTTATGGCAGCTAATTTCTATGGAAATCCCTCACAAAATTTAAGATTGATTGGTGTCACCGGAACCAATGGCAAGACCACGGTCGCAACATTGCTCTATCAATTATTTAGGAAAGCCGGATTTAAAGTGGGACTATTGTCGACCGTTCGAGTGATGGTTGATACTAAAGAATACCCAGCAACACATACCACACCAGACTCCTTGACCATCAATAAGTATATAAGTATGATGAGTGCCGCTGGTGTCGAGTTTTGCTTTATGGAAGTGAGTTCTCACGGTATCCACCAAAACAGAACAGAAGGGCTTCATTTTGAAGGTGGTATTTTCACGAACCTTTCGCACGATCATTTGGACTATCACAGCACTTTTGCGGAATACCGAGATGTTAAAAAATTATTTTTTGATAATTTATCCAAGGATGCATTCGCACTGGTCAATATCGATGATAAGAATGGCTTGGTCATGCTTCAGAATACCAAAGCAAAAAAATACACCTACGCTTTAAAGACATACGCCGATTATAGGGCGCAGATTTTAGAAAATCAATTTACGGGCTTATTGCTTAAGATCAATGATAATGAAGTATGGACGCGCTTAATAGGCAATTTTAATGCCTACAATATTTTGGCCATCTACGCTGCCGCGGACTTACTGGGTCTTGATAAGGTGGAGAATTTGCGATTGATAAGCGAGTTGGAAAGTGTGTCTGGACGATTTCAATATTTGATTTCTGACAAAAAAATAACCGCCATCGTTGACTATGCCCATACGCCAGACGCTTTGCAGAACGTATTGGAAACCATCAATAGCATTCGCACCAAAAACGAAGAATTGATAACAGTGGTTGGTTGCGGTGGAGACAGAGATAAAACAAAACGCCCTAAAATGGGAAATATCGCATCCACTTTGAGTACAAAGGTCATTTTTACAAGTGATAATCCAAGAAGCGAAGTCCCGGAAACCATTATAGAAGACATTGAAAAAGGGGTGGAACCGCAAAATTTCAAAAAAACGATGTCCATTACCGATAGGAAACAAGCCATTAAAACCGCCTGTCAAATTGCGCAACCCAACGATATTATTCTTATTGCAGGAAAAGGCCATGAAACCTATCAGGAAATTAAAGGGGTAAAAACCGATTTTGACGATTATAAAATAGTTCAACAATTTTTGAAACAACTCGGAAAGTAAGAATTAAGTACAAAGCATTAAGAGAAAACTAAAAACTTTAAACCAAAAACAAGAAACCAATAAAAGATGCTCTATTACCTCTTTGAATATTTGAAACAACACGTTGATTTTCCTGGATCTTCCCTCTTCGGATTCATTACGTTTAGGGCGGCCATGACAATTATCGTGTCGTTGCTTATATCAACAATATATGGGAAGCGCATAATTAAGTTTTTGCGAAGACAGCAAGTGGGGGAGACCATCAGGGATTTAGGATTGGATGGACAGGTTGAAAAGGCCGGAACACCAACCATGGGAGGTGTCATTATCATTATTGCAACCTTGATTCCAGTGATTTTGTTCGCTAAAATTGATAATATCTATATCATTCTGTTGGTTGTAACCACGCTTTGGATGGGTGTTATCGGATTTCTGGATGACTATATTAAAAAATTCAAAAACGATAAAGAAGGGCTAAAGGGGAGATTTAAGGTATTGGGACAAGTTGGTTTGGGGATTATTGTGGGTGCTACGCTATATTTTCATGAGGATGTTACCATAAGAGAGAAACTTCCTACGATACAGCAGAAGGAGATCTTGGCAGATAACCCAAACGTAGAAGCGGCAAAATTGTTTCAAATGGAAGAAAAATCGACAAAAACGACCATTCCATTTGTCAAGGAAAATGAATTTAATTATGCCAGTTTAGTGACTTGGATCAGTCCTGGTTTAGAGAAATATACTTGGATTATTTTCATTTTGGCAGCAATTTTTATTATTACCGCAGTATCAAACGGAGCAAATCTTACCGACGGAATTGATGGATTAGCGGCCGGAACATCGGCCATAATTGTGCTCACCTTGGGAATTTTTGCCTGGGTATCAGGGAACATCATTTTTTCGGATTATCTCAATATTATGTATATCCCAAGGGTGGAAGAAATCACCATATACATTGCGGCATTTGTAGGGGCGCTTATAGGTTTTCTTTGGTATAATGCTTATCCGGCCCAAGTGTTTATGGGTGATACGGGAAGTTTGACCATAGGAGGAGTTATCGCCGTCATTGCCATAGCTGTGCGTAAAGAGTGGCTGATTCCTGTGCTGTGCGGTATTTTTTTAGTGGAAAATTTATCAGTGGTCATGCAGGTGGGATGGTTTAAATACACCAAAAAGAAATATGGCGAAGGACGACGAATTTTTAAGATGGCTCCATTGCATCATCATTATCAGAAATCTGGATACCATGAAAGTAAAATAGTCACACGTTTTTGGATTGTCGGGATTTTACTCGCTATCGTATCGATTGTGACGTTGAAAATCAGATAGTCCAATTCCTGCGAAGACAGGAATCTTAGCGTTCAAAAGATGATTTTGAAAGTCAAGAGCAATGAGTAATAAATAAAGTTAGTAAACAGTAATGTTTTAAAACTCTCTTCTTGTCCAAATCCAGGGAGTTTTAAAATCGAAATTTAACAATAATCAATCGCAAATCGTAAGTCGCAAATCGTAAATGAAAAGATTGGTCATTTTAGGAGGTGGAGAAAGTGGAGTAGGAACCGCGCTTTTAGGAAAGGCAAAAGGTTACGAAGTGTTCCTTTCGGATAAAGGAAAGATTAAAGAAAAGTACAAAGAAGTTCTTATACATAATGAGATTGAATTTGAAGATGAACAGCATACAGAATCTAAGATTCTTGACGCCGACATCGTCATGAAAAGTCCAGGGATTCCTGATAAAGTGGCTTTGGTGAAGCAAATAAGAGAGAAAGGGATTCAAGTGGTTTCTGAAATTGAATTTGCATCAAAATTTACTAATGCAACTATTGTGGGAATTACAGGAAGTAATGGTAAGACGACAACGGCCAGCTTGACCCATCACATTCTGAAACAGGAGTTGGAGGTAGGCTTGTCCGGCAACATTGGTAAAAGTTTTGCATTGCAGATTTTAGAGCATGATTATCCAAATTATGTACTTGAAATCAGCAGTTTTCAATTGGATGATATCGTCGATTTTAAACCGCACATCGCTGTTTTGCTGAACATCACACCAGATCATTTGGACCGATATGATTATAAGTTTGAGAATTATATCGCATCAAAATTCAGGATTGTCATGAATCAAACCAAAGACGATTACCTGATTTACGATGCCGATGACGAGGTGATTGTAGAATGGCTCAAATCACATAAAGTTCAATCCACATTATTGCCGTTTTCATTGACCAAAACTATTGAGAATGGCGCGTATTTAGACAAAGAGGAAATAAAAATAACGATAGATAACAATCAAATAATTATGTCAACAACAAATTTAGCTTTAGAGGGGAAGCACAATATTAAGAACCAAATGGCTGCTTCAACTGTCGCACATTTATTAAAAATCAGAAAACAGACCATTCGTGAGAGTTTAGAGAATTTTCAAGGTGTTGAGCATCGATTGGAGAAGGTGTTGAAAATTAATAAGGTCCGATATATCAATGATTCAAAGGCCACCAATGTCAATGCAACTTATTTTGCTTTAGACAGCATGGAGTCGCCAACCATTTGGATTGTTGGAGGTGTTGACAAGGGAAATGATTACAGGGAATTGTTTCCATTTATCAATGAAAAGGTAAAAGCCATCATCTGCCTTGGGGTTGACAATGAGAAATTATTGAATACTTTCGGGAAAATGGTCGACACCATCGTTGAAACACAATCTATGAATGAGGCTGTTAAGATGGCATACAAGCTAGCCGAAACTGGTGATACTGTACTGTTGTCTCCTGCATGTGCAAGTTTTGACTTGTTTGAAAATTATGAAGATAGAGGACGCCAATTTAAAGAAGCAGTCAGGAATTTATAAGTTCTTTTTAATGTCTATTTTACTTGCAGGGCATGTGCATTTTTGCAGTACGTAATGTTGGACAAAATGAGCGAATTTAAATTAGAGAATATAATATAACACGAACAGGGTTTTCCATTAGGAAAGTGTCAAATAACAATGGACGCAATTTATAAAAACATAAAAGGAGATCGATTGATTTGGGCAATTGTCGCATTATTGGCAATTTTCTCATTCCTTCCTGTGTACAGTTCTTCCAGTAATCTGGCCTATACGGCAAGTTCAGGTAGTACGTTCTCATTTTTTGTAAAGCATTTTATGCATTTGTTCTTGGGCTTTGCCATTATGTATGGTGTCCACCGGGTGCCTTATCGTTATTTCAGGGGCCTGTCCATAGTCATGATGCCCATCGTATTGATCTTGCTGGTATTGACCATGTTTCAAGGAAATACTATCGAAGGGGCAAATGCAAGCCGATGGATCCAGATTCCAATTGTCGGGATGTCGTTCCAGACTTCTACATTCGCCGCTGTGGTATTGATGGTGTATGTGGCCCGCTATTTATCTAAAATTCAAGATCGAGAGATTACATTCAGCGAATCTATTTTGCCCTTATGGTTGCCTGTTTTTTTAGTGTTGATATTGATTCTACCGGCTAACTTCTCAACTGCGGCCATAATGTTTTCTATGGTCATGGTATTGACGTTTATCGGAGGCTATCCAATTCGTTATCTATTGGTAATTGTTGGGACTGGAATTTTGGTGCTGGGGCTGTTTGTGTTGACTGCGAAAGCATTTCCTGAGGTGATGCCAAATCGTATTGATACTTGGATGAGCCGTATTGAGAATTTTTCGAATGGTGAAGACACAGAAGCCGATTATCAAATTGAAAAGGCAAAGATTGCAATTGCAACTGGAAATATAGCAGGATTGGGGCCTGGAAAAAGTGTTCAAAAAAACTTTTTACCACAATCGTCTTCCGATTTCATTTTTGCCATTATTGTGGAAGAATATGGTTTGATAGGCGGGATGGTGATTTTGGTAGTCTATTGTTGGCTGCTTTTTAGGATTGTGATCATCGCACAAAAAGCCGATACAGTGTTTGGAAAATTAGTGGTTCTGGGTGTCGGTTTGCCTATTGTGTTCCAGGCCTTCATCAATATGGCGGTGGCGGTAGAATTGTTCCCAGTAACTGGGCAGACTTTACCGTTGATCAGTAGTGGTGGGACCTCTATTTGGATGACTTGTATGGCTATTGGCATTATTTTAAGTGTCAGTGCAAAACGTGAGGAATTAAAGGAGCAGGAAGAAGGCTTGGATAACCCATTGGAGATCTTGAGTGAGGCAATTTGATGGGCTTGCATGGTAGTTCATCAACTTGCAAGGTTTTAAAAACCTTGTAGGTTTAATAAAAGAATAATTTATCATACTGCAGCTTTTATTTAAGCTGTTGGAATTTGAAAAATAAGTGGTTAAAAAAGAAACATATAAAATCATACTCTCAGGAGGCGGTACAGGAGGTCATATTTATCCTGCCATTGCTATTGCCAATGAGCTAAAATCGCGATTTCCGGATGCAGAGTTTCTTTTTGTTGGGGCTTCGGATCGGATGGAAATGGAGAAAGTGCCACAGGCAGGTTATCAAATTGAGGGTCTGTGGATTTCAGGAATCGAGCGTAAGTTGACGTTGAAAAACATGGCTTTTCCAGCAAAGCTAATCGCCAGTTTGCTGCGGGCAAGAAAAATTATTAAAAGGTTTAAACCTGATGTGGCTATAGGAACGGGTGGATTTGCAAGTGGTCCATTATTGCAGATTGCAACCTTCAAGGGCATACCAAGTTTGATCCAGGAGCAAAATTCGTTTCCAGGCATAACCAATAAAGTATTGGGCAAAAAAGTAGATAAAATTTGCGTGGCCTATGATGGATTAGAGCGGTTTTTTCCAAAAGGAAAATTGATAAAAACAGGTAATCCAATTCGACAGGATTTACTGAAGATTAACGAGAAGACTGAAGAAGCTAAGAGTTTTTTTAAACAGAAGACAGGTAGGCATACCTTGCTTGTTTTGGGAGGTAGTTTGGGTGCGAAAAGAATCAATGAGTTGATTGAAAAAGAATTGGAGTTTTTTCAAACCCAAAATGTTCAGGTGATCTGGCAATGTGGAAAATTATATTATGAGGTGTATAAAAATTATGATGCTACTGAAAATGTACAAGTACACGCCTTTTTGAATAGGATGGACCTAGCTTATGCCGCGGCAGATTTCATCATTTCAAGAGCGGGAGCAAGTTCTGTTTCTGAGTTATGTGTGGTAGGAAAGCCGGTCATTTTCATTCCATCGCCCAATGTGGCCGAAGATCATCAAACCAAAAACGCCATGGCTGTTGTTGAAAAGGATGCTGCATTATTGATAAAGGAAGCCGATCTGGAGGTCGATTTTGAAAACCGATTTGCCCAATTGGTGGCATCGCCAGAAAAACAACAAATATTAGGTGAGAATATAAAGAAGTTAGCTTTGGTAAACGCGACAAAAGATATTGCGGATGAAGTTGAGATTCTATTGAAAAAAAATGGAATAAGGAATAAAGAATAAAGAATAAAGAATAAAGAATTAAGAATTAAGAATTTAGAATTAAGAATTAAGAATTAAGTTTTGTCTTAGACAAGAGACAAGAGACAAGAGACAAGAGACAAGGGACAAGAGACAAGAGACAAGAGACAAGAGACAAGAGACAAGAAACATGCTTGCCCGTCCGTAGCTTTCGTGAAGGCGGAAAACAACAAACAAGAAACAACAAACAAGTAACCTTGAATTTAAAAACAACAAATAACGTCTATTTCATCGGCATCGGAGGTATCGGAATGAGTGCGCTTGCGCGTTATTTTATTGCCGAAGGAAAGTCGGTTGCTGGTTATGACCGTACTAAAACGGACATCACAGTTGCATTGGAAGAGCTGGGTGCAGAGATTCATTTTGAGGATGCTATCGAGAAAATACCATCGGCATTCTTGAATCCGAAAGATACTCTAGTCGTTTATACGCCTGCAATTCCAAAAGGGCATTTGGAGTTTAATTATTTCAAGGACCATGATTTCGAATTGTTAAAGCGTTCTGTCGTGCTTGGTGAAATCACAAAAAACACATTTTGTTTGGCCGTTGCTGGAACGCATGGTAAAACAACCACTACAAGTATTTTAGGACATTTGCTCTATGAATGCAATGTGCCTGTTACTGCATTTTTAGGCGGTGTGAGTGAAAATTACAATTCAAATTTCATCTTAAAAGGCACTGAAGTTACTGTAGTTGAAGCCGATGAGTTTGATCGTTCGTTTCTGACTTTGTCGCCCAATATGGCAGGTCTGACCTCAATGGAACCAGATCATCTTGATATTTACGGTGAACCGGAAGAACTTGAAAAGTCATTTATTGAGTTCACAAAAAAATTAAAACCAAATGGCAAGTTGTTTGTCAAGAATGGTTTGCCAATTGAAGGCATTACTTACGGGATAGAAGATGATTCTGATTATTCCGCTCAAAATATAAAGATTATCAATGGCAGTTATGAATTTGACGTAAAAACGCCAAATGGAACGCTACACAATTTTAAATTTGACCTACCTGGCAGACATAACCTGTCGAATGCACTAATGGCCTTGGCGATGTCTGTAGAATATGGTATCCCTCACCAACAGCTCGCCAAAGCTTTAGCATCTTACAGAGGGGTAAAACGACGCTTTACCTATCAAATCAAAACGGAAGATTTGGTGTTTATTGATGATTACGCACACCATCCTGGAGAGATTAATGCAGTCCATCAGGCCGTTAGGGAAATGTATCCAGGAAAAAGGGTGTTGGCTATTTTTCAGCCACATCTGTACAGCAGGACTCGTGATTTCGCAGATGAGTTTGCAAAGAGCCTGTCGCAATTTGACCAGATTCTATTGCTCGATATATATCCTGCAAGAGAATTGCCAATGGAAGGGGTCACCTCTGATTGGTTATTGTCAAAAATTAAAAATGAGAACAAGAAATTGGTCCAAAAATCAAAATTGATTTCGGAGGTGTTAGCCTCTGATGCTCCCGTTATTTTAACTATAGGAGCAGGAGATATTGGAGAACAAGTAAAACTTATAAAACAAGCCTTAGAACTTGAGAATAAATTATAATCATATAAAAATCATTGGATTGCTTTGCTTGGTGGTCTTTCTTTTTGCGTTTTCCTCAGCTCGGAATTCGGTAAGAAAAGTGAGTGAACCAAATATTAAATTTTTGGGTGATGACAATTTGTTTGTAACGCATGACGCTGTTAGTAAGTTGTTAATACAAAACAAGGAAAGTATTTCCAATAAGCCTAAAGAAACAATAGCTTTGAACGAATTGGAGTCTGCCCTAAACGCCAATGACATGATTAAGCGCGCGCAAGTGTACATCAGTGTTGATGGCATATTGACCGCTGAGATCGAGCAAAAGAAACCTATAGCAAGAGTCAGTACAAATGCATCTTATTATATTGACGATGAGGGTTTTTATATGCCGTTATCAACAAATTACTCGTCAAGAGTGCCTTTGGTAACTGGTTTTGTAACTAAAAATGAATTGTATAATGTGTATGTTGTTGCTAAAAAAATTCAAAGTGATGAGTTTTTAAAAAACCACGTCACCGAAATTCATCAGAAGGAAAATGGAAACATTGATCTAAAATTCAGACTGAATGATTTTAGAATAAAGTTGGGGTCATTGGACCGATTGGATAAGAAGATAAATAATCTTAAGGCTTTCTATCAAAAAGCCATGAAAGATGGCACTTTAAATAATTATAGTGCCGTTAATCTCAGATTTGATAAACAGGTTATAGGTACCAAAAAGTAAAGAATGGAAAATAATAAAATTTCAGTAGGATTGGATGTAGGTACGACGAAGATTGTAGCTATGATCGGTCGTAAAAATGAATATGGCAAGGCCGAAATTTTAGGAATTGGAAGAGCTAAAAGTTTGGGGGTGCACAGGGGTGTGGTCAACAATATCACGCAAACCATTCAATCCATCCAACAGGCGGTTCAAGAAGCAGAAGCTGAGAGCGGCGTTAAAATTGAAGAAGTAACTGTCGGTATCGCAGGACAGCACATCAGAAGCTTGCAGCACAGTGATTATATCACACGTTCCAATTCTGAATTGGTCATTGATGAAGAGGATATCGACCGTTTGATCAACCAGGTTCACAAACTGGTCATGCTCCCGGGTGAAGAGATCATCCACGTATTGCCTCAAGAATATAAAATTGACGGTCAGGCTGAAATCAAAGAGCCTATCGGAATGTATGGCGGCCGATTGGAAGCCAATTTTCATGTGGTTGTAGGTCAGGTGTCATCCATCAGAAATATTGGGCGTTGTGTGAAAAGCTCAGGCTTGGAGTTGGAGGGCATTACCTTGGAGCCTTTGGCATCGGCCAACGCGGTGTTGAGTCAGGAGGAAAAGGAAGCTGGTGTGGCTTTGATTGATATAGGAGGTGGTACTACGGATTTGGCTGTTTTTAAGGATGGCATAATCCGGCATACTGCAGTCATTCCATTTGGTGGAAACGTCATTACTGAAGATATTAAAGAAGGCTGTTCCATCATAGAAAAACAAGCTGAATTATTAAAAATAAAGTTTGGTTCCGCATGGCCAGGAGAAAATAAGGATAATGAAATCGTGTCCATTCCTGGTTTAAGAGGAAGAGAGCCAAAGGAGATCACACTTAAAAACCTGTCAAAAATAATTCACGCACGGGTTGTCGAAATTATAGAGCAGGTATATGTTGAAATAAAAAATTACGGTCACGAGGAGCAAAAGAAAAAACTTATTGCAGGAATTGTTTTAACTGGTGGTGGCGCACAGCTTAAGCATTTAAAACAGTTGGTGGAATATATTACAGGAATGGATACCAGAATAGGTTTCCCCAATGAGCATTTGGCGGGTGATAGCGATGAGGAGATTGCGAGTCCGCTCTACGCTACAGCAGTAGGCTTGGTTATGGACGGTTTAAAACGTCAGGAACGCAAGCGTATTGAGAAAGCGGAGGCGGCAGAAGAGGAAGTGGCATCACCTTCAGTAGCAACAGAAGAAGAGGAAGTGGTCAAGCCAGTCAAAAAAGAGCGACGATCATTTTTAGATAAATTAACAGAGCGTGTCAAAGATTTTTTAGATAACGCCGAGTAGTGACAGGGGATGCCCTGTCACAACGGACACGCCCTATCACAGCGGGCGTGCCGTAGAGACAGGTCGCAACTGTCCGTACGAACAAGAATTAAAGTAAAAATATTAATTAAGAATCCAGAAAAAACCCAAAACATTATGAGCAATAAAAATGAATTTGGAAATATCGCATTCGATTTGCCAAAAAACCAATCCAATGTCATTAAAGTGATAGGAGTGGGCGGCGGCGGCGGTAATGCCATTAACCACATGTTCCAACAAGGAATTAAAGGTGTTGACTTTGTCATCTGTAACACCGACTCCCAAGCACTTCATAACAGTGGTGTCCCCAATAAAATTCAGTTAGGTGTTAATTTAACTGAAGGTCTTGGTGCAGGTGCCAACCCAGAAGTGGGGGAACAAGCCGCACTTGAGAGTTTGGAGGATATCCGTAGAATGTTGGACACCAATACAAAAATGGTATTTATTACGGCTGGAATGGGTGGAGGCACCGGAACTGGAGCTGCCCCGGTCATTGCTAAATTGTCCAAGGAATTGGAAATTCTTACCGTGGGAATTGTGACGATGCCATTTCAATTTGAAGGAAAGATAAGAAACGAACAAGCACAGAAGGGAATTGAAACATTGAGGGCCCATTGTGATTCTTTGGTGGTCATCAACAACAACAAACTTCGGGAAGTTTATGGAAACTTGGGCTTTAAAGCTGGTTTTTCAAAGGCTGATGAGGTGTTGTCAACCGCTTCAAGAGGTATTGCAGAAGTGATCACACATCACTACACGCAAAATATTGATTTGCGCGATGCTAAGACTGTTTTAAGCAATAGCGGAACGGCCATTATGGGTTCTGCTACAGCATCCGGAAAGACGCGTGCTCAAGATGCCATCATGAAGGCTTTGGATTCACCATTATTAAATGACAATAAAATTACTGGAGCCAAAAACGTCTTGTTGCTCATCGTTTCAGGGGTCCAGGAAATTACTATCGATGAAATTGGAGAGATCAATGACCATATTCAAAATGAAGCAGGCCATGGCGCAAATATCATCATGGGTGTTGGAGAGGATGAAAAATTAGAAGAATCTATTTCCGTGACCATTATTGCTACCGGATTTGATATTGAACAACAAGATGAGATTTCAAATACGGAAACCAAAAGGGTCATTCACGCCTTAGAAGATGACAACAATGATGTTAAAGTGAAAGAACGGGAACCAGCAATTATAACGCCTGATATTGTTCTTGAAAAGGAGACTGAAAAAGTAGTGGTCCATACTTTAGTGGAAGAAGAAGAAAAAAATGATGTTAACAAGGGTTTGATCCCGACCACAGAATTTATTAAAAATCTCAATGTTGTTTATGACGAAGTTTTAGACAGCGTTGATGAGGATGATTTTGTCATTACTCCTATTGAACCAGTGAAATCAGAGGAACCAAAAGAAATTTTCGAGGAAGACGAACAGATCACATTAACCTTTGATTTGCCTTTGTTCAATCAGAAAACTGAAGAGCCTCCAAAAAAAGAAAACCGAATTCTTTTTGAACTGGATAACGAAACAAAAAACATGAAGGTTAACGATCATGTGGAAATTATTCCAGTAACCCAGGCTGACGAATCTGGCGAAAAACGGTACGCTCTTGATGATTTTATGACTTATGAGTCATCAATCAACAAGTCGAAGGCAAAACAACAGCCTAAAGTTGAGGAGGATATTGTATTTGAAAAAAAAGTGATCCCAACCCAAGATGACGTTGTGGCTCCTGGCGAAGTCGATCCAATGAACAGTCCGATCTCGGATATGTTAAAAGAGCGTGCTGATGAAAGACGTCGTAAAATGAAAGATTTTAATTACAAGTTCAGTTCGGCAAAAGTTGATGAAATTGAAAAAGAACCTGCCTATAAGCGACAAGGTGTCAATCTCGATGATAATAAATATTCTTCTGATCTGAAGGCTTCGAGAATGTCTGTTGGTCTTGATGACAACGAAGATATTCAGTTGCGAAGCAATAATTCATTTTTACATGATAACGTAGATTAATAGCAAACATATCCCTGCGAAAGCAGGGATCTAAACATTGAATTATTAATCAGTAGTAGAATAAAAACCAGTTAAAACTATTTACAAATATCCCGCAATTCTCTAATGGAACACTCCTTACTTTTTATTATCTTCGCAGCATCAAAAAATTAAACCATGAGTTTGCAGGAAGATTTAACGACTGCCCTAAAGGCAGCAATGAAGAGTAAAGATCAACAAGCTTTGGCGGCATTAAGAGCCATTAAAGCCGAAATCCTACTTGCACAGACAGAGTCAGGCTCAAAGGAAGAAATAACCGAAGAACAGGAAATAAAGATCTTGTCGAAGTTGGTGAAGCAGCGTAAGGATAGTGCAGCTATCTATACCGAACAAAACAGAAATGATTTGGCAGAGCCAGAATTGGCACAAGCAGAAATCATCAGTCAGTTTTTACCGGCACAGTTAAGCGAAGCAGAGATTGAAAAAGTAGTTGTGGAGACCATCCAAAAAATTGGTGCGGAAGGTATGAAAGATATGGGCAAGGTGATGGGAATTGTCAATCAACAGTTGGCAGGACAGGCTGATGGGAAGACAATATCGACGATTGTAAGGGCTAAATTGGCTTAAAAATAAAGGTTCTTTGAGATAGCATTATAAGGAATGTAATCTATAAAGGAGAACGACAAATGATAGTACAGGTTAGGTTAACCTAAAAGGAGATCCTTGCTTTCCTGTCTGCCATGAGGTTGGAATTATTGTATTTTGATAATTGAAAAGATTGTTTAAGATATGCTTTATGGCGTGAAATTGATCGATAGTATTATGTGTTATACCAATAATATGACAAAACTTTTGAAGGACCAGTCAAGTAAGACGGAAATAATAGAATAACCTAATTAGTTTAAAAAGAGATCCCTGCTTTCGCAAGGATTAATGGCCACGTAGCTCAGCTGAATAGAGCACTGGATTTCGGCTCCAGCGGTCGTGGGTTTGAATCCCTCCGTGGTCACGAATAAATAGTTCAATAAGAAAAAACGCCAAGCTTGCTTGAGCGTTTTTTCGTTTGAACTATTTTCAAAGCGGAACGCTTTGGGATCTACAATCCCTTTGGCCAAGCTTGCTTGAGCGTTTTTTCGTTTGAACTATTTTCAAAGCGGAACGCTTTGGGATCTACAATCCCTTGCCAAGCTTGCTTGAGCGTTTTTTCGTTTGAACTACCTTCATCCCGACGGAGTTCGGAACGAGCTCTGAGGAATGTCTAATCCCTTTGGCCAAGCTTACCTGAACTCTGTTCTATTGGTTTAAGCCCAAGGTATTCAGCAATCCTTTAAGGTGACTACGATCCGTTGATGGTCAAAATAAGAGACGCAATCAATAGATATGCTGTTGATTGCTTCTTTGTTTGTTATGTCATGATCTGGAAGTGACTATATTTAAATAGTTTATTGAGGTAATGACATCGGCACTTCCATCAAAAGTATTTCTGAATTTTCAAGAGCTTCCAGTTTAAAGGAATCCGTATCGCTAATACCCAAGCCATCTCTTTTGTCTAAGACTTGGTCTCCTATTTTGGCCTTACCTTCAAGGATGAACACGTACACGCCATTACCTTCTTTCTTAACCTTGTATTCCTTGGCGATTCCTTGATCAAATTTCGCTAAATGAAACCAGGCATCTTGATGGATCCAAACGCCTTCATCATCCTTGTTTGGAGAGACGATTTGCTGAAAATCGTTCGGTTTTGCATGATCTGCCACTGTTATTTGTCCATAACGCGGTGTGACATTCATCTTATTTGGAATGACCCAAATCTGCAAAAACTTTACCGGCTGGTCCGGATTGTTGTTAAATTCAGAATGCATCACACCTGTACCAGCGCTCATGACTTGAATATCACCGGCTTTAATGATGGTCTCATTTCCCATATTATCCTTATGCTTAAGGTCGCCTTCTAAAGGAATAGAAATAATTTCCATATCTCTATGCGGATGGGATCCAAAACCTTGACTTTCCGAAACTATGTCATCGTTTAATACTCGTAATACACCAAAGTTCATGCGCTCTGGATTATAATAATTGGCAAAACTAAAGGTGTGTCTTGATTTAAGCCACCCGTGATTTGCATTTCCTCTTGTGTCTGCTTTATGATATATAGTCTTCACTTTTTTTATTTTAATTAATTATTATTTGTTTCTATTTGTTTTTGTAAATATGGTGATCTGTTCAAAATTTGTAGTACTTCGCGCGACCTTAAATAAAGGTCTTCCATAGTTCTGCTATTTAATACCTTCTCTTAATCATTTACGGAAAACGCTTATAGGATATATTGAATTGGTTAAAATATAGTTATAAAACTTTGTTTTTTAGCGACTTACCCATTAGGTTCATGACCTATTTTCTTGCATAGCTGTGCTGATTCTTTTAACGGGTTATGGCGTTATAGACTTTAGATATGTTTTATTTTAATTATTAAATCAACGAACAGAATAGTAGAAGTTTTAAGCCTTATGTTCTGTCCATCTCATTACTTTACTCATTTCTTAATACTGAGTGCTCCCGAAGGGCATTTTGACACTTGGTCAATTAATGCTGCTGTAGTTGCATTTTCTGGCTTTATCCAGGGTCTTTCTTTTGGATTGTACACTTTGGGCAGTGTTTTTACACAGATTCCCGAGTGGATACATTTTTCAGCTTTCCATAAAATAGTGATCTCTCCGTTTGAATACTCTTTTGTGTCCATAATTTAATCTTTTATAGTTTTTTCAATTCTCCGGTCTGGTATAATCCACATAAGCGCAACACCTAAATAAATAGTCAGGCTGACAATGGGTAAAAAGAATGATGATACAACACCTATGAGGTATAATAAGGGTGATAGATTCAACTTTTTGTCCTTGCTGTAAACCTTGCCAATATTAGATTCATTGCCTTCGTTCCGTATGACGCAATACACCAAAATCTTGAAGGCCAATGCTGCCATCAGCAGCACTATCCCGTAGATAGCCGTTGGATTATCTTCAAAATGGTTTTTCCCCATCCAATCCGTTGCAAACGGAAAAAGTGACAACCAAAAGAGCAAATTGAGGTTTGCCCAAAGGATTTTCCCGTTGACCTTGTTGACCGCTTGCAATAAATGATGGTGGTTGTTCCAATAAATTCCTACATATATAAAACTTAACACATAGGTGAGAAAAACCGGAAGTATGGGTTTTAAATCTTCAAAACTATAGCCTTCTGGTGCGCTCATTCCTAATACCATAATGGTAATGATAATGGCCAATACACCGTCGCTAAAAGCTTCCAGTCTCCCTGTTTTCATAATCGACGTGGTTTTGGCAACGGGACATAGTCGTTTTCATCCCCAACTACTTTTGGGAAGGCGTCTAAGTTTTGATCTTCCCAATCCTTCTTGGCCTTTTCAATGACCTCTTTACTGGAATTCACAAAATTCCAATGGATAAAACGCTCTTCTTCAAATGGGATCCCACCAAAAATATACACCGTGGTCTCTGGCTCCATTTCAAAGGAACACAAGGTACTATCTTTGGCTACTAAAATTTGTTTCGGACCGTAATTATAACCGTCGGCATTGATACTGCCATTTAAGATATATAAGGCGCTTTCGCCGTATAGGTCGTCGCCAATCGTGATCTGCTGCTTATCTGTACTTTTTATTTCTATAAAATACAACTCACTATGCACCGGAACGGGTGATGTTTTGTCGAAAGCCTTGCCAGCAATCAATTTGAATTGTGCGCCTTGCTCGCTCCAGGTTGGAATATCTTTTTTTGCAATATGCACAAAGCTGGGTTCTGATTGCTCCAAATGCTTAGGCAATGCCACCCAAATCTGGAGTCCGTGTAACGTTTTTTCAGTATTTCGCAGATATTCTGGTGTTCTTTCAGAATGAACCACTCCTTTACCTGCGGTCATCCAATTAACGGCGCCAGGTTTGATCTCGATATCAGATCCCAAACTGTCTTTATGTTGGATGGAACCTTCAAATAAATAGGTCAGTGTAGACAAGCCAATATGGGGGTGTGGTCCCACATCAAGATTCTCATCCTTATTCATTTCTGCCGGACCCATATGGTCAATGAAGGCAAAAGGACCCACGGTCCGCTTTTGTCTGAATGGCAATAACCGGCCTACCATAAAATTGCCGATATCGGCAGCACGTTCTTCTATAATTAATTTGATGTTCGACATAGTCTATCTTTAATTTTTAAAATGCTGGTTCATAAATCGTGTTTAGGCCAGGACATCAGCTATGCTTTTATCCTTATTGAATCTGCTTTTGGCGTAAGGACACAGTGGAATAATTTTGAGGTCATTTTCGCGCGCATACTCTACGCCGGCCATGACCAGTGCCTTCGCATAACCTTTTCCGCCAAACTTATCCTCTACGCCGGTATGGTCGATGATGAACTTTTCCTTACCTGCCCAGGTAAATGTCATTTCTCCAGCTTCTTCATTATTATCATAAATAACGAACCGTCCTTTTTTACCGTTATCTTCTCGTTCTATTTTTGTCATAATGTATAGTGTTTATCCGTTATAGTTTTTTTTATGGTGATGGTGTCTTACAAGTCTTCTATATAAAGAACTCTCAATTTTTTATCCGATTGAGTTTTTTCAATAATCCCATCAACTTTTTATAAAAATCGGCAACGATGAGCTGATCCTGAAGCTAGAAGTGTTCAAAATCGCCTTGATTTGTACTGACTTCCAGTTGATGCTTTAGGACCTTTATGGAAATGTCAAACTGATCGGCTCCCGAATTGTAGGGGACTGGGCCCGTTGTAAATCCGTTGGTTCCAATATACTCAGCGAGGTACCACCAATGGTTTTTTCTGGGCGTCATTTTAAGGCGAATTTTCCCTATGATCTGCAAGAACAGATGCAGCGTCATTTTCTTACTGACATTCTCCTTATATGAAAGTTGGGGCAGTAGAGGTTGATTTTCCATTCTACTTTTATTTTGGATGAGAATTCATTTGTACCTTTAAAATTCCTATAAAACGTAATAACGTATCGTTTTAATGCTAAAAGTTAATCATTCTCCTGCATTTTCACGCATATTTTTTAAGGCTTTTGCCCAATTCTGCAATTTGGTCAACATGACATTTGCCGATTTCTCTAAAGTTTCATTAGCCTCAAAAACATCGTTGTCATTAATAAATTGGGCAAAAAACGGAATGTTGACGGCCTGTGGTATTGGCATCATCCCTAAGGCGGTTACTGGCAATTTTAACTCTTGAACGGCTCTTGTCCCTCCAGAAATACCACCATAACTCACAAACCCCATTGGTTTATCACTCCATTCCACCGATAGATAATCAAGCGCGTTTTTCAATGTGGCCGGGTAACCAAAATTGTATTCTGGGGTCACGATCACAAAGGCATCTGCACTATCGATGGTTTTGCTCCATTTTTTGGTATGTGCATTGATGTATTTCTGTAATCGTGGATGGTTGGGTTCATCCATCAAAGGGAGGTCTATTTCTTTTAGGTCCAATAGTTCCACTTCAAAATCAGGGTGTTGTTTTGCGATTTTTAAGAACCAATCGGCAACAATGGGCCCTTTACGCGTTGGTCTGGTGCTGCCAATAATGATTTTTAGTTGGTATTTCATGTGGAATTATTTATAATTATTATTTATTGTTGTTTTAGGATGATTGGTTACCGATGAGGTTTCATCGTCGATTTTATGACAAGACTTAGCCTCTAGTCTTCTAAATAGCCAAATTTCCCTAAATTGAAATCGTTGAAAGCTTCCATCAATTCTTGTCTGGTGTTCATGACAAAAGGGCCTTGCGCTGCAATGGGCTCGTTGATGGGTTGGCCACTTAAGACTAAGACGATGGCATTATCACTCGCTTCAATTTGAAAAGTTTCGCCATCATTGGCCATGAGTGCCAAATGGTCTGTTGGTGTTTCTTTATTCCCGTTGACCGTAATATTGCCCTCGATGACCAGAAGTGCCGTATTGTATTCAGCCGGGAATTGAAAGTCGGCATTTCCACCTTTTTTCAATTTGGCATTGAACATATGTACTGGAGTAAAGGTCGAAGCTGAGCCTTTTGTGCCTTTATATTCCCCTGCAATCACTTCAATCGTACCGGCGTCATCCGGCAAATTGTACCGGTTAATATCCTCATATTTTATGGCCTGGTATTTCGGATCGGCCTTCTTATCTTTGGCGGGAAGGTTGACCCATAGTTGAACCATTTGAAAATCGCCTCCTTTTTTGCTCCATTCAGCTTCGTGATATTCTTTGTGCAATATGCCTTTGGCTGCGGTCATCCATTGAATGTCTCCTTCACCAATAACGCCGCCACCACCACTGCTGTCGTGGTGAGCTACTTTGCCCTTATAGGCTATCGTCACCGTTTCAAAACCTTTGTGCGGATGGACACCCACCCCTTTTGGAGTATCCGAAGGAGGAAATTTATAGGTTGAATTATAATCCAACATGATAAAAGGACTCATCCGTTGCATATCCAAGCGAAAACCGCTCGGTATGAAGTTATGCACCCGAAAGCCATCACCAACAAAATGCGGCTCTCGTGGACTTGCTACTAATTCTACTGTTCTTGTTTTCATTTTATCGGTATTTTAAGTATGATAGGTTTTAATTCGTGAAGCTCAATTTTTAAAAATCGAGAAGCAATGTCTTAAAATTTGATGGTCGTCCCGATAGCTACGGGGTTAATCCAACTGAAAAGTGGGATTTTCCAATTTCATTCCCGAGGCTTTACCTTGTGGTGGTTTGTTTTTTTGGATAGTACCAAATTACCACTAACGACCAATTGGTGAGGTTGAGCGCAGTCTAAACGCTTTATCTTCAAGTTTAAGGATAACACCGCATAGATTCATTGGACTGCTTGAGCTTCTATGAATATTTTAGCCACTAATTCACTAATAACTATTGTTTTATGATATTCTTTACCAACTATTTCACGAAATAGACTTTCAATCTCCAATATAAGACTTTGGATTTCCAGTATATGGTGGATTGTGCCTAATGGCCTAATGGTCACGTTGAGCGCAGTCGAAACGCTACATCAGCGGGTTCTAATACCCTTATATTCTTGATTTTGCTTATTGACTGCGCCCCAGGTGACTAAACAGATTGGCATTTTAATTTGGGATTAATAGATCCAAACTCTGCCTTATATGTTTTATTGATATTTGACTGCCTGTTCGCAGACAGTGAATTTCGAACCTCACTCAAACTACTGTTTGATAAATTGCAAATTGGCTATCAACCTCACTTTATCACTCACCACAATACTTCCTGCTTCGGTTACGGCGTTCCAGCTTAGGTTGAAGTCCTTACGGTTAATACTTCCCTCAGCTTCAAAACCTGCCTTGATCTGACCGTACGGATCTTCAGCGATGCCATTAAAATCGACGTCAAGAGTAATTTCCTTCGTGATATCTCTAATGGTCAAATCGCCGACCATTTTTTTGCCATCAAAAGATTTTGACTTAAAGGTAAGTTGTGGGAATTTCTCGGCATTAAAAAAATCATCCGACTTTAAATGCGTATCTCTATCGCTGTTTTTTGTATTGATGGAATCGATTTTTGCACTGAAATTGAAATTGGCATTTTTAAAAGTGTCATCTGCTGCTTCAACCTGCGCATCAAATTTTTCAAAGCTACCTGTGACTGTTGAAATCATCATATGCTTTACTTTGAATTCGATTTCTGAATGTGTTGGATCTACTTTCCAAGTTGTTTTTCCTGTTTCCATTATTTTAAGATTTATATGTTAAACATTTAATTTGATACAAACTTACGGTACTTTATACGGCTGTGCATTGATGTATGATAAGAAGTGATTGGATTGGTTATCAGTTCTATGATAAAGTCTTGAACGATACGCCTTTGGCCTGATTCGAAACGATTTACTTTCAAGTTTAAGGTTAACACCGCATAGTTTCACTGGACTGCTTATGTTTCTATGAATACTTTAGCCACTAATTCACGGATAATTATTGTTTTCGTATGTTCTTACCAGCTATTTCACGAAACAGACTTTCAATCTCCTAACATAAGACTTCGGATTTCCAGGACATGGTGGTTATAGGGGGCTAGTCTCTAATGGCCTAATGGTCACGTTGAGCGCAGTCGGAACGCTTTATTCTGACCTGAGATCTTCGATCCTTGCCAGGCTGTTGGTTCTGTCCAATCTAGAGATAGTAGTTGCCTGAAAATGGAAATAATAATAAGGTAACTGATTACCAAGACAAGGAAGATACACAATGTTCAGCGATGCGGCATTGATGTGGGATAAGGAATTAGTTCCTGAAGTTTTTCCGCGCCAATTCTTTACGGACACGGCTGAGGCTTTCCGGGGTGATGCCTAAATATGAAGCCACCATGATCTGGGGGACTCGTAAAAGTATGTCGGGATACATTTCAATAAACTGTAGGTAACGTTCCTCGGCACTTGCACCCAATAACATAATGATCCGATTCTGCAATTGGCGGATGTGGTTATGAAGTAATTTATTATTAAATTCTACGAATTCAGGAATTTTTTCTGAAAGCGTATTGATAAATTTCTCATCAATCATTATCACTTTGCTGTTTTCCAAGGCTTGTATATAATAGGCAGAGGATTTGTTAAAATAGGTGCTTTCCCTATCGGATACAAACCAGTTTTCCGGAGCGAATGATATCGTGTGCTCTTTGCCTTTGCTGTCTATGGCGTATTGTCTTAACAGACCGTCTTCTACAAAAAACGTATGCTTGCAATGTTCATTTTGTCTCAATAGAAACTCCTCCTTTTCAACTTTTTTGATCGTGCAATTTTCAATCAGTGGTAAAATATCTTGTTCATCAACATTGAGATTTGAGCTTAGATATTGTATAAGTTTAAGGCTGTCCATGTTGTATTGAAATTTTGATTTTGATGACCGATGATCCAAAGGTGAATCAAATTTACATTTTTAAGCCTAAGAATCTAAAAATAATATCATGGTTTGGGATTTATTATTTAGTTAAAGATTAAAGCCCGACTTCCAATTGCTATCGGGATTATCTACAGCTACCTTAGTTTCTATAAATAGGTTAGCTACGGTCCAATAGTTATCTGGACCACGAATAGTGCAGTGTTTTCTCCAATTCTTTTCCATCAATTTCACGAAGCAGGCTTTCAATCTGCCCATATAAACTTTAGATTTCCAATCCATAGTGGATTGTTTATTGGGAAATTTTATATCGTTCAGTCGATATCGACCTCGCTAAGGACTAGGATCATTTGGCAATAAAATCATCATTGGTTTGATTTATCCATAACGGGCAGTCAAAGCTATCCCGAGACGTATTGTCTAATAAAACGATTGGGTGTTAGAGCTCATTGCGTTCAATAGATTCATAGATCATGTCAGTGGTCGAAAACATGAACAAAACTCACAACTGTATGGCGCCATTTGCTGTCAATTGCCTTTATTTGTGTTGTGGGAACGATATTGACAATTACCGAAATTTTGACGGAAAGCCAGTTCATTTTGGGCATTTTTATTTTTTTGATCGCTGCGATGCTCGTCTTTTATGGCCTAAAGACGATAGAATTGGCCTATGTGCTAAAACACAAAAGACCTTATTTTGTCTATTACCCAATTTTTCTCAAAAAACTCAACCCGAAACAAAAAGCCATCCTACAAGAACAATTTCATTTCTTTAAAAAATTATCACCAAAACATCAAGTTTATTTCGAACATCGGGTTTCGGTATTTATCAATTCCAAGATGTTTATTGGACGTGAAAACCTGGTGGTGACCGATGAGATGAAAGTGCTGATTGCCGCTACGGGGGTGATGCTTACCTTCGGATTTAGAAATTATTCCATTGGATTGATCGAGAGGATTTTTATATATCCTGATATTTTTTATTCACCTCAAAACGCCTCCTATCATAAGGGGGAATTCAACCCAAGGTTAAAATCGTTGGTGCTATCATGGAAGCATTTTATAAAAGGTTTTAAATACCATGATGATAATGTGAATTTAGGCATTCACGAGTTTGCCCATGCCATTCATCTTAACAGCTTGAAAAAGCGGGATGTGAGTGCCACCATTTTTTCTGATGGGTTTCAAGGCCTTATGGACTTGCTCACTAAGGATGAGGCCCTTAGGAAAACGCTGATTGCTTCTGATTATTTCAGGGCGTATGCATATACCAATCCCTACGAATTTGTGGCGGTCATCATTGAAACCTTTATAGAAACGCCACAGGATTTCAAATTACAATTCCCCGAAATCTACAATAGAACACGACAGATGCTCAATTTTAGGTTTGCAGGGTATTAGATAATAGAAGTGAAACAAATATTAGAAACGAAATACGACTTGTAAGACATGCTGCCAGTGATTGTTCGCGTAGGTATGGTTTTTAGCATTAAAAGCAAACTTTCCAGTAGTTTGTAGGCGTATGGCTATATCTTCATCGACCCAAAACTGTGCACCGCCTGACAAGTTTATAGAGCTATTTAATTCAGAAATTTGAAATATACCTAAACCTCCCATGGCATATAGGTCCAACCAATCGTTTTCAACAAAATGGTCTGAAAAATACCATTTAAAGTTGAGGTTCGTAGAGAAGTAAGTTAGATCTTCATTTGGGACTCCGTTGTCCAGAAATTTTCCAGCATCAAATCCATTCAGGCTTATATCTAATTCAGCCGCAAACCGATCTTCCCATTGTCTTTCGATAGCGACTGCAATAGGGAACTTGAAAGCATATTGATCAAGTTTTTCCACGGGATTTCTTGTGCCTAGGTTGCCAAGGGCGTTAAACCCAACACTTGCTTTCCAATCATTCTTGAAATTATGAAATCTTTGGGCATGAACGGTATATCCAATAAGAGAAATGAATAAACAAATAACTAACTTCTTCATAAAAAAAACTTTGTTCAAAAATACTCTTTTACTTCTTAAGTACAAAGTTTAGATAGTAGGTTTTTATCAGTTTAATTTTTCTTGACTAGTATTTTGTGTTTTAAAATATGAATCCTGTAACTTTTGTTAGAAATAAGTAAGTTTAAACGCAATAGGATTGAATGTAAAAAAGTGAAGGTCCTGTGAACGAATCGGCCAATTTTTGGATGGTTGATTTTAAAACAGAAATAACTTCTCATCATCCGAGAAAAACTGTTGGTGTGGAATGGCCGAAATTCTGTGAAAAAGACGCTTGATAATGCTAAAAAGGATTGGGAGTATTTTTGATTTGAAAGGCTTTTCAGCAATTCTCTATTATGTTGCAGACCTATGGACAGGCAATCATAGATGGTTTTCATATCCATTAAACCAAATAAATGGGCATGATTATTTATTTGAGAGGAAAAAATGGCGATACGAATGGAATCTTCGAACCTAGGAACATTTATACCATCAATTTCAATTTTGTTTTCCAGTATTAAATGACTATCAACAAGTCCACGGTGTTTGTGGATTAAAATGTCACTATGCAACTCTATGGCCGCCAATCTGTTAGGGTTTATTTGTCGAGATAGGTGACGATAATTTTTGGGTTGATAGTTGAACCCCACATTTTCAGTGTAGCCTTGTTGCTCTAAAAGACGATACGCTTTGTGTATTTGCGTTGGAGGAATTAAAATATCCATATCCCCAATCATTCGTTCCGATTGGTCTTTGAATATTTGTCCAGCAAGTAAAGCCACACCTTTAATAAAAACATAATCGATATCTTCGTTCTTGAAAATTTCTGAAATTTCACGTGCTTCAATTAATAAAACCTCATTTCTGCCCCTATTGATTGCGGCGATTTCTTCCAAATACTCAGCTAAATCGGGTGGAATGAGTTCTAATAACTCCTTAGTCTTAAGTTTATAGTAGAGTGCGGGCAACATTAAGTGCTTGCTAGCTTCAACTACGATGTTGTCCCAATTGATCACTGTTTGGTTAAAATACTTAGCTAGCTCGGCTTGATTGTTGTTGAAACACAAGATGTCCGCAATCAGTTGCATGGTTGAATATAGAGCGCTTTTTGTCACCATTTATAAGTATTAGGCCAGCTTCAAATTTAAGGAAACAATTGTGGAATGGGGTGACATTAGGAATCGAATAATTTTTTAAATTGGGAAACAGCAATGCTATTGTCTGAGTAGGTGAGCTCATAACAGGAAACTTCCTTTAGCCAATCCAAAAAAAGCCTGGAATTTGAAGCCAAGGGAGATAGCCATGACTCTGGGATCAAGGTTTCCAAAACTTTTTCAATCCTGATTGTTTTCATTTCTGATTTGGCATTCGCATCATAATTGACCATGACGATTTTTTGACACGGGAAATGTGATGCGGCCTTACCAAAGTCGGCCATAGGTGGAATGTACTTAAGTTTTACATTCTTTGAGGTACTGGTATAAATAGGAAATTGCTCAAAATCCTGAAACATGGGTTTCAAAGTGCTAAAAGCACCTTCTTTAACTGAAATGCCCGATGGGAAGCGGTACAATTCTTGGTTTTCTGCTGACAAAGGCGAGAAGTCGTCGGCCAAAACATCAAGGCCATTGGCCATCAAAACGGCGGCTAAGGTACTCTTGCCGTTTCCGGAATCGCCTATGATCATTATGGCTTCCTTATCGTTGCACACGGTGGACGCATGGAAGGTGGCAATCCAATCGGATTCAGTTTTATTATAAAGGCTATTGATGATCTGGAGTGCGAACTGACCTTGTAGTAAATGATAGTCTGTTAACGGATAATCCGCAATATATAGCTCATTTTTAAATAGATAAATATGATTTAAATCGTTGTAAAGATGGAAATGGAATGTTATAGACCCAGATTGAATTGTTGCTAAGTGGGCCCATTGCGGATGAATACGTTCTCTGATTTTTTCAGAACCAAAGCTTATTTTAATAGTAGTGTTTCCAAAACGGTAAACCTCCACTATAGCTTGGTTGGACATTAGTAGAGATTTAGGATTGTTTAGTTCAATTTCTTGCTTTTGATTTGAGCTGATTAGTAATTCGGTAATTTCATTATAGTAAACTTCTGCTTTCTTGAGTGATATATTGTAAGTGCTTTGTAATTGGCTTACAAAATGTTTTTGAGTAGGGCAATCCAAGTATCGCGCTACAATAGCCCATAAAGCATCTGAAATGACAATATATTGATTAGAAGGTTCAAACCATAGAATAGAGTTGTTGTCTAATTTTGCAATGTGTTTGGGGCTTAGATCAGTTTTCAAATTTTCAAATAAAAATAATTTAATCCCATCCTTCCCAGCCGTCACCTGGGTCCTTAGGTTGATCTGGGGATTGAGCCTGTGCTTTTTTAGGATTCAATATAACAAAAGTGCCAACGGCGGTAAGGGCTGCGTATTTGCCCATGCGCTGCAAAGCTTCTTTTCGTGTTATTTCAGTTTTATAATTTTTCTTTTTCATGCTTCAAATAAATAGTGATCTTCTTAAGAGATAAATAGTTTCAGTTAAATCTGGGTGATGTAGTTTATTGATGAACCTGTATTTTTTTTATTTTAGAACCTGTTGTATTGTTGATTTTTATGATATAGATTCCTGACGACAGGCCGCTTATATCAATTCGGTTTAATGATTGATTGTTATAAAGAACAACGTTTCGCAATAAACGTCCATTCAGATCATAAATTTCTACTTTGGAGTTTTCATAAATCTGACCTTTTACTATAAGATGGCCTGATTTGTACGGGCTGTAAATTTGTAGATCATCAAAATGAGAACTGTCCACACTTAGTGTGCTATTCGTGAATCTCAACGAGAATCTATTTGATCCTGACAGGTCACTGTCTGGTGTAAAAATATGATCTCCGTTTTTAAGGAGAGTAGAGGTGTTGGCAATATTATCCTCAAAATAAACATCAACCTCGTAAGGCAGAGGTAGTGGATATGGAGTGTTTATGCCACTTATTGTTAACTGTTCACCTGCCGTAGCTTTGATGCCAATAGGAACCACAACCTCAGAGTCTAAAATGCTATAAGGTAAAGTTTGTATAGCAAATGGAATATTGTATTCAGGATTGTTGTTTTCGACCAATTTGGAATATATCGAAAACGGATGGTTACCTAATACTCCGGAATCATAGCCAAGATCGAAACCTAGTGTGCCTGCTATGTCAAAAAAGATATCCGTGTGATAATATTTTGAGCCACTTGTCATCGTTAAGCGTATGCTGGCTTGAGAATCTTGCGCGGCATATCTATTAAGTATAAAATCATCGGTGTCTCCAGGAGCTCTTATGGCAGGGTTGAAGCTAATTGTACCTCCAGTAGTTTTGGCAAGTACGTAAAAACCTTGTCCAGGAGCTATCAAACGATTACCACTGCTAACTATATTCACGGTCTCCCAAACTCCAGGGTTGTGTCCAGTGTATCCATATATACCAAACAAGGTAGGATTGAGTTCATTTAAATTGTCGTTAATGAATTGTCTCATGCTGATATAGGAAGGATAAGGATTTCCAATAAGGTTCCATAGTGCATATTCGTTGTTTGTATTTAATATGGGAATACTAACTACACCTGTGTTTATATCTCCAGTAAACGTAAATGGTCCGCCAGAAGTTGAAGGAGCAACTACAACTGAAGCCGCTCTATAGCCGACGGCGGGTGTTAAAATGGTGTTCGCGTTGTTGACGGTATCATAAGTTTCATAGTCACCAGTTGTTTTGTTAAAGGGGCCAAAGCCTTTTTGAGTGCGGTCACTGGGATTACTAACGATATTAGGGTTAACAGCTGCAAATGCTCCAAAAGTCTGGCCGGTAAGTGGTGCTGATATTAAATCTTTTTGACTACCAATGCCATTTCTGTTAACATGCCTGTTATATCGTATTGTGCCTGTACCATCAACCGATGTAGGGATTAAACTTGAATATAAAGTTGAAGTGGACTGTAAAGTGATCAAACCGTTATTGGTGAAAGTGCCATCAACTATCAAGGCGTTACCTCCTGCTATTGTAGCGGTGCCTCCTGCTACAAGTTCTATATCTCCTTCCACATAGTAGTAATAGTTGCCGTCGATGTCAATATGCGCATATTTTCCATCAGGTTGTGGGTTTGCGCCCGCAGGAAGTGTGTGTAAAATTGGAGTGTTTGTATGTTCTGTTGGTACAACTGTCGTGGCATTAATGCCAATACCACCAAAGTAGCCCGAACTAGCATTGCCACTAAAGCTAATTGGATATCCAGCATCTCCATAACCGAAAAACCCATTACTATTAGACATATACATGCTAAAATAAATACCTTTTGCAGAGTTTATTTGAGATTTTGGAATGGCGATTTCTAACGCTGTTGAGGAAGTGCGTTGTGTATAACTTGTAGGATTGGTTCCAGGCGCCCCGTGGTTTGACCAGCCATTGCCTTTATATATATAGTGGTAGGATTCTCCAGCAACACCACTGTTTCTTATGGTAATTGTATGATTAGCACTATAAGGAAAAGTAGGTGTTCTACCATTCAAAGTCCTTCCTACAGTAGAACCGGTGCCTGGATACCCTATTAAGTTTGGTTGAGGGTCTGTATCAAGATATATTGTAAAATAATCTTGTGGAGTAAAGGTTGCACCGTTTGTTCTAAACGCTCCAAAATACATTTTCGTCTCGTCAAATGTGACGTAATAATCAACGTTATCACCCCCGGTAATTTTTTCATTGGGATTAAAATCGCTGGCATTCCCAGTAAAAGTAACTGTATGGTGGGATTGCGAAAAAGAAAAATTAATGCTTATAAGAAGGATGACCAATAGCATCCAAGGATTGTAGTTTTTTGCCATAATATACTGTTAATTTGGGTTATACCGTTTGTTAACTTGTTTGCAAAGATATTGAAAGTTAAATCATTTTTAGCGTCTATCTTTACCGTTTGTCGATAAAAAAAATAAACTGAGGTGTGATTTCGGTAGTTCTCTTAAAATCAGTCTGTTGAACTTTTAAAGTTGGAGTCTTAATATACAACTATTTTCTTAATCTTCTCCATAGAACCAGACCTTAATTTTACAATATACATCCCGTTGGATAATATGGAGAGGTCCAATGTCTTGTTTTTGTCTTGCCCATCAAGTTGTCGGCTGTGCATGAGTCGCCCCTGGGTATCGTACACAGAGACAAGGGTATCTGACGTTATGTTCCCTTTGATGTGTAGCATGTGGGCACCATTGGTCGTGTACAATTGATGTTCGCTCAGCCCATTGCCGCCATAGGACAAGGTGGAATTTACGAGATGTAAAAAGAAACGACCAGTACCGGATAAATTGGCATCTGCTATAAAGCGATAATCGTCCAGATTCAACAAGGTGAAGGTCTCTTCCAGTTGATCTTCCAAATAGACTTCCGTTTCCTCTGGTAGTAAGGCCTCAGCCATGCTTACAGTAATGTGCTGACCTTTAGTAGCGTTCAGTCCTAAGGGAATGTCTGTATCATTGGCAAGATCGTTGTAGGCCAGTGATTGGACAGCCATGTCAAGACCGGTAGTGTCTTCCAACAAATGTGAGAATATCGAAAAGACAGGCGCCTTGCCCCCATAAATGCTGGCGTCATATCCTGGGTCCAGGCCTTTTGTGGAGTGCTGATTGAAATAAAATTCGGTGTTGTAATTATGGATGCCGCTGCTCATATTTAATCTTAAATAACCCACCTTGTCATCGATTGAGGGTTGGCCAACACTAAATGTGTTCAGCTTGCCTAAGCTGCGCATCTTTGGGGTAAAACTGATGGTCCCGCCACCATCTTTGGAAGCGACCATAAATCCTTGGCCGGGAGCTAGTTTTGTTTGGGGATGTAGCGTAAGATAGGCGAGGTTATAAACCTTCCAGCCCAATGAGGCATCGCCATTATAGCTATAGATCCCAGATGAGGTCAAGGCGAATTGCTCCGCATTGGCTGTTAGAAAATCGGACACCTTGAGGTACGAAGGGTAAGGGTTTCCTATAAGGTTCCATTCGGCTAAGGCCGGTCCTGAATGTGAAATCTCTTTTTTGATGGCGTTAGTGTTCACAGTTCCTTTGAATGTGAAGTGGCCATTGTTGGTTGATGCTGCTTGGTAGCCTGTTGCAGCTTCAAATGGCGCCTTGTCTTTTTTTGAATAGTAGGCGAATGCCGCATTTGCTTTGTCAAACGGCCCAAATAAAAACCTTGAGTTGGTCTCATTGCTGACAATATTTGGGTTTGCTGTTCTAAACACATCATAGGTTTCTCCCGTTACGGGAGCTGAGATAAGAAGTTCATTGCCTGAACCTGACAGCATGGTTTTGGTTTTCATCTGACGCTCGTAGGTGACCGCTCCGGCCACTTCGCCCGTCACGATCAGGCTCGAAAATTCGTCTGATCCAGATTTCAAGGTCACATTATTTGCGGTAAACAAATTGCCATTGACGGTAATGGCTCCCGATTTTTCAATGACAATTCCAGCGCCAGGATTGACTTTTAGGTTTTTGACCTGTACTTGGTTGGTTTCCGTATAGATGCCATTGTAAATAATGACGTTTTCATCTCTTGTTCTTGCAGTGGGGGCATGGGGGATCCAGGTCCCATTACTGTATTGTAGGCCATCGTAGATGACGTTGCCTGCCAGGCGAATTCCCGTATTCTCAAGCCCCAAAACTGTACCCAAACCGCCTTCAATGTCCAAAGTGCCCAAAGGGCCCAACATTCCGATATTGGCGGCAAAGCCATAGAGTCTGAACGTTATGGTGTCACCTGGAGCCGATCGTAGTGCCGTTTCGATGGTTGGGGATTGTCCTGAGTTGCTGACCTTGTCATGCGCATAGATATCAGATTTGAAATCGTCCAAACTGGTTCTGATTCTTATTTTTGCAGGCCCGTTGCCCGTAAAAAAATGAGAAAATCCATCCGGATCTCTGTCAAAGTTAATTTGTAATTCAGTGATGTTTATGATATAACCTGGATCGGCGGCAACCGACCATTGGATATAGTCCCTACTGTCCAGTTTTTTGTCGGAAGTCCAGTTGCCGCTACTAAACGTTGGTCCGCCGCTAACGGTCAGACCTGGACCTCGGGATAATGGTTCAGCAGTGATGTTGGGGACCGTAGCAGTTGCAGGTGTCTTGGTTCCTGAAAAAGCGGCAATGTCTTGACCCAGAACAGGCAATGCCATTGATAGTAACAAGCATATGACAATCATCGGTTTCATCAGAATTCTAATAAGCATCCACTGAGTTTTGTGCAAAAGTATAAGGGATTTATTTAAGTTGATATTAAAATTTTGAAAAAATCGACATAAAAGTAGCGATAAAGAACTAATGTCCAAAACACTTCCATCTTTTAATGCGCATTTACAAATGCTATTCGATAACTAAAGTAAGCGGAAATAAGGACTTTGTTCTGAAAGACAGATAGATAAATAATCCACGATGCTTATATTCGGTGCTACCGTTTTATCCTAATGGTTGAATGCAAATAACTTGATTGGACCTAGCTGTAAATTGCATCGACGATGGTCATTGGCCTCAACACTACATCGAGTTCCGTTGGAACGACATCTCTAATTTTAATTAAGGTCATTCCTTTTGAAATATGCGATGTTGATACCAAGTGCAGCGTCTTCGAGATTCATTACAGCTGCTTTAGTTTCTATAAATATTTTAGCCACGTCCTGATGGCTTTTAGGATTACGAATAATTGGGGGTTTTTCATATTATTTTATGGCTATTTCGTGAAGAAGACTTTCAATCGTCCAAAATATAACCATGAATTTCCAATCCATAGTGGTTTGTTTCGCCGGAGCCAGATTTTCGAGATTGGTTGGGTTGGAAGTCCGCAGGAATTCAAATTGATCGGTTAGAAAATGCGCCATCTTAGATTTAGAGGTTTTCAGAAGTCGTGATTTTGTCTCACACTTTCATATCTTTGAACACCCGAATAATCTAAAAGTGAATTTCATGCCCTGGTACGTACTCATAACAAAGCCCAAACACGAACTTAAAGTCGCTGAACGTCTGCAGGAAAATGGTTTCGAGGTCTGTTGTCCCACGCGAATAGAAGTCAGACAATGGAGTGACCGTAAAAAGAAAGTCACAGTGCCACTATTGCCGTCCATGCTGCTCATTAATGTTCCTGATAAGGAGCGTTCTCAGGTTTTTACGGTTCCCGGTGCGCTACGTTATCTTTTTTGGTTGGGAGAACCTGCGGTGGTGCCTGAAAAAGAAGTGCAAGTGCTCAAAGATATTGCCAGTCAGAAACATCAGGTTCTGTCCACCGAGAAAATTGAAATTGGTCGTGAAATTGACTTAAAAGACTTTGGATTGACCGCCAAAAAAGGCACGGTGAAATACATTTCTGGAAACCAATGCTGGGTAGTTTTGCACAAATTGGGCTATGTGATTAAGTTGAAAATTAAATGATTCTGTCAGCCTTTTTATAAATTAATCCTATTTTTGCATCTTTTTGAGCTTAAATTCGGTTAATTTGCTTAAAAATCAATTTACTTAAAAGTCAGGTGGTTGCACGTGGTTCTGGAGCTGCCGACAGCGAAGCTATGAAGTTATTTAAAACTCAATTATATTTTTAAAATGAAAAAAATTGCACTTATTACCGGAATTACGGGACAGGATGGAGCTTACCTAGCTGAATTTCTATTGAATAAAGACTATGAAGTCCATGGTGTCAAAAGACGTTCTTCTTTGTTCAACACTGATAGAATAGATCATTTATATCAGGATTCGCACGAAAAGGATCGGAATTTTTTCCTGCATTATGGCGATCTGACCGATAGTACCAACCTTATAAGGTTGATTAAGGATATTCAGCCCGATGAGATCTATAATCTGGCGGCTATGAGCCACGTGAGTGTATCTTTTGAAGTTCCTGAATATACAGGCAATACAGATGGTTTGGGAACTTTGCGGATCTTGGAAGCTGTCCGTTTGTTGGGCATGGAAAAGAAAACACGGATCTATCAGGCCTCTACATCAGAGCTTTACGGGAAAGTGCAGGAGGTGCCACAATCGGAAACCACCCCATTTTATCCGCGCTCGCCTTATGCAGTGGCGAAAATGTACGCCTATTGGATCACGGTCAATTACCGTGAAGCATATGGGATGTACGCCTGCAATGGTATTTTATTCAATCATGAATCGCCCATTAGAGGTGAAACCTTTGTCACCCGAAAAATAACACGAGCGGTTTCTCGAATTGCCCTCGGTTTGCAAGATAGGGTCTATTTAGGTAATTTGGATGCGAAAAGAGATTGGGGACATGCCAAGGATTATGTCCGCATGATGTGGATGATTCTTCAGGCCGATGAACCTGAAGATTGGGTCATTGCTACCGGAAAGACCACGTCTGTAAGAGATTTTGTAAAAATGGCATTTGCAGAGGTGGGTATAGATGTGGCATTTAAAGGCTCAGGAGTGAAGGAAAAAGCCTTTGTAACGGCTTGCCATGATCAGAAATTCCAATTGCCAATAGGAACTGAAGTGGTAAATGTCGATCCTAAATATTTCAGGCCCACTGAGGTGGATCTTTTAATAGGAAACGCTTCTAAGGCTAAGAATAAACTCGGTTGGGAGCCTCAACTGAACTTGCAGGATTTGGTCAAAGACATGATGAAAAGTGATGTCAAGCTCATGCAGAAGGAACAATATTTGAAAGAAGGAGGTCATAAGACCCTCAACTATTATGAATAACCATGGATAAAAACACGAAAATATATATTGCAGGCCATAACGGGATGGTGGGCTCCGCCGTTTGGCGTGCTCTCAGCCGTTTGGGATATGATAATTTGATAGGAAAAAGCAGCAAGGAACTCGATTTGCGAAACCAAGATGAGGTAGCTCGTTTTTTTAAGCACGAACGTCCGGAAGTGGTGATTGATGCCGCCGCCAAGGTGGGTGGGATCTTGGCCAACAGTGAACATCCTTACCTGTTTTTGATGGAAAATCTGCAAATTCAAAATAATTTGATCGACAGTGCCCATCATCATGAGGTCAAAAAATTCATTTTTTTGGGGAGTTCCTGTATTTATCCAAAAATGGCCCCTCAACCTTTAAAGGAAGAGTATTTGTTGACCGGTAGTTTAGAGCCCACCAACGAATGGTACGCCATTGCGAAAATTGCAGGGGTAAAGGCTTGCGAGGCCATCCGACGACAATTCAATAAAGATTTTGTCAGTTTAATGCCAACCAATCTTTACGGGCCTCATGATAATTTTGATCTGAGAACGTCGCATGTATTACCCGCCATGCTCAGAAAATTCCACGATGCAAAAGCGAATAATGAGCCAGTCGAATTATGGGGCAGCGGGACGCCCATGCGAGAATTCCTTCATGTTGACGATATGGCACAAGCTGTGGTACATGCCCTCGAACATGTACTTCCTGAACATCTCTATAATGTAGGCACCGGAAAAGATGTCACCATTAAAACCTTGGCACACACCATCCAGAATATTGTGGGACACCAAGGAGCCATTCATTGGGACCGTTCAAAACCCGATGGTACGCCACGTAAACTTATGGATGTATCCAAATTGAGCGATCAAGGATGGCAGGCGAAAATTGACTTGGATGCCGGTATAAAAATGACCTACGACTGGTTTTTGGAAAACCAAAAATCTATAAAAATGAATGTATTATAGAAAGACGAGATCATGAAGAACCGAGGTTTTTTGTAAATTTCGCATTTGAAAAAGAATAGAGACTGAAGATTGAAGATTGATGAATGTTGATTTAAGACCCGCCCGAACGTGCCTTTTCCTGCCCGAATGATTTCGTTCAGGCGGGCGGTACGGGCGGGTTGTTGAAGTTAGACTGAAGACTGAAGACTGAGGACTGAGGACTGAGGACTGAAAACTGAAAACTGAAGACTACTTTAGATTGCCAGAAATGAATGAATTAAAAATAAAATAAAAGCATGAAAATTAAAAACATCTGCTGTATTGGCGCAGGTTATGTAGGAGGACCTACCATGGCGGTCATCGCACAGAAAAATCCCGACATTAAAGTTACTGTTGTAGATATCAATGCAGCTCGTATTGCCGCCTGGAACGATAAAGACTTGGACAAATTGCCAATTTATGAACCGGGCTTGGATAAGGTGGTTGCTGAGGCTAGAAACCGAAATTTGTTCTTCAGCACAGATGTCGATGCGGCCATTGAAGCGGCCGATATGATTTTCATTTCAGTCAACACACCTACCAAAACTTACGGTCAAGGGAAGGGGATGGCTGCCGATTTAAAATATATTGAGTTATGTGCACGGCAAATTGCAAAGGTTGCCAAAACCGACAAGATTGTTGTAGAAAAATCGACACTCCCAGTGAGAACTGCCCAGGCCATTAAAAGCATTTTGCACAATACCGGAAACGGGGTCAAATTCCAGATTTTATCTAATCCGGAGTTTCTGGCGGAGGGCACTGCCGTTCAGGATCTTGTTGCCCCAGATCGGGTGCTTATTGGTGGGGAGCAAACCAAGGAAGGACTGGAAGCTATTCAGGCCTTGGTGGATATTTATGCCACTTGGGTGCCTTTGGAAAATATCCTGACCACAAACCTCTGGTCGTCCGAATTATCAAAATTGACCGCTAACGCCTTTTTGGCACAACGCGTATCGTCTATCAACGCCCTTTCAGAATTGTGTGAGGTGACCGGAGCCGATGTCAATGAAGTCGCCATCGCCATTGGTAAAGACAGTCGGATCGGGCCTAAATTTTTAAAGGCTTCGGTAGGTTTCGGAGGGTCTTGTTTCCAAAAGGATATTTTAAATCTGGTCTATATTGCAAAGTCTTATGGATTGAACGAGGTGGCCGATTATTGGGAACAAGTCATAATAATGAACGACTATCAAAAACGTCGTTTTGGATCCAAAATCATCCAAACCCTTTACAACACCATTTCTGGTAAGAAAATCGCCTTCTTGGGTTGGGCCTTTAAAAAGGACACCAACGACACCCGGGAGTCGGCGGCCATTTATGTGGCAGACCAACTTATGGAAGAGCAGGCCAATATCGCAGTCTATGATCCTAAAGTGACGGCACAACAGATGCAATCCGATCTCAATTATCTCAATACACGTCCTGAAGATGATAATGAAAGTCAACTCACGGCCGAACATGATCCTTATGAGGCCTGTAAAGATGCGCATGCCGTTGCCGTTTTAACCGAATGGGACGAATTTAAAACCTACAATTGGCAAAAAATATATGATGAGATGAAAAAACCGGCTTTCGTATTTGACGGACGCGGGATTTTGGATAAGTCAAGCTTGGAAACCATCGGATTCCAAGTATATGCCATCGGAAAATAACACTAAGACCATGTCAAAAACAATATTGGTTACCGGAGCGGCCGGATTTATCGGCTTCCACGTCTCTAAAGTCCTTTTGGAAAAAGGGCACAGGGTCATAGGGCTTGACAATATTAACGATTACTATGATGTCAATTTAAAATTGGCGCGTTTGGACGTGTTGGGAATTGACAAAAAAGAAGCCGCCCAAGAATTGAATTACACCTCAAGCACCACTTATGGCGATCGAATGATTTTTGTTAAAATGCATTTGGAAGACCGAAATGCCTTACCAAAGCTTTTTGAAACTTATGCTATCGACGTCGTTTGTAATTTGGCCGCTCAGGCCGGAGTGCGATATTCCTTAGAAAATCCCGAAGCCTACGCCGATAGTAATCTGACCGGATTTTTAAATATTTTGGAATGCTGTCGCCATTATAAAGTTCCCAAATTGGTCTATGCCAGCAGTTCCAGTATTTATGGCAATAGTGATGCGGTGCCTTTTGAAGAAACAGCCATTGTGGATCATCCCATTAGCTTGTATGCTGCAACCAAAAAGGCCAACGAATTGATGGCACATGCCTACAGTCATTTATACGGCTTTGAGACCATTGGTCTACGCTTTTTTACGGTGTACGGCCCTTGGGGAAGACCCGATATGGCCATGTTCTTGTTTACGGAGGCCATCATCAACAACAAACCCGTCAAGGTGTTTAATAATGGCGATCTCTCCCGTGATTTCACCTATATCGACGATATCGTCGCCGGGGTAATCACCACCCTATTGGATACTTCAATCAATACTTCAAAATACAAACTCTACAATATAGGCAACAGTCAGCCGGTCCAACTTTTGGAATATATTGAGGCCATAGAAAAAGCCCTGGGCAAAACCGCCATCAAAGAGATGATGCCCATGCAACCTGGTGATGTCAAACAGACCTATGCCAATGTCAACTTATTGAAAAAAGACTATAACTATCAACCGAATACGGAAGTAGCGGAAGGTATTGCGGCTTTTGTGGCGTGGTATCGGGGGTTTTATAATAAATGAATTAGAATTAAGACTGCTTCGCTGTTGGTATTTAGTATAGAGTATCAAGAATCAAGAATCAAGAATCAAGAACCAAGAACCAAGAGCCAAGACCCAAGAGACGTTTGAAATATAATTATGAAATACTGACTGTAGATTGCTTGACCCTCTGCAATACCTCGCAGATACGGAAACTCAATGAGTAGCGTCATTGCGAAGCCGTAGCAAACTCATAGATGGGTTACCCCTTTGGCGCATACTAAATACCCCTCTCTGCCTAGTAAAAGGTAAGATCGTCCAGAGTTCCTTCGACCTTGATTAAGCTTCTTAATTTTGCCATTATTTTTAAGTTTGTGAGGACATTATCTATTTGTCCTCGGATTATACAATTTGTTTGTTTTAGAACCAGTCCTGGGTGCGTAAAACATCGGACTCTGTTTTATATATCCAGTTTTGAATCCAAGGCTAAATTATAGGTAATACCCTGAGGTGATTTGTCATTGTTGCCGTAATGGTGCAATGTCTCTGAAGAGGAATGATTTTTTGTTCTTTCCCTATTTTTACGATAATCCGTACTATTCTGCTTCTTTTTGATCTTTTCGTCACTATCTCCATCTGTGCCGTTTGTTGCCTTTTGTGCCAAAATGCCCATGTTATGAATATACATGGAGTATCTCTATGAGCTTGACCCATCCTGACGATTGTACTTATGGTTTGTGGATTTGTTGTTGACCAGTCCTAAAAATAACTATACAGGTTATTGAATAAATCCTGATATAATTATACAATTAAATAGGAGTATAAATAAATAGGAGTATAAAACCTTAATTCTCCTCCTTCCCAAGGAGGAGTGGATGCAATTACCAAAGAGGAATTGCAGGCGAAGTGGTTCGTTCTAGTGGTTATTAGCTTTTTCCATCAACAAAATAAAAGCGTTCAATCAAATTATAGCAGTATTCCAAAATTCTCCTCCTTTTCAAGGAGGAGTGGCTGCAATTTCAGAAAAGAAATTGCAGACGAGGTGGTTTGTTCTATCCATTATTGCTTACTTCCAAGCAACAACCTCCACCATTTAACCGTATTAAATCATTGCAGCCCACCTTAATTCTCCGCCTTAATGGACGCTATTTCGAGTCTTAAAGAAGGAAACATCTTTTACGGTCCGAGTGTGAATCAGGTGCCACGTAAAAATTTGGCGCTCGATTTTGACGATGACCAATGTGACCGGCAGATCCTGTATCGGCTTTCATTGGGAGTCAGCACGGCCACCATTGAATGCTGAAAGCGACATTTGAAAGAAATTTTTGATGTATTCGACTAGGAAGACCAGAAACTACTGGTGCAGGCGCGAGCTTGGATTCATATAAAAATTTGATGGCTTTGTCCTTAATTTTGATGCTAATTCCCTCATGTTTGCTGATTTGGCACTATTAATTTAGTTACCGTTAAACAGCTCTAAAAAAGTGATGTCCTATCGAAGAAAACATACAGGCCAAATTCTTATCACCAACTCTTTGGCTCTGTTGTTTATCTCTCTTTTTGCTTATGCTGCCTTAAACAAACCTTTTAGCTATTCCGTTTTTAAAGATCAGTTGTCTCAAGTGCATCCAATAGCCCAGGCTGCTACTTTTCTGGCGTGGACGATTCCTTTGTTTGAACTTATGGTGGTGGTCTTGCTGCTATGGCCATCACTCAGACATTGGGGTTTTTTTTCGTTTTTGGGATTGATCCTGTTATTTACTGGGTATCTCATATACACGCTTTATTTCAGCCTCTATAATCCGTGTTCATGTAGGGGTGTTATTTCGGGAATAGATTGGCGGAGCCACATCTTATTTAACTTGTTTTTTATTGGTTTGGCGGTGCTCGGCATCTTGCTTGAGCCTTCTAAATCATCAGAAAAACAACAATAATACTACGTAGTGACAGGGGGAAGGTCGAAAACCTGTACAATAGAGTAGATCGTTAATTTAAATTTTAATATTATGAAAACTAAAGTTTTAAAAAGCGTATTGCCTATTATTGCAATAGTGTTTGCGATGGGTTTGGCATTTGCAACAGAAGCTAAGAGTACTTCCCAAACTGGGTATTACGATGATCCGTTTATCCCTGGTGTACAATCAGTAACGACTGATTGTGTTAAACACCCATTTGGAGATTTATGTAAGACACAGGAAGGCTATCAGCTTTACGCTACGCCTGAACTTGGCTCTATCGAAAACAATGAATTGAGAAAGAATAATTAATGCATTGCCTTTGATCAGAAAAGGCGTCCTTATCGGATGCCTTTTCTTGTTGTGTAAAAACAAACCAGCATTATGCCTTTCTAATAAGAGGTTATTTGCCTCAACTGTTCTTCATTGCACTTTCGCATTATATTAATGGTCGAATGAGTTTATAATTCTAAATATTTACGGATCAAAGATTCTAATTGCGATAGTTCAATTTTATTTTCTACAATTTTTCCTTCAGTATCTAATAACCACATCGTGGGCAGCACTTTTATTTGATACAATGAATGATAACTGACAGTAGCGTCTTTACCTCCATCCAAATACTGAGGCCAATCTGCATTGGCTTTATTCAATATTTTTTTAATATTATCTCTTGATTTATCCCCATCTGCAGCAACCCCAATTATTTCAAAGCCTTTTTCTTTGTACTTATCATATATAGCTTTTAATTGTGGCATAGCAGCTATACAGGGCGGACAACGTGTAGACCAAAAATCGATTAGAATGACCTTACCTTTCATTTTAGAAAGGTCAACATACTTCCCGTCAAAAGCGGTGAAAGCCATTTCGATAGGTTTGTTGGTCGAATTCTTTTCCCAGGCTTCGATTGCTTTTAAATTGTTGGCTAAACCTAAATGTAATGCTTCAGTTCCTTTTCGATTGGATAATAAATTGTTTTTTTCCAATTCAAAAATAAATCTATCGGTGTAGTCCTTAGCCAGCTTGGGGGAGAAACCTCTAATATCATCAAGTATTGCTTGTATAAATTTGGCTAAGGTGACAGAATCGGGATAGGTATCCCGAAGTTCTTCTAAACGCAACTGCATGGATTCCCAATAAAACTTTTCAAAAGAATCCCAGTAATCCTGTTCATTCGAATCCTTAATTAAATAAGCATAATTATTACTCGCCAAGATATAATCCCGGTTGAATAACAAAATTGCAATTTTCACTTTGCGTTCGTCTGGAGCGTTTGAGTTAAGGATTTTATTCACATATCCCTTCCCTTTGTTCAGCCAACGCTTTTTAGCCTTTTCATCTACCGGCAATAAACGGTAGGCTTTTGCCCAAGCATTTGTGTCTCCTTTTCTAGGTAACTTGGATATAATCTCAGCCTTTTCCTTATCAATTTTTTCAGGTATGAACCTTGGGGCGAAATACGAGCTGAGAAATAATTGCAACGCCTCATCATAATGCGGATTATCAGGATATTTATCTAGAAAATCTTCAGCTAATTTAGAGCGACTGGCATAGAGTTTGTCTACATATATTAGATATTCCAGAAGGTTCATATTATCTACTTCATTACATTCTTCTGGAGCTTTGCAAAAAAAGTTCTTCATTTGATTCAAATATTCCCAATCTTTTTGTCCATTTGATTCTGGATTATTTTGCGCATATATATTAGATATTAAACCTATATATAGAATCGTAAAAATGTAGTTTATTTTTATTTTCATAATGTTCATGGTGTCGTTTGTATATTAAATTCGAAATTTTCAGTAACCATAAGACACTTGTTTTCTGTTGTACTACATAGCTGATAGTCATAATAGCCTTTAACAACAGTGTTATCTGATCTTATTTTTATTTTTTGTTGAAATTGGCCTGCCTTATCAAAATAATTTACCTGTACCTGAAAAATGGGATCATACTTCTGTCTTGATCCTATGGGTATAACAGGTCCTAAAAGCTTATATCCAGTATCTGGCTCAAATAGGAAAGACGCAGGTAAGGGGCCTAATTCATAATTTTGGATATTACTGTAGATATGCCAATTATCAGGGATAGTGATGGTAAATGTTAGTGTCGCTTCATCACCCTTCTTTAGGATGGTTTTTGACACCATATATTGAGCTTTAGCAGGTGAAATAGTTTGGGCAGATAACGTCAAATTAGTTAGGATGGACAGCATAAATAAGGTTTTCATATTAAAGATTTTTATTATTAATAGCCTGAATTTTGAGGTTTCAAATTTGGATTTAGTCTTAGTTCAGTTTCCGGAATGGGTAATAGGACATTTGTAGGCCTCCAGTTAGGTTTGATTGCCCTTAAAGCCTCATCCGCTCGTCCTATCCTGTTGAGGTCGAACCATCGATGGCCATGTTCTGTAAATAATTCCACTCGGCGTTCCTGATGAATGGCATCAATGAGTGCCATGGCATCAGTAGTTGCTATATCATTCAAACCTGCTCGATTACGAATAGTATTTAAATCGTTTTGGGCATCTGAAATAGCGCCTAAATGAGCGCGAGCCTCGGCACGTATTAGATATTGCTCTGCCAATCTGAAAATGATGGAGTACTCTAACGAATTGGCAGTGGTGTTAATCGTTTCTTTATACTTATAGGGATAATAGATGGTAGTTAAACCATCTGTGCTGGTAATGCTATTTATCCAATTAGTTGCTCTCAGGTCACCCGTTTCAAAAGCTGTCAATAAACTATCGGAAAGTCCATAACCTTGAGTGGGCACAAAATTTATTACCAATATTTGCCCCTCTTGGGTGTTTTTTATATTTTTCCCTTCGGGTTTAAATTGCCATATGGTTTCTGAGGCGTGTTTTAAAAACACCTTTTGAACGTCTGTTTCTAAAGTGAAAGTACTGATCAACTTACTTGATGTCTCTTCAGCCTTTTCCCATTTTTGGGTGTATAAATACATTCTAGATAACAAGGCATTTGCTGCTGACTGATTTGGTATCACCCGTTCTTTTGAAGCGTCTGAGCTGTCCAAAAAAGTAATTGCATTATTAAGATCAGCTATTATGTGTTCGTATACTTTTTGTACCGGCATCCGGATTTCCTTGCTATTCGATGCATGGTCAGTGGTAGATACATATGGTATGTCACCAAAAAGTGCTACCAATAAACTATGCATGTATGCGCGTACAAAAAATGCCTGCCCCTTATATTGGGCTTTAGTCTCCGGCAATAGTGTGGTTGAATTATCTATGCCTTCAATGATATCATTAGATGCATAAATAATATTATATGCGTGATTCCACCAGCTGGATATTGTAATGTCGTTCGCAAATACATTATGATTATATAGGTTTAATTGATTGTTGTTGTTTCCGTAATATTCTAGCTCGTCAGTATAAATGCCCAAAGCTATACTCAATCCGAAATTTCCTGAAACCATTCCTCCTTCCCTCATTTTATAATATATATTAGCCAATGCAGACTCTATTGTAGCGTCACTCTCAAAGATGCTTTCTGTTATTATAGTATTGTTAGGTGGATCGATTTCTACAAATGACTCACATGAGATCATGCCAAGTATCAAAAAGCAGGCGAATATTTTAGTTAGCATCTTTGGGTTTTTCATATCCCAAGTGCTTTTTAACTTTTTCCTATATCTATTATCTTTCATATCTATAAAATTTGAATTAAAAACTTAATTGGACTCCTAGAGTCAATTGTCTAAGTGGAGGCAAGATGGCATTGGAAGTTTGTTCTGGATCCGCCACGTCCAATCCGGTAATGGTCAGTATGTTTTGACCTTGTACATAAACAGTAAAATCTAGGTCAGATGGCATGTGTTTAGGTACTTTATAACTAAGCAAAACATTTCGTAAACGAATAAATGAACCGTCGGAAACTGCTGCGTTGCTCATGCTCTGGTTTTGTCCTCCTAAACCGGCACCGGGATATCTTCCAAAAGTTGCGCGCTGTATCGGTGCCATATCGCCTGTTTGCTGCCAGCGGTTAATTAAATTTACGGAACCATTTTCCCTTAGGCCCGCCGATGCTCCGCTTGCTAAACTGTTGTATGCTTTTTGCTTTTTGAATTGGAAAAAGAATTCCATTGACAAATTCTTGTAACTAAAAATATTTCCTAATCCTCCATAAAATTTCGGTGCAAAATCTACAATCCACTGTCTGTCCTCCGCACTGATATTTCCATCGTCATTATAATCTTCAAATTGATATAAGCCTGTGTCAGGATTAACCCCTAAGGCATGATATAGATGCACAATGGTTAAAGGTTGGCCTATGATATATTTATTTGAAAATGTAGAGCTTTTTAAATCTGGAAATTTCAAAAGTTTATTTTTAGCTTGAGTAAAGTTAAATGTGGTTGTCCACTGTAAGTTTTTATTTATGATTTTTACAGCACTAAATTCCATTTCGAATCCTGTATTTTCAACAGTAGCTTCAAAATTACTTACCAAGCTATTAAAACCTGTAGTAGCTGCTAAGGGGACGCCGATGAGTTGGTTGGATGAGCGGTTGCGATACCATGATGTATTAATCAGTATTCGGTCTTTAAAAAGGCCGAATTCGAAACCTAATTCTATTTTTTTATTCGTTTCCCATCTAAAATTAGGATTAAAAACCCCAGTGGGTTCTAATACCGAAGTGCCGTTGTAGTCAAAGCCCGTGGTACTATAGGTCCCTAAAAACCTATAGTCCCCAATATTGTCACTGCCAGTGGTTCCATAACTCCCTCTGATTTTACCAAAACTTAACCAGGTATTCTCATTGAATAAGGCCTCTTTTGAAAAGCACCATGCCGCACCTACAGCTCCAAAATTGCCAAATTGTTTATTCGGTCCAAATCGAGAAGAGCCGTCACGCCGCCCCGTCAGGTTAATAAAGTATTTAGATTGGTAGTTTAGGTTAATTCGCCCGAAATATGCCATGTATTTGTATTCACTATAGCTGTTTTGAAGTGCTTCTAGCGAACTTGCAGCAGACGGGTTAAGTATTAATTGGTTGTTCGGGAATCCTCTTGCTCTTTGCACTGATTGGGTTGAGGTTTCTTTCTGGAATGTACTACCTATTAATATATTTGCACGGATATTTTTCCATTGCTGTTCCCAATTTAGTTGAGGTTCAATAATCCAGGATTTTCGTTGTCCTTTATTGGTTGTTAGAGAAGAAAAGCTCGAATCAACCCCATCATTTGGGTTTAATGCTGAACTCGGAAAGATGATATAAGATTCTAAATCATAATTGTTAAAACCAAAATTGGATTTGAACTCTAGGTTGTCCATTAATGAATACGACACAGTCATATTTGCCATTAAGGTATTTATTAAGGCATTATATTGACGTTTAAGTCTGGCAAGAGGATTTGCCCATGTTCCATTCTCCCAATTTAAGTTGCCGTTATTATCAAATAGCTTGGGTGCGTTTGGTTCGAGGGTGTTCGCCAAAACGGTAAAATCGGCACTAGGTAATTGATTGTCTTCGAACGTAAAACTGGCAGTGCTAACTAGTGTGAAGCGTTGATTAGCAGACTGGTGGTTGATAGCATTATTAATGGACGTCTTTTTATAATTGGAATCACCCGGAAATACTGTCGTCTCCTTTAGGTGTGTGGCTCCAGTTAAGAATTGTGTGTTTTCTTTCCCGCCAGATACAGACAATCTAAAATTATTTCTAATGGCAGTACCACCTATAAGATTTTTTTGCCAATCGGTGTAGCGCGTTTGACTCCAACTTTTTAGATCGGGCCAAATAAAATCGAAGTTAGGATTTTCCAAAAAAGCTCCAAATCCATCGTTAATAATGGCCTCTTTTCGTATCTCAAGGTATTGTTGAGTATTCATTAGTTTTCTAAAGCCTGTCACTTGTCCGAGTGAGGTACTCATGTTCGTGTTTACTATAGTCTTTCCTTGTTTACCTTTTTTTGTAGTAATTAATACCACACCGTTGGCGCCACGAGACCCATATATCGCTGTGGCATCCGCATCTTTTAACACTTCAATACTCTCAATACTATTAGGATCAATAGCATTTAAGGGGCTTACAAGAGAACCATTAATACCCGCAGAAACATCAGGAGCTTCTAAGGATTGGGAGCCGTAGGGAACACCATTTACTATAAATAATGGGTTTGTACTTCCATTTATAAAGTTTTTTCCACGAATTTCGATGCTGTAACCCCCTCCAGGTACGCCGGTAGATTGTACAATATTTACCCCTGAAAGATGACCTTGCATAGCTGCGAGTGGATTATTGATAGGTTGGGTCTCTATCTCTTTAGCGGTAATCCTGGATATGCTTCCGGTTTTCTCACGGTCAGTAGTAGTATAGTAACCAGCGTTAATTTGTACTTCACCTAATGCGGTAGCATCCTCCTGTAAGGTGACATTTATGGTTGTACGATTTTGAATGGGGATGGTAACTGTAGTATACCCCAAATAGGATATTTGGAGCGTGTCTGTGGCCTTGGCGGTGATGCTGTAACGCCCGTCAAAATTTGATACTACACCTTTTTTGGTGTTTTTAATAAGAACATTGGCGCCGGAGATAGGCAATTGGCCATCGGTAACCTTGCCAGAGACCAAGAGGTCTTGGGCTGTGAGGGGCAGGGTGAACATTAAGAAAAGAAGATTGCAGCCAAAAATACGCCGCCATCTTACTGATTTATGATTTTTTGTCATAGTTTTGTAATGGTTAAAGTGATTGATTAATTTTAACTTTTGGCCTGCTCCAATGTCGTCGAAAACTTGGGAGTGGGCTTTTTTACCGTAATATATTATCGGTAGGGTTGATTATTAAGTATAAAAAAGAGTGCAGTTATAGGCTTTGCAGCATAAATATGTTTAATTATACCGCATAACTTTTGGTGGCATCGGGCCGGCCAAAAAAGGCATGCTGGTCCTGGCGCGGCCATATCCACGTTTGACTAACTCATTTTATACCTACCGACAGGCGATGCTGCGGAAACCGTCGTGCTATTAATCCGGGATTAAAAAAGATTGATTGAGCAAGGGGATTCTAAGAGGTTACAACCGGAATCAAAAAGGAAAGGTGCTTCCCCAAGCTTTTAGGTTAAACTGGGTTTTTTGGCTTTTGGGCATAGATAAGATCAAAGAGTGACAGTCCTGGCCTATGGTACCCAAGCTGGTTGAAGTTTGGAAATCTTTGTTTTTTCATACCTTTTAGTAATTACCTAATTAAACACAATTTTGTAAGTAGAGTATGCGCATAAAAAAGGCGCAGAACTCAACTTACTGCGCTGGCGGTACTGGTATACCTTGTGTACAGATAAGAGAGCCCACGCCTAGGTCGTGAGCAATCTGCTTATCCTCTCGTACACGTTAAATTACCAGTTTTCCAGCGCGAGATTCAAAGCGAATGCTTCTAAATTTTATAGAAATGCTATCGCAAAAATAAATATTGCATTCGGTTTTAAGGGAATGCAAAGCGAATATATAAAATATTAACATAGTAACCTACAGGTTACCAAAAAAAATTAATGATATGGTGAATTTTATGGAATGAAAGCTATCAACTTTAATTCAGAAAAAAAGAAATTTGGAGACCATGTAAGACGACTTAGAGAGCGTTTAGAAAGTTCAGACTATGAGGGGAGGTCTATTTCACAACAAGAGATTGCTGATAAAACCTCCCTAATAACTAAGAAGACTCTTGGAAAAATAGAAAGAGGTGAGACAAATCCAAAATTTGAGACTCTTATTGCTCTTACAATTTTATTGAAGGTTTCTTTAGTTGAATTGATGGATTATTAGTAAGGATGTTAGGGCGGTTCTCGTTATTGTTGGAAAAAACAGTCCGCCGATCCTGAAACCTGGCGGGCTCAAGCGTTCCGCTCGAGCCTGAGTTATTCGGGTTGGTATTGGTGTTTTCCACTTATGCCATTGTTGATGTTTTCCACCAACAACGTTAGGCCTTTATTGAGAATGGGGACGTCATTTATTAATTGGAAGGTTGTATCTAAAGATTACTAACAATTGATTATTTTTAAATTTAGATATTCCCACAATCGCTTAGGCTAAAGATGGGCAGGAGTGAATGCTTCGCATTTGCCGCGTCGCTCCTTCGTCACTCTCTGCCTGGACGGCAGACAGACATGGAATGACGCTTGTGTGGGAACGACTGGATACCGTTGATTTCTTGATAAAAGGCCACTTTTAGGAAGTAACATTGTGCTCCATTTCCGATTGGAGCAGCGGAGGCGTCAAGGTTACTGTTGCCGTGATGTAATCAATAGGTTAGTTTCTCATTGGACTTAACCTTAGATTCTTTCTATTAATTATCGTTGATTGATGCAGTGCTGCAGCAATTTGAGAAACATACAAATGTGTATAGATATGTTACTTTTTTTTTCACATAAGTATGATGTGTATAGAAAATCCAATTATCTTTACACGTATATAGGTGCAAAATAATAGACAATGAATTGGAAACTCCAAAACCTGCCTTATTCTGTTGACTTAGAAACTCTAAAGGTGCTTAAGCTTTTACCGGAAGCACATAGGGCTTTAGCCGAATTAAAGGGAGTTGCCCAATCAATTCCTCGACAGGATATTTTAATAAATACGTTGGCCATACAGGAGGCGAAAGATAGTTCGGAAGTAGAAAATATTGTAACGACCCACGATGAGATTTACAAAGCCAGTATGGGTATAGAGAGTGTGACCTCTAGTCAGGCCAAAGAAGTGCAGAACTATATAGTGGCCATGAAAACAGGTTTTGCTACCGTAGCTAAGAATCATTTTTTATCCATAAATCACATTAAGCAAATTCAGCAAATACTGAAAAAGAATAATGCGGGGTTCAGAAAGGTGCCTGGAACCACACTTAAAAACAAACAAACTGATGCTATTGTTTATACGCCGCCCCAAAGTCATGAGGACATTGTAAAACTCATGCAAAACCTGGAGGTCTTTATTAATGTAGAAGAAAATTTACCTATAGACCATCTTATTAAAATGGCGCTGTTCCATTTTCAATTTGAAAGTATTCATCCATTTTATGATGGCAATGGGCGTACGGGAAGAATTTTAAATATTTTATACCTTATACAATATCAATTATTGGATACTCCTATTTTGTATCTGAGCAAATATATTATCCAACATAAAAACCAGTATTATCAGTTGCTGCAGAAGGTGCGCGATACTGGAGAATGGGAAGACTATTTATGTTATATGCTTACCGCCATCACCGAAACGTCAAAAGACACTTTGGAGAAAGTGAGGAATATCAAAAAAGCCATGGCAGACTATAAGATGCTCTTGCGTGACAATTATAAATTTTACAGTCAAGATTTATTGAATCATTTGTTTAAGCAGCCATACACCAAAATAGAATTTTTGCAAAATGAGCTACATATATCTCGTATAACGGCGGCCAATTATTTAAATCAGTTGGCTACTGATGGACATTTGGTAAAACATAAAATTGGACGTACCAATTATTATGTCAACCATGCAGTACTTAAAGCCTTGAATTAACTTTAAATGGGATGGTTTGCATTTAGAAGTCAGAGAAATGTTTGGAGATTCTGAAGGCACTATTTAAACGTGTTGATACGAGTAGAGACGTGACAATCTCATGGTATTGGCGGTGCAACTTAAAGATTACGAACAATTGATTATTTTTAAATTTAGGTATTCCCGCAATCGCTTAGGCTAAAGACGGGCAGGAGTGAATGCTTCGCATTTGCCGCGTCGCTCTCTGCTTGGACGGCAGATAGACTCGCATTGACGCTTTGTTGTACTCCTTGATTGGGTGTGAGATGTGGCTGGACCCCCAGCCCCTAAAGGGGAAGAGATGGGAAATGGCTTTCACTTGTCAGGGTGAGCGCAGTCGAACCCCGTTGTTTGTCATTAATTGTATTGTTGTGTAACAAGCCCTTCGACTGCACTCAGGGTGACAGCGCTATGTCAGGGTGAGCGCAGTCGAACCCCATTATTATAAGGAACTGTGTTTTTGTGTATGATGCTCTTCAACTGTCCTTTGTGTCCACTAAAAACAGGTTGTTCAGGGTAGTATGCGTTCTAAGTATGAATAAGAAGTAAATAATTAAATGCTGACCTCAATTAATTTTAAATTATCTTTATGGAACGTTTGCAGTCCGCAGTCCGCAGTCCGCAGTCGGCAGTTGGCAGTCGGCAGACGGTAGTTATACTATTTATAACCAATAATAATCAACAATTAACAATTATAAACCTGAATTCTTGACATCTTATGCCTAACACCTCTCTGCCCGTCCGTAAGAATTTGGCGAAGACGGGACATCTAAAAACCGCCATCACCGCCGCCCTGGAAGCCGGAAAAGTCATTTTGGACATCTATCATTCCGATGATTTTGAAGTGGAACTTAAAAGCGACCACTCCCCGTTGACCAAAGCCGATGTGGCCGCTCATCATGTCATCCTATCGCATTTAAAGCCGACCAACATTCCTGTGCTTTCAGAAGAAGGGAAATCCATCCCCTACGGCGTGCGAAAGGAATGGAAGCAATTATGGATGCTCGACCCCATAGATGGCACCAAAGAATTCATTAAACGCAATGGCGAATTCACTGTCAACATCGCTCTGATTGAAAATCGGAAACCTGTATTGGGCATCATTTTCGTTCCCGTTACAGGGGATTTGTATTTTTCCTGGACGCCACTCAGGCAGGAAATTGAAATTGAACTTGCCCGCCCTTCGGACGTGCAAGCGATCCCTGGCGCATATAAAGTCAACGTCAATCTCACTAATTATAATTTGGATGATGTTATTGCTGAAGCCGTAAAATTACCATTACCCAGAACAAACAACATATTTACCATTTTGGCCAGTCGCTCACATCCCTCTGAGGCCACAGAAACGTATATACACCAGCTAAAACAAAAATACGGTGAAGTTGAGGTGGTTACCAAGGGCAGTTCATTAAAGTTTTGTCTGATTGCAGAAGGTCAAGCCGATTGCTATCCAAAATTTGGACCTACCATGGAGTGGGACACTGCGGCGGGACAGGCCATTTGTGAACAGGCCGGGATAGAGGTTTTGGATTGGATTTCTAAAGAGAATATGATCTATAATAGGGAAGACTTATTGAACCCTTGGTTTATAGTACAGAAACAAATGCCAATTTAAAATGGGAATTCCTCATTATTGTTGTAGTTTTGCAGCCGATTAAAACGCTTTTTTAGCGTTTTATGTTTTATTATAAGCCATTGGTCTTCATTGCATTAAATATTTTAATGTGAGTGAGAGTGGCGAAGCCATTTCAAGAGTTGGTTGTTTCTGATCTGGTTAGCGATATCATAAAATAAACACTTTATATAGGTTTAATAATTAGCTTTCGCTGTTTGGCGATAGGAAAATCATTGATAAGGTTTTTTAACGCTATTTTTAAATTTTAATCAAATAATTGGACTAAGTAAATGAAAAATTTCGCACTTATTGGAGCCTCAGGTTATATTGCTCCAAGACATATGAAAGCTATAAAAGAAACGGGTAATACCTTGATTGCCGCACTTGATCCGTATGATGGTATTGGTATTATGGATAGTCATTTTCCTCAGGCCAGTTTCTTTACGGAGTTTGAGCGTTTTGATCGCTTTGTGGATAAATGGCGAAGGGATAGCGGGAATAAAATTGACTATGTATCTATCTGTTCTCCAAATTATTTACACGATTCGCATATTAGATTTGCATTGCGTAGCGGTGCTGATGCTATTTCTGAGAAACCATTAGTGCTCAACCCATGGAACGTAGATCAGTTGAAAACGATAGAAAATGAAACGGGTAAAAAGATCAATAACATTCTTCAGTTGAGATTGCACCCCACTATTATCGCGTTAAAAGAGAAGGTTGCCAGGGAATTGGAACAGAATCCAAACAGAGTATATGATATTGACCTGACCTACTTAACTTCAAGAGGAAAATGGTATTTTGTGTCCTGGAAAGGCAATGAAGCAAAATCAGGAGGGATCGCCTCCAATATTGGTGTTCACTTTTTTGATATGTTGTGTTGGATTTTTGGTGATGTCTCGGAAAATATTGTGCACTCAAAAACACCAGATGCCAATGCTGGCTTTTTAAAATTAAAGCATGCCAATGTCAGATGGTTTTTATCGGTAAATTTTGATTATATTCCAGATGCCGTTAAGAATAAAGGTCTCACAACTTATCGTTCCATCACTGTTGATAATGAGGAGATAGAATTTAGTGGAGGATTCACCGATCTGCATACCAAGAGCTATGAAGAAATATTAAAAGGCCATGGTTTTGGATTAGAGGAAGCTTATGGCTCAATTAATACCGTTTCTACAATTAGAAACCTTGAAGCTATTGGACTGAAAGGCGATTATCATCCATTTTGTAAAAAAATTATATAATTTATTTACGCTGCTTATGATTTTCTGTTGTTTTAAATCCCTAACCCACCCGTACCGAAAAGGCACGTTCGGACGAGTCCCTAATCCCTAATACTATGAGCGATTTTTTTGTACACGAATCAAGTTATGTTGATGATAATGTAGTCATTGGTAAGAATACCAAAATCTGGCATTTTTCACACATTCTATCATACACCCGTATTGGTGAAAACTGTTCTTTTGGTCAGAATTGTGTGGTTGGGCCAAGAGTGACTATTGGTAACGGCGTAAAAACGCAAAACAATATTTCTATATATGAAGGAGTAACCATTGAGGACGATGTTTTTTTGGGGCCTTCCATGGTCTTTACAAATGTCATCAACCCAAGAAGTTTTATTGTAAGACGTGAAGAATTTAAAAAAACATTACTAAAAAAAGGTTGTTCAATTGGTGCCAATGCAACCATTGTGTGTGGTAACACTATAGGTGAATATGCCTTTGTTGGGGCTGGCACCGTGGTTATTCATGATGTCCCAGATTATGCGTTAATTGTTGGCAATCCTTCCCGTCAAATTGGTTGGGTCAGTAGGGCTGGGCATAAATTGAACTTTAATGCAGATAATCTCGCAACCTGCCCAGAGACTAAAGAAAGATACCTCATTGAAGAAAATAAGGTAAAGTTGTTTTAACTTTAAAGTTATAGCTTTAAAAAGAAAATATAGAACAATCTGAGTTAGTAAAATAACATTTTAACCGTTTAACGAAACATATTATAGTAGCAAGTTTTATTAAAGAAAGCCAATGAAATTGAGCTTATGAATGATGGATGTAGAGTAATTGCCTATGATCATGCAAAAAATACGGTGATAGGGATTAAACGAAGAAATATATAGATACAAAAAAAAGTCAAATAAATAAGATGATTTTAAATAATAAAAAAATATTGGTTACTGGAGCCGACGGCTTTATTGGAAGTCATTTAGTTGAGAAATTAATTGATGATGGACATGAAGTAAAAGCGTTTGTTTATTATAATTCTTTTAATTCTTGGGGATGGCTTGATAGTTTTCCGAAAGAAAAACTAAATAAAATTGAGATTTTTTCTGGAGATGTACGAGATCCAAATGGAGTACGGACTGCTATGAAAAACTGCGATATTGTTTTTCATTTAGCGGCATTAATAGCCATTCCTTATTCTTATCATTCTCCAGATAGTTATGTCGATACAAATGTAAAAGGCACTTTAAATATAATTCAAGCGGCTAAAGATTTAGGAGTTGAAAGGGTTTTGGTAACATCTACTTCAGAAGTTTATGGAACTGCACAATATGTTCCAATTGATGAAAAACATCCGAAACAGCCTCAATCACCCTATTCAGCTTCGAAAATTGGTGCGGATTGTATGGCAGATTCATTTTACCGATCCTTTGACATGCCTATAACTATTGTGCGACCTTTTAACACCTACGGACCAAGACAATCTGCGAGAGCAATTCTTCCTACAATAATTACTCAGCTACTAAATGGGTTTGATGAAATTAACTTGGGAGATTTGACTCCTACTAGAGATTTATTATATGTTAAAGACACGATCAACGGTTTTATTAAAATTGCTGAAACCGACAGTTTAATTGGACATGAATGTAATATAGCAACAAGCTCTGAAATTTCTATGCAGAAAATGGCTGACGCCCTAATAGAACTGATCAACCCTAATGCAAAAATTATTCAAGATGAAGATAGAATGCGACCAGAAAAATCAGAAGTGTTTCGATTGTTTGGAGATAATTCGAAGCTCATAAAACATACCAACTGGAAAGTTGAACATAGTCTTGAACAAGGTTTACAAGAAACAATTGATTGGTTCTCTGATAAAGAAAATTTAAAACACTATAAAGCAGATATATATAATGTTTAACGACGTTGTGAATTTTATAAAATCTCAATTTCCTAATCGCGATTTCATTCCGCTACACGAACCACGTTTTATTGGTAATGAAAAAAAATATCTTTTAGACACTATAGATTCGACGTTTGTTTCTTCAGTAGGTGCCTATGTTGATAAGTTTGAGAATATGATGCAGGATATTACCAAAACCAAAAAGGCCGTGGCGGTTGTTAACGGGACAGCGGGAATCCAGGTTGCTTTGCGTTTGATTGGAGTGAAAAGTGGAGATGAAGTTTTAACTCAAGCCCTTACTTTTGTGGCGACAGCCAATGCAATTGCATATAACCAAGCCAAACCAGTTTTCTTAGATGTTGATCGGGACACAATGGGGTTGTCTCCAGATGCAATTCAAAACTTCTTAGAAGAGTATGGTGACCTTCGAGAAGATGGCTGCTATAACAAGAAGACTGGAAATCGTATTGCTGCTTGTTTACCAATGCATACTTTTGGTTTCCCAGTTCGTATTGATGAAATAATAAAAATATGCAGTCTTTGGAAAATTCCAGTAGTAGAAGATGCGGCAGAATCTTTAGGAAGCGAATATAAAGGGCAGCAGACTGGAAGTTTTGGAGAGGTAGGTGTTTTCTCTTTTAATGGAAACAAAATTGTAACTAGCGGAGGAGGTGGAGCAATAGTTACAAATAATACTGCCTTAGGAATTAGAGCGAAATATTTAACCACTACGGCAAAGCAGCCTCATGCCTACGAGTATGTTCACGATAGTTTGGGATATAATTATAGGATGCCGAATCTCAACGCAGCTTTGGCTTGTGCACAACTTGAAAAGCTTAACTGGTTTCTTGAGAAAAAGAGGGAGTTGGCAAAAAGCTATGAAGAATTTTTTAAAGGATCAGATACTGTATTCAGGACAGAATTGCCGGAAACAAAAGTTAATTATTGGTTGATGTGTGCGGAACTTGAAAATAAAAATGCCAGAGATCTGTTTTTAAAAGAAACCAATGAAGCAAAGGTAATGACAAGACCAATCTGGGAATTGATGTTTAAATTACCTATGTATAAAAACTGTTTTAAAGATGAACAAATTAATGCCATGTTTTTGGTGGATAGAGTTGTAAATATTCCAAGCAGTGTTAAATAAAATCAGATAAAATGCTAAAAAGTAAATACTATACCGAAAATGAATTGTCAGATTTTGGGTTTAAGAAAATCGGAAAGAATGTAAAAATTTCATCGGACGCAAGAATTTATGGACAAGAAAACATTTCCCTCGGAAATAATGTGAGGATTGATGATTTTGTAATTTTATCAGCTACACATGGCTTTATAGAAATGGGGAATAATGTTTTTATAGCTAGGGGGTGTCATTTGAGTGGTTTTTTTGGAATTGTTCTAAAAAATTTTTCAAGTATGGCAGCCAATACAATAATTTATAGTGCTTCTGATGATTATTCAGGAAACTATCTTACAGCACAATCAATACCTCAAGAATATACTTCACACATTGGAGGCCTAGTGACCATTGGTAAGCATGTTATTATTGGGGCAGGAACTGTTATTATTGGAGGTTGTCATATTGCAGAAGGCTGTAGCATTGGATCAATGTCTTTAGTAACAAAAGATTTGGAAGAATGGAGTGTTTATGCTGGAATACCTGCCAAAATATTAAAGAAACGAAGTAATAAGTTGCTTGAGTTGGAGAAGAAGTTAATTAATGATAGACCTGAATTCGGATAACGTGAAAAAATCTAGCCATGTACTGTTAACGACTGTTTTTCCTGCGTCAGAAAGCTATTTGGATGATTTTTTTATTTCCTTACAGAAGCAAACCAATGCAGATTTTGATGTTTTGGTTATTAATGATGGTATTGAGAATTTTGAAATTTACAAAGCTAAATATACCAGTTTAAATATTATTGAAATTAAAGCCGCCGAATCTCCAGCGAAAAATAGAGAAATAGGTATTAATACGGTATTAGAATTAGGGTATAAGTATATTGTATTTGGTGATAGCGATGATTATTTTTCGGAAAATAGAATTGAAAGATCTATTGAATCTTTAGAGGAGAACCATTTGGTTTTTAATGAATTAACTGTTTTTGGCGAAAGTTTTAGAAGCGAAAACTTTTTAGAAAAGAAAATTAAAAACTTAGATAAGATATCAGAAACAATATTCGATGGTAATGTTTTTGGCCTTTCGAATATAGCGGTTCGATCCGAAATAATTTTAAGTCGATTGGATTTTGATGAAAATTTAATCGCTGTAGATTGGTTCTTTATAACGACTTTAATCATACATAACAATTATAAAATAAAGTTTTTAGGAGACGTTCAAACACATTACAGACAATATAACAACAATACTATTGGAATGTCATTGCTGTTAACAGACCAAAAATTAGAACTGGGAATTAGAGTAAAGGAAATACATTATTCAGCTTTAATTAGATATTGTAAAAACCATGCTTTGGAAAAATATACATCATTATTTGAAAATAAACTTAAGCAAATTCAGAATCTAAAAATAAAATTGAAAAATGATGCCTTTAAAAGGAGATATATGAAATTAATAAATTCAAATATTGAATCAATTTTCACAGGCTGGTGGAGTGAAATAATAAATTTAGAAACCTATTTTAAATATGAAAATAAAAATTAATAGTTCGAAAGAAATATTTAATTATTCAGAACCCTATATTATTGCTGAAATTGGAGCCAATCACAACGGAGATATGGATTTGGCAAAAAAGATAATTGATAGTGCCAAAGAATGTGGCGCAGATGCAGTTAAATTTCAATCATGGACACCAAGCTCGCTTGTCTCTAAAAGTGAATATGATAAGAACCAATCCTATGATGATGGTGATGGTGGCAAAAAGCATTTTGGTTCATTAAAAGAAATGGTCGAAAAGTATGCTTTAACAGAAGGTCAGCATTTTGAATTGAAGGACTATTGTAAAACTGTGGGAATTGATTTTTGCTCATCGCCATTTTCCAAGAACGAAGTCGATTTACTTATAAAACTGGAAGTGCCTTTTTTAAAAATTGCGTCAATGGATATTAACAATTTAGAATTGTTAAAACATATGGCAAAATATCAAAAACCAATTATCCTATCCACAGGAATGTCGACTATTTCAGAAATAGAAAGAGCAGTAAAAACAATTGAAAATGAAGGTAATACACAGATTATTATTTTGCATTGTATTTCAATATATCCTCCAAAAAATGAAGATATTCATTTAAATAATATTAAAATGTTACAACAGACCTTTAATTATCCAATTGGATTCTCTGACCATACAATCGGAACGTCCATTCCACTTGCAGCAGTAGCACTTGGAGCTTGTGTAATTGAGAAACATTTCACGTTAGATAAGGATATGCCGGGTTGGGATCATCAAATATCTGCAGATCCGAGAGAGCTGAAGGAGATTGTTAGGGAAAGCAAAAATATACAACAGTCACTTGGAAGTTTTACTCGAGTTGTCTCCGCAGATGAAGAAAGTAAAAAGCTTAAATTCAGAAGAAGCATTGTTGCAGGTAAAAAATTGAGAAAAGGAGATATGATTAAATTGGAGGATCTTGAAGTAAAACGCCCAGGATCTGGTATTTCTCCTGATGAAATAAAATATGTTGTTGGTAGAACTCTGAAAAATGATGTAGAGGCAGATACTTTATTAGGATGGGAGAATTTAAATTAATATAATGATGGAACTTAATGATATTCTAATTTCTGAAGACAGTGATATTCTATATGCTCTCAAAAAACTGAACAATATAAGAGAGGTAAGTGGGCTTATTTTATTTGTTCATGATAAAAGTGAGAGAATTGTAGGATCACTCACTGATGGGGATATTAGAAGATCTCTTGCTGAAGATGCTGATATCAACAAATCTGTAGGCCTAATCTGCAATAGAAATTTTGTGTTTAAGTATGATAATAAGGGGTTTTTAGATTTAAAACCATATAAGAATGGAGTTATTAAGATTTTGCCTATCCTAAACGACGAGAAGAGACTGGTGCGGATTATAGATTTGGAAAAGTCAGTCGCAGCATTACCAATAGAATGTATGATCATGGCTGGTGGTAGAGGCAAACGTCTCAGTCCATTAACAGATGAAATTCCAAAGCCCATGTTGCCATTAGGTAATATGCCAATAATAGAACATAATATTAATCACCTAATAAGGTATGGCATTAAGAAAATTTATATCTCTTTAAATTACTTAGGAGAGCAAATTCAGGACTATTTCGGAGATGGAAGTAAGAAGGGAATTAATATAGAATATGTTTGGGAGGATAAATTTCTGGGAACCGCAGGATCATTGGCATTAGTAGATGAATTTAAATCGGATAATATACTTTTAATGAACAGTGATTTATTTACAAATGTAGATTTTGAAGCAATGTATATTGATCTCGTTAAATTTAATGCAGATATGGTGGTAGCTTCTACAGTATACAAGGTGGACGTACCATACGCTGTTTTTGACACAAATGAAAATCAAATACTAGACTTTAAAGAAAAGCCCACTTATGTTTATCATTCTAATGCTGGGATATATATATTGAATAAAAGATTGATTGATAAAATTCCGAAAAACGAATTTTATGATATCACTGACTTAATGGAAAGCGTTGTAAAAGATGGTGGAAAATTAATTCATAATCCAATATTGGGATTTTGGATCGATATTGGCAAACCTGATGATTACATTAGAGCTCAAGAATTAGTAGAACATATAAAATAAAAATGATAGTAATAATACCAGCCCGAGGTGATTCAAAAGGATTACCAGGTAAAAATGTCAAATTACTGAGTGGTAAACCTTTAATAGCCTATACTATAGAAGCTGCATTGGCATCCAAATTAGTGAGTAGAGTTATTGTTTCTACTGATGATTCGAATATTGCTGAAGTTGCTAAGAAATATGGTGCCGAAGTTCCTTTTCTTAGACCAAAATATCTCGCTGAAGACGATTCTTTAGCGGTAGACACTTATCTATATACCATCAATCGTATTTGTAAAGAGGAAAGTATTATCGTAGAAAATCTCATTGTACTGCAACCTACCTCGCCACTGCGAACTAGTCATGATATTGATAATGCTATTAAATTATTTAAAATAAATAATGCGGACTCAGTTATTAGTTACACACAAGAAATGCATCCTATATCATGGCATAAAAATATTGATAGTGATCAAAGAATTATTTCGTTACCAAATGAAAAGCTACAAAATAGACAAGATTTACAACCAACATATTACCCTAACGGTGCCATATATATATTTAAATTTGAGTTGCTGAAATCTAAAACGTATTATACTGAAAACTCATTTGCATATATAATGCCTAGAAATAGATCTATCGATATTGACTATATTGATGATTTTGAATATGCGGAATTTCTGATTTTGAAAAATAAAAAATAAAAAAAAATAAAGGAATTAATTGCAACAAGTTTTAATTTAGGACGCGGTATTAAATATAAATTCACTGAAATATAATAATGACCGAAAGACTAAGCAGTAATTATTTAGATCCTGAAAATATATAAAAGATGACTATACATGCTAACGATTAACATAAGCCGTATAAGAAATCTTCCTATTGAAAATAAAGACGATTGTCTTCTTGATATTCCAAACAGCATAAATCGAGATAAAAAATTACATATTTCAGATTTTTATAATCAAGATGACATATATAAAGAAGCTCTGAATCTTTATAAAGAATTTATTGATCAAATTGTTTCTCAAAAAAACATCCTATCATATAACGTTAGTGGCCTACCTATTTACTGGTTGTCTGACACAGGGAGTAAGCACCCAATATACCATTGGGGGAAAGATTTTTTTTTATTATTAACACTACTAAAATATTCTTCAGAAACCATTCAGGAAGAATATCGACAACTCACATTAATTTTACCTAATGAACTTTTATGCTCTGAAAACTCTATAAGAAAGCTACTTGTTAGATATAAATATGACATTTCATTTCAGTTATTATTTTTATCTCCTACTGAGACTAAATCTAATGTTAAATGTGTTTTAAGAAGTTCATTATCTGTAATTAAATCAATTTTACTCTACCGAAATAACAAAGAGTATAAAAAAGCGAGCTCAAATAATTATTATATAATTAATTCCTTAAACAACAACCTGGATTATAATGGTCAATATTTAGAATTAAAAAACCTATATAATTTAGAGAGTAAAGATCTATCAATTATTCCCGTATTAGAATGGCGGCATCAACACAGTCCTGCCCTTGAAACACCACAAGAATTCATTGATAAAAAACCGAATTTATTTGAAATATCAAGTACACTATTTAAGATACTAAAAGTTTTTTATAAGATTAAAAGGGCAAAATTCAATGGAATTAAAATAGATGGCATTGATTTTACACTTGACTTTTTAAAAGAAGATTTATTAGCAACATTACAAAACAAAAGTGACTTAGTTTTTTTACATGTATGGTTAGGTAATTTTTTTAAAGCCCAAAATGCTGCGTTTCTGTATTCAGATGAATTATATCCTTATGGTAAAACCATTAGTAACGCAATTAAGCATTCTCAAAACCATAACGCGTATTCTTATGGTATTCAGCATGGTAACTTTAGCGAAGTACATACCGTCTATATGATAACTGATAAAGAAATTGAGGCTGGACTTCCATTGCCTAATAAATTTATTGTTTGGGGAAACTACTATAGAGAAATGTTCAAACAAAATAATAGCTTAAACAATGACTATATTCTGTCTTTAGGGAATCCTAAATATATAAATTCAGAAAAAACAGTTGAGCATAAAGAAGGATCAATTACTATTAAAAATATTTTATGGTGTTTAACGACATTAGATTGCTTCATCGCTGAATGGAATATAATTAAAAATAGGGTAACACTTCCTAATATTAAACTAACAATTAGATTACACCCAGGAGGGCACATTAGTATTAAAGATGTATTTGAAGTACTTAAAGACACTGAATATATCATAAGTAGTGAGAAAAGCCTAATCGACGATTTTAGGATGGCTGATTTAATATTAACGAGTGCTCATTCCACGGTTTTTTTAGATGCATTAATTACTAAAAACAAAGTTGTAAGATTAATTACCAATAGATGGATTGGTTCAAACAACATTCAGAGCAATTACATATTTAATGTTAAGAACAGTGAAGAGCTAAATCATTTGTTTCTTAAATTGGAGAATGTGCCAAATGATAAGGAATATAAAGACGATTTTATAGAAGTCAATAATAATAAATGGCGAGAATTTGTAAATCAAAATGATTAAAACATTTATAAATAGAATTTATTTAAGGATATATGAGAACGGTAAATTTCTCAGTCAAAAAAATAAATATGATTCCTATAGAAGAAAATACAACATTTCCGAAAACTTTAGATTTAATGGAGATAACATATTATTTTATGGTGATGGTAAGATTCAATGTGGAGATGGATTCTATATCGGGGAGTTATCCACTATCCAGTCCTCTCAGGGTTGTATAGTTTCAATTGGAAACAATTGCAGTATCAGTCATAATGTTCGCATTTACAAGCAAAGTAAAATTCCTGATCAAGACTTTTCAATATCGAATAAAAATAAATTAGAGAATGTTACCATTGGTGATTTTGTTTGGATTGGTGCAAATGTTTTTATTAATCCTGGAATTTCCATTGGTAATAATGCAATTATAGGTGCCAATTCAGTAGTCACTAAGGATGTAGAACCCATGACAATTGTTGGAGGTGTTCCTGCCAAATTTATCAGGAATAAAAACATTCTTTAATGTTAAAAAAATTATTATCCCACACAATCCTTTATGCATTAGGGCCACAAATACCAAAACTGGCTAATATTGTTTTACTGCCAATTATCACCAAATATCTTACGCCATTGGATTATGGTGTCTACGGTACTATAATGGCATATAACGGTTTATTAATGGGGTTGCAATCCTTAGGTTTGGATGTGTTATTAGTCAATTCGTTTTTTAAAAAACCAAACCGATGGAAAAATTACTGGAGAAGATATAGTGGCATTTTATATTTATGGAAACAGCTATTTACTCTAATTTACATCATTATTTTATATTTAATTATTCCTGAAGAAGTGGGGAGTAATAAGACTTTATTAATAGTTCTGTTGGTTATTCCAAATTACCTGTTTTCTGTGGTGAATTCTTTAGGAGGTAGATATTTTCAAATAGCCCAGAAGCCACAAAGAATATTTATAACAACAGCTATCACAGGCACAGCTACCATTATTATCAGCTATTATTGTATTGTAATTTTAAAAATAGGTTATATGGGCTGGTATTACTCAGCCGCAGCGGGCGCCTTTATTATGTTTTGTTCATATTTTTGGCCAATTATGGTTCAATTAAAATTGTATCCTATTTTTAGTTTAAAAAAGTCGTTTGTAAAAAATGCACTTAAGATTGGTCTGCCAACTTTACCTCATAATTACTCAGCCTATTTACTTAATTCTTCCGACCGTTTGGTAATGGATCAATTAAATGTATCCATTAATAATATTGGTAAATATAATATGGCATACATCATCGGAAATTACTTTGAAATATTCGGAACAGCTGTAGGCATGGCTGTTGGTCCCTATTACACGAAATTATTCAGTAAGGAAAATCCTGAAGCCGAAAACCAAGCCAGAGACCTAACTTTTTTTTTACAGATAGGTTTTATATTACTTTCTTTTACAGCTTCATTATGGGCGAAAGAGATTTTCAATATATTAATTAGTAATGAAGAGTTAAGTAGCGTATACTATATTGCGATTATTATAATTATGGGATATTCCTACCGACCAATGTATTGGGCATCTATCAACAAATTATTCTATTTAGAAAAAACAAATCAATTATGGAAAGTGTCTACTATAGGTGGGGTTTTAAACGTAGGCTTGAACTTAATATTTATTCCTATTTACGGTTTTGAAGCTGCTGCAATTACAACATTCATTAGTTTGTTATATATTGGTTTCGCTGGATTCTACTTGAAAGATTATAAGCAAAACAATAAATTAAACTACTACCCCATAAGATGGTTACTCTTGATTTTGATGAGTTTAGTAACTGTTTATATTTTGAAGGATATCTCTATATTCCTAAAATCATTTGTGACGTTAGTAATAATCATTTCATTTATCATCTATTTCATAAGTAACAAGAATAAGTTAAATAGTATTGAATTATGATTACTATAATTGATTATAAGGTAGGTAATATAACTTCAATACAAAAGATGTTAAAGAAGGCAGGATATGCTGATGCTATTATTTCTGGACGGGTTGAAGATATTCAAAACGCCTCCAAACTGATACTGCCTGGAGTTGGTCATTTTGATTATGGCATGAAACAGTTGAAATCTTCCGGTTTGACGGAGGTCCTCAATCAAAGAGTTTTAGACGATAAGGTACCAATTTTAGGAATATGTCTCGGCGCACAATTAATGACTAACGGGAGTGAAGAAGGAAAGGAAAAAGGTCTGGGATGGATTGACGCGGAAACTGTGCGATTTGATAAAAGCAAATTACCCAGTAATTTAAAAATCCCAAATATGGGTTGGACTGATGTTACCTTTAAACAAGACGTGCCTTTATTTAGAGATATGCCAACAGATTCACGATTCTATTTTGTACACACCTACCATATGGCTTGTAATCATGCAGAAGATATAGCAGTGACTGCAACTTATGGACATGAGTTTACCGCAGGTATTATAAAAAACAATATAATTGGCATGCAGTTTCATCCGGAAAAGAGTCATAAATATGGTATGCAATTATTGCGTAATTTTATAAACAACTATTGATGAGACGCATTAGAGTTATACCTATATTATTAATTCAAAATGGTGGCCTTGTAAAGTCAATTAAATTTAAAAACCATCAGTATATTGGTGATCCTATTAATGCCGTTAAAATATTCAATGAGAAGGAAGTTGATGAAATAGTTATTCTGGATATCTCCGCCACAAAAGAAAAACGAGCCCCTAATATTTCACAAATTAGGGAAATAGCTGGAGAAGCTTTTATGCCATTATCCTACGGAGGTGGTATCACGACGATAGAAGAGGTAAAAGAAATACTTTATGAGGGTGCAGAGAAAGTGATTCTCAACACGACAGCCTTTAAAAAACTTGATTTGATCTCTCAAATTTCAGAACAATTCGGTAGTCAGAGCGCTGTTGTTTCTATTGATGTTAAAAAAGATTGGTTAGGAAACTATAAGGTATATTTGCAGAACGGATCAAAAAAAACACAGTTGAGCCCAGTTGAATTTGCCAAACAGGCAGAACAGGCAGGAGCTGGAGAACTTATTTTAATGGCCATTGATAGAGACGGAACCTATGAGGGTTTTGATACTGCTCTCGTTGAAAAAGTAACTGCAGCTGTCAACATTCCTGTAGTGGCCTGTGGTGGTGCGTCTCATTTGGATGATTTTGTGAATGTGGTCAATAATGCTGGTGCATCTGCCGTTGCAGCCGGAAGTTTGTTTGTTTATGCATCAAAACAAAGAGGCGTGATGATTAATTACCCTAAACCCAATGTTTTAATAAATAATGTTTTTACCAAAATAAAATGATAATAAAAAATAGTAAATACCATCCAAATCTGTTTGACGAAGTACCCTACCAGATGTGTACAAAAACAGTCATGGATACAACCGATCCAAGGATAACATTTGATAGCAATGGTATCTCCAACCATTATTATGAGTATCAAAAAGCTGCTGAAAACGATTTATTGGAAGAACCAAAGCGTACGCAAGTTTTAGAAAAGAACATCGCTGAAATTAAAGCCAATGGAAAAGGGAAGAAATATGATTGTCTAATTGGCCTAAGTGGCGGGGTCGATAGCAGCTATGTTGCATATCTGGTCCAGCAATATGGACTACGACCTTTAGCTGTACATTTTGATAATGGCTGGAACTCAGAATTGGCCGTGCACAACGTCAATAGCATTATTGAAAACACCGGATTTGATTTACATACTATAGTAGTTAATTGGGAAGAGTTTAGGGATTTGCAATTGTCATATCTTCATGCTTCTGTTATTGACATAGAAGTAGTGTCAGACCACGCCATTCAGGCCACAATGTTTAAGCTTGCATCAAAATTTGATATTGATTATATCATTAGTGGTACCAACATAGTCACTGAATTTATCTTGCCAAAGGCCTGGATTTATACCAAATTGGATTATACGAATCTTAAAAACATACATAAACAATTTGGCCATATTAAGTTGGATACTTATCCAAGGGTTCCATTTAGGAAATTAATTAAATATACTGGTTTTAAAAAATTAGTTCCAATTTCTATTTTAGATTTTGTAGATTATAATAAGCAAGATGCTATAGCTACTATAGTTAAGGAGTTTGATTGGCGTGATTACGGTGGAAAACATTGCGAATCGCTTTGGACAAAATTCTATCAAAATCATATTTTACCAGAAAAATTTGGTGTGGACAAAAGGAAAGCCCATTTGAGCACTTTGATATGTTCTGGTCAAATCACCAGAGAGGAGGCTCTAACTGAGTTGCAAACTCCTATTTATGATGAAGCACAATTAGTCATAGATAAGGAATATGTGCTAAAAAAACTTAATCTCTCTGTTGATGCTTTCGAAGATATCATGAAAAAACCGCCAGTGTCTCATGAGTTTTATGGTACTAATGAGAAACTCAAAAAACGTTATATCACTCTTTTAGAGAGTACAAGTGCGTTTAGAAAACTGTTTAAATAACTATATGTCCAATCAGAATGTTTTAATTATTTCTCCTGAACCCTGGGGAAAGTCTAAAATATCTAAACATCACTATGCCTTGGCACTTGCTGAAATGGGTGCGAACGTGTACTTTCTAAATTTGAATGTTCAGGGTAAAAGCCCCACCGATGAGATTTGCATTGACCACAAGAATATTGTGCTTACCAATATCAATATTTCAAACTACGTCAACAAATTTAGATTTCATTTTAGATTTTTATATCACGTTATTTTGGCTCTAAAGATCAAATCTTGGACTAAAAAGCATCCGAAGTTGGATTTCTTGATTTCATTTGATTGTAATGGTGTTTTTACAGATCTTTCTTTATTTAATGCAAAGCGTACTATCTTTTTTCCGGTAGATCAAGTGAATGTTAAGTATAGAGAAGCTTATAATGGTTTTGATGAACTAATATCGATTTCTCCAGTAATCCTTCGAGCCTTTCCCAATTTTTCATCTAAGAAATTGTTGCATCATGGTCTCAGTCCCTTTTTCTCACAAAAGGATTACAAGTATAAGGAGGTTTCAAAACCAAAACACATTGCGTATGTAGGTAATTTGCTTATAGGTCCCATTTTGGATAAGTTGGTCCTAAAGAAAATCGTTTCAAATCATTCAGAGCTGCAGTTCCATTTTTATGGCGCGTATGAAACAGCCGATACGAATCTTGGGGTGGACACGTCTCCAGATACTTATGAATTTATTGATTTTTTAAGTCAGAGTGAAAATTGTGTGCTCCATGGTATTGTAACACCTGAAGAACTGGCTGCAGCATATCAAAATATTGATGCCTTTTTAGTGTGCTATGATTATAAGTTTGACAAGAATGAATGTTCGAATTCCCATAAAATCATGGAATATCTGTCTACAGGAAAACCCATAATTTCCACGAGGATTAGTATGTATGATAATGAAAACCTCTTTCCAATGTTGACTACATTTGATAACTCGCGCTTTCCTGAATTCTTTGGTCAACAAATAAAAGATTGGGATAATATATCCAACATCTCGCTATTTGAAAAAAGAAAGGCCTTTGCCAACAAAAATAGCTATGATAATAATGTTTTGAAAATCTTAAATTGAGTTGAGAATACTTTGATGAAATCCTTTTTATAAAGGCACAATGTTAAGATAAATAGCAATGAACTTTAGGAAGAAAGTGTTAGCTCTCAGCATAATTTCTATAATCAAAACACATAGCAGTAATTTTTAAGGAATGTATTCTGCCAACTAAAGTTAACGTAATTAATTAAGTTGCTTTAAAATAATGATATGAGAATTCTTTTAACAGTAGATCCCGAGATACCTGTTCCTCCTACCAACTATGGAGGTATAGAAAGAATAGTAGATGGCTTAATAACAGCATTTAGCAATCAAGGACATGAAGTGTATTTGGTTGCCCATCCAGATTCGAAAAACAAGAATATAGTGAAACTTTTTGGATGGCCAAAGTTACATTCTAGGGGCATTCTTAATGTTTTAAGTAATACTCTATATCTTACGAAAGTAGTTAGAGAAATTAAGCCCGACATCATCCATAGCTTTAGTCGCCTGCTTTATTTATATCCTTCTTTTTTAATTGCTAAGATTCCTGTCATTCAATCTTACCAACGTGAAATAAGTGAAAAATCAAGTGTCATGGCTAGCAAAATTGCTGGTAAAAAACTTTCATTTACCTCTTGTGGTGAGCACATGATTAAAAACCATCCAATTAGACCTAAGTGTACAGCAATTCATAATTTCACGAACACCAATTTTTTTGTTCCAAATAATGACGTGAAGAAGGAGATTTTATTTTTTTTGGGACGTATAGAAAATGTAAAAGGGACTAAAGAAGCTATTGAGGTAGCACTTATGACGCAAGAAAAGTTGGTGATTGCTGGAAATATCTCTAGTGGCTTTGAGGATTATTTTGAATTGTCTATCAAACCATTTTTGGATAATCATTTGATAAGCTATGTCGGCCCTATCAATGATGATAAAAAATTAGAGCTGTTTCAGAAATCTAAAGCCTTTCTTTTTCCAATTAAATGGGAAGAACCTTTTGGAATTGTCATGGCAGAGGCACTGGCTTGTGGGGTTCCTGTCATCGGCTTTAATAGAGGCTCAGTGCCAGAAGTTGTTAAATCTGGAATCAATGGATTTATAGTTGAAGATGTGAACGGCATGGCCGATGCTGTTAACAGATTGAATGAAGTTAATTTGGAAACTGTGAGGAAGGATGCTGTAAAACGATTTTCTGTTGAATCGATTTCTTCAGAGTATATAAGACTATACGAGCAAAAACTGCATGGCTTACCAAAGTAAACGGTTGAACTATGGTTAATGGTTCTCATCTAAGTATCTTCGAATTTTCAAATCTGGATTTTTATTTTGGAAATGATGATTTCGAGAACGGAGTATCAAATGAATAAAACATCTGAAATTTTATTTATTACAACGGGGAATTTAGCGACAAATCCTAGGTTGGTAAAGGAATTTGAAACATTGAAAAACAATGCTAAATGTCACGTTATGTACTTTTTGAGTGACGATTGGAGTATGGCCTTGACTAAAGAAATCAAATTAAGAAACCCTGAAGTCAATTTTATAGAAATAGATCGAAAAAAAGTATTTCTGGAAACTCTTGTATCCAGAGTCATACACAAAATGGCAATTGTATTCAATGGTTTTTTTGAAAATAACACCCAAATTTGTGCCTTTGCCAATAATGATAAGGCACCACAATTGTGGTTCAGATCAAATCGATTATTCAGAAATGTAAATCTATCGAGAGTAATTGCCCACAATTTAGGAGCTTTTTACCCGGCCTATAAATTAGCCATTAATTCTTCTATAAAGTTACAATTGGATATTGAAGATTACCATCCGGGAGAAGCATTGTATTTTAACAAAAAGCATGAATATCAGAACAGAATCGTAATTATGCAGTCCGCTTTCAATATTGCCGATGCAATAACTTATGCTTCACAAGGTATTAAATTAAAATGTGAAACTATTTTTAGCTTTAAGCAACAGACAAAAAGAGCCGTGATTATTAATTCTTTTAGATCGGTTGATTTTGGAGAACCAATCGCGACTAATGAAAAGCTTAACTTCGTTTGGTTCTCACAGAATATTAGTCCAAAAAGAGGATTGGAAGAGGTCTTTGAAGTTGCGAAGGAGTTTTTAGACATCAAATTTCACTTGATAGGGAATCCTAACCCGAGTTTTATACAACGGATGGAAATCTCAGATAATGTAGCCATACATCCTCCGATGAGCCAACATAATTTACATAAGTTTCTATCTAAAATGGATGTTGGTTTAGCATTGGAAAATAGAGACGCGGATGGAAATCGAGATATTTGTTTGACCAATAAATTTTTAGCCTATGCTCAAGCGGGACTATTTATACTAGCTACTGATACTTTTGGTCAAACTCATTTTTTAAAGAAATTAGGGAAGCAAGCAGGTATAATCATAGAAACATCGTTAAGCGATGAAATTCGCCAATTGGACAGAGAGTTATTACAACTCAGATTCAAAGTTGAACGCTGGAAGCGGGCAAAGGCATTTTCTTGGGAAACCCAAAGTAGTATATTGAAAGAGATTGTTAAATGAAAAACCTTTTGATCATATATCCGCATTGGCATCCTGCAAATTTAGCCGGTGTTCATAGACCTCGATTGATTGGTAACTTTTTGCCGCAATTTGGTTGGCACCCAATAATTCTTACGGTCAAAGAAGAGTTTTTTGAGGAAGTACCTGACTTAGATTTTAAAAGGACATTTAAAGATCATTTTGAGGTGCATCGCGTTAATGCCTTTCCATTAGGTAAAATCAGAATATTTGGTGATATTGGGATTCGGTCTTTTTGGCAACTTTATAGAGGTGCCAAAAAAATTATCGCAGCAAAGGAAATTGATTTCATTTGGATTCCGATACCATCTTATTATCCTTCGTTATTAGGAAGAATGCTCTATTCAAAATATAAAATTCCGTATGGAATTGATTATATTGACCCATGGGTGCGAGACATGAAAAACTATCCGAGCTCAGGGTTGCGACAGAGACTGGCCTTAAAAGTAGCCCAATTTTTGGAACCCATTGCAGTGAAAAGGGCAAGTTTGATTTCTGGGGTAGCAAAAGCCTATTATCAAGGTGTTTTGGACAGAAATGATAAAGTCGCAAACAAAGTAGATGTGGCCATGCCTTATGGTTTTGATCCTACGGACCACGATATAAAGTTAGATATTGAAACGCCATGGAACCATGAAAAAAATGTAATTCCCTACATCTATGCTGGCGCGTTCTTGCCCAATTCAGTTTCTTTTTTTCATAAGTTTTTTGCTGTCATTAAGGGTTTTAAAGATAGTAATCAATGGAATGATCATATCAAACTTTACTTTATTGGTACAGGACTATATCCTGGGAAAACAATTCAGGAGCTTGCAAATGACTATGGTCTATCCGATGTTGTTATTGAAAAAAGGGACCGATTACCATTTTTAAATATCCTATATTATTTGGGTCAGGCACAAGGGGTGTTGGCCATAGGAAGTCCTTCACCGCATTATACAGCCTCTAAGATTTTTCAATCCATTTTAAGTAAACGCCCCGTTTTCGCTTTTTTCCATGAGAAAAGTACGGTTGTTGATATTTTAAGAGAATGCAATGCTGACCAGTTTTTAATGACCTATGATGAAAATAAATCTGATAAAGATTTGAATGCAAGGCTTGAAAACTTATTAAGGAGCTATTTCTTAAGTGAGGTTAATTGGAACGTTAAGTTAGAATCTTTGGAAAAATACAGTGCAAAGGCCTCAGCTAAATCATTGGTTGGTGGTATAAATAAAGCTTTAGAGATTAGAAATGTATAAAATATCATTCTTACAATCACATCCTATTCAATACCATTCACCGCTTTATGATAGAATGACACAAAGTAAATTAATCGATTTAAAGGTTTACTATTGTACTGATTATGGTTTGGCTAAAGACGGAATGCGCTTCCATCCTGAGCTCGGCGAACTCCCCAATTGGGACGTGGATTTAGTTGCTGGGCATCCGCACGAGATCTTAGAAAACAAAGCATTTAAAAAGGGGATGTTCAATGGTTTTTTTGGTTTGATGAACTTTAGTATCTATGGCAGACTTAAAGAAGAAAGGCCTGATGTTCTCGTTATAAATGGTTGGAATTATTTTACAATGGTCTGGGCTGTTTTTTGTTGTAAGTTGTTAAAAATAAAAGTGTACGTTCGGGGAGATAACTCAATAGAAGGAGATAAAAGATTAGTGGGTTGGATGAGAAAAATAAAACATTTTCTATATGGGATGTTTCTATTTCCATTATATACCAAAATCAGTTATGTAGGCACACAGAATAAATCTTTTTTTCAGTCTTACGGGGTAAAGGAAGAACAGCTTCTTCATCTACCGCATGCCATAGATAATGCCAAATTTGAAAGTTATTATCAGGCACATAAAAATAACAATGAAGAAATACGCAACAAATTGGGTATTCCAAATAAGTTTAATGTTCTCTTTATTGGAAGGCTTCATCCGGAAAAACGGATTTTTGATTTAATTGAGGCCGTTGGAAAAATTAATGAAAGAGTACATCTCACCATTGTAGGTGATGGTAAGTTGTATAATGAAGTCAAACAAGCTTGTGAAGTATATCCACCCAACACAATTAAAATGGTGGGTTTTAAAAATCAAGGGGCTTTATTGGATTATTACCTAACGGGAGATCTTTTGGTATTACCAAGTCAGTTGGAAACATGGGGATTAGTGGTTAATGAAGCCATGAATTTTAATTTGCCAATAATATTATCAAACACTGTAGGATCTGTTGTGGACTTGTGTAGGGCTGAGAATGGCTATGTTTATGAGATGGGAGACATTAATGACTTAAGTTCAAAAATTGATTTCCTAGCTAAAAATCCAGAGATTGCAAAGAGAATGGGAACAAGTAGTGGAGAGATAATAAAGGAATATTCTTACGACTTTATTATTGAAAATTTGATTAAATCCTTGTAATATAAAAATCATTAAAGGTTTCATAAAAGTAAAGTATGCATATTTTAATATTAGCGACTGAATCTCATTTTTTTATATTTAGTCCACGGTCTTTATAAATGGGTTAAATGGTGCGCAACTACTAATATGTGGTCATGGTCGGTAAAGTGTTTATTCATAATGGAGTTTTTCTTAATCATTTAGTTTTGATTTAAAATCGTTTTCAAAATGAGATTAGCCTATATTACAAATACAAGTTTAAAAGAATCGAGTGGAGGGGGCTCTGGGGTTAATTTTGCAACTTATAATCACCTCAAGGATTCCTTTGACACGGATTATTATTTAATAAACCCCAAGCCTGATGTTATGTCTAAAATTAAGTCAGTCCTACGTAAAAGGTTTCATTTAAAAAGAGATTATCATCATTTTTCGGAACGACGACTTACTGATGTAGGCAATCAATTTGAGGATAAAAAAGGTGAGTTTGATGCCTATTTTTTTCATGGCTTTACGCAATGGATTTCCACCCAACCCGATAAGCCCTATTATTGCTTTAATGATGCCTGCTTTGCTACTTATGTTGAAATCTATAATGATAAAAATGAGTTTAAGAAAAAAGACTTAGATAGAATTTATAAAAAAGAAGCGAATTGGCTAAAGAATGCTGAAAAGGTTTTTTTTAGATCAGAGTGGGCTTTAAATGAGACCAAAAAAGCCTATAATCTGGGTGGTAATAACTTTCTAAATGTTGGAGTGGGGGGGTTCATCGATATTCCTAAAGAAGATAAATACACCAAAGGATTTAATTTTTTATTTATTTCAAGAGAATTTATTCCGAAAGGAGGAAGAGTTGTAGTTGAAGCATTTCAGACATTAAAAAAATCTTATGACTTCATCAATTTGTGGATTGTTGGAGAAGATCCAGGGGAGAAAATTAAAGAGGTCAACGGAGTAGAATATCTAGGCTTTTTTAATAAAGCAGATAAGAAAGATAAGAAAGATCTCATTAAGATTTTCGAAAATACATTTGCCTTAATACATCCAACGTTGAAAGATACTAATACATTAGTCATAAATGAGCTGTCCTATTTTGGATGTGTGTCAATTGCATCAGATAGATTTGCCATTCCAGAATATTTAATTGATGGTCAGACAGGATATCTAATAAAAGATCCAAGAGATCCCAATGAGTTGAGATTTTGGATGGAACAACTGATAATTAATCCCGAAAAGTATCAATCTATGAGAGTAAAGGCTCGGTCTAATGCGTTACAAAACAATACTTGGGCTATAGTTGGGGCACGAATTATTAAAGCAATTAACAATTATTAATGTAATGAATTTACTAATTCTACATTACCGGCCAAAGGAGCTCTACCCACCTTTATTAAATCTTCTATCATTTTTAGACGAACAAGATGTGGATTATAAATTAATAACTACTAAAAAACTAAGAACTTCAAACTTTAGCATAGTTAACAAAATATTAACCACTTTTGACTATTTCAACTACACCATAAAGGGTCTTGGTTTACTGATTTTCAAACCTAAAAATATATTATATTTTGAATCAATAAGTGTCTCTCCATTGGCAATATTTCAAAAAATATTTCAATTAAATAAATATAATATTTTTGTCCATTACCACGAATATTTTTCCATGGCAGATTATAAAAAACAATCTTTATTTGAGCGTTTGGGAAGAAAATACGAACTGCCAATTTTAAAAAGTGCTAGGTGGGTCTCACATACCAATAATGATCGCCTTAATTTTTTTAAAAATGATTTTCCTACCCTAGACATTTCAAAACTACAGGTTATGCCCAATTATCCATCACGATTATGGTCGATCGAGAGCTCTAAATATGCTTCAAAGGAAAATGTAAAAGGGAACAATACAATTAAACTTTTATATATAGGTTCACTTTCGTTTGAAGGAATGTACTTAAATGAAATATTGACACAATATGGAAATAACAATAAATTTGAAATTACATTTTATTCACATACATCAAATAAAAAAATTATTAACACTTTGAATTCATATAAAAACGTCGAGTATAAAGGAAGTATTAATTATATTGACATTCCTAGTTTAAGAGGCCTATACGATGTTGGCCTCGTTCTTTATAAGGCAAATTCTTTAAATGTTAAATATTGTGCGCCAAATAAAATCTTTGAGTATTTAGCTTTAGATTTAGATGTCTGGTGTTCTGATAAATTAATTACTGCTCAAGATTATATTATTGAAAAAACATTTCCAAAAATGCTATTAGTTGATTTTGCAAATTTGGACACATTCCAATTTCGAGAAGCTTTGAGTAAGAAAGGATTATATTACAAACAAAGTCCATACTTTTGCGAAGAAGTATATGCTACTTTATTAGAAAAATTTGATGAAGATATTAATACCTAATTACTGCCTCGACGATAGCTTTGTTGACAATGTTTCTTTTACTTTGAAACAAATGGGTCATGAGGTTATTCATATGGGAACAATCTCTGTAAGTAAATCCTATTCCAAAATTTATCGTGCGGTCAAGGATATCCAGAGTAAATTATTCCCACAATTATCAAATCAAGAAAAGTTCATTTTAGAAACCATTCATACTACAAAGATTGACTTGATGATTTCCTTGACACAAAGTTTGGATGAATCTGTCTTATATGAATGTAAGAAAAAAGGAATTGTTACGGTGTCTTGGTGGGGTGATCCTGCCGCAAACATGACTAAAAGAGGTGTGCTCTCAGAATATTGGGATTTTGTTTATATAAAAGACGCTTATGCTGCCCATAAAGTGAAGAGTTTAGGAATTAATGCAGAACAGCTTTTGGAAGCCATGAATCCTGTCTGGCATAAGCCTACACATCAGCAATCTAATAATGAATTGGTCATTGCTGGTTCTTTTTATGATTATAGACAGTTTATTACAAAAAAGTTAATTCAGGACGAAGTTGAATTAGGTTTGTATGGTCCGCCGCCGCCAAATTGGGCGTACAAGGAAATTATACTAAATCACACGAAAAAATTCATAACTAAAGAGCAAAAATCTAAAATATTTGGAAGTGGCTTAGGTGTTTTAAATACTAGCCCTATGAGAGAGTTTGACTCTGTTAATTGTCGAGCTTTTGAAATTGCAGGTTGTGGCGGTCTCCATATTTTGGATAGCAGAAAATCAATTGAAGCTTGTTTTGAACCAGGTAATGAGGTATTAATTTTCAATTGTTATGATGAATTACTTGCGATTTTGGATAAGGCTAAAAGATTTCCAGACGAAATGAAAAAAATTCGGGAAGCGGGTGCCAAAAGGGCACATAGTGACCATACTTATGAAATTAGATTAAAATATATACTATCAAAAATTTAAAAAATGTTTATACCCATATCACAACCGTCCATTACACAGTTAGAGATAGACTATGTTACAGATGCAGTCAAGTCCACCTGGGTCTCCAGTTTAGGCAAATATATTGATCGTTTTGAAGCAGAGTTTGCCGATTTTTGCGAATCTCGTTATGCTGTTTCCGTAAGTAATGGTACTGTAGCTATTCAATTGGCATTAACCGCTCACGGCATTGGAGAAGGCGATGAGGTCATCATGCCCAACCTGTCGTTTATTGCCACTGCAAATGCTGTTTTACATTGTAATGCCACGCCAGTTTTTGCAGATATCGATGAGTTTAATTTGTGTATTGATCCAAAAAGCATAGAAGCTTTGATCACTCCAAAGACAAAAGCCATAATGCCAGTCCATTTGTATGGGCATCCGGCTCAAATGGATGTCATTTTGGAAATAGCCAATAAACATGGCTTGTGGGTTATTGAAGATGCCGCTGAGGCGCATGGTGCTAAAATTCACGGGAAACGCGTAGGCTCCTGGGGGCATTGTGCGACTTTTAGTTTTTATGGCAATAAAAATTTAACCACTGGAGAAGGAGGCATGATCACCACGGATGACGAAGATTTTTACAATCGTTGTAAGTATTTGAGAGATCATGCCATGAGCAAAGAAAAGCGGTATTGGCATACCGCAGCCGGTTTTAACTTTAGACTGACCAATGTTCAAGCAGCGCTCGGCTGTGCACAATTGGAACGCATTGATGACTTTATGAAAAAACGTCAAGTAATCTTTGATTGGTACACTAAGTACTTGGGCAAGATTGATAGTGTCAATTTAAATAATACCGAATCATGGGCTGAAAATGCCTATTGGTTAATCTGTTTGGAAAATAAAAATTGGAACTGGAACACACGCGAGAAATTTATGATTGAACTCAAGAAACGTGGTGTGGATTCACGTCCATTTTTTTATCCGATGTCGCAAATGCCGTACTTGAAGGATGTTAATAATACCCCCGTAACGGATCGAGTTTACCAACAAGGTATTAACCTTCCAACCTACTATGACCTCAAGGAAGAACAGGTTAAGTTTGTGTGTGATGTCATAATCCAATTGCTGAATGAGTAATCATTTTGGTAAACTAGTGGAGTCTTTTATACGCCCTATTTCTGGAGGGATAGGCAGAAGACTGCGCTATATGTATTATAGGAAAAAATTTAAATCGTGTGGTGAAAATGTCATTATAGATGAGGGGGTGTATTTCGAAAACATTCATACTATAAGTGTTGGTAGTAACGTGTGGATAGATAAGAACACCATTTTATTGGGAGGTGCTTTTAATTCTGACCGAAGAAAGGTTCATAAGACCGGGGAAAACAAAATTCCTTGGGGCGATTTATTATTAGGAAATGGTGTTCATATTGCACCATTTAGTTTAATACAATCCCATGGAGGCGTCTCTATTGGAGAAAATGTAACAATCGCCTCTGGAAGCAAAATTTACAGTCTTTCTCATCACTATAGAAACCTCAATGATAAGAACGATCAGAAAAGATATTCATTTTCAACAATGGCGGATAAAGATGATCAATTTATGATTGTTGGTAACGTAGTTATTGGTGATAGGGCTGCCATTGGTTTGAACTCTGTTTTATTGCCAGGCACTTTAGTTCCTGATGGCACATGGATTGGTGTTATGAGTTGTCTAAACAGTACTGATGTATTAACACCCAATTCTGTTTATAAAAAAAAATAAATTTCATGAAGAAAATTTTATATCTCTCACCTGGGTGTTTTGATAAAGGCGGTATCAGTAGATATAACCGGTATCAAATCAGTGCGTTGCGTGAAATAGAAGGAGCAAATAATGTTAAGGTTTTTTCACTGCTGGCGCCACAGGATGGAGGATTTGAAGAACCGTTTGAAGTTTCCTGGCATGCATCGGGTATTTCAAAATTGAGCAAACTAAAATTTCTTATTAAGGTTTTACAAGCTGTTTATTTTTGGAAACCGGACATCATTTGGTTAGGACATGTAAATCTCACCGAGATTTTAGTGCGTTTTAAGCTTTTTGATAAAGCAAAAAGTGTTCTAAACGTTTATGGGCTGGAAGTGTGGAGTGGATTACGCCCTAAAGTGGAAGAGGGGTTTAATAAAGTAGATTATGTTGTTAGTGATTGTCATTTTACAGCAAACTACATTGAGGATGAGGGTATTAGAGCGAAAGCCACGACCGAAGTGATATGGGACTGTGTTGATCTGGAAAAGTTCACGCCGTTAAAACCGAAAATTGAAGATGATTTTTATAAGAGGTATCATCTGCCTAACCCGATAGATTCCCCTTGGATCCTGAGCTTAGGACGTTTGTCTTTCACCGCAGCTCACAAAGGCTATGAACGACTGATTGAAGTATTTTCAAAAGTTGTCAAAACTGATGATAAATCAGTGTTGATTTTTGCTGGAAAAGGTGACATGATTGACCACCTAAAACAGTTAGCAGAAGTGCATCAAGTGTCTCATCGCGTCTATTTTTCAGGAATGGTTCATGAAGACGATTTGCCTAAATTTTATAGAGCGGCCCGTATTTTTTCTTTAGTGTCTGACCGGGGCGTTGGCAGAGGCGAAGGCATTCCTTTAACTCCTTTAGAGGCAATGGCCTGCGGATCTCCTATTATAGTAGGTAACCAAGATGGTTCCCAAGAGGCCATTGTTCTGGAGAAGAATGGCTATTGTATAGATCCTTTTGACTTGGAAAAGCATCATTTATGTATTAAAAGTTTAATTGATGATGAATTTAAATTTGAAGAGATGTCAACAAGTGCCGTAGCCGTCGCGCGAGAACACTTTTCCTATGAGGGGTTTAGAGAAAAACATAAGCAATTTTTGAATAGGATTGATGACTGAATACATTCTTATCATTGCGTTCTTTTTTTTCTGCTATAGGCTGGTTAAGAATATGGGCAAATCCTTCCCCTTATTTGAGTTGACAGCCCTGTTGTATATACTTCAGTACGGTATTGCGCCCATGTTGGAGTATAAATATGGAGACCTAGGAAGTATGGCCGTTCCTAGCGATCAATATTTGCCATTTGCCACGTATGCAAGTCTATCGTTTATCGCTGGCTTATTTGTGTTTAGGCCAAAATTAAAATTAAAGCCTTTACAAATTGATCCTGAAATGGCATCAGCTTTGGGGCGAATCTTTTTTTCAATTGGCCTTCTAAGCAGTCTTGCAATGCTCGTTCTTCCCTATTCTTTAAGATCCATTGTGACATTTTTCATAATATTGAAATGGCCAGGGGTATTTAGTTTAATCTTTTCAGAAAAGAAGATTGATAAATTATTTGTTATTATTGTGTTTTTAGAAATAGCTGTTACTTCGATTCTGAATGCACTGTTAATAGAGTTTATCGTTTTCTCTATTTTTATATTGATGTATATTAGTCTTCGTTACAAAATATCAACTAAGATTAAGATAGCAGTGGCTTTAACGGGCATGCTGTTTTTAACTATTTATCAAGGCATAAAAGCTGAATATAGAGAGTTGGTTTGGGAGCAAGAGATATCTTTTGAAGAAAAAGTAGGTTTGCTTTCAGAATTAATAACATTCAGTTCCATTCAAGAAACATTTAGTGAAGATATTGATAATAATGACTCGGTGTTACAAACGATTAGTAGGTTGAATCAGGGTTTTCAGACGTCAATGGTAATAGGTCATGTTCCCACACATGTGCCTTTTGAAAATGGAACGGCATTGATGGAAGATATAGCTTCTTCAATGGTACCACGGTTTTTGTACCCAGACAAACGTGTCGTTAACGACTATCAACGGTTTAATTATTATACGGGCTATAGATTAAATGCAACTACTTCAATGAGTATTGGTGTCATTGGAGACGTTTATATTAATTTCGGCTTTTATGGGTCGATATTGGCACTTTTTTTATTGGGCATGTTTTTTTCCAGAATCTCACTTTGGTTTTATAATTCCTATATCAGCAATAATATGTTAAACCTGATTTGGTTGCCTTTTTTATTCAGTTATCTCATCAGGCCCGGAAACGAATTTTACATGGTGCTGAATCACTTGATAAAAGGCCTTATTGTATTCTTTATAGTTAGAGGATTCTTGTATAGATATCTTCAGCGGAACTTATTAAATAAACAAAGATCTATTGAAACGTCAGAGAGTTCTAATTACCATTGATTGGTTTTTGCCAGGCACAAAATCAGGAGGTCCAGTGCGATCTTATGCCAATATGATTGATCATTTAAGCCAATTTTATGATTTTTTAATCATCACCAGAGATACGGATTACTGTTCAGAAGAGGTTTATGACACCATCCACTCGGACTCATGGAACCGGTATAACAAACACACGTCAATCTATTATTTTTCTAAGGAAAACTTGACTCGAAATAACCTTGCTAAACTTATAAAGAACACTGAATTTGACATCTTGTATGTCAATGGGATATACAGTTGGTTTTTTTCAATCCTGCCCATTCTGTTGGTAGATAAAAAGCATAAAACTATTGTTTCTGCGCGGGGTATGTTGAATGCTCAAGCATTTACAGTTAAGAAATTTAAAAAGAAGCTGTTTTTAATTTTGGCCAATGCAATTAAGCTTTATAAGAATGTTCACTTTCATGCCACTAATAGAGATGAGGCCATCCAAATTGAATCTCATATAAAATGTTTTAAAGGCATGAATATAGCGCCTAACCTTCCTCGAAAAACGCAAGGTAGCACAAAAGCTAAACAAAAGCATGAAGGGCCTACGCGTTTTGTTAATATCGCAAGAGTGTCAATCGAAAAGGGGACTTTAAAAATGATTAAGGCGATGAGAACAATCACCTCGGAGATCATTATAGAAATTTATGGGCCAATATATGATTCAGAATATTGGAGCAAATGTCAAAACAGTATAAGCGAACTTCCTGAAAATTTAAAAGTGGAATACAAAGGTGTACTTGCAAGTGAAGACGTTCCCAATGCATTGAACGATTATGATTACTTGATCTTGCTTTCAGAAGGAGAAAATTTTGGACATGCCATAATCGAAGCTTTGTCAAGCGGCCTGCCTGTTTTAATTTCTAGTAACACCCCTTGGAAGGATTTGGAATCCAAATCGATTGGTTGGGATGTCAATATCGAAAAAGAAGAGGAGATTATTAATGCGATCAATAAGGCTACACAAATGTCTCCATTGGAGTATTCAAGATGGTCACAGGCAGCCCTTGAATTTGCTGATGAATTCACTCAAAATCCTGAACTCATAGCACAAAATAGAGCCTTGTTTTTGAATTCTTAAAATGAAAAAATGAACCGAGAATGGTAAAACGTTATCGTATAAAAAAATAATCAATAGGGGATTGCACCTGTTTGTCGATAGTGTATACTGTATTGAAAATAAAAAAGATTATAAAACACGTATGAAACGAGTACTTATTACAGGAGGCGCTGGATTTGTCGGTTCCCATTTATGTGAACGATTATTGAAAGAGGGGAATGAAGTGATCTGTTTAGATAACTATTTTACGGGCAGTAAGAAAAACATTGAACATCTCATGGACAATCATTATTTTGAGTTGGTAAGACATGATGTTATCAATCCTTATATGATTGAAGTAGATGAGATTTATAACCTTGCCTGTCCTGCCTCGCCAGTGCATTACCAATACAATCCCATAAAAACAATTAAAACTTCAGTTATGGGCGCCATCAATATGTTGGGATTGGCAAAACGTGTTGGCGCTAAAATATTACAGGCATCCACCAGTGAAGTTTATGGCGATCCAGCAGTGCATCCGCAACCAGAAACCTATTGGGGGAACGTCAATCCTATTGGTTTAAGATCGTGTTATGACGAGGGAAAACGCTGTGCAGAGACTTTGTTTATGGATTACCATATTCAAAACGACGTCAATATTAAGATCATCAGAATCTTTAATACCTATGGGCCAAATATGAATCCAAATGATGGGCGTGTGGTTTCCAACTTTATCATGCAAGCCTTACAAGGAAAAGATATCACTATTTTTGGTGACGGGACACAAACGCGAAGTTTTCAGTACGTAGATGACTTAGTGGAAGGCACCATTAGAATGATGAACAGTCGAGATGGCTTTACAGGGCCTGTAAATATTGGCAATCCTGTAGAATTTACCATGTTGGAGTTGGCAAATAATGTTATTAAATTGACCAATTCAAAATCAAAATTGGTGCATATGCCATTGCCACAGGATGATCCTTTACAGCGCAGGCCGGTCATTGATTTGGCGAAAAAAGAACTGAATGGTTGGGAGCCAAAAGTGCATCTGGAGGAAGGTTTGAAGAAAACAATTACTTATTTTGATAATTTATTAAAACACGTATAATAACATGTATATTTTAGGCATAAACGCATATCATGCAGACAGTTCTGCGGCACTTTTGAGGAATGGAGAAGTTATTTTCGCGACAGAAGAAGAGCGTTTTGAGCGCATTAAACATTGGGCAGGATTACCTTTGAAATCTATTGCGTTTTGTTTGGAAGCGGAAGGCATATCCATTAAAGATGTGGCCGCTATTTGCATTGGGCGTGATCCCAAAGCAAAATTGAAAAATAAAATAAGATACACCCTTAGCAATAGGAAAATTGCGATGGCAATGTTTAAACAACGTTTTTCGAATAGGAATGATTTACAATCTATTGAAGGCCAGATAACAGAGACTTTTGGTTATTGTCCTCCTGTCCAATATATAGAACACCATCGTGCACACTTGGCATCCGCCTTTTTTTCCAGTCCTTTTGATGAAGCTGCAGTTGTTTCAATAGATGGTTCAGGTGATTTTTCGACAGTCATGATTGGGAGAGCCAAAAACAATACCATTGAAGTTTTGGAGTCTCAGGACTTCCCCGTAAGTATAGGTATTTTTTATTCCGCATTTACTCAATTCTTAGGGTTTCCATATTATGGAGATGAGTATAAGGTTATGGGTTTATCGCCCTATGGACAGCCCGTTTTTTTGGAGGAAATGCGCAAAGTTATATGGTCCGGAAAAAAAACGATTTTAGAATGGGACAAAAGTTACTTTGATTTAGAAGGTGGTGTGATTTCGTATGAAAATAATATGCCTATAGTCAGCACTCTATTTAAAAAGGAAAAAATAGAATCTATATTTGGTAAGAAGAAGTCAAAAACAGATGAATTTGAACAGCGTCATAAAAATATAGCGAGTAGTGTTCAAAAGAGAACAGAAGAACTCATATTTGAGATCTTGATACGAGCTTTTGAACTTACTGGATTAGATAAGGTTTGTATTGCTGGTGGGGTTGCACAAAACAGTGTGGCAAATGGTAAGGTTTTGGAACATACGCCATTTAAACAATTGTATATACCAAGTGCTGGGCATGATGCAGGAATATCAATGGGAGCCGCGCAGTATTACTACTTTAATGATTTAAAAAACGAACGTATTGAGCCGTTGTATAATGCGAATTTAGGTATTTCGTTTACCAATGATCAAATAAAAGGAATTTTGGATGAATTGAATTTGGAGGCTACTTACATGGAAGATGAACAGCTTTTTGAATATTTAGCAACACAAATTAGTACCAGTGCGGTTGTTGGATTTTTTGACGGTAGAGCTGAATTTGGACCACGAGCCTTAGGCAGTCGTTCTATTTTGGCAGATCCGAGAAATGAGAAAGCTCAGCAATTACTCAATGAGAAAATAAAAAAGCGCGAATCATTTAGACCATTTGCACCCAGTATTTTAGAAGAGTTTGGATCAACATATTTTGAAAACTATCAGTTCACTCCTTTTATGGAACGTGTATTGCCAATTAAACAGGAAATGAGATCAAAAATCCCTGCCGTAACCCATGTAGATGGTAGTGGAAGATTACAATCAGTGAACAAGGAACTTAGACCACGTTATCATGCATTGATCACCAAGTTTTACGAAAAAACTGGAGTACCAATACTCATTAATACATCTTTCAATGAAAATGAACCTGTAGTAAACCATCCCAAAGAAGCATTGGATTGTTTTTTTAGAACGAATCTTGATGTTCTAGTATTGCAAAACTATGTACTTATAAAATAATATTATAATAATTAAAATAGCAATCAATATTTCTACTTGAAATTTCGAGAGGCTGTTAGAATTAAATTTAAGTGTCTATATCTTAAGAGTCTTAAAATAAGATTTGTGTGTCGTAACTAATAATGAAAAGTAAAACCGCCCTGAATCTTTATGATCTTAATTTGTCCAATAATTTAATGTCGTCCTAAGCAAAAGTGTTGCGTTTCGGTAATTGTTCAGCATTCATGAAAAGGTAAATTCTGCTACCGCCTTTCTTACGACTGAGGTTTAAAAAAACGAACGCTCATACTAACATTAATGAATAAAAATAAAGCCTCAGAGAAAATCTATTAAATTTTCTTGTTCATGCGTCCAATTTTGAGCTTCTTAATACTGTTTTGTAAAGACTGGCGTATTAATAAACCTTAGAATGCGTTGTTGATTTCTATTTTTAATTGATAGTGTAATATTTGTAAATAGCATACAGTTATGATAACAGATTTGTCCTCATATAACAATACATGGTATCATCCAGGTTCTCGATTTAAATGTGTGTTATGGTATTTGATAAATATTTTATTTTTTAGAAGTCCCTTAGTTCCAATATCGTCAATAAAACGGAGTTTACTGCGTTTGTTTGGTGCTAAAATAGGAAGTGGTGTTGTTATAAAACCTAGGGTTAATATTAAATATCCCTGGTTTTTATCTGTTGATGATAATACCTGGATAGGAGAGGATGTTTGGATAGATAATCTAGCCCAGGTGACCATTGGAAAGAATGTCTGTCTTTCACAAGGAGCCATGATTTTATGTGGAAGTCATGATTATACTAAACCAGCATTTGATTTACTTATAGGTCCAATTATTCTTGAGGATGGTGTGTGGATTGGAGCTCAAGCTGTTGTTTCATTGGGTGTTACTTGTCAAAGTCATTCTGTCTTGACATTAAAATCTGTGGCTAACAAAAATTTAAAGCCGTATTATATATATCAAGGAAACCCTGCTAAGGAAATAAGGTTAAGAATTAGAACTGAATAAAACATCGATACTAAATGAAGATTTCTGTTATAACCGCTACATATAATAGTGCCAAAACCTTGGAGGTCTGTATGGACTCCGTGTTGCAACAAACTTATAAGGACATTGAATATATTATCATTGACGGTAACTCTAAAGACGATACCCTCAATTTAATCAATTCAAAAGCAGAAAAACACACTAATATTATCGTTGTTTCTGAACCAGATAAAGGTATTTACGACGCTTTAAACAAAGGGATTTCCAAGGCTTCGGGCGATGTTATTGGGTTTGTGCATTCAGATGACTTTCTTGCAGACCCTACAGTGGTTGCACAAATTGCGGAAGCTTTTAAGTCTGAAACCCTTGATGGTGTCTATGGGAATTTGCATTATGTGCAGTTTGACGATACTTCCAAAATTGTACGCAACTGGGTAAGCCAGCCCTTCTATCCAAAATTATTGACCCGCGGATGGATGCCGGCACATCCTACCTTGTTCTTGAAAAAGGAGGTCTATTCGCAATTTGGACAATTTAATTTGGACTATAAAATTGCTGCCGATTATGATTTTATTCTAAGAGTGTTTAAACAAGAACAGCATCAGTTTAAATATTTGCCCTTGACCATTACTAAAATGAGAGTAGGTGGGGCGAGCAATAGAAGTCTTAAAAACCTTTTTCAAAAAACGAAGGAAGACTTTAATGCCGCCAGTATGAACAAGATTCCCTTTCCGTTAAAAGTCATCCTTTCAAAAAATCTCTCCAAAATTCCGCAATGGCTTTTCAAACATCCAGAATAATTAGTGAAAAGATTTAATGTTTTGAGCTAATCAAATATAACTGAGAGCATTATTTTTGAACCCATATAATTTTAGTGCGAAATTGGATGATTTTATAATTCAAAAGCTTGTGAAAATTAACACTTTACACGTATCTTTGTCAAAATTCCCCCAGGATTTGCGCATTGAAATTTAAACCTATCACATCATGATTCAAGAATTGCTTTCCTATTTTGATCCACTCGATCATGTGGTCATTTGGTTGTTTCTGGCATTCCTCATTGCACTTTTTGTATCTTTTAACACCTTTCCGGCCATCTTTATGATTGCTGTAAAGAAACAACTCATGGACGAGCCTGGTTCACGAAGTGTTCACTCAAAAAGGACACCTACACTAGGTGGTATTGCAATTTTTGTGAGCTTGGTCGTGGTCATTACGACGCTTGGTGGACTATTGAATACTAAGGTGTTATTGCTGCTTTTGGGCGGGATGACCATCTTGTTCTTTTTAGGCCTCAAAGATGACTTACTGGTGCTATCACCTAGAAAAAAATTTTTGGGACAACTTATGGCCGCTTTGGTGTTGATAATTTTTACCGATACTCGTATCATTGGGTTTTCTGGAATTTTTGGGATTACAGTATTGCCCTATTGGTTGTCCGTAGCTTTTACATTGTTTGTGTATATACTGATTATTAATGCTTATAATCTTATCGATGGGGTTGACGGGCTGGCTGGAAGTTTGGCTCTATTTGCCTGTGCTGCTTTTGCTTATGTGTTTTTGAAAACTCAGGATATAAGTATGGCTACTATTGCAGTAGCAACCATAGGCTCTTTAATACCTTTCCTGAGATTAAATTTTGCTAAGAAAAGAAAAATCTTTATGGGCGATACAGGCTCCATGGTGATTGGGTTCTTGCTCTCCTTTTTCGTAGTCCGATTTATTGGTGAAGCTCAGTTGTACCGTGGGTCTATTTTTTTTAATTCTGCTCCTGTATTAGCTTTGGCGATAATGTTTTTTCCACTTTTAGATACGTTCCGCGTTTTTTTTATTCGCCTAATACTTCATAAAAAAAGTCCGTTTCATGCCGATCAAAACCATTTGCACCATGGCTTTCTAAAGATGGGATATTCACATGCTCAAACTACAATGTGTATTGTGATCATCAATGTGGTTTTATTTGTTTTGGCGGTTCTTTTTAAGGAATTTGAAATCCATCTTCAGTTGGTTCTCTTGCTTTTAATTGGAACTATTTTGTATTCTTTGATTTTTTTATACCATTGGGCTTTAAATTCAAAATCTAAATCTGAATTGGCGAAAGAGACGCACTGATTGAGTACATTTTATAAAAAACACCTTACTTTTGCAGATCACTTGTATAAAATCTTATGTTCAAACATTTCAAAATAATTTTAATGAAATACATTCTATTGGGATTAATAGCCCTCTTTTTTTTGAATTCATGTGCCACGAAAAAGGAAATCCTTTATTTTCAGGATTCTAAGGAGTTTGACAATACTGAAATCAATTATAGCAAACCAACTCTTCAGCCAAATGATATCTTGAAAATTACGGTAGGAGCTCTCGTTCCGGAAGCAGCGATTCCATATAACAAAGTATCTCCAGGAATTAGTCAATCTAGCATTGATTTAATGAGGCTTGAAGGTTATTTGGTTTCTGAAAGTAACACCATAAATTTTCCACAATTAGGTATTATCTCTACAAAAGGTAAAACCACGACGCAGCTACAGGAAGAATTGACGAAACTATTGGAGGATGGTGGCCATCTAAAAAATCCAACGGTCAATGTGAGGCTTCTTAATGCAAAAGTTACTGTTTTAGGTGAAGTTAGAACTCCAGGAACTTATAATTTTACGGAGGAAAGTGTCACCTTATTGCAGGCTTTGGGATATGCCGGTGATTTGACTATTAATGGAAAGCGTGAGGATGTGCTATTAATTAGAGAAACAGATGGCGTCTTTAAAACCACACATCTGAATTTAACTTCTGCAGCGCTTTTAAAGAGTCCTTATTACTATATTAACCCCAATGATGTGATAATGGTAAATCCTAATGCCCCTAAAGTTAAAAGCTCTGGTTTTGTAGGTAACGTGGGAACTTTTATTTCAGTGTTTTCTATAGTATTGAGTACGGTGATTTTAATAACAAAATAATAATGAATCAAGAAAGAGTGAATACCCTTACTGGAAAAACTGATCAAGGTGAACTTATAAAGAACGAGGTTAAAAAATATTTACGTTATTGGTTTTGGTTTGTAATTATTGCCCTCATTTCTATTAGCGTTGCCTTTATCTATTTAAGATATACCCCAAACGTTTATAGAACCACTTCCAAAATTCAAATTTTAAATAAAAGCAAAGGGATAGAGATGCCTTCTTCTGCCTTTATTTTTAATCGCTCTACCATTAATTTGGAAAATGAGATGGAAGTCATAAAATCCTTACGCATTAGTGAGCTAGTAGTTAGAAACCTCGATTTGACCATGGCTTTCTATGAAGAAGGGAATGTAAGAACTTCCGAAATAGCGGGATTTCCTTTTAGCCTGACTAAAACAATCCCCAACGATAGTATTAAATCTCACCAATCCTTTAAGATATTGATTAAGGAAAAGGGATTTGAAGTATATCGAGGGAATTCAGAGAAGCCCATAATATTTCCGAATTATAGTTCTTTTAATGTGAGTCATGATCTGCCTTTTGAATTGGAAGCGGGAAGTTTAAAGAGTATTAAAGAAAATAAAGGAAAAACCTATATTTTTAAGCTTTCACCCATTACGGCAGCAGCAAAAAGCTTAAAAGGTAGTTTGGGGGTTTCTGTAATGGGAAGAGATAGTGATCTCTTACAGCTCAGTCTGAGTGGTGAAAGCAAGCAGAAATCAGAGCGAATCCTTAATGAGGTGATTTCGGTATTCAATATGGACGGAATCGTGGACCGTCAAGAGGTATCTAAGAGGACCATTGCGTTTATTGAAGAACGCTTCGAGCTTTTGGCCGGTGAATTGGATTCCATTGAGGGAAATAAACGAGATTATAAACAGAACAACAATTTTTTTAATGTTGAGTCTGATGCAGCTTTGGGAATTTCTCAACGTACAGAGGCAGAGAATGAAGTGTTTGAGATTGAAAGTCAAATTTTGCTCTCAAACATGTTAGCTGAATCTTTGGACGTGCGAAATAATGACTATCAATTGTTGCCGGCCAATATTGGGATTTCGAGTGTTAATACGAATGAGCTTATCAACACATATAATTCGCTGATTTTCGAACGTGATAATTACTTGACCAGCGGTGGGAAAAATAATCCAATGGTGTTATCATTGAATGAAAAGCTGAAAGAGTTGGCAATTAACATCAGTAACTCCATATCGGCTTACAAATCACAATTGGAAGCTACTAAAAATCAACTAATCAAAAGAAATGCTAAATTTTCCTCTCAAGTTTCCGCCATTCCGGCAAAAGAGAAAATCATGCGTTCTATTGAACGACAGCAGGCTATTAAGGAAACTTTATACTTGTTTTTGCTTCAAAAAAGAGAGGAAGCGGGGATTAATTTAGCAATTACAGAACCTTCGATAAAAGTTGTAGAATATGCTATCTCTGGCGGTGCACCAATATCACCAAACAGAAAAAACGTATACCTCTTGGCATTTGCAATCGGTTTACTTGTACCTTTTGGGGTTATTTACGTTAGTATTTTGTTGGATACAAAAGTCCAAGGAAAAAAGGATGTCGAATTAAGGGTTCCTAAAATCCCTGTCTTGGCGGAGCTTCCGAAGATAAAAGATGAGAATTTAGTATTTGCTGATCCTACAGACCGTACAACCCAAGCGGAAGCGTTTAGAATACTGAGTTCAAATGTTAATTATGTTTTACCTCGTGTTTCGGAAGAAGGGAAAGTTATTTATATAACGTCTACAATAAAGGGTGAGGGTAAGACTTATGCTGGAATTAATCTTTCATTGGCCCTTACGAGCTTAAATAAAAAGGTTTTGCTGATTGGTGCCGATTTGCGGAATCCGCAAATCCATCATTATACAATACCACAAATGGATAAGAATGAGCTAGGATTATCCAATTATTTATATGATGATTCTTTTGATTGGCGAAGTGCTTTGATTAAAGGTTTTCCGAAGCATCCAGATCATGATACTTTACTTTCTGGAACCATTCCTCCGAATCCGGCTCATTTGTTGACCAACGGTCGTTTTGAACAACTGTTGAATGATGCCAAAGAAATCTATGATTATATTGTTGTAGATACTGCCCCGACAATCTTGGTAACGGATACTTTGCTAATTTCAGAGCTCGCCGATGTTACTTTGTATATGGTACGTGCAGGAGTTACTGAAAAAAATCTTCTTGATTTTTCTAAAAATTTAGCTGAAACGGGGCGATTAAAAAATATGGCCTACGTGATTAATGGTGTCGGTGAAAGTAGATCTTATGGGTATAGTTACAATTATGGTTACAATTATGGTTATGGTAGCCATGAATAGGAGCATCGGTTTCAGTTTATAGGCAAACCTGATTTTTATCATACTTGTTACAGGTTTTATAGGCTATCTTTATTAGTGATTTATAAAACACAAGAACCATGAAAAATATACCATTGATTTCTTCAATAATGTCCACCAAGATCATTACGCTTAAAAAGGACGATGAACTTGAAACGGCAGAACGTTTGTTTAAACGGCACAAAATCAGACATATCCCTGTGGTAGAAGGTGAATCCATAATAGGTATGTTGAGCTACACCGATTTATTGCGAATTAGTTTTGTGGATGCCGTAGATGATGATGGTGAGATTGAAAGTTTGGTCTACAATATGTTTACCATAGAGCAGGTGATGGCCAAAAATGTGGTCAGTGTGCCTTCTACAGCGAACATTAAAGAGGTTGCCGAGATTTTAGCCAAAAAAGAGTTTCACGCCTTACCGGTTGTTGATGATGACGTGCTCGTGGGGATTGTGACGACTACCGATCTGATTAATTTTTTGATTATGCGGCTTTAAAGAGGATAGAGGGAAGTGCGTAGAGGGCAGTAGACAGGCGTAATGCCCTTATTTAGTTATGATTCATTTTATGAAAAGAGATATTAAGTATTTGGTTTCAGAAAAAGTCTTCTTACCACTAGTTCATGCGAAATTGGTATTAGGTTGTTGGATTTGGATATTTTGGTAGAAATTGTACCGGAATGTATGAAAAATTTAGTCCGTATGTGCTGTTAGGATAGAGGCAGGATAAAGGCAGGATAAAGGCACCTTAAAGCCACAAGTGTTAAATTTAATTAATGGGTTGTGAAATAGCTTCATTGGAATGAACTATAATGTTTCCAACGAAAATAATCGTTTGATTAAAAGTAACCTAATGGCCAAAATACGGGACTAAAGACTCTATGTATGATAGATTCAAAACTAGGCTGATAGTAGTATTGAGCGGTTTAGAATTGTCGGTGATAAACACCAACTAGGGCGGAAAAACCAGTCTATCCATTAAATGGAGTTTGTAATTTCAAGTGTTTTGTTTCAACTTCAATTTCAATTTCCTGCCTTCACAGGAGTTGCCCGCCTCTACAAAAGTTTTCCGACAAAGCTTTGTTTAGGATGGACAGGCGCTGTAACGTCAATTTCATGGTATCCTTGCACAGGCAGAACTGAACTCACACTTCACTAATCGTCAGCCCGCCCGTACCGACGGATTATGCGAATTCCATCATAAAGGAAACGGTACGTTCGGGCAAGTCGTTAATCTTTATGAATTGGCCAAGTCTCTCAAGGCTTTTATAGTTGCCGTTGGATTAGCGCTTCCAAAGACGTGGCTACCAGCCACAAAAGTATCGGCACCTGCTTCAACTAATTTTTGAATATTTTTATCAGTGACGCCACCATCAACTTCAATACGCGTGTCCAAACCTTGGGCATCAATCATCTGACGCAGATTCTTAATGCGTTTATAAGTGACTTCTTCAAATTTCTGACCACCAAAACCAGGATTAATGGACATTAACAAGACCATATAGCATTCTGGAAGGATATCTTCCAAAACTACAAGAGGTGTTGTTATATTCAATACTACACCTGCTTTACAGCCGGCATCTTTGATTTGCCTTAAGGTTCTATGCAAGTGAACGGTAGATTCGTAATGCACCGTGATAATGTCTGCTCCAACTTTCGCGAATTCTTCAATATAGCGCTCTGGTTTCTCAATCATTAAATGCACATCCAATGGTTTTGTGGCATGTTTTTTAATGGCGGAAATGACTGGCATTCCGTAAGAGATGTTAGGTACAAAATGGCCATCCATGACGTCAATATGGAACCAATCCGCATCACTGTGGTTGACCATTTCGATGTCACGTTGGAGGTTGGCAAAATCGGCTGCTAAAATTGAAGGGGCAATGAGTTTTGAAGACATAAAGAGTTGTTGTAAAGTTTTTGCAAAGATAGAGAAAAAAAGTTGGCAGTTGGCAGTCTGCGGTTGACAGTTGGTTCTTCAAATTTTGTTTCAAGTTTCGAGTTTCAGGTTTCTTTGTTCTAAATAACATTGCCTATTTATGCAAAATATAAGGTTTGCCAAAATGTTTTGTATAACTGTATCAGGATTTATTCTTTAACCGGTATAGTTATTTGAGGACGGGTCAGGGATAAAAAGCCGGCATTCTGCAGTCTGCAGTTGGCGGTCTCAGTTTTCTGACAATTTATTTCTTTTGTTTCACATTTTTCCATCTTCAATCATCAACCTTCAATCAACAATCAACAATCAACAATCATCAATCATCAATCATCAATCATCAATCTTCAATCATCAGTCATCAATCATCAATCATCAATCTTCAATCTTCAATCATCAATCATCAATCATCAATCATCAATCATCAGTCATCAATCATCAATCTTCAATCATCAATCATCAGTCATCAATCATCAATCTTCAATCTTCAATCATCAATCATCAGTCATCAATCATCAATCTTCAATCATCAATCATCAGTCATCAATCATCAATCTTCAATCTTCAATCATCAATCATCAGTCATCAATCATCAATCTTCAATCATCAATCATCAGTCATCAATCATCAATCTTCAATCTTCAATCATCAATCATCAGTCATCAATCATCAATCTTCAATCATCAATCATCAGTCATCAATCATCAATCATCAATCATCAATCTTCAATCATCAGTCATCAATCATCAATCTTCAATCATCAATCATCAGTCATCAATCATCAATCTTCAATCTTCAATCATCAATCATCAGTCATCAATCATCAATCATCAATCTTCAATCATCAGTCATCAATCATCAATCATCAATCATCAATCATCAATCATCAATCGTTAACCCCACCTCCGGCTCGTTATCTGCGAAAATCTGCGGAATCTGTGGGAAACTTTTAAATGTAGATAGAGCACTCATCTGAAGTGTTTCTCAATACAGAATAATAAGTAGACCTGTTAGTCTTTTTCTTCTCAAGAAGAGGTTTATAAGTGGGCTAAAAAAAATGAACCCCCGGTAATCAGCCGAGGGTTCTTTCATCAATCAAAAAACGAACAGCTTACTACCTGCGAAAGCAGGTATCTCATTTAAGAGAATATGCTGTTTGTTGTCTTCAAATTCCTCCCGAAGTTTCAGGATTTAAGGCCGATGTTCCAAAATCATCGTTTGGAATTTGCCTGCCTGTCGGCAGACGGGGCGCTTTAAATTTGGATTTAATCTTTATCCAAGATAGGTTTTCAATATTTTGCTTCGTGAGGTATGTTTCAACCTACGAATTGCTTTTTCTTTAATTTGACGGACGCGTTCACGAGTTAAGTCGAATGTTTCACCAATCTCTTCTAAGGTCATAGGGTGTTGATCTCCCAAACCAAAGTACAATCGGATGACATCGGCTTCTCTAGGTGTCAATGTTTCCAACGCACGTTCAATTTCTGTGCGCAACGACTCATGCAACAAATCCTTATCCGGATTTGGAGATTCGCCAGAGCGTAAAACGTCATAGAGGTTGGAATCCTCACCTTCAACCAAAGGCGCATCCATCGATACGTGACGGCCAGAGTTTTTCATGGACTCTTTTACATCATTGATGGTCATGTCCAATTCTTTGGCAATTTCCTCTGCACTTGGCGGACGTTCATGACTTTGCTCCAAAAACGCAAAAGTTTTGTTGATCTTATTGATGGAGCCAATTTTATTCAATGGCAACCGTACAATACGCGATTGCTCAGCTAACGCTTGTAAAATGGATTGACGAATCCACCACACGGCGTAGGAAATAAATTTGAATCCACGTGTTTCATCAAAACGTTGTGCCGCTTTAATAAGGCCTAAGTTACCTTCATTGATTAAATCTGGTAAGGTCAACCCTTGATTTTGATATTGTTTTGCTACCGATACGACAAAACGTAAGTTGGCTTTGGTTAACTTTTCTAAAGCCAGTTGATCTCCAGCTTTGATGCGTTGCGCCAATTCTACTTCCTCATCTGCGGTAATTAAGTCAACTTTTCCAATTTCTTGGAGATACTTGTCTAGCGAAGCCGTTTCCCTGTTGGTTACTTGCTTCGTAATTTTGAGTTGTCTCATTTAAATGTGCCTCTCTAATTTAAAATGGTGAATAATCCTTTCGTAAGTAGTTATACGTAAAAGACGCTCTAAATGTTACAAGAAAGTTGAAATTAATTTTAATCTATAGAAAGCTACACTAAATGATCTCTTTCAAACCATAGGTGGCGGTGAATCGTTTTCAGTTGTTATTTCTATGGAAGGACCATAGGATTGCTTTGGAAGGCCTATCAAAGAAAAAAGACTTTTAGCGCAGCGGCTAAAAGTCTTTTGTTTTAGTTAAAGTTTGATCAATTTTTTATCCGTCAAATTGATGTCTTCCAACATCTCATTCGTGAATTTGTAATGCCCCCGGGTAGTTATGATCTTGAAACGGGAAGCACTCATGGCGCTTAAGGTATTTAAAAACAGCCATTTTGATTTCAATAAGCGTGTTTTATCCGACTTTAAACTCAATTCAAAATAGTGTTTTCTCCCTTCCTTTTCTGCTACAATATCGGGTGTTATGTTGATATCACTCCCTTTTTTGAGGTATGATTTTGGGGTTTCGTAACCCTCCGCGTCTGCTTTGATATTCTCAAAACCAATGTTCTCTAAGTATTCTAAAGAGGTACTTAAAATTTCCGAATATTTTTCTTTATCTGTATGAACCATAGGCAATAAGATAGTTTAATTTTTGACAAATACAAGTTTTTATGATTCTTTAACTTTTTTAGTCGGCAGTCAGCAGTTGACAGTCGACAGTCGACATTGACTCTCACCTCTCACCTCTCACCTCTCACCTCTCACCACTCACCACTAATCCCTCATCCCTAATTCCTCATCCCTCATCCCTCAAAACCCGAAACCACTTAAGCCCTCACATGTCCGTCGCCAAACACATAATACTTATTGGTGACCAATTGCTTTAGCCCCAATGGACCTCTGTGGTGCAGTTTATCGGTGCTGATGGCCAGCTCTGCGCCAACGCCCATTTGTCCGCCGTCAGTGAAGCGTGTGGACGCATTATGGTATACTGCAGCACTATCAACTTGCTCCATGAATTTCTGCGCCAATTTTTTGTCTTCGGTGAGAATGGAGGACGAATGCCCACCAGAGTAGGTGTTGATCATCTCAATAGCAACATCCTCATTTTCAGCTTCTGCAATGACAAGTTTCATGGCCAAAAATTCTTCGTACCAAGTGTCCTCATTTTCGATTTTGGCTTCGTTGGTGAGAATGTTGCCGACCTTTTCATCCACAAGCAATTCCACCTCCAGATTGTGTAAAATGGCCTGAAGATCTTTCAATTTGGTGTCGTAATTTGGAAGCCTTTTATCGATCAGGACCTTATCCAAAGCGTTACATCCCGAAATCTTATCGGTTTTGGCATTGACGATCACCTTGACTGTTTTTTCCCAATCGGCATCCTGGGCAACATATAGGAAGTTGTTTCCTCTGCCGCTGATCAATACTGCACAAGTGGCATGGTCTTTTACAAATTTAATCAAACGTTCGCCACCTCTTGGGACAATCAAATCGATCTTTTCTGTCGGATTCCTTAAGAATTCCTGTGTTTCTTCACGTTGAAGATGCAACAGTTGGATCCAGTCTTTGGAAAGACCGTTGTCTTCCAAAGCTTGGTGCCAACATTTTTCGAGAATAAGGTTACTGTGGAGCGCCTCTTTTCCGCCTTTCAAAAGAATCTTGTTGTTGGCCTTAAAGGCCAATACGGCAGCTTCAATGGTCACATCCGGTCGCGATTCATAAATGATCATGATCGTACCAAATGGGGCGGTTTTATTGGTGATTTGCAAGCCACTGTCCAAAGTCAAATTTGAGATCTCCTGCCCTACAGGATCTTCTTGGGCTTCTACTTCCGAGATGGCCTTGATCATCCCATCAATTTTGGAATCATCAACCACCAAGCGGTCATAAAGGGCTTGATCACTTTTGCCAAAGGCATCCAAGTCTTTTTGATTTGCTTTTAAAATATTGTTTCGCTCCTTATCAATAATAGTCATCATTGATTGTAGCACCTTGTTTTTTATGTTTGTATTTAAAAGTTTCATTATGTTATGTTTTATTTAAATTAATATTATCTGATTAATACTTCTTGCACTTCGTTCAGTGGATATTGAGAAGGTTCTTATGGGCCGATTGGAAATCTTGTTGGGATAAAATTTGTAACCCTTCCGTCTTCAATTCCTTTTATGGAATTGAATCCAAATTCCCTTCATTTCGACAGGCTCAATGGAGGGTGGAGGGAATTCTTCTAAATTTTAAATTCCTAGTCCTACCTCTTAATACTTAATACTTAATACTTAGTACTTAATTCTTAATACTTAGTACTTAATACTTAATACCTTGTTCAGAAACAAACTTCGTCCCAACTTCCTTGTTGTCAATAATATCGACGATCACATTTTCACGTTTCCCGTTGGCTATATAAGTGGGTATGTTTTTTCTGGCCGTCCCTTTGGCAATCTTTAATTTAGAAGCCATTCCGCCGCGGCCTTCGCCTTCTTTTTTGCCGGAAGCCATAACATATTGTTCTACCTCCTGATTAACGGAGACCTCTTTCAATTGTCTGGAGTCTTTATCGTCTGGATGTCCTGTATATAAGCCATTGGTATCCGAGAGAATGATCAATCGGTCCACATCCAATAATTCTGCTACCAAACTTGCCAGTTCATCATTATCGGAAAACATGGACATGGTCAATGAGGTGGCGTCATCTTCATTGGCAATTGGCGTAACCCCTTCTGCAAGGAGACCTTCATAACAGTTGACCATATTTTCACGGTGCTTGCCCGGGTCAAAATCACGTTTGGTGGCCAAGACCTGTGCACAGCGCATCCCATAATCATGAAACAGACTATAATAATGACGCATCATCCGCGGCTGCCCTACTGAAGAGTACACTTGTCTTCTGATGGACGGATCGATGATACTCGTCTCGCCCAAGATTTCCTTTCCGGCAATAGCCGATCCTGAAGAGACCAATATCACTTCGACGCCTCTTTCGTTAAGTACGGATATTTGTCTTACCAATTCCCTTAATACGGGACCTAAAATTCGATTGTCTTTATTGGTCAGTACGTTGGTACCAACTTTTACTACGATTCGTTTCGTTTCCATTTTTATTTTTTTCCCAATTCGACGGCTCGGTCAAATGCCGCATAGGCCGCGTCCTGGATAAGTTGTTTTACATTGTTGTCGTCCATAGAATCTATGGCTGCCTGTGTGGTACCGCCTTTGGATGCCACTTTTTCAATCCATGATTTTGGCGACATATCATTCTGATTAAAGAGTTCAATAGCCCCTTCAAAGGTGTTGCTCACCAAAACCTTGGAATCGTATGCTGAAAAGCCCATTTTTAAGGCGGCGTCCAACATCGATTGCATAAAGTAGAACACATAGGCCGGTCCACTTCCGGAGATTCCTGTAGAGGCATCAATGAATTTCTCTGTATTGACGTGTATTGAGGTCCCTGTGGTATCCAATAGATTTCTCACCATGAGTAACTCTACCCTTGAAACCGATTTTGATGCGGTGTAGGAGGTGACACCTTTTCCAACTTGGGCAGGAAGATTAGGCATGGTCCGTACCACTTTGGATTTTCCCAATTGTTGTTGGATCGTCTCTATAGTAACGCCGGCCATTAACGATACAAATATCTGATCGTCGTTGAGCATAGGTGTCATGATCTTGAATAAATCGGCACTATGATAAGGTTTGACGGCGATAAATACGAGGTCCGATTTTGGCAGACAATCGTCAAGCGTGTCGTAAACATGAAATTGGGATTGTTGTTTTAATGTTTCGATTTTTTTCGGATCCGTGTCAAAAATCCGGAGTTTATGTTTAGTGAGCAAAGGGGAGTTGGCCATGCCTTCCGCATAGGTCAATCCCATATTTCCTGCTCCAATGACTAATACTTTCATTATTTAAGTTATTGATTATCACTATTAATTTCCATTATAGCTGCAAGGACTGTACGGAAGCCCGGATATATACGACCGATTTTCGGGATTCATCAATTTGATAAGTTTGAATGCCATGGGTTATCGAATTCTGAATTATGACATGTAAATCTTACCATATCCTCAATTGTTAAAATTTGGGAAGGTGACAGGATGTCGGGATTTTGCAAGTTTGTCGGGTTTATAACTCAAGTAAGGGTATTAAAAAAACCTCTGAGAGGTTGAATTTGTATTCTAAAAAATCTAAAAAAAATAATCTTCTATTATGGATCATTAGTGTCACGTAAAATATTATAAAAGTCAATAGGCTCATATAAAGGAAAGAACGTTATGAGATTTTTCAAATTAATGTCTTACTTTTTAGAAAGAAATTACAGAGGGGCGAGATCGAGCAATTTTATTTTAAGCGCTGTGTTCTTGTTAATGAGGTACATTCATTTCGATTGCTTTCGGGAGTCATTGCAGCTACTTTGGTTTCTATACACGTTTTAGCTACGAACCTGCCCGTCCAATCAGGCGGGTACATAAATCATTATGCATTTTTACATCTTATTTTCCAGCTAATTCACGGAGCAGATTTTCAGTCTGCCAATATAAAACTATGGATTTCCAATCAATAATGGGTTGTTCTATGAACGAAGCAATCCTGATTTCTTATTGGAAAATTACGATTATCGACATAAAAAAACCTCACAGGTTTTCAAAACCTGTGAGGTTGGTAATATATTAAGAATATAAATCAGAAATTAATCCTCTTTTTTATTTTCTCTTGGTTTACGGTCGTCACGACCTCTATTGTCACGACCTCTATTATCCCGAGATCCGCGATTGTCACGTCCACCGCTTCTGTTATCTCTATTATTGTCTCTTGGTGGTCTTGATACAAAACCTTCAGGTTTTTCCAATAAGGCCTTACGTGAAACTTTTTCCTTACGTGTCTTAGGATCCACTCCGAAGTATTTCACCTCAAAGACATCACCCATTTTGACGACGTCGGTTACGTTTTCTGTACGTTCCCAAGCCAATTCGCTAACGTGTAATAAGACTTCGTTTCCTGGAGCGTCTTCATATTCAACCACGGCACCAAAATCGAGCATCTTGATCACTTTTACCAAGTACGATGAGCCAACGGTTGGTTTGAACATTAACGAATCGATTTTCGCCAATACCGCATCAATACCTTCCTGATTAGTACCTAATATCTCAACGATACCTTCTTCCGTAGTAGGATCTTCATTGATAACAATAGTGGTTTTGGTTTCTTTTTGTAATTCTTGAATGACTTTTCCACCTGGTCCAATCAATGCACCAATGAATTCGTTAGGGATCACACGGGTAACCATTTTTGGAGCGTGGGCCTTAACATCGGCATTTGGTTCTGCAATAGTTTCTACCAATTTGTCAAGAATATGCAAACGACCCTCACGTGCTTGCTTTAATGCCTTCACTAAGATTTCGTAAGACAAGCCTTTAACCTTAATGTCCATTTGGCATGCCGTGATACCATCAGCGGTACCGGTGACCTTAAAGTCCATATCACCTAAGTGATCTTCATCACCCAAAATATCTGAAAGAACTGCATATTTTCCAGAATCTGTATCAGAAATCAAGCCCATGGCAATCCCGGATACAGGTTTCTTTAACTGAACCCCAGCATCCATCAAGGCCATAGTACCAGCGCAAACTGTTGCCATTGAAGACGAACCGTTTGATTCCAAAACTTCTGAAACAACACGTACGGTGTATGGGCACTCATCAGGTACCATTCCTTTTAGGGCACGTTGTGCCAAGTTTCCATGTCCTACTTCACGACGGGAAGTGCCACGTATAGGACGTGCTTCACCGGTTGAAAAAGGAGGGAAGTTATAATGTAAATAGAAGCGCTCTTCACCTTCAAAAGAAGGCATGTCAATTTGGTTGGCCTCTCTTGAAGTTCCCAAAGTCACTGTAGCCAAGGCTTGAGTTTCACCTCGTGTAAAAAGTGCAGAACCATGTGTTGAAGGCAAGTAGTCCACTTCACACCAAATTGGTCTGATCTCATCTGTTTTTCTGCCGTCCAAACGCAAACCTTCGTTCAAGGTAAGGTCACGGATAGCATCCTTTTCGGCTTTATAATAATAGGTGGATATCATACCGCCATAATCCTCTAATTCTTCTTCAGAAAACGTCGCTTTGATTTCTTCCTTAATGGCATCAAAAGCAGCACTTCTTTCATGTTTAGCTGATCCGGCTTTAGCAATAGCATACACTTTATCGTAGGCCATAGCATGGATTTTCTTGGCTAGATCCTCATCCGTTCTTTCAGGTTCGTATTCACGAACTTCTTTTTTTCCAAAGGCCTCAGCCAATTTTACCTGAGCAGCACATTGTACTTTAATGGCTTCGTGAGCAAACTTAATGGCTTCTGCCATTTCTTCTTCTGAGATCTCGTCCATTTCTCCTTCTACCATCATCACTGAATCGGCAGATGCCCCGATCATCATATCGATGTCTGAATCTTCCAATTGAGCACGGGTAGGGTTGATGATGAACTCGCCATTGATACGACCTACTCTTACTTCGGAGATTGGGCATTCAAATGGTATATCAGATAGTTGAATGGCTGCAGAGGCTGCCAATCCGGCCATAGCGTCTGGCATCACATCGTCATCATGCGACATCAACTGAATCATCACTTGGGTTTCAGCGTGATAGTCACTTGGGAATAATGGACGCAATACACGATCTACCAAACGCATGGTCAATACTTCACCATCACTTGGTCGTGCTTCTCTTTTAAAGAAACCGCCAGGATAACGGCCTGCAGCTGCAAATTTCTCTCTATAGTCAACAGTTAACGGTAAAAAGTCAACATCACTTTGCTGGTAATTGGAAACTACAGTACATAATAACATACATTTTCCAGATTGCACAACAACCGAACCATGAGCTTGTTTAGCCAATTTTCCGGTTTCGATGGAGATTGTACGTCCATCACCAAGGTCAATGACCTCTTTAAAAACTTTTGGAATCATAAATTTTTTAATTCAAATTAAACAATGGTCTCCGCCTTACTGGACGGACAGGGTTGTGTTGTTGTGTAGTGTTGTGTGTTGACCAATGAAAAACTTTTTCCGGACCAATTCCGGATTTCGCTTCTTTTAATTTATCCTGCAAGGACTTTAAGGTCTTGTAGGTGTATTAATGTAACAAAAAACCACGCTGAAAGGCGTGGTCTTTATAGTGATTATTTTCTCAATCCTAATTCTTTGACAATGGCACGATATCTTAAGATATCTTTCTTAGTTAAGTAATCGAGCAATGCACGACGCTTACCAACTAATTTTACCAATGAACGCTCTGTATTGTAATCTTTACGATTTTGTTTCAAGTGTTCTGTTAAATGATTGATTCTGTAGGTAAACAAAGCAATTTGCCCTTCTGCAGAACCTGTGTCTTGTGGACCTTTACCGTGTTTTGTAAAGATGGCCTCTTTTTCTTTTTGATCTAAATACATGCTAATATTATTGTAAATGATTGTTATGTACGGACTCGATTTTCGAATCACGGTGCAAAGATAGTGATTAATATCACATGAATAATACTTCAGATGAAAATTTCTTTGATGGCAGAAATAGCGGGAAAACGAGTATAAATAATTGTTAATGGGTTAATGGTATCGGTTGAACTCAGTTATTTTTGATAATAATTGATATTGATACATGCCTACAAACCTAGTTAAAATAAAGGACAGACTTTTTGAAAACATTTTCAATCATGCTCCAAATGGAATTGCCATTGTGGGTTTGGATTATCGCTGGGTGAAGGTCAATCACGGAATGACAAAGATTTTGGGCTATTCTGAAGCGGAATTTTACGCCTTGAAATTTCCTGATATTACACATAAAGATGACATAGAGGTCGATATTGAACAACTGCGGCGATTGTTGAGCGGCGAAACAAATAGTTATCAAATTGAGAAGCGTTATTTCCATAAGGAAGGACATATTGTATGGGTGTTGCTATCGGTTTCTTTACAACTACATTTGGATGGTAGTCCGCTCTACTTTATTACCCAAGTAGTGGACATTACTGATCAAAAAGGAATGTTGTGGGAAATGAATTCCATTACAGAAATTGTGAAGACCCAAAATGAAAAACTAAAGGACTTTGCACATATCGCTACCCATGATATCCGGAGCCATCTGGGCAACCTAGGGATGATCATTGGATTTATGGAAGAGGAGTTAAAAGGTATCAAAAATGATGAGAACTTTAAAATGCTCAAAGAATCGCTGGCTCAGCTCGATGTAACCATCACAAACCTTAATGAGGTCAGAAAAGAAGATTTCTATCTAAAAAGCAACCTAAAACCAAAAGTTTTGAGCGCTTTTGTAGATCGTGCCATCTATAATATCAATGCCATAGCACGCCAAGAGCGATGTGAGATTATCAATGAAGTCGATTCGCAGATTGAAGTATTGGCCCTTGCGGTCTATTTGGATAGTATCATCCTCAATCTTTTGACCAATGCATTAAAATACAGTTCGAAGGAACGTCAATCCTATGTGAAATTACGTACAATTGAGACTGACGATTTTGTCATTTTGGAAGTGATCGACAATGGCTTGGGAATTGATTTGGCTAAACATAAATTTGATTTGTTCCAATTTGAAAAAACCTTCCATCAACGACAGGATGCCCGGGGGATTGGTTTGTTCATTACCAAGAACCATATCGAAAGTATGGGCGGGAAAATAGAGGTTGAAAGCGAAGTGAATGTGGGCTCACGTTTTAAAATCTACTTCAAGAAGGCGTGAAACCCATCGACTTTTACACAATAGATTGTTTTTTGTAAAGGAGATTCCTGTTAAATGTTTCTGTGGATATTAAACCATCTCCATCCATTTGCGTCTTAACATTATATTAACATTAAAAAATATAATGATGAAAAAACTTAATCAACAAACTGTAAAGTGGATGTTGGTCCTTGTGGTTTTTGGGCTGACTTTTACAAACTGCAGTAATGAAGAGACTGATAAGATGACCTCAGAAGAGCAAGGCACTACAGAACTCACAAAATCGTCAGAGATTGATGAAGCAGAAGGTTTTTTGGGCGATTTGATCATCGAGTCTTATGAATATCAGGAGGCGGAAGTATCCGCCAGATTGCCGCAACAGCGATCTATTCCGGATTGTGTGAACATAACAATGGTCATGGATAAGGGCTACCGACAAGTGACCATGGATTTTGGCAACGAAGGTTGTATGGTACGAGACCATCTGCTTAAAGGACAAATTGTGTTTACATACGAAAGAAATCCAGAGGCGCAACAAGTAAGTATCAGTTATGAATTGGTGGATTTTTATCTGGATGCCAAAAACATTCTTGGCAACGAAACCATCATGAAACAACGATCCAACCAGAATGGTAACCCACAATTTACACATACCTTAGACCTGACCTTAATATGGCCTAATGGGGCACAAGCAAGCAGAAAGGGCGAAAAGGTTCGAGAATGGATCGAAGGTTTCGGTAGTGGACTATGGAGTGACAACGTGTTTGAAGTCACCGGTAAGTGGAACACGACGTTTGCCAATGGCAATAGGTATACCTACGACGTAGTCATTCCGTTGCGAAGAGAAGTGATTTGTTATTACTTTGTCAGTGGAAGCGTAGCTGTGCAACGTGCCAATTTTGGCGGTGTATTTGACTATGGTGATGGCAATTGTAATAATCAAGCCACATTTACTTTTAACAATGGAACGGTAGTGGACATAACTTTAAATTGAGTTCCAAACTATAAAAAGAAAGTGAGCCAATTGGCTCACTTTTTTGTTTTATACCCGCAACGGCTGATTGGTAATCAAGTCGATATACTGATTGATTTTATTCTTCAAATCCTTACGCTCCGTAATAAAATCCAAGAAGCCGTGTTCCAATAAAAACTCGGCAGTTTGGAAGTTTTCGGGCAACTCCTGTCCGGTAGTATCTCTTACCACACGCGGTCCGGCAAACCCAATCAAAGCGCCAGGTTCACTGATATTGATATCGCCCAACATGGCAAAAGAGGCGGTTGTACCACCCGTGGTTGGATCTGTACATAAAGAAATATACGGAATACCTGCATCGGCCAATTGAGCGAGTTTGGCCGAAGTTTTGGCCAATTGCATCAACGATAAAGCAGCTTCCTGCATTCTGGCACCACCCGATTTGGAAATGATGACAAAAGGTAATTTTTTCTTTAAGGCATATTCGCCTGCACGTGCAATCTTTTCGCCAACCACGCTACCCATGGAGCCACCAATAAAAGCAAAGTCCATACAGGCCACAACGATGTTTTTTCCTTTGGATTTTCCAACGGCACAGCGCACGGCATCTTTAAGTTTGGTTTTATCTTCAGCGGCCTTTAACCGGTCCGGATAGGGCTTGGTGTCCACAAATTTTAAGGGGTCTTTGGAAGATAAATTGGCATCCAATTCCTTAAATTTGTTGTCGTCAAATAGAATCTGAAAATACTCCTTGCTGCCAATTCTTACGTGGTATCCGTCTTCTGGGCTAACAAAAAAGTTCTTCTCAAGTTCATCAGTATCAATAATTTTACCCGTTGGAGATTTATACCACAAGCCCTTAGGCGTGTCTTTTTTCTCCTCCGTAGTAGTGGTGATTCCTTTTGTTTTTCTTTTAAACCAAGACATATTGATTTATGATTTTAGATTTACGATTTACGATTTTTGAGTTTCAAAAAAGTAATCGAAAGTTAGTTTTATATTAGGCAAAGATATAAAGTATTTACGTTATTTAAATCTTCAAACCTCATTCCTGCGAAGGCAGGAATCTTATTATTATATGCTATCTTATAATTATTTCGAGCTATTCATATAATTATCTCCTAATTATTGGAAAAATTACGTTCCAACAATCTTCTGCAAAACTATAAAGTATTTACGTTATTTAAATCTTCAAACCTCATTCCTGCGCAGGCAGGAATCTTATAATTATTTCGATCTATTTTTATAATTATCTCCTACTTATTGGAAAAATAACGCTCCAACAATCCTCCGTAAAACTATAAAGTATTTACGTTATTTAAATCTTCAAACCTCATTCCTGCGCAGGCAGGAATCTTATAATTATTTCGATCTATTCATATAATTATCTCCTAATTATTGGAAAAATTACGTTCCAACAATCTTCTGCAAAACTATAAAGTATTTACGTTATTTAAATCTTCAAACCTTATTCCTGCGCAGGCAGGAATCTTATAATTATTTCGATCTATTTTTATAATTATCTCCTACTTATTGGAAAAATAACGCTCCAACAATTCTCTGCAAAACTATAAAGTATTTACGTTATTTAAATCTTCAAACCTCATTCCTGCGAAGGCAGGAATCTTATTATTATTTGCTATCTTATAATTATTTCGATCTATTTTTATAATTATCTCCTAATTATTGGAAAATTAACGCTCCAACAATCCTCCGTAAAACTATAAAGTATTTACGTTATTTAAAACCTCAAACCTCATTCCTGCGCAAGCAGGAATCTTATAATTATATGCTATCTTATAATTATTTCGATCTATTTTTATAATTATCTCCTACTTATTGGAAAAATAACGCTCCAACAATTCTCCGCAAAACTATAAAGTATTTACGTTATTTAAATCTTCAAACCTCATTCCTGCGAAGGCAGGAATCTTATTATTATATGCTATTTTATAATTATTTCGAGCTATTCATATAATTATCTCCTACTTATTGGAAAAACGACGCTCCAACAATTCTCCGCAAAACTATAAAGTATTTACGTTATTTAAATCTTCAAACGCCTTTTTCAATCTTTCAACAAAGGTTTCTTCACCTTTTCTCAACCATACACGAGGATCATAGTACTTTTTGTTTGGCGAATCCTCTCCGTCAGGACTTCCAATTTGAGTTTGTAAATAAGCTTCATTTTGCTTGAAATAATCACGAATACCACCCATGAACGCAAATTGCATGTCGGTGTCAATATTCATTTTGATCACCCCATAACCAATAGCTTCTCTTATTTCTTCAACGCTTGATCCTGATCCACCATGGAATACAAAATCGATATGGTTGTGCGGTAGATTATGTTTCTTGGATAAAAATTCCTGAGAATTCTTAAGGATTTTCGGCGTTAATTTGACGTTTCCTGGCTTATAGACCCCATGTACGTTTCCAAAAGCTGCCGCAATGGTAAATTGATCGCTTACCTTGCTTAATTCTTCATAGGCATAAGCCACGTCTGAAGGTTGCGTGTAGAGTTTTGAATCGTCCACATCGGTATTGTCCACCCCATCTTCTTCGCCGCCAGTAATCCCCAATTCAATTTCAAGGGTCATTCCCATTTTGCTCATGCGTTTCAAATAGTCCTTGCAGATTTGGATGTTTTCTTCAAGTGGCTCTTCTGATAGATCGATCATATGTGAACTATAGAGTGGTTTGCCGGTTTCCTTAAAATGTTTTTCACTGGCATCCAATAGTCCATCAATCCAAGGCAATAATTTTTTCGCACAATGGTCCGTGTGCAATATTACCGGAACGCCATAAGCTTCAGCCATGTGGTGTACGTGTTTTGCACCCGCAATTGCACCTGCTATGGCTGCTTTTTGACCGTCATTGCTCAAGCCTTTCCCTGCATTGAAAACAGCACCTCCATTGGAAAACTGGATGATTACCGGAGCGTTTAGCTTTGCTGCAGTTTCCAATACTCCATTGATCGTGTTAGATCCTATGACGTTGACTGCTGGTAATGCGAATTTTTTTTCTTTTGCGAGTTTAAAAATAGCTTGCACCTCTTTGCCGGTAGCAACACCTGGTTTTATGTTGTGACTCATAATGATTTTATTGTTATAATTAGTTTCAAAAATAATGAAATTAAAGCAAAATAAGGGTTTGGCCATATTGTTTTTTGTGAACAATGGATGTGTTTGCCACGATAACCTTGTAGTATATTGGCTTATCTCAAATATCGTCATAAAATGGTCTCAGTGATTTGGTGTAAATCAAATTTTTGGCTGATTGGCGTAATGAGATGGTATCCCTGGCTTAAAATGGATAGTTGATACCAATATTGTAAACGGCATTTCCAAAGTTATAATCCTTAAACCATCGATTTCCTAAGTTGTAGGATGGATCATAGGTTTTAAAGCCGACATCTAAACGAAGTACAAAAAAGCTGAAATCATATCGCAAACCAAAACCTGAACCTACGGCTATATCCTTTAAAGAACTCAAATTGTTGAAGGTCTGGGTTGGATCTGTAACATTGTCAAAAACGTTCCAGATATTGCCAGCGTCCACAAAAAAGGCACCATATAATGATCCAAAAAGATTAAAACGTTGTTCGGCGCTAAAGTGGAGTTTAAAGTTAGCTTCATTGAATTCGTTGGTCGACTTGGTGCTTCCAGGGCCAAGGTTATAGGCCGTCCACGCCCGATTGTCATTAGGGCCGCCACCAAAGAAACTTTTGGAAAACGGAATGTTGTCGGAGTTGCCATAAGGCACGGCAATTCCAACATAACTCCTTACCGCGAAAACATTCTTCTTTCCTAAATCCCAATATTTGACATAATCTACTTCTGCCTTTGAATATTGTGAGTAAGCCACCCCGAAAATATCATAACGTCCATTCGCATTTTTTTTCTCCCCGGTTAATTTTGAAATACTGGCTAGGATATTTCCCGCAAACTCCACACGAAATCGAATGGTGGAGAAGTCGTTGTCAAAAATACTTTCCCGTCGGGTTTTCACGTAGTTGAAACTTGAAGAAATGATAAGGTTGTTTTCGGTCAATCTTGTTTTCCGTTGATCAATATTGCTGACATTTTTGTAATTGGGATCTGTTGGGACCAAGCTGGTGTTGTTGTTTAGAACATCGGCTATAAATTGATCGGCGCCATCGGGAATGGTTAATTCGTCCGTATTTCCAATGTAATTAATGTTTCTTGCAATACTGTTAAGGCTATTATATGAATTCTGGTACACTCCAAAATAGTTATCGGCATTCAGGTTTTTTACGTATTGAGCATTGAAGAGGTCAAGAGTGTTGGTCACTTTTGTATTGGGGTACCAATTGTAGCTCAGATTTCCTGTAAAGGTTTGCTTGTCCAATCCTATATTGCGCTGACTTGTAGCGGCAGCACTAATCCTAGTACTTGGCGACATGTATTTTGGAATGACCTTATCGGTGTTTAATGGAAAAAATAAACGGGGTATGGTAAGCTTGACCGTGGCGCCCACTTCAGTAATATCGAAAAAGGCGTCATTTTTACTTCCGGATTCTCTTGAAGAGCCAATAGCAGCAAGACCTGAAACCTCTAAAGTTTCAGCGCCCCTAAATACATTTCTGATCAGGAGTCCGCCGCTAAAACCTAACCCTATGGTTTGTATATTGCTCTGAGAGACTTCCGCATTGAAATTCAGTCCAAATTTTTTCTTGGGGATCAAATAAATATTAGTGGTCAAGGTCGTGTCTTCAACATGTTCCACATATTCCACATTTGGATATTTAAAAGTCCGTAATTCACTCAAATAACGGTAGGTCCGCGTGCGGTTAATGTCTTTGAAAATATCACCTTTTGTAATGAAAATGGCGTCTGTTAATGCTTTTGCCCTATACTTTGATTTTCCGTAGCTATAAATATTAAAGCCTTTATAATTTATGGTATCGGTTGGGATGAGGTTTTTGTTTTGATAGGTATCATCCGTAAAGATATTGACATCCTTTATTTTGTAAATCTTAAATGGCCTGACCTGAATTGAATCGTCATATCTGATGATCCGATTTTGGATAATTAGATCGGTGTTTACTTTTTTGTTGGTATTAATGGTGTCAATTTCGAAGGTGATATAATCTTGGGCAAAATGATACAATCCAGAGTTCCGTAATTCTGTAGTTAAACGTTCGCGCTCATTGGTCAAGTTCTCTTCCTTAAACTGCTCGCCTTTTACCAACAACGAATTTTTTTTAAGACTTTGATATAACGTATCGATAACGGGAGACGCTATCCTGGTACGGATAGAATCCATAAAATAAGGAGTTCCCGTGGTTATATAATAGTTCATTTTTGCTCTTTGCGCATCTATTGTATCAATTTTGTATGACACATCTGCATTGAACCAACCGTTTTTGTAATAGTAGGTTTTAAGATTGGTGGCTGATTTTTGGGTTTTTAGAAAATCGATGGTGACGGGAGGTTCTCCAGTCTTTTTTAGCCAAGTATTGAAGTCCTTTTTTGAGCTGATGAGCGCTTCATATTGTTTAAGTGAAATGAAGTTTTTGAGAGCGGTTTTTGGTTTTTCGGGGTTCCTATATTTTGCGTTTAAGATGGAATCAATATTTGGTCGTGCCAGATTGTAAATATGGAGTCGTATTGGGATTCCAAACAATGGAAATTTGCCATTTGGTTTTTGAAACAATAAGCTGTTGAGGGCATCCGTGTTATTTTTTTTGTCGTTGACATAAACCGTATTGTCCATGAGCAAATGTTCACCTTTGTGAACACGTTTTACGGCATTACATGAGGATAGCAATATTAATATTGCCATAATAAGTGATATTTTTGCTACCTTAACTTTCAAGTGGAAATTGACATAAGTATTGATGGGCTCAAATTTACTGTTTTTATAGGTGGTAAAACAAACATTACAAAGATCGTTGATAGGAATTAATAACGAAACAAAAGTAAATACATTTTAATGTTGACAAAGAATCAAATCAAATTAATTACGAGTTTGCGACAAAAGAAAAACCGAATGAAATATCGGTTATTTATCGTAGAAGGTAAAAAAACGGTCGATGAATTTTTAAAGTCGTCCTTTGAGCCGCATCATATATACGCTCTGAGCGCTGATTATATCTGTCCTCCAGAAAAATTTAATCTCGTTTCTGAAACTGATCTCAAAAAAATAAGTGCTTTGGCTACACCGCAACATGTTGTGGCTGTTTTTAAAATTCCGGAGGCGAAAAAAGTGACTAATGATACATTGATTCTTGCTTTGGATGCCGTTCGTGATCCGGGAAATTTAGGGACCATTATCAGGTTGTGCGATTGGTTTGGAATTGAACATTTGGTGTGTAGTGAAACGACGGTAGATTGCTTTAACCCGAAGGTAGTTCAGGCGACAATGGGATCTTTGACCCGAGTGAATGTCACATATCTGGACTTGGAAGATTTTTTGAAAAGCTCAAAGCTTCAAAAATTTGGATCATTTATGGATGGCCAAAACATATATAAGGCCACCCTGCCAAAACAAGGTATTTTGATAATGGGCAATGAGGCCAACGGGATTTCTTCTGAAATAGAAACCCTAATTGAGAATAAAATTGGCATTCCGCATTTTAGTAAACATCAAGAGACGGAAAGTTTGAACGTGGCAACGGCTACAGCTATTTTGCTGAGTGAGTTTAAGAGGCGGACGTAGATATTAGGGGTTAGGGATTAGGGATTAGGGATTAGTGCAATCACTCTAACTATAAATCAGTATAACTTTGAACATTAACCCGAATGAAATTGAAGTTGAAGTTGAAATTGAAGTTGAGATAAACATTTAACGAGAAACAAGAGTATAGAGAATAGAAAATAGAGGGATTAGGGAGCAGAGGATAGTGAATAGACGGTTCACTTAAATAACGATTGAAGATTGTTGATTGTTGAATTTTGAATTTTGAATTTTGAAGATGGAATAACGGTCAACTCTAATCAGGGACATTCAATTAGAAAATTAACCCATTAATTTATATCAGTTATCATCTGCGAAAATCCGCGAAATCTGCGGGAAACAAGAAGCTCAAAACAATATGAGGCATTAGGGATTAGTGAAGTATTGACCCATTAATTTATATCAGTTATCATCTGCGAAATCTACGTAATCCGCGGGAACCCATAAACCAAGAACCTGTCCATGCAGTTTTATTTGTTTTTAGTCGACGGTTTTGAAATTATTGCCAAAATGATCTATCGAGAAATCTGTGTAACCCGCCCCTGCCTGATGGGCAACTTGGTGTCTTAAAATAAAAGCTATTGCACAAAGGGATCACAAAGTAGACGCGAAGTTGCACAAGGGAGATAATGTATTTTATAACTACTTATTCTGCGAAAATCTGCGAAAATCTGCGGAAACCGCGGGAAACTCGAAACCCGAATCTACTGAAACGTAAAATTCACAAAAACACCACGTGTTTTCATGTTGGCTATATTGCCTGTCCATGGGCTATCCGGATCTGAATCTCTAACCAATTCATCATTGATGGCAAAAACACCTCTTATGGACGGCGTAAACTTAAACCACTCCAAATAAAAATCAATTCCAAAGCCAACTTCATAAAAGAGCATGCCTTTTTTTGTTCGGAACTGTCCTGAGTTATTGTCATCTGGGTTGTCTTGATTGCTCGATAAATTTAAAGCGGTTGAAAGACCGCCTACGACAAAAGGCTTGAAATTGTTGATGCGTTTCGTACTCGCTTTTAATAATAACGGAAAGTGGATATAGGTGGAATTGACCTCTCGGAACAAATCTGACGGATTGGTGGTGGCAAAATCATATTGCAGATTTCTTTTGGAAATGTACAATCCCGGTTCAAGGCGTAAATTAAAATAATCGTTGATGCGCAAATCTCCAACTAATCCTACATTAAATCCAACACTGGTTTGGACCACGATGTCTTTTAGGTCGGCTTCATACTGAAACTTAAAGTCATAACTGTTAAAACCTAGAAAATAGCCCCAGGTTAAAAGGTCCTTATCAAAATTCTCTTGATTTTTTACTCTTTCCTTGGTAAATAGTTGCGCTGATGCCGAATTGCAGATCAGTAAAAGTAGAATGATGATTCCAGTTTTTTTCATTGTATTGAGATGTCTAGGTCAATTTATTACGGATCACTACTTGGTCGCCCTATAAATGGTGGCCACACCAAAGGTTTGAGGTAAATCCTTAACATTGTTAAACCCAATTTGTCTTAAAATATTGTTTAAGTCTTCACCATAAGGAAAAACAGATGCCGATTCGCTTAAATAAGAATAGGCTACCCGATCTTTTGAAAAGAGTTTTCCGATACTTGGTAAAATATATCGCGTATAGAATTTGTAACCTTGTTTGAAAGGGGTTTTGATGGGCACGGACGTTTCTAAAATCACAAAAGTGCCATTAGGTCTTAAAACACGCAAGATTTCGGAAAGTCCTTTCTCTAAATTTTCAAAATTTCGAACTCCAAAAGCGACAGTGATTGCATCAAAACTATTGTCGTCAAAAGGAAGGTTTTCAGAATCGCCCAGCGTCATTTGTATTTTATTGTTGAGCTTTTTATCGGCAATTTTTTTACGGCCTACTTCAAGCATCCCATCACTAATGTCCAATCCAATAATTTCCTGCGCACTTGTCTGTGCAAGGTTGATGGCTAGGTCACCAGTTCCGGTGGCAATATCAAGGATACGATTAGGTTGTGTTTTTGCAATGATGTCCACAACTTTTTTTCGCCATTTAATATCAATTCCAAATGAAATGACCCGGTTGAGACCATCGTATTCCTTTGAAATAGTATCGAACATTTTGGTCACTTGTTCCTTCTTGTTCGCCTGACTATCCTTATATGGTTTTACTTTTTCTGACATTGCAATATTTTTGGCAAAACTACATATTTTTTCATTGCAATTTTGTCAATATGATGCGAAAAGCTGAAAAATGTTAGCCATGACCAATGATACAGCAGGACATTATACATTGGACTTTTAAATGATAGAAAACCATTATATCCTTTCTAAATTAAATAAGAGACTTGTAAATATCTTATATTTGTATCTCTTTTTGAATAGATGTATTAAATGAAAATAATCATTTCAGGTGCTGGTGAAGTTGGATTTCATTTGGCAAAACTTTTATCCTACGAATCCCAAGAAATCACTTTAATTGATACAAAAAAGGAAAGTTTGGTTTATGCCATTGACCATTTGGATATTAGGGTGATTAAAGGAGATACTACCTCCATTGCAGTCTTAAAGGATGGTAGGGTTGCAAATTCAGATCTGTTTATAGCCGTAACTTCTTCAGAAACTACAAATATTACAGCCTGTGTACTGGCCAAGCAACTTGGCGCTAGACGAACTATTGCGAGAATTTCAAATACAGAATTTATTGAACAGAAAGATGAGGTTGGTTTTTCCAAATTTGGGATTGATGAGTTGATTTCTCCAGAATCTTTGGCCGCGGCAGAGATTGAACTGCTTTTAAATCAGTATGGTTTTGATGACGGCTATGAATTTGAACAGGGCGCATTGACCATGTTGAGCTTAAGGTTGTCCAAAACTGCGGCCTTTGTGGGCAAGACGGTTCAGGAGGCAGCACAAGTGTTTCCCCAGCTTCATTTTGTACCCATCGCCATCCAGCGCTTTGGAACACAATACACGATCATCCCGCGTGGAGATACAGAGTTTAAGGAAGGTGATAAGGTGATTTTCGTGACCTCTAAAGGCGGCAGTGACGAATTGTTTAAGCTTTCTGGTAAAATGAGGCTAGATGTTAAGAATGTGATGATTCTTGGCGGCAGTAAAATTGGCCATAAAACCGCAAGAGATTTGTGCCTTGCCAATTTCAACGTCAAATTGGTTGAAAGCAATAAGGATGTGGCCTTTGAACTGGCTGACGATTTGCCCAAGGTTTTAGTCATCAATGGTGACGGGCGGAATGTGGATCTCTTGGAAGAAGAGAATATTGGCAATATGGATGCTTTTATTGCCGTGACCGGAAATTCAGAAACCAATATCATGTCCTGTCTGGTAGCCAAATCCAAAGGGGTTAAAAAAACCATCGCTTTAGTGGAAAATATGGATTACTATCAGATTTCTGAATCCATCGGGATTGATACATTGATCAATAAAAAACTCCTTGCAGCCAATAATATTTTTAGATATATCCGGAAAGGGGAGGTGGTCGCCATGACCAAACTCAACAATATGAATGCTGAACTTTTGGAATTTGTGGTAAAGAACAGATCTAAAATCACGGAGAAAATGATCAAAGACATCGAATTTCCCCGCTCGGCAATTATTGGTGGCGTCATAAGGCATGGCAAGGGAATAATTCCGCTGGGCGATTTTAAAGTACAGGGTGGCGATAGAGTGGTGGTGTGTTGTCTGCCAAAAGCGATTACTGAGGTTGAGAAATTATTCTTTTAATATATAGGTGGCATATTCAAAAAATGAATGTAAATTCTCAAAACCACCAGGAACAAATAGCTTTGAATCTGTATGAGTTTGCGTAAATAGGTATGAAAATCAACTACGACATCATCTTTTATTTTTTTGGATTGTTATTGTTGTTCAATGGTGGATTTATGCTATTGGCAACTTTAGTCAGTTATATATATGATGATGGGGTTACGGCAAACCTTTTTCTTTCTGGGCTTGCCGTGGTGCTTTTTGGTGTTATTTTAATGGTAGCGACCAAAAAGCACAGCAAGGAAATGAACAAACGTGAAGGCTATATGGTGGTTACGTTTGGCTGGATTGTTATGGCTGTCTCGGGTGCTTTGCCTTATATGGTGACCGAGGTCATTCCGAGTTTTACGAGTGCTTTTTTTGAAACTATGTCCGGTTATACCACTACTGGAGCGACCATAATAAACGATATTGAAGCGGTACCGAAAGGGGTTCTGTTTTGGAGAAGTACGACCCATTGGATTGGTGGGATGGGTATAATTGTCCTGGCAATTGCCATTTTGCCGTTATTGGGTATTGGTGGGATGCAGCTATTTACCGCAGAAGCTCCAGGACCAAGTGCCGATAAATTGCACCCACGTATTACGGATACAGCAAAGCGTTTATGGTTAATTTATTTTGGCTATACCGCGGCGGAGACCCTATTGTTAAAGGCAGCAGGAATGTCGTTTTTTGATGCTATCAACCACGCCATGAGTACCTTGTCAACCGGTGGATTTTCTACGAAAAATGCAAGTGTTGCCTATTGGAATGACCAGCCGCTCATTCAATATATTATTATCACCTTCATGTTCTTGGCCGGGACAAATTTTGTGTTGAGCTATTATGCCTTCAAAGGAAAAGTTCAAAAGGCTTTAAGAGATGAAGAGTTGAATTGGTATTTCCGATTTATTGTTTCTTTTACGATCATTGCCGCATTGATCATCTATTTTAGAGCCGACTTGTCGCTTTCAACACTCGAGCATCCCATGGTTTTAGGAAAGGCGGAAAGTGCTTTTAGACATGCATTATTTCAGGTGGTGACCGTAATTACCACTACAGGATTTATTACTGCAGATTATACCTTATGGACGCCATTTTTAATGGTTTTATTTTTTGGGATCATGTTTTTGGGTGGGTCGGCTGGAAGTACCTCAGGAGGTGTAAAGGTTATGCGTCATCTCATATTGATTAAAAACGGGTTTTTAGAATTTAAGCGTGCCATTCATCCAAATGCCGTTTTACCAGTACGCTATAATTCAAAAGCCATTACAGGCGAGGTTGTTTATAATATTTTGGGATTTTTTATTTTATACATGATTTCTTTTATAGTGGGAGCCTTGGTGTTTTCAATGTTTGAGATTGATTTTAAATCGGCCATTGGACTGTCGGCATCCAGTTTGGGTAATATTGGACCAGCCTTAGGCGATTTTGGTCCAGTAAACAATTTTGCCGCATTACCTCCATTGGCACAGTGGTGGGCTTCTTTTTTAATGCTGATTGGGCGTTTGGAACTGTTTACTGTCCTGATTTTATTGACGCCTTTCTTTTGGAGAAATCGATAATTATAAGATTAGACTAAAATGACCACTTTGTTTGATCGCGTTGTTGTCGAGATCGATCAAGGTTGCAGTGAACCAATAATCTGTGGATCTTAAGACTTCACCTTTGAAGGTGCCATCCCATCCAGAATCGTTGCTTTTTAAATTCATGGTGTGCAAAAGTTTGCCGTACCTATCGTAAATTTCGATGTGTGCTGATCTGTAGAATACAGGTGAAATGCCATGAATTTTCCATATATCGTTGTATCCGTCGCCATTTGGGGTGAAATATTTTGGGAAACCAATAAATGAAATCTCCGTGGCAATTGGTGGTTCGCAATTGTTCATATCCCTTACATAAATAGTGTGAATTCCTGGCTGGACGTTGTAAAACGTATAGGATGTGCTTTGGCCGTAATAGTAGGTGCTGTCCAATGAAAATTCATAGAGGCTATCACCTGTGATGGAAACCGAAATCTCATAATCTCCAGCTTTCACCTCATCAAAAACGGGTGGAGTGATGTCATTGACAACAAACTCTTCTGTTCGTGAACACCATATCCCACGTTGCAGTTTATAAACTGTTACTGAGAAGTTTCCAGGTTCAGTAAGGTGGAATATCCGATTAGTGGATAGGATATCGCCAGAGGCGTTTCTCCATTCCCATCGGTCGTTCGACGTATTCCCATCCAAACTAATAACAGATTGTAAACTTGGATCGCAAATGGTATAACGTTGTTGAATATCTAAAGGTAATTCGGGATTTACAATTAGGTCTATGCTTCCAATTCCGTTGCATCCAGTGTCTGGATTGTCAATTCGTACCCAAATGGTCGTAGTAGCGGTGTTATGATTAGATGGAAGAGGATCAATTTTGGTCTCTGCATCCAAGAATGTGGCATAGAAGGTTAGCAGCGATGAGTTGGCCATTTGAAATTGAGTTCTTATCTCATTTTCTTTTGTAGCTAAATCGAAGGTAGCTTTGCCATTATCAGGAATTTCATCTGAATCTTCACAAGCGTATATTGGACTAAGGTTGGGCAATTCAATATGTAGAGTCTCGATAAAGAAATTACTTGTGGTTTCGCATCCCTCCGGACTAATGATTTTCACAAAAAGCTCTTGCGGGTTGCTTCTGTTTTCATAGGTTTCAGGGTTCTCTATGGCCAAATCGTTATCTAAATCCAGACTAGTCTCATAAAAAAACAGGTCGTAATCTGGGTTTGGATTGTTTATTTTTTCGGTCATGTTGTACAGATTGAAAAAAGAAAAACCATCATGGTCCAAATCACATTGCAGCAGTCGTTCATTGGCATCTATTGAAGGTAATTCATAAGCTTCAACCCTTTTGTAAAGATCTGCCTGAGCATTGTTTATAGTGATGGTGGCTTTTACCATGTACTCGCCAGATGTGCTGTATTGATGGTTAGGCTCCAAGAGTGTCGAAGTATTGCCGTCGCCAAAGTCCCATAAAACTTCTTCGACAGGAGCATAGGTATCCAACGAAAATTCGAATGGTATGTTGGTACATACATTCTCAGTGATTATCCTATTTCTGAAATAAGATTGAATGAAATTTGGTAGCCCTTTGTTAGATCGGCCAGGATTTAAATTGATGGCTAAAGGCTGAAAACCACTGTCACCTTCAAAGTTTTCAGCTTCTGTAATGACTCCAATTAGGTTTAAGGAGGTTAAGGGATTGTCTTGCTCAAAATTTGCCACGTAAATGTTTCCATTTCTGGCTAATTGCAAGCTTCCAAATTCATAAGCTCTGGTATAAGCAATTGTTAATGTTTGATCGATTCCTGTGGTGCTTTCTATGAGATGTTTTCTTAAAAAACTAGTGTTATAAGTGTCTTTGACCGTAAAATACATCAATTTAGAATCTTGTGAAAACTCTATGCCATAAGGCATATAGGTTCCGAAACCTAGAACTGAATTTATAATAGAGTGGTGATTAAATGTGACATTGTCATTGTCAAAATTGTATAAATTAATGTAATTGGAACCATAATCAGCAATGGCAAGATATTGTCCATTCGGTGAAATTTTCATTGCGCCAACTGCAGAGATCGTCCTTCTTTGAGTGGAAACAATAGGCCTTGTAGCCACACCATTTTCTGTAACATTAAATATTATAAAGTCTTGATTTGGAGCACTGGTGATGCCTGAAAGGTTGCCAAAAGCTATAACTCTTATGGTGTTGCTTTCTGCATGGTGTATGGCGGTTAGACGTTCAGTTACGGAAAGAGCAAGCCTTACATTCTTTACTACTACAGTGCCTAAAGGGTGCTGATCTGAGAATTGGACCTCAGAATAAAACAATCCTGGCAGAAATTCTGGAGATGTTGTGGACCTATTTTGTCGTGTTACAAAAATGTAATAAGTATTTGGATCATTTGGTTTGGGGATGATAATTGAAGTTTGGGTGCCATTGATTTCCCCTGCCAATTCGGTGCCATTATCCATCAACCCATGATTCCGGTTCCATACAGATTGTCCATTTGTATAAAATAGCAATTCCCCATTGCTGTCCGAAATGGTTGCGCACCCTGCCGGAGTGTCCATAGCTCCATCTGTCAATATGCTCAGGGAATTATTGCTGAAATTGAGCCCAGCTTGATCACCAAAATACCAATTGTTGGTTTCGTTTTGGCCCATGGACAGAGTGCCATATAGCAATAGCAGGAATAAGCTAACAGTTTTGTTAATCATAGTATGTAACACCTAAGCTGTTGTCGGGTTAAAAAAATATTCTCATATTGAGGGTTAAAGTTGCTAAAGTTAGATAAAATTATAGGATGTTCAGAAACTTTAAAAGCTCCATACTGAAAAACGAATTTGTGAGCGATTGATTTTTTTGTCTGGACCTCCTTAAAGAAATACTGTTCTGGCTGTTTTTCATTTCATTCTTCATTCAAATATTGATTCAGTTTACAATAGATGATTACTGTTTTTAATTCCAGAAAAAGAAATGGAAAGGGAGTTTGTTTCCATAATTCAAATTAATGGGGTGGTTCTTTCCGGAATAAGAATTTGAACAAATAAAAAACCGTCTCGAATTTCGAGACGGTCTTTGTTAGCTATACACATTGTTTTTAATAATCCATAGCTATTATTTATAGACTAACATAAATTATTTATTCCCATCCTGGATTTTGTTGTGCCGCTAAAGTAGGGTTTGCATCGACTTCCATTTGAGGTATTGGCCATAAAAATCTACTATCTGATCCTGGGATGGCATTAACGCCATAAGGTCCAGTGTAAGGAGTGCCTAATACGTAAGCAGTAGCAGGAGGGTTTCCATTAGCTACCTTCATCGGAATACCATCCATTGGCTGTAAGTCATCACCTTGTAATCTGTGAATGTCAGACCAGCGTCTGCCTTCCATTAAGAACTCAATTCTGCGTTCTTTTATGATCGCACCTACCATTGTTGCAGGTGTTGTAAAGGATGATGAAGTATAGGCTTGCGTAGCTGGATTGGCTAGAGCTCTGTTTCTAACCATATTTAGTAAGGTCAGTGACTGAGCTAAATCTGGTGTGGCTTTTCTTGCGTGGGCTTCTGCCATATTTAACAAAACTTCAGCGTATCTAATAACTGGAGCCGCATCTGTATAGTTCACACCATCTCTATATTTGGCAGTATACTTTCTGCCATCTACCGTGAATACCATACCTTCAGGAGATGCAGTGTCTCCTATTTCCACTCTGCGTTTGTCATCTACTAACCAGCTTGGGTCTCTCCAGATAATTGGGCTGATAGCTACTAAACGTCTTCTGTTATATTGAGAAGCCAAAGCAGCATTTACGCCTGGGTTGTTTGTAGAGGCCTGAAGCGTTGAGAAAATAGACTCACTATTGCCGTAGTTGTTATCAAACACTCCAATAGGCTCATCAGTTAATGTGTATACACCATTAAGCTTGTTGCCTTCTACAATCACGTTGTTCCAATCTCTCATGTGAAGGTAAACGCGTGTTTTAAATGCGATGGCTGCACCCTTAGATGCTTTTGTAAGCTGTGTGTTGGTAATCGTGTTTTCCGCATCATTTAAGTCAGTCAAAACTTTCGCATATACTTCAGCAACTGTATTTCTACCTTTAACAATTTCGGAGTCAATTTCAGCTTGTGTGTCAATACCTACTTCTCTGTAAGGAACTCCAAGATGAGATGCATCTGCAGTATAATTATATGGTCTCGCAAAATACATAAGGAGCTCAAAATGAGTAATAGCTCTTAAGAACTTAGCTTGTCCTATATAATCATTTCCTACCTCTGCTGATATGACTCCCTTTTCGATGGCATTGGTAACACCCTCTATCACTAAGTTGGTTCTGTTAATTAGTCTATAACCATCAACCCAGTAATACACATTGTTTGCTGTAGTAGGATCATAAGTTGCTGTGTAGGTCAGTTGATAAAAAGTTGCTGTATTAACAACATCTTCACCTCTGTTATCACCTTGTTGCACAAATGCTGCACCCCATATATAACCTCTTCCAGTACCTGTATACTCACCTATTGCGGCAGCATTATACATACCATTTAGAGAGCTTTCAATTAATGAAGGTGAAGAAAAGGCATCATCAAGAGAAATATTATTGACAGGACTGAGGTCTAAAAGATCTTCCTCTGAGCATGAAACCATTCCGATTCCAATAAGTGCTATTGATAAAAATTTGAATATATTTTTCATTTTATTTAATATTATAAATTAACATTTAAACCAAAAGATATGATTTTGGCTCTAGGAGTTCCATTCAAATCCACACCTCCGGTTTCCATTTCAGGATTTAATCCTTTGTAATCAGAAATGATCAATAAGTTTTGTCCTTGAATAAATAATCTAATGTTGTCAACCTTAACTCTGTCTGTAAACGACTTAGGTATTTGATAGCCTAATATGATATTATCCAAACTGATAAAGTCACCGTCCTCTATAAATCTTGTAGTGGCACTACCAGTCAAGTTAGTAAATGTATTACTGCTTGCCCACAATCTTGGCGTGATGCCATCTCCAGGATTTTCTGGACTTTGCCATCTGCCTAAAATTTCAGTGCTGTTGTTATTTAAGTTTTGGGTAACGAGATCTCTTCTTGTGGAGTTGAAAATCTTGTTGCCACCACTAAAACGGAACATGAACGTTAAATCAAAGTTTCTATAAGTCATTTTGTTAATAAGTGCGCCGTAATATTTTGGTAATGAACTGCCTAAAATGACTTTGTCAGAGTTAGCACTTAACGACGATGCTTGAGACACATCTGCAGGGTTGCTAGGATCAAAAACAGCATAACTTGTGGTGCTTATATTGCCTTGTACCAAAGAGCCGTCAGCTTTGTAATATACAGGATTCCCATTGGCTGGGTTTACACCCCAATATTTAAAACCGTACAGAGAGTTAATTGACTCACCTTCTCTAATAATTAAGTTTTGATTGATGTTCACATCACTAAATGTGCCACCAGGGATATCCTGACCTTCAGGAATACTTAAAACTTCGTTTCTGTCAAGGGTTAAGTTGGCTGTAATGTTCCAGCTGAAATTTTCATTTGAGATAGCTCTGTAGTCAATACCAAACTCCAAGCCCTCGTTGACCATTGCACCAATATTCTTTTTGATTCTACCTCCAGGAACACCTAATGATGCGGGAACTGGAACGTCTAGAATTAAACCGTCAATATCATTTTTGTAGTAGTCAAACGTTAATCTTAGCTTGTTGTTCCATAAGGCGGCGTCCAATCCAAAATCAGTCTTTTTACTGGTTTCCCACAGTAATTGATCATTACCAAATTGGCTAAAAGTAAGGCCATTAAGAGTACCATATTTAGCTGCAGAGGTTAAACCCAAGTAAGGGTAACTTCCAATTTCTGTATTGCCCACTTCAGAGTACGAGCCTCTTAATTTGAATTCGTTGATAGTATTTTTAAGATTGCCAAAGAATTCCTCGTTTGCAATATTCCAACCGGCAGAATATCCTGTAAAGTTATTCCAACGATTTGCTTCGCTCAACTTTGAAATTCCATCACGTCTTATAGAGCCTTGAAGGAAATATTTTTGCTTGTAGTTGTAGTTTACACGTCCAACATAAGAAATAATTCCGTTCTCAGTGATACTACCTCCTGAAGTTTGCGTACCGTAAGCGTTTGTCACAAGATTTTGATTGTAGAATTCATCTAAAATATCAGTTCCCGTTCCAAAAAAGGATTGGTTTTTGGCCTTTTGATATTCTGATACCAAGGTCACACCTAAATTATGGGCATCATTAAATGACTTGTTATAAGACAGAATGTTTTGCATGTTCCAAGTCAACAAATCGGCATTGTTGTTTTGTAATCGTCCATTAGAGCCTCTTCCATCACCATGAGTTGGATCCCAAAATAAGAATCCAGAGGTTAATACATTGTCGGAACTTGCTTGAAATCTATAGTTTAAACCTTCAAATAGGTCTGCGGAAAGAAATGCATTTGCAAGCGTTCTATTTACTTTAGATTCATACTTGTTCTTTGCCAAAACATAGGCAATGTTTGAAATGTTGTCTCCTACAGGATCAGTATTGGTGCCTTGTCCAACAACACTATTGTCAGCTGAAAGGTTATAGCCTGTTGGATGGTCAGCATTATATATAGGGGTGTTTGGTAATTGTCTTGTCGCATTAAAAATGTTTCCGGATAGAGAATTCAATCCCGTATTGAGACCATCGTATTCTGTTCTGGTAACGGCAAGGCTTCCTCCAACAGTTAACCACTTATTTATCTTATGTTCTAAGTTTGATCTCATATTATAACGAGCCATACTGTTGGCTTTAGCCACGCCTTTTTGATTAGCGTAACCCATAGAGAAAAAGTATTTAGTGGATTCGGAGCCACCGTTCAAGGATAGATTGTGATCTGTTTGAAGAGCCCTTGAGTTTAGAACTGCATCTTGCCAATCCGTATTAAACTCATTTCCTATGGCCCATGGAGCCTGGCCTCGATTGGTACGTTTTTCATTTGCAATGATTAAAAACTCAGGAGTCTCTAATAAGTCAAAAGTTTTAATAGCAGAAGCAAAACCAGTAACATTGTTATAGCTAACTTTCATTCCACCTCTTTTACCTCTTTTAGTGGTGATCAAAATAACACCATTTGCAGCGCGTGAGCCGTAGATGGCAGTAGCTGCTCCATCTTTTAAGATTTCATAAGACTCAATATCATTTGGGTTGATATCCGCTAAACCGTTTGTTGAGGCATAACCTCCAATATCACCCGAATAAATTGGCATCCCGTCAACAACAATCAGTGGGAAGGTGCCAGAACCGATAGAAGCAATACCTCTGATTCTGACTCTTGGAGCCTCACCAATAATACCGTTGTTGGAGGTTACCTGGACCCCTGGGGCTCTACCAGCTAGTTGCGATTCAAAACTTGGGGTGACCAAGCCTTGCAAATCAGCACCTGAAACACTGGAAATGGCACCGGTGACTTCGGATTTCTTTTGGACACCGTAACCTACGACGATAACTTCATCCAATACAGATGCGTCTTCCATCAAAGTTACATTCACGGTGTTTGCTGCCCCTACAGTAACTTCTTGGGTTTTTAATCCCACGTAGGTAAATGAAAGAATATCACCTGCTTTTGCGTTTATAGAATATTTACCGTCAAAATCGGTTTGTGTTCCGGTGCTTGTTCCCTTGACCAAAATATTTACTCCAGGCAATGGCAAACCAGATTCATCAGAAACTGTTCCTGATATGGATTTTTGTTGCGCAAATGTAATTTGTGCAACCAACACTAAACAAAGTGTTAGAATTAGACTGAATTTTGTTTTCATTTATAAAATGGTTAGAATTATTGCAGCAAATGAAACGAATAATTACATATAAAGCAATAGGATGTGTTAAATAATTCTAAATATTACGATATAAGTGTTAAAAATTATTAATATCTATAATTCCATATATTCACCTTGTGACGTATGTGACTGATAATTAATCTCTTATAGGCGGTTCTAAATTAAAAATTAACATAATTCAAATTTTGTTAATTGTTTATATGTTTATTCTGTCGAATAAGTCCACTGTGCTGAAAAATTAACGGATATAATGAGTCCTGAGGATTATAACTTTCAGTCTTCTTTATGATTTTAGTGCTTTGATTTTGGTCTTCGTAATTATAATACCATTTAAAACTGTTTCGCTTTTTGTGTTTCGCTTTTAAACGGTTTGGATAAATATTAATGAATCAATTCTTTTTGAAGCGGGAAATAGGATGTTGAAGATTGCATTTTTTATTAAGGAAGGATAGTTGTTGATAAAGATAGTTCCATGTCATGTAAAACAGCTTATCTGACAGTCATCATAGAATAAAATATCATAAAAAAAGCCACTTAACTTTAAGCGGCTTTTATATTATCTGTTTGGCGGGAGTTTAATTCACTGCAGCCTTGATCCGGGACATGGCCTCTTTGATCTGTTCTTGAGAAGCTGCATAAGATAGTCTGATGCAATCAGGATTTCCAAAGGCACCACCGTCCACTGTGGCCACAAGAGCCTCTTCAAGTAAATACAAAGAGAAGTCGGCGGCGTTATTGATGGTTTTCCCTCTCAGGGTCTTCCCGAAATAATAGGAAATGTTTGGGAAAACATAAAAGGCACCTTCTGGGACATTGGTTTTAAAACCTTCGATGTCCTGGAGCAGATCGAGAACTAAATCACGACGAACCTTAAATTCGTCAATCATGAATTGAACCCTTGATGGCGATTCTTCCAAGGCGGTAATTACGGCACGTTGTGCAATACAATTGGCGCCACTAGTGATTTGTCCCTGCATTTTGTTGCAGGCCCGTGCAATTTTTTCAGGACCTCCAATATAGCCAATACGCCATCCGGTCATGGCAAATGCTTTTGAAACGCCGTTAATGGTCACTGTGCGGTCGTACATGTCTTCAAATTGCGCCATGCTTGAATGCTTACCTACAAAATTGATGTGTTCATAAATCTCATCTGACGCTACAATAATATCAGGATATTTTTGCAGTACATCCGCAAGTGCACGCAGTTCTTCCTTGCTATAAACAGAACCACTTGGGTTGCACGGAGAGCTGTACCATAGCATTTTTGTCTTAGGTGTAATTGCGGCTTCCAATTGCTCTGGTGTCATCTTAAAATCGGTTGCAATGGTTGTGGGTACTTCAACAGGGATGCCGTCATTGAGTTTTACCAAATCGGCGTAACTCACCCAGTATGGGCAAGGAATAATGACCTCGTCACCTTTGTTGATCAATACAGCGGCAAGATTGGCAAGCGATTGCTTGGCACCGGTGGAGACTACAATTTGACTGCGATTATAGGTCAAGTCATTGTCGCGTTTGAACTTTTTGATGATAGCATCTTTAAGTTCCACATAACCGTCCACGGGCGTGTAAGAACTGTAGTTGTCATTGATGGCCTGGATGGCAGCCTCTTTAATATAATCTGGTGTATTGAAATCTGGTTCGCCTAGGCTTAAACCAATGATGTCTTTTCCTTCTGCCCTTAATTCTCTGGCTTTAGCCGCCATTTCTAAAGTGGCAGAGGTAGACATGTTTAAAATTCTATCTGAAAGTAAGTTCATGTAAAAATTATGATTAAGCTTGTAGTGTTGGTTTTAGCCCCATTGCTTTTAAATGTCTGAAATGTGCTATAATTGCTTGACGCGTCGTTTCGTACTCTTTGTACGGAAGATTGAATTCGAGGGCAGTCGACTTGACAATTTTAGAGATTTTAGAATAGTGGACATGACTGATATTTGGAAAAATATGATGTTCCACTTGGTGATTTAGACCGCCAGTAAACCAGTTTACAATCTTATTGTTGGTTCCAAAATTGACTGTAGTCAATAATTGATGGATGGCCCAAGTGTTTTTCATCGTGCCATTTTCTGCGGGCAGGGGCATTTCGGCATCTTCCATAACATGTGCCAATTGAAATACCACGCTCAAAATAAGTCCAGCCACATAGTGCATTACAAAGAAGCCAATCAAGACTTTCCACCAGGCAATGTCTGTTAATATCATTGGCAATACAATCCAAATGGACACATAGATTATTTTAGAAATAACCAATTTACTCCATTCCGTTGCTGGGTTGGGGAATTTACCATAGGATAATTTCCGCTTTAAATAGCGTTTCATTTGAAGAAAATCGGTCGTAATGGCCCAGTTTATTGTCAAAAGACCATAAAGCAATACCGAATAATAATGTTGAAATTTATGATGTTTATGCCATTTGGCATGCTGCGAAAATCTTAAGATCCTTCCCGCTTCCAAATCTTCATCATGACCGTGAATGTTCGTGTAAGTGTGATGAAGTACATTATGCTGTACTTTCCAATTGTATACGTTTCCAGCCAAAATGTATATGCTGCTTCCCATTAAACGGTTGATCCATTCTTTGTTTGAAAAAACACCGTGATTGCCATCGTGCATAACGTTCATGCCAACTCCAGCCATCCCAATGCCCATCACAATAGTTAACAGCAACATTGACCAACCCGGTAAATTGAGGGTAAGAATTAAAAAATATGGAGTTAAAAATAAGGTGAACATCACCACTGTTTTTACCCATATCTTCCAGTTTCCAGTTCTTTTAAGGTTGTTGTCTTTGAAGTAATCATTGACGCGTTTGTTAAGTGTTCTAAAAAATTTTGTGGAATCAGTTCTGGAAAATGAAAGGGTTTGCTGTGTCATCGAATTTTAATTTACTATAATAACGGCAATAATTGCGCCATGATATTAATCCTGCAAAGATAATCAATTAATGTTTTGCTCTTGATACGAATATGCTAAAATAATCTGTGTAAAATGACTAATTTTGCCGGAAATTTAAATATAATGCAACTTATAAGAAAGTATTTTCCGGACTTTTCCGAAACTCAATTCAGGCAATTTGAGCAGTTGGAAGATCTTTATAAAGATTGGAATCTTAAGATCAATGTGGTATCGCGTAAGGATATTGACGAATTATATTTACGTCATGTGCTCCATTCCTTGGCCATTGCCAAGTTGATTTCCTTCAAACCAGGATCTCGAGTGATGGACGTTGGTACAGGTGGAGGCTTTCCAGGAATACCTTTGGCCATAATGTTTCCTGAAACTAACTTTCATTTGGTAGATAGTATTGCCAAGAAACTTAAAGTTGTCAATGAGGTTGTGGATTGGTTGGAATTGACCAATGTGAAAACCTCCCACAGTAGAGTGGAAGAGATCAATGAGACCTATGATTTTATTGTAAGTAGAGCCGTAGCGGCCATGCCAACCTTTGTGCATTGGGTCAAAGGGAAAGTATCAAAAAAGCAAAATCACGAACTTAAAAATGGCATCATCTATTTAAAAGGTGGCGATTTGGATGAGGAACTACAAGAGTTTCCAAAGGCTACGGTATATGCGCTTTCCGATTTTTACGAAGAAGCGTTTTTTGAAACAAAAAAATTGGTGCATCTTCCCCTAAAATACAAAGGCTGAATTGAATTCAGCCTTTGGTCTTCTATATATGATGTGATTACTTTACAAGGAGCTTTGTATTAAGGACAAACCCATTCTCGGTTTGAATGTTCAGTAAATATAACCCGGAATCGAGGTTCAAAGGAATGCTTGTGCTTTTAGAAAGTGAGGTTTTTGTCTTTAAAACCAACTTCCCTGTTAGATCCACAATTGAAATCCGTGCATTTGCAAAATCGGTACTACTCAATAAGGTCATGGCGTTAGTAACTGGATTTTGTTGCAGTTTGATGTTATGAGTATTTAAAAAATCCATTGTGCCAAGAGTGCCTTGAAGAATTTCGGTCACTGCAAACGCGACATTCCCATTGGTTAATGTAATGTGGGGTTCGTTATCTTGTGGGATATAGGTGTTGGCAAAAGGTGAGTTGTTGAGGTCTGGATTTGCGTACCAATTAGGCTCATTGTCTATGGCTAACCCACTCAAGGTTGGAATAAAATTAAAATACTGCGAGTTGAAATTATTGAAAAAATCAGTAATTAGTGGATTGGAACCATCATCAAAAGTAAATAAATCGAATTGGCCGCCGGGCGCGCTGTCCAGGCCATCAGACGTAGTTAGTGATTCTGCTGTCGCATTAAAATTGAATAAATCAAACCATATGATTAATTGGCCCTGTCCAACAAAATTGCTTACCTCAACGGATTGACTGGCTACAGGCGCAAAACGGACTGTTACCAGTGCTCTTGTATTGATGTTGCCAATAAGGGGGACAGTAACCTGTCCTGTATTAAAGGTGTGGTTGATGAGCTCCATTCCTGGAGTGCCGGTCATCTGCCCAATTCCGCTACCATTGGTAATGGCGACATTTCTCGTGTTTTGCGGGAAGCCCATAGCGTCGAGTTCATTTTGAAACGCATCTCTAAAATTTGGTGCGCCTTTAGGCGTATGGACGGAGGTATCTTGGTTTATGCCATTGGCATCTACATGACCTAAATAATGATCAATCAGCATTTGTTTGGCGGCAGGACTGTTCAATAGACCGTTCACCAATGGTTCCGCTTCTGTTATTCCAGGATCGCCGTTCACCATATAGTTAAAAAGATACTGTAATCCAATTGGCACATTGGCGCCTCGGTGTGGGGCATCAAATGAGATGTGCAGCCGTGTATCGTGATCCATGGTGTTTTGCTCCATATAGCGTAAGGCATATCTTGAGATGAGCCCGCCCATGCTTGGACCGATGACCACATTTTGTTCAGAACCCAATTTCATGCTGTTCACAGTGTTTATAAGTTCCACAAGGGTAAAGGCGTTGCGTTGAATGTAGTCGGCACCTCCCAAAAGAGTCGTGCCATCGGTAGGGCTTTGGTAGGCGGCTTCAAAATTAAGAACAACGAGGTCAAAGCCTTCATCTCTAATTAAATCGCCCAAATTCAATCCGGTATTGCCATAATTTAATAAGGCATACACCGCTGGGATGTCTCTCGAATCGTTTGGATCAAAGCCATCAATGAGAAAGATGGGTTTGTCCAATACGCCATCTACGTTGTCATAATAGATTTTATACTGAGCCGAACCCAATAAAGGAGCAACTTCATCATATCCTTGATAAGGAATGGTCGCGTCAATAGTCATAACGGGACTTTCACTACCCGGGGTTTGGGCAAATACGAAAGCATTGGTTATCAATAATAGCAGAAAGTAGTTTTTTATCATCTGAGATCTATTTTTTAGTTGACTTAAAGATACAAAGATTTGACTTTCATAGCTAGAACGGAGAAACTATTTATTTCCACCATCGGGTATTGATGCCCTAAAATTTTTAATTAAAGTGAAAAAAAATCCCCAAACGACAGGTTTGAGGATTTTTGTTGAATATGGGCAGCTTATCCTAAAAATGGATAGCGATAATCGGTAGGTGTGACAAAAGTTTCTTTAATCAGTCTCGGAGAGATCCAACGCAGCAAATTTTGCATGCTTCCCGCTTTGTCATTGGTTCCTGATGCTCTTGCACCCCCAAAAGGTTGTTGGCCAACTACGGCACCTGTTGGTTTGTCATTGATATAAAAGTTTCCAGCCGAATTTTGAAGTGCTTTGGTCGCTTCGTCAATGGCATATCTGTCAGTTGCCATAATAGCGCCAGTTAAAGCATATTCACTGGTTTCATCAACTAACTTTAAGGTTTTGCTGAAATCTTTATCATCATATACATAAACAGTCATTACGGGACCGAAAAGCTCCGTACACATCGTTGGGTATTTCGGGTCAGTAGTTTCAATTACCGTTGGTTCTATAAAATACCCTTTGCTCTTGTCGTAATTTCCACCGGCAATGATCGTGGCATTCTTATCTTTTTTGGCTTGGTCAATATAGTTGGCCAATTTGTCAAAAGAAGCTTCATGGATGACGGCGGTAACAAAGTTATCCATGTCTTCAGGAGATCCCATTTTTATGGTCTTTAGATCCTCAATAACATGTTTTTTAACATCGCCCCAGATGCTTTTGGCAATATAGCCCCTTGAAGCAGCGCTACATTTCTGACCTTGAAATTCAAATGCACCCCTAACAATCGCGGTGGCTACTTGTTTGGCATCAGCAGTCTTATGGGCAACTATAAAGTCTTTCCCTCCAGTTTCGCCTACGATTCGTGGATAGGTTTTATAATTTGCAATATTGTTTCCGATTTTTTTCCATAGGTTTTGAAAGACGGAAGTCGAACCCGTATAGTGCAATCCTGAAAAATCAGGACTGGCCATAATCGTGTCGGTGATCATTGCGGCATCACCAAAAACAACGTTAATGACCCCTGGAGGAACGCCAGCTTCTTCAAAGACATCCATAATCACCTTTGCAGAATAAACTTGATGGTTACTTGGTTTCCAAATAACCACATTTCCCATTAGAGCCATACACGACGGCAGATTGCCTGCAATGGCGGTAAAATTAAAAGGAGTTACAGCATAGGTGAAACCTTCTAATGGTCGGTATTCGACCCTGTTCCATGCATCGCTTGTGCTTTGTGGTTGATCCTGGTATATTTCAGTCATAAACTGAACGTTGAACCTCAAGAAATCAATCAGCTCACAAGCCGAATCAATTTCCGCTTGGTGAATGGTTTTTGATTGCGCTATCATGGTGGCCGCATTGATTTTTGCTCTGTAAGGACCAGCAATCAATTCTGCCGCTTTAAGAAAAATTCCTGCGCGATGCTCCCATGGCATTTGTGACCAAGACTTTCTCGCTTCAAGAGCTGTAGCTATAGCGTCCTCTACGTGATTTTTTTCGGCCAAATGATAGGTGCCAACCACATGTTTATGATCATGGGGTGGGGACATGGTTTTGGTGTTTTTAGTTGTGACATATTTGCCATTGATATAAAGAGGCACATCAACTTTGCCTCTGAACATTTTTGAATATTCCGCTATCACTGCCTCTCGTTCCGGAGATCCAGGAGCGTAAGTTTTTACAGGTTCATTGACGGCAACTGGTACCTTGAAAAATCCTTTTCCCATGATTAGATATTGTTATTTTGAATGTTTAAAATTTTATGATGCGAAGTTACAAAATTTTGAATCCATTTTTATGTGATATTGTCCTAAAACCACGTTAAATGTGCCCTCTGTTTTTTGTGCAACCTTATTCTGACCGATGGAACTCAGAAGTAAAGTACGTGTCGTTTGGCTTTATAAAAACTGTTTTAGTTGTTTGTAAACCCAGAGCCAATGTCAGATTTTTAGAAGATATTGACACCAATTTAAAGGGAATGAACGTGGTATGGCTTCAAAAATAGGATCGAATTGTTTTTCGTATACTGATAAATAAAGTGGGCTATTTCTGCTCAGGAGCCTCTGCGCCTGCTAAACTTGCAGGTAAATGCAGATTGAAGAGGTCATGATGACGGTATTATAATTGAAGGAAATTAATTCAAAGCAAATGGAGCGCTTAATTTGAATGACGGAATATAGACTTTGAATTTATTGGTGTTTGTAAAGTTGACCATATTGTAATGCCCCTGCATGGCGCCAAAAGGCGATGAAAGTAGGCACCCAGAGGTATAGGTATGCGATTCTCCTGGTTTTAGCACCGGTTTTTTGCCGATGACCCCTTCGCCTTCGATGATTTCAACATTGTTTAAGGCATCATAAATTTTCCAATGACGAGAATTTAATTGTACCGCACCTTTACTTTGGTTTTCAATGGTCACTTTATATCCAAAAGCGAAATGAACTTTATAGTTTTTATAAAAAGTACCCTCAAACGTGGTCTGAACACTTATCTTAATGCCACTTGTAACCTGCTGGACCATAATATTAAAATATTAAATTGTTTGTTAGATTAATGCTAAAATAGCACAAATAAAAAGACTTTAATAATTTATTTGATTCAAGATTTAACCCAATCCCTATTTTAGCTATAATTTAATGGTATATTTCGTGCTATAATTTTGGAATTCAGATCATAAAAAGGCCTTGTGATTAACTTTAGGTGGTCATTTTTTATGGTAGAAAATCTAATTTGAAATGTTGACAGAAGATCCTTCACCCAAGCCTATCAATCGGTCGTAACGGGCCCCTAGGTCTCTATAATACACCAACACCTTGTAATTGTTTTCGGTTTGGTAGAAGTCTCCACTGATTGCGCCTTCATTCAAGTTGCCGTTTTTATCGGTCATCACATATTTGTAATTGTAAAATCCTTGTTTTAAACGGAAGGCACATTCATATAAGCCAGATTCCGAATTAAAACGAAGCTCGTTGTCGGGTTCAAGAGCGTAATTGTTGAAATTTCCATAAACATAAATAGAGCTGCCGTCTGTCAGTTCGGGATATTGAAGGGCAAAATGGATCATGGTATAATCGGCCTCAATGGACACGTCTCGGGCATCTATGGCAGTAATCAAAAAATTCCCGTTGATATCAGGATTGTAAGTGTAAAGTCGATCTGCTCTTGGAGTATTGACAAATAGGTAGTTGTGATATATCTCTTTTAAATCAATAAACTGCACCCCTACATTGGCTGCCCGCACATCTTTGTTCTCAAAATAGAGATATTCATTGCCACCCCAAAAACTCGTTTCTGAAGTGTATTTATAGATCAACTGATTTCCCAATGTGTATTGCGGTTTTACGTTGGCAATGGCGGTATTGAGGTTGTTGTTCTGGATGATCAGGCTTTTGACGTTTTCCAAGGGATTGTTGAAGTTGATGTTTCTGCTGTTGATAACTATGTCCACCGATTGCTTTTTGTCGATATCCTTAACATCCCTTGAGCGTTTGATGGCCACCCCAACATTGACAAGGTCTTCGTATATCATAAATTTTCTCGAAAACACCAATTCATCATCGTCATTGAATATACTCAAGAGGTAATTGCCTGTCACCAATAAGGCTCTGGTCTGTTCATTGGGAATTCGAAGCATATAATGCGAATAGATTTGATAAGTGTTGAAGGAATTCTTATAGTCTTGAATTCGCTGGTTGTCAAAACCTCTCAAGTATTCAGACTTTACCAAATTGGAAGGCGTCCAATCGTAATTAAAATGCTCAATCACGTAATAAAAATCAGGTTCAGTTCCGGTAAGCACATCAAATTCCAAAAGCAATGGCTCTCCTAGCTTTAGGATAGGCAATTGACTTTCATTGGTGCTGCCTTTAAATCCTATTGTTTTGATATAATTTGGAGGATTGACTTCTACAATTTGGGAAAATACAAAAGTCGTAAAAAAAAACAGTAAAAGAAAATATTTAAGATTTGCACTCATCGACAGCTAATTTGAAAGGTAAAGATAAACAAAAATTATGCCTCTTAATTTACGCAATCGTTAACGTATAATTTTTGTAACATTAATTATGTAAACTGCATAATTAATTTGTAAATTTGCATCGATTTTTACTGTGTAAAATCACATCATTGTAACTATTAACCAATAGACTTATAATATGTCAAACGACATTAAGATTAAAAAGGGTCTCGATATCAAACTAAAGGGTGAAGCTGAAAAAACCATTGAAAAAGCGGTTTTAAGCAACTTTTATACATTGAGACCAGAAGACTTCCACGGTGTTATTCCAAGATTGATTTATAAAGAAGGTGCAAAGGTGAAGGCTGGAGAACCTATCTTTCATGACAAATCCAATGAAGCCGTGAAATTTGTTTCTCCAGTTTCTGGAGAAATTATTGAGATTGCGCGAGGAGAGAAAAGACGCATAGTTGGTATTAAAATTCAAGCAGATAAGGAACAAATCTTCCAAGATTACGGTAAGATGGATGTTAATGCCGTAGATGCTGATACCATAAAAGCACATTTGCTGGCCTCTGGTTGTTGGACATTTATCAAACAACGACCTTATGACATTATCGCGAAAACAGACCAATCGCCCAAAGCAATTTTCATTTCAGGATATGACAGCGCGCCTTTGGCTGCTGATCTTGACTATGTGCTTCAAGGCAAAGAAGCTGAATTGCAAGCAGCTATAACTGCAGTAGGTAAGCTTACCGATGGTAAAGTGCACGTTAGCGTTGGTGCAAAATCAAATTCGCCTTTGGCTGGACTTTCCGGAATTACCTTGCATAAAGTATCAGGACCACACCCATGTGGGAATGTTGGGACGCAGATCAATAAAATTGACCCTGTCAATAAGGGAGAAACCGTCTGGACAATTCACGCGCAAGACTTAGTGATTATTGGAGAGCTGTTGCTTACCGGTAAATTCAATGCTGAGCGTATTGTTGCCCTTGTGGGGTCATCAGTTAAGAAGCCACGTTATTTTGTCACTAAAATAGCGAGCGAAGTAGCCACTATGATTTATGACAATGGCGTAGATCAGAACGGAAACGATCGCATCATTTCCGGAAACGTGTTGAGTGGGAAACAAATTGGCCCTGATGGTTATTTGGGTTATTATAATAATATCCTAACGATTATTCCTGAAGGAGATGACTATGAGCTTTTTGGTTGGAACAAGCCAATTTTTGATAAAATATCTACTTCTAGAGCCTTGACTTTTTCTTGGCTGACTCCAAATAAGGTGTATGATTTGGATACCAACATGAATGGAGAGCACCGTAATTTTGTGCTTACTGGTAACTACGAAGAGGTCTTTCCATTGGATATATATCCGTTACAAATCTTAAAATCTTGTATGTATCAAGATTTGGATGAAATGGAAGCTTTAGGGATGTATGAAGTAGCTCCTGAAGATTTTGCCTTAACAGAATTTATATGTGTGTCAAAACAACCACATCAGAAAATTATTAGAGAGGGCTTGGATTTAATGATAGAAGAAATCGGTTAATATAGAGACAATGGGTTTAAAACAGAACTTACATAATTTAAAAGAAAAATATAAAGGGACTAAGATCGCACCTGCCTTTAATGCCTTGCATACTTTTCTATATACGCCTAATGATACCGCACGTGGCGGCACGCATATTAAAGCAGCAGATGATTTAAAGCGCACCATGAACACGGTCATTATGGCATTGATTCCGTGTTTGATTTTCGGAATGTTTAATGCAGGGTATCAACATTATTTGGCTGTAGGAGAGATCCAAGCAGTTACTAATGGATTCTTTAGCAGTGAATTTTGGAACTTACAGAACTTTGTTTTAGGTTTTTGGAAAATTCTTCCTTTATTGATCATCTCCTATGGTGTTGGATTGGGGATTGAATTTTTATTTGCCGTTATTAAAGGTCATGAGGTTGAAGAGGGCTATTTGGTAACTGGTATGTTAGTGCCATTGATTGTGCCAATTGACATTCCTTGGTGGATGTTAATCGTGGCTGTAGCTTTTGGTGTTGTTATCGGGAAAGAAGTGTTTGGTGGTACGGGAATGAATATACTCAACCCTGCATTGACCATTAGAGCATTTTTATTCTTCGCTTATCCAACATGGATGAGTGGGGATAAAGTTTGGGTACAAGGTGCAGTTGAAAGAACAAAGGAGATCGCAAATGGGTCTACAGCCGATGCCATCTCAGGAGAAACCATATTGGGGAGTTTGGCGCAATCGCATCCAGTAGATTATTCCGTAATGGATATGTTTTTTGGTTTTATTCCGGGTTCTGTTGGCGAGACATCCACACTTTTAATTCTCTTGGGCGGATTGTTCCTTATTTTTACCAAGGTGGGAAGCTGGAGAATTATGCTTAGCGCCACTCTTGGGGCATTAGTTATGGGCTATATATTTAATGTGGTTGTAGATGCCGGTTGGATAACCGAAACAAGTAAATTCTATGGATTGATGAGCACTGAATTCTGGCATCATTTGATCATAGGTGGAATGGCCTTCGGTATTGTATATATGGCCACAGATCCGGTAACTGGGTCACAAACCAACAAAGGAAAGTGGATTTACGGTTTCTTAATTGGATTTATCTCCATTATGATCCGTGTATTTAACCCAGCGTACCCAGAGGGCGTCATGCTGGCTATATTGTTAATGAATGTATTTGCGCCAACTATTGATCACTATGTAGTTCAGGGCAATGTGAAGAAGAGATTAAAACGAGGAAAATTAAAAACAGCTTAAGTTATGGCGATCGATACAGATAAAAATAGTTATACCGTTATTTTTGCCATTGTTATGGTTATTGTGGTTGGTTCTATCCTTGCAGGACTGGCACAAGGCTTAAAACCTTTGGTAAAAGCGAATGAGCGATTTGAAATTCAGCAAAATATTTTGTACGCCATGGGCATCAATGCCAATGAAGGCCCAAGTGATGTTGAGTTCATACCTGCAGATAAAGTAGAGGACGTGTTTAATAGCACCATTACAAAACAGTATGTCATTGAAGGTGATAAGGTAACTGAAGATCCTCAAGCCTATATGATAGATATCAAAAAGGAGGAAGCTAAGGCCAAAGATCCAAATTACACACGAAAACTACCGTTGTTTGAAGGTGAAAGGGATGGGAATCCAATATATGTTATTCCAATTAGAGGAAAAGGTCTATGGGATGCCATTTGGGGGTTTGTGGCGGTGAACAATGAGATGGTTGTTCAAGGTGTCTTTTTTGATCACGCTGGAGAAACGCCAGGTTTAGGTAGTGAAATTAAACAACGCTATTTTATGGATGATTTTGAAGGGGAGCACCTTCTCAATGAATCTGGAGTTTTTAAAGGAATAACGGTGGCCAAAGGCAACGCCGATCCTAGAAATGATAGGAAGACCGATAATGCCGTAGATGCTATTGCAGGAGCCACCATAACAGGGGACGGAGTTACCGCGATGATTAAAAAGGATTTAAGAATGTATGTGCCTTATTTCAAGTCATTAAAATAAAATTGTATGAGACTTTTATCAAAAAAAGATAGTAAACTAATAATGGATCCATTGGCGGATAACAACCCTATTACCATTCAGGTTCTAGGAATTTGTTCTGCCTTGGCAATTACTGCACAGTTAAAACCATCAATTGTAATGGCTATTTCTGTGATATTTGTATTAGGAGCTGGTAACGTGGTCATTTCGTTAATGCGAAATATCATTCCTTCAAAAATCAGGATTATAGTTCAGCTCGTCGTCGTAGCAACCTTGGTAATTATTGTTGATCAGGTGTTGAAAGCTTATGCTTATAGTTTGAGTAAGGAACTTTCTGTTTTCATCGGACTCATTATTACCAACTGTATCATCATGGGACGTTTTGAAGCCTTTGCTTTGGCAAACGGACCTTGGAGATCCTTTTTGGATGGGGTTGGGAACGCCTTAGGTTACGGTGTCATCCTTGTTATTGTTGGTTTCTTTAGAGAACTCTTGGGTTCAGGAACCTTGTTGGGGTATAAAGTTCTGGGTGACTCGGTTGAGAAAACAGGCCTGTACGCCATTGGTTATGAAAACAACGGCTTTATGGTATTGCCTCCAATGGCATTGATTGTTATTGGAATCATTATTTGGGTGCAACGTAGTAAAAACAAAGAATTAATAGAAGATTAATTTAAATAGTCTGCAGTAAGTAGTTATCAGTAAGCATTCAAGCGCTACTGAAGGCTGTGGACTGAAGACTGAAGACTATAAAAAATGGAACATATAGAATTATTTTTCAAATCGATATTTGTAGACAACATGATTTTCGCATACTTCTTGGGTATGTGTTCTTACTTGGCGGTGTCTAAAAAAGTAGCCACTGCTGTTGGTCTTGGTGCGGCAGTAATCTTTGTTTTGGCAATTACAGTACCTTTAAACTGGTTGTTGGATCAATATTTATTGCAAGAAGGTGCCTTGATTTGGTTAGGACCAGAATATGCGGATTTTGATCTCAGCTTTTTATCCTTCATTATGTTTATTGCTACCATTGCAACAATGGTACAACTGGTTGAAATTGTGGTCGAGAAATTTTCACCGGGATTGTATAATTCATTGGGGATATTTTTACCATTGATTGCCGTAAACTGTGCTATTTTGGGAGGTTCATTGTTCATGCAATCTCGTGAGATAGAAACTTTAGGTTTAGCACTTAATTATGGTATAGGCTCTGGAATAGGTTGGTTTTTAGCCATTGTTGCCATTGCTGCCATTAGAGAGAAAATCAGATATAGTAATGTACCGGCACCATTAAGAGGATTAGGAATAACCTTTATCATTACAGGTCTTATGGCCATCGGATTTATGAGTTTTGGTGGTATGTTGACCGGAGGTGATGACGAAGGCGCACAGGATGAAATGGAAACTGTAGATGGAATGGTTACTGTTCAGAAAGATCATAAAGCATCTGATCTTGTGATAGAATCAAAAAACGATACAGATAATAAATATTAAAGATTATGATATTAGCAGCAAGCACATTAGGGACAGTCATTGTTACGGTTATCGCATTTTTGGTGGTTACCTTATTACTGGTAACGCTATTACTTGTAGTGAAACAGAAACTGTCTCCATCAGGTCCAGTAACAATCACTATAAATGGAGAACGTAAATTGGAAGTAAGTTCTGGAGGTACCTTATTGAACACTTTATCGGCCCAGAAGATATTCTTGCCGTCCGCTTGTGGTGGTGGAGGAACGTGTATTCAGTGTGAGTGTCACGTACTTTCTGGTGGAGGAGAAGCTTTGCCTACAGAAACTCCTCACTTTAGCAGAAGGGAAATTCAAGAAGGTATTCGATTATCTTGTCAAGTAAGAGTAAAACAGGATATGGAAATTACCATTCCTGAAGAAATATTTGGGGTTAAAAAATGGGAAGCAACTGTTGTTAGAAACTATAATGTGGCGTCCTTTATTAAGGAATTTGTTGTTGAAATTCCTGAAGATATGGGCTATAAGGCCGGTGGATATATTCAAATCGAAATTCCGGAGTGCGAAATTAAATTTTCGGATATGGATATCACTGCACATCCTGAAGAGCATGATACTCCAGACAAGTTCCAGGAGGAATGGGACAAATTTAAACTATGGCCTTTGGTGATGAAAAACGACGAAATCGTAGAACGTGCGTATTCAATGGCATCCTATCCTGCCGAAGGACGTGAAATTATGCTGAACGTACGTATCGCAACACCTCCTTTTGACCGAGCTAAGAACACTTGGATGGATGTCAATCCAGGTATTGCATCTTCATATATATTTGCCCAAAAACCGGGAGATAAGGTCACAATATCGGGACCTTTCGGGGAGTTTTTTATTAACGAATCAGATAGCGAAATGCTATATGTAGGTGGTGGAGCAGGAATGGCACCTATGCGTTCTCATTTATATCAGCTCTTTAAAACCCTAAAAACAGGTCGTAAAGTGACTTATTGGTATGGTGGTCGTTCTAAACGTGAGCTGTTCTATATAGAACATTTCCGTGAATTGGAGCGTGAGTTCCCTAACTTTAAGTTCTATATGGCATTATCTGAACCATTGGAAGAAGATAATTGGAAAGTAAAAGAAAATATTGATGCTCCAGGTGATGGTTTTGTAGGGTTTATCCACAATTGTGTCATCGATCACTACTTAAATCATCATGAAGCACCAGAAGATATAGAGCTATATTTCTGTGGTCCACCACTGATGAACCAAGCGGTTCAGAAGATGGGAGAGGATTTCGGAATCCCTGATGAAAACATCAGATTTGACGACTTTGGAGGATAACCATTTCCTGCGCAAGCAGGAATCCTTTAAGTGCATCGAAAGTTAATCTTAAAACATAAAATAAGTTTATACTTCGGTAGAAAACTAAAACCCAATACTTATGTGTTGGGTTTTTTATTGATCTGAAACGATCAAAATGAAATAGGTTTTGATCCAATACATTCAGTACTGTCGAGGTCAATTCTTGATTCCTGAATCTAAAAGCGAAGCGGTCCTGGTTCCTGTTTTTGGACCGTCTTGATTCCTAATTTATAAATCTATTTATTTTCATTCCAATAATAGCTATCCGGATGCTCACGTTTTCCAAAAATAGCCGTTCCAACCCTGACTATGGTTGCGCCTTCTTCAATGGCAATTTCCAAATCTCCGCTCATTCCCATTGACAATTCATTGACCGGAATGCCTTTGCCTAGCAGTTGCTGTTGGATGCTTTTTAATAATTTAAAACATTTCCGAACTTTTTCATGTTCTCCTGAAAATAAACCGATGGTCATTAGCCCTTTGATGCGGATTCGATCAAACTGCTGGACCTCTAAGGCAAATTTTACGGCATGGTCAGGATGCATCCCAAATTTGCTTTCTTCAAAAGAGGTATTAAATTGCAGATAGGCATCCATGGTCCTATCTTCATATTCGAGTCGATGTTGTAATTTCTCCGCCAATCTGAGCCGGTCTAAAGACTGAATACAATCCACATCATATCTTATCAGTTCCTTCACTTTATTGGTTTGGAGATGACCTATAAAGTGTTTTTGATGAGGGAAGGGTTTCAAGCTCTCGTATTTTGCTTTGACCTCCTGAATCTTATTTTCGCCAATTAAGGTTTGATGATGGTTAAAGGCAATCTTTATGTTTTCTGCTGATACGGTTTTAGTGGCTAATAACAGCTTAACTTCCGAAGGATTTCGATTGACTTTCCTGCAAGCGCTTTCAATTCTCCCAAGAATTTTTGCGATATTTTCCTGAATCATATGTTCCTTCATTATTGAATTAATTTGCAATATAAACCCAAACTTCTACTCCTGAGTCGGTGGTTGCCAGAACTCTTTTGGAATTCGGGTCTGACAGTTGATCCGTCCGTACAAGTTCTTCTCCTGTAACTTCATACACCATTCCTGTGATTTTATCACTGGATTCTTTCGATTTTATAGCCATATAACTCATGGTGCTTTCACCGTTTTCAGTCATTGAGAAGCCATTAATCATGGAATTGTTCAGTGCATATCCCGACAAAGTATCTTGAGTCCCCGAGAGCTTTCTGCCATAATGTTGAAGTTGTAGACCAGGTGATTTAAAACGGTCATAAAAAAATATTAAATGTTTTTTACGTTTTTCAAAATCTATGACATTAGCTTTAATTTGTTGATGAATACTGTCTTTAGCTTCCGCATAAGATATACCATAGCTTCTTTTTATTATGTTGAGGTGTTTTGGAAATCCTGACAAAATACTATCGTAATAGTTATTGAGATCTTCCTCGGTTGGTAATGTATACCCCAGTCTGATCTGAAATCTTCTCAATAGCGCCGAGTCAATAATCCCTAAATGGTTCGTAGCACAAATCAACAAAGTGTTATCAGGTAAATTATCTATGAGCTGTAGCAAAGTATTCACCAATCGCTTCATTTCACCGGAATCTTTTTCATCATAATCTCTTAATTTACCAATAAAGTCAAATTCATCAATAAATAAAATGGCGTCATCGTTTATGGCTTTTTTGAATAGATCAGATAGGTTCTTCGCCGTCTCTCCTAATTTTGAGGATACAAATCCGCTCAAATTAATGGCAATGACCTTCTTGTTTAAGGCGTGTCCGATGGCGTAAGCAGTGGCTGTTTTTCCACATCCTGTATGGCCATGTAGTAATATTTTATTATCAACTGGAATATTGAGGTTGTTTAGTGCATTGATATAGACAAACTCTTCCAACAATTGATTGATGCGCTCCCTGATATCATCATTGAGGTGAAGTTGATCAAGTGGGATGACCTTGTGTTTTGGGTTCAAATAGGTGCTGTGATGTGCCATGGGTTAAATCTTCTGAAGATTATATTTTCTGTTTTATATTGATTTTATGCCATCCTATAATAATATAAATGCCAATTGATAAACCAATGCCAACAGTTTTATTAAGGAGTCCAAATTTACTAAAATAGCACCACTTTCCATGTTGAAAACTCTTGCATTTTAGATCTGTTCAGTCGGACGTAATAAGATATGGATGTAGGGAGGCGTCTAAAATAATGTTATTCAACAGGCCTTCTTGGAACAGCACATCTTTTCAAATCTATAGGCCTACCAAGATTTCTTGTTTTATATGAACGACAAGGAATTTGACAAAATACACTAAACTTTTCCAAATAGGGGGTAACAATTTTGAAGCCATCTTTATATAAGGGTGAGTAACATAATTTAAAACACTTTTTACGATGAAGAATTTAATGAAATTATTGGGAATTTTAGTTGTGTTTGCGAGCACATTCTCAGCTATGGCACAAGACGAGCCTTTAGATCGAAACTATCTCCAACTCACCCCAAGAGTTGGTTATGATTTTCCTACTTATAACAACAATACGCCTTATATAGATTATAAGGGCGGACTTGACTTAGGTCTTTCTTTAGATTATTACTGGAATTGGTTTGGAGTAGGTGTAGATGTGGACTACATAAAAAACAAACCAAAAAGTACCTATCCTACTGCAGATCTTTATGAAGCCGATTGGATGACACCAATCACTTCATTTAATTTAAGCGAGGATAAGATTACACGATTTTTCTACGGAATTGGTCCAAATTTCCAGTATAGAAACAGAATGGGAACGTTTACGGCCGAGCTCAATACACGCTTTGGACTCGCTTCTATAAAAGGAGGCCGGACCTATTTGGAAGGCAGTTCAGCCACTCCCAATACCTATCCATTAAACTTCCATGCGGGCTATGACGATTCACAAGTGCTCACCGCTAAGGGACAATTGCGCTTTACCTATCTCTTGAATAAGAACTGGGGCATCAATGCCGGCGCTTATTATATGAGACATTTCAATGTTGAAGAATTGAATGAATCTGGAGTATCTGCAATGTATCAGCCTTTTACTTCATATACCGAAAATATTGATAGACCAATGACCTTATTGGATAGAGAACCTATGTTCCGTGAAGAGCCTTGCGATTGTGATATATCTTCAGTGGGTTTATTTGCTGGTATCACCTATAAGTTCACAAAAAGCAAAAAAGAAAATACCTGTCCTGTTTGTCAAGAAGATCATTTCCCACATTGTTGTGCAACTTGTGGTTGTGGCGTAACCGTGACCGCGAGAGATAAATTTACAGGAGAGACACTGCCTAATACTGATGTTGTCCTAACCGATCTTAACGGAAACATCGTACAAAGTGGGACTACAAACTCCTATGGAGTGGTAGTTTTTAATGAGGTGGTTGAAGGAGACTATATCATAAAAGGAAAACTCTATAATGTCAGTTTAGAAGAAGAGAGCATAACCAAAGCTGAGTTTAAAAACTGCCAAAAGGAAAGTTCAGGAATACAAAAAGTTATTGTCTATGGCGATAAAAACTTTATACTAAAAGGAAATGTCGTAGAGTGTAATAGTGCTGAAGGGATACAAAGCGTCGATATTTTGCTTAAAGACAATATCAATCCAGGACAGAAACATACCCTGTCTGATGCTAAAGGCGACTTTATGTTCCATCTCAAGCAGGCTTCCAATTACACCTTAAACGGTAAGAAGGAGGGGTACTATTCTAATGACGTAGAGATTTCTACAAGTTCATATAATAGAGACAATACTTTGTTTATAGATTTTGAAATGTGTGTGGACCCTTGCGGAAAGGCCATAAAATTGGACAATATTAATTTTGATTTGGACAAGGCTGACATTTTGCCGGAGGCCATTGCCGATCTCGAGCGTATTGTGAAGTTAATGAGAGATAATCCGAATATCCAAGTGGAAATGTCATCTCATACAGATAGTCAAGGTTCGGATGAATATAACAGAAAATTATCTCAACGTCGTGCAGATGCAACAGTCGAATATATTGCGAGCCAAGGGATATCCAAAAGTCGTTTGATTGCTAGAGGAGCAGGAGAAACTGAACTTAAGAATACGAAGTGTGCCAATAATGTGCCCTGTACCGATGATGAACACCGCATCAACCGTAGAACAGAGTTTAAAGTTGTCTGCTTTTAACACCATTTGATTTAGTTTGCTATTAATCAATTTTCAAATCAGGGCAGTCGTTAGTTGCTGCCTTGATTTATTCCCCACCAGTGGGTTTAATACTCCGAGGCTTACCTCGATCAAAAAGACAATTTCTTATTCATACCTCATGGGCTTTTTTGAAGGTTCTTGATTTTAAAATGAAAAACATGAAAACAAAATATATATTAAACCAAAACCAAACACATAAGATGAGTTCCAACCTTTTAAAGTTGCTGTGCTTAGTCTTCGTTTTGCTGCAATTTTCTTGTAGTGATGATGATCTATGTGAATACAACCAAATTCTGGATTGCCAAGACCTACAACTTAACATTGGCGATGCCTGCGATTCTAATGGCGATGGTGATGCTGATGGCACTGTAAATGACGCGTGTGAGTGTGTCCCAAAATTTCCAATCATTACTTCCTGTCCTGGATTTATACAAAATGGCGATTTTGAAATAATAACCGGAGACCCAAATGCTTCAATTGATCAGGATATTGACTTAGCGACACATTGGAAACCGTTATGGCAGTCTGGTAGTCTTGCCGATTTGTTCAACGATACAACGACCAATTATGGAGCGGGTTGTTTTGTTGGCCCTACACCAACATCTGGCGTTTTTGCCGGCATGTGGATTGAAAATACAACCAATCCTGCAGGTAATGCCACCTATAGAGAGGGTATGTTCAATGAACTGACAACTTCCATACATCAAAATACAGGGATCTATAATTTGTCTTTTGATTATGCCAATATGAGCCAAAATTGCGCAAGTTCCCGAGATGTGAAAATTGGGATTTATGGCGTTTACCATCCAGGGTCAGATCCGTTGCCAGCAAACCCCACAGGAATCGCCACGCCAACCAATATCGACTTGTTTGGTGCTGCCAATACCGTGTTTTTGGGAGAGATCATTGTGACGTCAAGTACGTCAAATACATGGATTACCACAAGTATCTCTATTGATACAAGCACATTGACATTTCCTGCCAATGGCATCAATCACATTATGGTAACAAACTCCCATCTGCCATTTGCCGATTATGGCAAAATGTTTTTAGGCTTTGACAATTTTTGCTTAATTAATTGATTGATCACTAAACCTTTCAGTCCCGATGGCCATCGGGACTGAAAGGTTTTAATAATCTATAATTCCCAACTTCCAATCAAATTATGGTTGCGTTCAGTTGGTAACGTGGCTGATCGTTTTCAAATTCAAAAAGTCTTGAATAATCCATCACATTATCCACACCATCCAGTGCGCATAAAAAAGCCACGGTTTCACATAGACCGTTGAAAAGTACGTTCTTATCTTCTGGGTTTTTAGGTTTTTTTCCGTTGTGATTTAAAGGTAAGGAATAGCCACATCCTTTAAGAAATCTGGCTTCTATTTGTAATAATTCGAGTGGGGAATAGCCGCTAAACTTTCTGCCTAAATTCTGATGGACCAATCCCACATAATTCAACTGTAAAGAGCCATGACTATCGGAAAGGTGTTTCCAAGCATCGGTGTTGTCTAAAATATTTCCGACGGCACATTGCTGACAGCATTCTGGATGAAGTTCATTATTATGAAATGCTGAATATAATTTCTGAATGGCCTGATCCAATCGATGTGAAGTCTTCATAAGATGGTATTTATGACTATTAAGATACTAAAATTGATACTTCGAATGAAGAAATTTAAAGGTTTTAACATAACATAAACCTTGAGACTTTTGACGTTATGGTATTTTCTGAATTTTAAAGACGGTGGTATGGCTCGTAATTTTGTTTACTCCAAATATTTTTCATTTTTCTTAAGAGCCTGATCATTGGTAATATTGTATTTTTGTAATATGAGAAAAGCACTTACAGAACAAGAAATGCACAACCTTGGCATGAATCATGTCGGAAAGGATCTGGAAGCTCGGGGATTTGAATTTATAGCAATCAATAGTAAGCTTAAAAGACATCCACAGTTTGTGTGCATTGATAAAACGAAACAGTATTTCTTTGTCATTGTTAGGACGGTGATCCTTCCTGAGAATCCAAATAATTATGATGTCATTTGGATGGAAACCTTTAAAAAACACGCCCGAGAAAATGATGCGAAGGTATTATACGCTGGTGTGGGGATTGGTAACCCGGACGGTGAGGATTTGCCAGTGTATTTGAATGAAGAATATTTGATTGAGTACAATGGTATTCAGGTGATAGAAACCAATTTGAATTAGAAAAGCCCTATGACACAGAGTTACGAGGAGAACCACGAAGGTTCACAGAGATTCACTTGTGTTTTTTCCAAAAATAGTCGTGTATTCGCTGCAGCAGTAATAGGTGTTCTCTTGGTGTTTTTTGTGTTTTCATGCAAACAGGCGCCTACAAACACTAAAATATCTGGTGAAGTTTTCGGAACTTCCTACGGCGTGCAATATTATTCGGAACAGCATAAAAGCTTCCAACAACAGTTTGATAGTTTATTCGATATCATCAATACTTCCATGTCAACTTATCAAACGGACTCTGATATTTCTAAGATTAACCGAAATGAGGCTTTTGTGGTTGATGAACATTTTATACATGTATTTAAGGCTTCAAAAGCAATTTATGAAGCTACCGATGGTGTTTTTGATCCGACCATAGGTGTTTTGGTCAATGCATGGGATTTTGGTCCAGAAGGTAAAGTGGTTGCTTTAGACAGTCTTAAAATTGATAGCTTGATGTTGTCTGTAGGCTTGGATAAAGTGCACTTGGATAACGCAAATATTATCAAAGAGCATCCAAGTACCTTCATAGATTTCAATGCTATTGCCAAGGGCTATGGCGTGGATGTCATTGCCAATTTTTTGGAAAGTCAGAACATCAAGGATTATCTGGTTGAGATTGGTGGAGAAATACGATGTAAGGGGCAAAATCTTGAAAAACAAAAGCCGTGGAAAGTAGGTGTGGAGTTACCTCATTTTGATGAAGAGCAGTCTATTTTAAAAACCATTGCACTTCACGACGAAGCTATGGCAACGTCTGGGACCTATAGAAAGTTCAAAGTTGATAGTTTAGGAAATCGTTATTCACATATTCTGGATCCAAAAACTGGTTATCCGAGTAAAACCAATTTATTGAGTATTTCAGTTATTGCTAAGGATTGCATGACGGCTGATGCCTATGCGACGGCATTTAAAGCTATGGGACTTGAGAAGGTAAAGACCTTTTTAGTCAGTCATCCGGAATTAAAAGTATTTCTGATTTTTGAAAATGACGATAGAGGATTGGAAACATTGGCTTTAAATGGATTTCCTGAAGATTGAATATTTCTAGAAAGCCAGAAAACCTTTAGGTTCAGCGAAGCCAATCTCAGGTTGAACCAACGGGGGATAACTCCCTATTCTAAAACCACTCCACGCAACGGTTAGGAGGCCTCTATTTTATAGGTATTTTGCTTACTAATTGCGCTGACAGAAAGGTTCCACAAAGAGAATTTAGCTGCATTTTTTTTAAGTCCCAAAAAACCCCTTGCAACTCCTTGAAATAACCTCTCACTTCCGCACTAAGGGAATAATCTCTCCTTTGGCCAAACAAAAACGCGTCACCTCCACATCTGAGAGCTGAGCAGTATAATCTACTTCTGCCACACTAAACCCAATAGAACGAAGCTTATCAAAATAATCAAGACCATAAATCCGAACATGATCATATTGTCCAAAGATTTTAGCGCGTTCCTTTCTATCGGTTATGCTGTCATCTTCAAAAGTTTTTGCTCTTGAAAGATCCTGCGGAATCTGAAAAATGCCATAGCCTCCTGGTTTCATAATTCGATATAATTCTTGCATCGCTTTGGTATCATCCGGTATATGCTCTAATACGTGATTACAAAAGATGATATCAAACTCATTATCCTTAAAAGGCAAATTGCAAATATCAGCTTTCACGTCAGCCAATGGCGAATTCAAATCGGTAGTAACATAGTCCAAATTCTTCATTTTACGGAAGCGTTTATAGAACGCTTGTTCCGGAGCAAAATGCAAGACTTTTTTGGGAGCTGTAAAGAAATCGGTTTCATTTTTGAGATACAACCAGAGCAATCTGTGGCGTTCCAAACTCAAGGTTGAGGGGGATAATACGTTGTTGCGCTGGTTGCCATATCCATAAGGTAAAAAGGATTTGAAGCTTTTACCATCAATTGGATCCGTGAATGCGTTGCCTTTTAAAAAGAAAGCCAAAACAGGGCGTGCCACGTAGCTCAGCCTGATAAGGATTGGCCTTGGGATGGTGTTGAGGATGTATTTAAAGAGTTTTTTCAAGTTGTATCACAGAGATTCGCAGAGAAAACGCAGAGTTACACAGAGATTTATTGAGGTGTGTTGATAAAGCGTTTAATGCCTGATGTTAGTGGTTTTGAGTGAAAATTAATTAGTAATCCTATCGGGAATTGACCTAATTTTAAATAGGTCAATATTTGGGCGGTATGGACTCTGTAAATTTCTCTACAGTTTTTATTTCAATGACGACTTCGTTTTCGACCAGAAAATCAATCCGATAACCATGGTCTAAGACGATATCTTTATAGGTTATGGGTAAAGGAATTTCTTGCTTCACATCAAAACCTTGAGATTCTAGTTCATAAAATAAACACTTTTGATAAGCAGATTCCAATAAACCTGGTCCCAAGGCCTTGTGAACTTCAATCGCTGCTCCAATAATTCGTTCAGTCAATTTATCATCCATACTTTTTTGTGAAATCTCTGTGAAATCTCCGTGTAACTCTGTGAAATAGTTAAAGCACCAAAGTTTTTTGTCTAAACTCATCCTCCTCATCAGAAACAATCCCCAGAGCCTCATAAATATACCCAAAGGTTGACAATATTTCAGGTTTGCCATCCACGAGAGCTACATCGTGTTCAAAGTGCGCACTTGGTTTTCCATCTAAAGTCACAATAGTCCAGCCATCATCCAGTTGTTTGATTCGGTGTGTTCCTAAATTGATCATAGGTTCGATGGCCACAACCATGCCTTCAATAAATTTCTTTCCGCGTCCGCGTTTGCCGTAGTTCGGCATTTCAGGATCTTCGTGCATTTTTTTGCCTAAGCCATGTCCAACCAATTCGCGCACAACACCATATCCTTCGGCTTCGCAATAATTCTGAATGGCATAACCCACATCACCCACGCGATTGCCAATTTTAAATTCCCTTATCCCAACGTATAATGACTCCTTGGTAATTTGGAGGAGTTTTTTCACCTCCGGAGCCACTTCACCAATTTCAAAGGTATAAGCATGGTCACCGTAAAATTCGTTCTTTAAGGCGCCACAATCAACCGCCACCACATCGCCCTCTTTTAAGGGAACGTTTGTTGGCAACCCATGAACAACAGCTTCGTTGGTGCTGCAAAGTAGGGTGGATGGACAGTCATAAAGTCCTAAAAATCCTGGAACTGCACCTTGCTCACGGATAAACTCTTCCGCCATTTTGTCCAATTGCATGGTGGTCACGCCTGGTTTTATTTCTTTGGCCAACATGCCCAAAGTTTTGGAAACTATTAAGGCGCTTTCGCGCATTAATTCAATTTCTTCTCTTGTTTTTGGTATAATCATCGTAAAAAAAATATGGTGCAAAGATAATTAAAATAAATGGGGAGGACATTGTTCACGAACATGATATATAACAGTTTTTAAATGGATTTTGTTATATAGTTTTGTAATTAAATAGAAGAACTATGTACAAAGCAATTTCTGCAGAAGATGCCGTAAAGGCAGTAAAATCAAATGATCGTGTTTATCTACAAGCGGCGGCGGCTGCTCCACAAGTATTGATAAAAGCCTTGGCCAATAGACATGAAGAACTGAGACATGTCGAAATATGCCAATTACATACTGAAGGTGTAGCGCCTTATGCGAATCCTGAATTGAAAGATAGTTTCCATGTCAATTGTTTTTTTATTGGTCAAAACGTAAGACATACTATAAGAGTAGGAAATGGATCATATACTCCGGTTTTTTTAAGTGAGCTACCTTTGCTTTTTAAGCGCCGCATCATCCCATTGGATGTTGCCTTAATCCATGTCTCAGTTCCGGATAGACATGGATATTGTTCTCTTGGAGTTTCTGTTGAAGCGACGTTGGCGGCTATCGACAATGCTAAATATGTGATTGCCCAGGTTAATAAGCAAATGCCACGAACGCACGGTGCAGGGATTATTCATATAGCTGAGATCGATGCATTTGTAGATTGTGATGAACCCTTGCCAATTCATGAAATGGCAGAGCCAACTATTATAGAAGGAAAGATTGGCGATTTTGTTGCGGGTTTAATTGAAGATAGAAGCACTTTGCAAATGGGAATAGGGAGTATACCAAACGCGGTATTGACCCGATTGACCAACCATAAGGATTTAGGGTTGCACACTGAAATGTTCAGTGATGGTGTAATTGATCTTATTTTGAGCAACGTGATCAATGGCAATTACAAAAGCATTAATAGGGGCAGAGCATTGGCCACTTTTTTGATGGGCTCAAAACGCTTGTATGATTATGTTGATGACAATCCGTTTATTGAGATGCGCGCTTCAAATTACACCAATGATGTGTCCATCATCAAACAAAATCCACGAATGGTCGCTATCAACTCTGCAATAGAAGTTGATCTTACTGGACAGGTTTGTGCCGATTCTATTGGGTCTAAAATCTATTCAGGTGTAGGCGGACAAATGGATTTTATCAGAGGCGCTTCATTAAGTGATGGAGGAAAGGCGATTATAGCTTTACCATCCCAAACGAAAGCGGGTATCAGTCGTATTGTTCCAAGTTTAAAACCGGGAGCAGGAGTGGTGACTACAAGAGCGCATGTAAATTATGTGGTCACTGAATATGGAATTGCAGAATTGTATGGCAAAACGATTAAAAACCGGGTCAAGGCCTTAGTGAATATTGCACATCCTAATCATAGAGAATCTATTGATAGGCAGTATTTTGATTTGATCAATACCTGATTATCTGAAAAATGAAAAGAACCCCCTTTTTTTCTCTGGGATCTTGGGCTCTTCCTTGGTGATGATTTGATACACTTCGCCCCAGCCAAGAACACCGCCAATATTTCGGTCATCAATAAAAAGATCGGCGTTTATTTTGCGACTTTTGGTGTTGTCAAACTCTTCTTCTGGAAAACTTTTATTGACGGCATAAAACGTGATGCCGTTCTGTTTACAGAATTCTACGGCCTCATCGAGGCTTTTACCATATCTGTAAGTCCATAAAATCAACCGATGCCCATCTTCCTGGAGACGCTTTAATGTTTCGAATGCAAAAATGCGCGCTTTTCCAATTCCTGGATAACGGTCTTCTACAATAGTGCCATCAAAATCCACAGCTATAATGAGTCTGTTCTGAAAATTCATGAGTCAAGGCTTTGGAGCAAAAATACAATAAATAAACTGCTTGTCTATATTCATTAGATCAACGAATGTTGAGTCATGATTTTTGGTTGTGGAATGCCCATTAATTTTAAAATTGTTGGTGCCAAATCGCCCAAAATACCATCGTTAATGTGTTTCAGGTCGTTATCAATTAAAATGATAGGCACTGGATTGGTCGTATGTGCGGTGTTTGGAGAACCATCCGGATTGATCATGGTTTCGCAGTTGCCATGATCGGCAATCAGTAAGGTGGTGTATCCGTGTTCCAAAGCGGTGGTCACCACATCTTTTACGGCAATATCAACCGCTTCGCAGGCCTTGATTGCGGCTGCCATAACCCCTGTATGGCCCACCATATCGCCATTGGCAAAATTGAGGCAAACAAAATCGACCTCCTCGCTTTTTAGTTCTGGTATTAAAGCATCCCGCAATTCAAAAGCACTCATTTCTGGTTTCAGATCGTAAGTGGCAACTTTTGGTGAATTGCGTAAAATACGTTTTTCCCCATCAAAAGGAACTTCTCGGCCTCCGGAAAAGAAAAATGTGACATGTGGATACTTTTCAGTCTCAGCGATGCGGATCTGCTTTTTATGGTGTTTCTCCAAAACTTCTCCTAAAGTTTCGGTTAGGTTGTCTTTTTCAAAAACGACTTTAATTCCCTTAAAGACATCATCATAATTGGTCAAGGTCACATAATACAAATCGAGTTTGTGCATGTTCTGTTCATGAAAATCATATTGTGATAAGGCTTGAGTCAACTGTCTCCCACGGTCAGTTCGGAAATTGAAGAAAATAACCACATCACCATCCTTAATTTTAGCTTTGGGATGTCCATTTTGGTCAGTCATCACAATTGGTTTTATAAATTCGTCCGTCACCTCGTGGTCATAACTTTTTTGTACGGACTGAATGGCATCTGTAGAAGTTTCTCCAATGCCATTCACTATAGCATCGTAAGCAAATTTGACACGTTCCCAACGTTTATCCCTGTCCATCGCATAATAACGACCTGTAACCGTTGCCAATTCGGCAGAACTATTTTTAATATGGTCTAGAAGTTGTGCTATAAATCCTATGCCTGATTTCGGATCGACATCACGTCCGTCGGTAAAGGCATGGACAAAAACCTGATCAAGATCATATGCTTTTGCAGCATCCAACAATCCGAATAAGTGATTGATGTGCGAATGCACGCCACCATCACTGAGCAGACCTAAAAAGTGAACTGGTTTCTGATTTTCTTTGGCGTATTTAAAAGCATCTACCAACACCTGCTCTTGTGCTAATGTATTGTTTTGAACCGCCAAATTTATTTTAGCCAAATCCTGATATACAATTCTGCCAGCACCTAAATTCATATGCCCAACTTCGCTATTGCCCATCTGGCCTTCAGGCAAGCCCACATGGAGACCATCAGTTCGTAAAGAAGCATTGGGATATTTAGTATATAAGGAATCAATAAATGGAGTATGGGCGTTATCTATGGCTGATACTTTTGGGTCTGGAGATTTTCCCCATCCATCAAGAATCATAAGAATGACTTTTTTGTTCATGGTGCTTTATTTAGAGTCCCAAAGATAAAAGTTTAAAGAATCAAAGCATATGATTAAGGCTTAAAATACTTATAAATTTAATTCGCAGAAGTCAGATGGGCTATGTGTTTTATGTCATTGCGATATTCTTAAAAGTATCGTCCAAATGTTTATAAAATGTTAAAATTTAGAGGTTTTTATATAAATAATGTAACACATCCGATTTAGAATCGTCTTTCTTATACAATCAAAAAATAATCATTAACTCGTCCGTACCGAAAAGTTAGGTTAGGGCGGATCAAAAATCATTCATCATGAAAAAAACAATCATTATTTCGGCAATCGCATTAGGTTTTGCTTTTCACATCTCCAATGCAGCTCCAACAACTGAAACCTCACAACTTACAAGTGTTGTAAAAACAAAAATTTCGGTCAGCCCTTTTTGCATGTCTATTGTCAAAGGCGATCTCGAAACGGTCAAAAAGTTAATTGATTTGGGTGCTGATGTCAATGCATCTTCAAATGGCATGACGCCCGTCATGTACGCTGCCAAGTATAACAGGGTAGAGATTTTGGACTTACTAATCAAAGAAGGTGCTGAATTAAAAACGAGATCAGAAAAGGGCTTGAACGCTATGGACTATGCCAAACGATCCAAGGCTAATGATGTTTTGGCCTATTTGAAAAATCTTTCATAGAACGAAAGTTGGGTTAGTATTTGAGAAAGCTTCTTATTTTTAAGAGGCTTTTTTAATACCCTCCAGTGAATTTTAACACTCTGAGGCTTGGCTCGATCGAAAAGGCAATTTCTTATTCATACTTCGTGGGCTTGTCCGTCCGTGCCGGTCGGACGGGCTTCGAGGTTCTTGATTTTAGACTGAACCTACAACAGCTCCGGATTGATGTCCAAAATATTTTCAGCGTAATAAGTGTCCAAAAAAGAATTGGTCAGATGTTCTTGGCCCATCAGCGATTCCCTGTTGAGAATTTCTTTTAAATTTAATTTCCTGTAGGCCTTGAGATAGTTGCATGAAAGCGGTTTGTAACTATAATGCCAGGGTTCATATTTAAATCCTTTCCTCCCAGGTTTATTGGTGTAAACCAAATGAAACCCATAGTCTTTAGAATACGAATCCATCCATTGTTTGAGATTGACATAACAGCCTTGCCCTTCAAAATGACCCGGGCTCAAGACGTCTTTGGGTTGGGCCACATTGGCATCAATAATATCCATGTCCGTGCCCCAATGATGTCGAGAGGTTCCTGGAATGGTAGAATATTCGATGATTTTTTGAATTGCTTGTTCTGGAGTTAAACCTTGTTGAGTGAAATTTTTGTATTTGCGTTCCCAGATCCGATTTTGATGTGCAAAATTCCGATAACTCGACACGACTTGAATCGATATCTTGTCCCGAAGAGCGGCATTTTTCATCTTAGTGAAGGCATCAAAAGCTTCCTTTCTTATTTGAAAGCCGTTGCCATAAAGTGTTGGACTCCCTTTTCCTATGAGTTCCTCATAGCTTAATTCAGAATGGTGAAATGCGAATTGAGGAAGTATGCCCACAGCAACAGTGCCGAATGTGATGGTCTTTATAAAATCTTTTCTATTCATATTTTAAAATAATCAATCAAACTTAACCAATTTAGTTTTGAAGTAATTTATTTATTTTTACTTAAAAATTATAGTATGCCCATATCGTTCAAAATACTTGACCCTTCTCAGATCAATACGATCATTCCATTGATGCTAAAATTGAACAATCATAAAATTTCCGAAGCGGTGCTCAAGCAGCGTTTTGCTGAAATGGTCACTCAAAACTATGAGTGTGCTGCTCTTCATGATGGCGATAAGCTTATCGGGATTGCCGGCATGTGGTTTTGTACCCGTCATTATTCGGGGAGAAGTGTAGAATTGGACCATGTGATTATTGATGATGCTTATAGAAAGAAAGGTTTGGGCAAGCAGTTTATGAAATGTATCTATGATTATGTGGCCCAAAAGGGTTACCAATCAATAGAACTGAATACTTATGTGCAAAATCATCCATCGCATAAGTTTTATATGAATGAAGGCTTTGAGATTTTGGGCTATCATTTTTTGAAAAAACTTTAGCAAGCAGTTACGGATTTTTTTTTAGACACGTTCCGATAGCTATCAGAATCACGAATTAACTTTGCTCTAAACTATTGATAATGACACTGATACTGCGAATTAGGCTGTCGACAGAACTACTTCAGCCCACTCAAATCCGTGCCTGTTTCCACTTCATAAGGCGCCTTATTATATTCAAAAATACGCGCATCCAATTCGCCTTTCAATACAATATTCTCACCGTTCACTTTAAGCCAACTGCCTTCTCTAAGTCCGACAACGGGCTGTGAATTAAAAGCATGAAACTCTTGAATCCGTGTTTCTCTCGTTTCGCCCATGTGTTTGCTGCTGGGATCAGGATCTAAATAATGCGGATTGATATTAAAAGGTACTAGGGCCAAGGTCTTAAAACTTGGTGGGTACACAATCGGCATGTCATTGGTCGTATTAATAGTGAGTCCGCAAATATTACTGCCTGCACTTGTGCCCAAATAAGGTGTTCCTTTAAAAATCACTTCTTGCAGCGTGCTGATCAAATTGTTTTTATAAAGCTGATTGACCAACACAAAGGTATTGCCACCCCCAACAAAAATGCCTTGTGCGGTATTTAAAGCTTCTTTAGGATTGGTAAACTCGTGGATACCTTTCACTTTTTTTCCTATTTCTGAAAATGCTTCTTGGGCCTTTTTTGTGTATGCGTCATGACTTATGCCCCCTGGTCGTGCGTACGGGATAAATAAAATTGTATCGACATCTTTGAAAAAGAAAGTCAATTCCTCTAAAAGATAGTTTAAATAACCGCTTCCATGTATGGTTGAGGTACTGGCAATAATCATCTGTTTCATAGATAGGTATTTCGTCTTATGGATTTACTAGGTGGTTTGTTGTAGGAAACCTCCTGAAATTTGTTCGCAATAGCTGTATTCTCAAATATTTTGTTGTAAATTTAAGTAATCTACCAATTTAACAAAAGTTTAATCAGGCTTTAGAATTTAATTAAGAGAGTTCATACGTTCTTTATCAGCCTAACTAATATTCCATCTTATGAAAACAGCTTTACTTTATCTATTTCTCATTACACCTTTCTTCTTATTGACTGCGCAAAATATACAACGCGTGGAGGTTTCAGGAAAAATTGTGGTGAACAGTGATGATTTAGAAGGGATCACAGTCTATAATACATCCGCTAAAAAAGGTGTGCTCACTGACGAAAATGGATTGTTTACGGTTAGTGTTGCATTAAATGATATTATTGAGTTTAGAGCTTTGCAATTTCAAGAATTTACCGTGACCATTGATGAAAACATCATTAAGACAAAGAAAATGACCGTGTTTTTGGTAGAGAAAATCAATAAACTGGATGAAGTGGTCATTTTGCCTTATGATCTCTCCGGAAATCTACTGGTAGATATCGAAAGTGTCAAAACTTTTAATCCCGATTTGGATGCCATCTATTTCGGTTTGGCAAATATGAATGAGTATGACTTTCCTGATGACTATAAATCAAAGGTGGTCAACGTTGCCATGCCCGGAACTGGAAATAATATACAATATGGATTTGATGCCATCGGGATTGTTGATTTATTCTTAAGACCAATTTTTAAATCCAAGAAGAAGAGAGACAGTAAAGACATGGCATCTACAATTTCATATGATGATTTTGCAAATCTATACAGCACGAAGTTCTTAGTTGAGAATTTTAATATCCCTGAGGACAAGGTTGGTGATTTTATCAGTTATGTTGAAGCCCAGGATGTTGATGATTCACTTTTGAATTCAGGAAATGAGTTTCAGTTTTTAGAATTTATCAGTGTTAAAAGTAAAGAATTCTTAGCCAAAGAAGGTGGTAAAAAGTAACTACATTGTTCCTTTTTTCTTAGTTGTTGGATTTCACCTTATGATGGGACAAACGGTCGATGTCAAAGGCCAGGTCGTAGCTAATGACGATGTGGATGGCATTCATGTTTTAAATAACACCTCGAATACTTTTACCATTACGAACAGCAGAGGCGAATTTTCCATCCCCGCAAAACTGAATGATACCTTAGCATTTTCAGGAGTTTCGTATCTGTTAAAAAAAGTAGTTGTGGGTCAAGATATGATCAATTCAAAAGCAATGACTGTTTACCTTACTGAAAAAATAAATGCTTTGGATGAAGTTGTTGTGGGTAAAATATTGACCGGCGATTTGAGTTCAGATCTACTCAATTCAGGAGTGGAGCGTGAAATTAATTTTTTTGACTTGGGAATTCCCGGCTATGTTGGCAAGCCCAAAACACAAAATGAACGTAGGTTGTACGATGCTGACCACGGAAAGTATTTTTATTTCTATGGCCTTTCAGCCGCCGTAAATGTCAATAAAATATTGAACAGATTAAGCGGAAGAACCAAAAAGCTAGAGCATAGGGTGTATCTCGAAACTAAAGACAAATGCTTAAGTATAGCCAGATCCAATCTTTCAGAAATCCTGTTTAAGGCACATTTTTTGGAAAAAACACATAGAAATGAGTTTTTCTATTTCTGTGCCGATGATTCTAAATTTGACACGCTTTGTACCATTAACGACGATTTTAAAATGCTTGAGTTTCTGAAAGAAAAACTGATAAGTTTTAAATCCAATCTCCAACTTAAATCCGAAAAGTGAGAAATGGCTTAATTTTTAGTTTGGTCGTATTGTACGGTGTGATGAACGTCTACGGACAATCTGATTATATCATCGGAACAATTAGTGCACCTCACGAAGTGGATGGCATCCATATTATCAACAAAACGGCGAGCAGATTTACAATTTCCAATAGCAGTGGCGAATTTGTTATCCAGGCAAAATTAAACGATACTATTCTTTTTTCTGGAATTTCCTATCAGCCCAAGGAAATTGTCGTTACCAAATTCATTATCGCATCTAAGGAATTTACCGTGCATTTGGAGGAGTTGGTCAATGTTTTGGATGAGGTCGTGGTAGGCAGGATACTTACGGGCGATTTGTATTCAGATATTACGAATGCTGAACTTGAACGTGACCTCGATTTTTATGACTTGGGCATTCCAGGTTATACGGGGAAATTAAAGACCCAAACAGAAAGGCGCCTGTATGAAGCGACCTCAGGAGGTGGTTTAATACCACTTTTTCCAATTATTAATGCCATCACCGGACGTACAAAACGACTTAAGGCGCACGTGAAATTTGAGAAATTGGATGGTTGTCTCGAAAAAATGAAATCTGATTTTTCTGATGATTTATTTATCAATTCCAACTTGGAAGATGGCGCTAAAGCAGAGTTTTTCTACTATTGCCAAGATGATCCCGCGTTTGAAAAGTACTGTAAACTAAAGAATGACATGGCGACTTTCGAATTCTTGAAGGCTAAATTGGAAACTTTTAAAACCATTCTTCAAACACAAAAAGAGTAAAAATATCTTTTTGATTGTTTTTTGCAATTGACAAAACTGTATTTTTGCAGTTCAAATTCACTATGAACATCATTAAAATTTTTGTTTTAGTTCTTGTTTTTCCGCTGTTGCTTTCAGTAAATGCGCATAAGTTTTATGTGAGCGTTACTGAAGTTGCGTATGTGAACGAGAAAAAGTCCGTACAGATAATCACCAGAATTTTCATTGACGATTTGGAGAACGCTTTGCGCCAACGCTATAGCAAACACCTGACTTTTGCTCCGGAAAATGAAGCCGAGGAAGTAGAATTCTATTTGGAACGCTACTTAAAAGATAAAATTTCCATCCAGATCAATGATAAAATCGTTGCTTTCAAATATGTCGGAAGAGAATATGACAATGATATTGTATTTTGCTATTTAGAAATTACGGATGTCAAGGAAATCAAGAGTTTTCAAATTTCAAATAAAGTGTTGTTTGAAAGTTTTGATGACCAGCAGAATATTGTAAAACTTAAAATAAATGATCAAAATAAGAGTGTTATTTTGATCAATCAGTCGGACAATGTGCTTTTGAAATTTTAATTTTCTCTTGTTGATTCACCCGATTGAATTAGTACTAACCTCTTGAACTATTAATTATCTGTTTCCAATGAAAATATTCAAACTATTATGCCTCGCGTTGCTGTTTACCTCAGTGAGTACCTATGCACAGATTGACACGAAGCCGGACCGTAAACCTGGCCATGTCAATACCAATAAATTCAGACAGTTGTACAATGAATTTTCAACGCCCAATATGTATCGATCGGCTTCTGGTGCCCCTGGTGTTGCTTATTATCAACAGCAGGCCGACTATAAGATGAACATCGAATTGGATGATCTGAACGCCAAAATTTCTGGCGATGAGGTCATAACCTATACCAACAATTCTCCAGACGTGTTGACTTACCTTTGGTTGCAACTCGACCAGAATATGCGCGCAAAAGATTCCAAGTCACCTTTAATTGAGAGTAGGGGTGTAGCAAAAGCAACATCAACCTCCCAGTTTGCCTCCGATTATTTAACTCAAGAGTTTGATGGCGGATTTAATATTTTAGAAGTAAAAGATGTAAGCGGAAAACCCTTGCCATACACCATCAATCAGACTATGATGCGTGTGGAACTTCCACAACCTTTAAAATCAGGGGAGAAGTTTTCTTTCAGCATTAAATGGTGGTACAATATCAATAATCATATTAAGGATGGCGGACGCTCTGGATACGAATACTTTCCTGAAGATGGAAACAGGGCTTATGTCATTGCACAGTTTCATCCCCGAATGGCAGTTTATAACGATGTTGAAGGTTGGCAGAACTCGCAGTTTTGGGGACGTGATGAATTTGCTTTGCCTTTTGGAAATTATGAAGTGAACATTACCGTGCCTGCCGACCATATTTTGGATGCCACAGGCAAACTGATGAACCGAAAGGAAGTGTTTTCGAAAAAGATGTTGCAACGCTATGAAAAAGCCAAGAAATCGTTTGATGAGCCTGTCTTGATTGTGACCCAGGAAGAAGCCGAAAAAGCAGAGAGGGGCTTTTCAAAAGCGAAGAAAACTTGGAAATTATACGCAGAGAATGTGCGCGATTTCGCCTTTGCAACTTCTCGTAAATTTATCTGGGATATGATGGCCGTGAAAGTGGGTGATAGAGAGGTCATGGCGGTGTCATTGTATCCCAAAGAAGGAAATCCACTTTGGGAGGAATGGTCTACAAAAGTTGTGGCAAGTACCTTAAAATCCTATTCAAAGATGACTTTTGATTACCCGTATCACAAGGCTATTTCTGTGCATGCGGACCGACAAGGAATGGAATATCCAATGATTTGCTGGAATTATGGACGTCCCGAAAAGGATGGGACTTACAGTGACCGCGTTAAATATGGCATGATGGGGGTGATCATTCATGAGGTTGGACATAACTTTTTTCCGATGATTGTCAATAGTGATGAACGCCAATGGACATGGATGGACGAAGGGCTAAATACGTTTCTTCAATATGTTGCCGAACAGGATTTTGGCGAAGCCTATCCAGAAGCCCTATCGCCAAATGATAAAAAATTTCCATCCCGTCGCGGACCTGCGGAAAACATCATTCCTTATATGGAAGGCAATCAAGATTATATTGCGCCAATCATGAGCAAAGGCTTGAACACCTATCAATTTGGAAATAACGCCTACGGCAAACCTGCCACGGCACTCAATATTTTAAGAGAAACCGTTATGGGCCGGGAGTTGTTTGATTATGCCTTTAAAGAATATGCACGCCGTTGGATGTTTAAGCATCCTACACCGGAAGATTTTTTCAGAACCATGGAAGACGCCTCAGCCTTCGATTTGGATTGGTTTTGGAGAGGTTGGTTTTATACTACAGATTGGGTAGATATTGGCATTAAAGAGGTCACCAAGTTTTATGTGTCTTCAGAGCCAAACCAATATATGAAAGATGTTGCAGCACGAAGAGGCTTGGATATCAATAATCTTTCGCCAATGGTGTTTATGGTTGAAGAGGGTGCTGATGAACTTACGGAAACGATAAAAAGCGGGATTCAGGCAGAGGATATTCCAACGCTCCAAGAATATCTCATGGACAACTTTACAAAGGAGGAACGTCAAAATATAATCACGCCAAAATATTTTTATAATGTCATTTTTGAAAAACCAGGGGGCTTGGTCATGCCAATAATTGTCCAATATAATTATGTGGATGGTACTTCTAAAACTGAAACTTATCCCGCAGAAATATGGAGATTGAATGACCGACAAGTCAGCAAGGCGATCCCTTCCCAAAAAGAGATTAGCTCTATAGTCGTCGATCCAAACAATGACACTGCAGATATTGATACCTCAAACAACGCTTGGCCTAAAAGGATTGAACAAAGCCAATTTGATAGTTTTAAGAGCAAAGTTCAAGAGTAAATAACTTTAACACAAAGAGCCGATTAATTTAACAGTCGGCTTTTTTATTGGATTCAAAACATCTCACTATATTTGCATTGTGATACTACATTCTACATTTTTGTTTATAGGCACCACTGAGGTCATGTTCATACTATTTATAGTCGTGATGGTTTTTGGTGCAGATAAAATACCTGACATTGCTCGAGGTATGGGCAAGGGCATGCGTACGCTTAGAGATGCCACCAATGACCTCAAGTCTGAGATTACAAAAACTGCAGAAAAGAACGGCATCAATACTACTGAGCATACCAAAACTTTTACCGATGAAGTACAAAAGGTGAAAGATGAGTTGGAAGAGACTATTGGTTCAGTGAAACGCAAGTTGTGATTCGATTCGGATAATAATTAGCCTCTTATATTTGGTTCTCTTAATGGAAATCTTTTTCTTGGAGGTATAAGTTTTAGTTGAACCGTTAAGAACTGACTCTCATTTTAGATTTATTTTTAATCGTCCTTATCTAAATAATGTTGGACAATATTTATGATTTCTTGACTTTCTGCAAGTTTTAATAAGGTCCGATTGACATCATAAATCAGTTTTGAATCTGTGGGAAAAGCGAATCCGTAACCTTGTTTAAAATATTCCGCTTTGGCAATAAACAAGTCTTCATCTTTATGGTTCTTCATATAATATAATAGTTGTGGCCGGTCGTACACCACGGCATCCACCTCTTTGTTTTTCAATTTTGACATCGCCTCGATGAGGTTATCCACACCTGTAATCTTGGCTTGATGTTCATTTAGGAATTCCTCTGAAGGGGAAGCAGAAACTGTTGCCACTTTTCGACCGGATAACTGTTCGATATTGGAGAATGTTGAGCTGCCCAGCGATGACAAAGTGAGTGTGCTTGCAATACCGGCGACCATTGAAGTTGCGAAAATAATGGAAATGATCATCCAACTGCCTGCAATAATCCGTCCCCATAAAGTAATAGGTGCTTTATCTCCATACCCAGTGGTACTCATGGTTACAATAGCAAGCCACATGCCTGTGCCAATACCGTCGGCAATTTTTGACGGAAATTGTTCTGGTGATCTTTTTCTCTCAGCTAACCACAACAAAGTACCCACAATTGCTAAAATAATCAAGAAAACACCAATAGCGAATACTAGTTTAATACTAAACAGAGGCTCGAGTTTTTGCCAAAGCGTAAGGTCGTCAATGCGAGAGACAATTGCCAAGCTTGAATTATAGAAGGGTTGCGAAAAACGCATATACTCAAGACGTTGTGAGGTAATACTTATTGGACCAGCAACGACATCAAGTTCTCCTTTGTTTAATGCGTATAAGGCATCTTCTACGGTATCAAAGGTTTTGTAGCTGTAATCCCAGGATTTAGCTTTGGCGATATCTTCCCATATTTCTATGGCAATTCCTTTGGTTGAAGAGTTTTTTGAGAAGACAAAGGGCTCGTTGCCGGCAACGCCAACGATTAACTTCTTAGTTAGGGACCGATCTACTTTGGTCTCTTGGGATTGAAGTGAATTGGTAAATAATGGGGAAATAAGGAATAAAAGAAATAATGATGTCGCAACGGTTTTTAATCTCATAAAATGTGTTTTGGAGAGCGTTTTACTTGTGGATTATATAATACTACAAATATCGTTTTCATACAAGTTTTTTTAAGCGATACTTAAGAAATTTGTGATTTATTTCTCAGTTATGCCACATAACTTTAGAAGCAAATATAAATTAGGGAGAAAACTGATATGAAGACCCAAAGTGAAATCGCGAGCGCAATGGGTTTAAAACCAGTCTGCTTTAAATCTTTAATTGAAATTGCTGACCCTACCAAAAACAAAGTAACAACCAGTAAACGTTTGGAAATGAATACGATGTTGCCGGTAATAGCAGTAGGAAGAACACCATAACTGTTGATCCCAATAGCTAAAATAAACAGACCAATAAAATAGGGGATTTTAATTTTTTCACCTTTGGTTTTAAAAAGAAACATAGAACATATTGACAAGGGAACTATCCATAAGGTTCTGGATAGTTTAACGGTGGTTGCAATCCTTAGGGCCTCATCACCATATCCCATTGCGGCTCCTACCACAGAGCTGGTGTCATGTATGGCAATGGCGCACCACAAACCAAATTGACCTTGGTTTAAATTGAACCAATGGCCAATTGGAGGAAATACAAAAAGAGCAATGGAGTTGAGCAAAAATACAATTCCCAAAGCCAAGCTGATCGTTTTTCCGTTCGCTTTGATGACGGGTGAAATAGCGGCAATGGCACTCCCGCCACAGATGGAAGTGCCTGAAGTAATGAGGTGCCCCAACTCACGATCCAATTTTAATAGTTTGGTCAGAATTAACCCTATGCTTACGGTCAAAATAATCGAGTAGAAGGTTAGGCCAAGGCCTTCTTTGCTGGTTTCAAAAGTCTCTTTTATAAACATCCCAAATCCCAAACCTACAACGGCAATCTTTAGCAAAAGATGAATGGCTTTTTGGCTGTGCTTTATAAATGGATTAGTGAAAATAAGAGTAAATAAAAAACCTAAAAGTAGTGCTGCTTGACTATTGACAACCCCCGAAAGCAAAATCAAAATAAGGAGTATGTAAAGGGATTTTGATAAATATAATTTCATGCCGTATGAATTGTTGACACAAAATTATAGTTTAGACATTACTAATAAGCAAATTAATATTTGGTTCTTGATAACTAATAGTTATAATTGGAGCGAACAAAATTTTCGAAGTAATCCATGATTTTGGAGTTGAAACCTGTTCTTGAGACAAAATAAAACCAACGTTCCATGCTCATGTCTTTAATATCAATCACTTTTAACTTGTTGTTCATCAAGTCGTCGGTGAGTGCATTGATGGATAGCAAAGCATAACTGTCAGAATGGTAGAGATAATTTTTAATAGCCTCTGTACTATTGAGATGCAAGGAGATATTGAGCTTTGGGATGTTGTTTTTTTTCAAAATACTATAAATCACATCCTTGGTTCCTGAACCCAATTCTCTTTCCACCATCGGTAGTTGCTGTAAGGCGGATTTATCAATGGTATTATTTTTAACGGATTTGTTCTGTGCGTTTGTAACAAGCACAATTTCATCTTTGATGAACTTTTTAAAATGAAGTTGTTGGTTGTGGTGTTTTCCTTCGGTAATGCCAAAATGGAGATGTTCGTTAAGAATTAGGCTTTCAATTTCTTCCGAATTGCCACTCGTAATCTCAAAATGGACTTGAGGGTATTGTGCTCTGAATTTTGCTATAATTTTCGGAATGATGTACGTAGCTACTGTTGTGCTTGCTCCAAATTCAATCTGCTCGGGCATGGTGGTTTTTAAATTCAAAAACCGATTGTTCATTTCGTCATAAATCTTCAGAATCCGATTTACATAAATTAAAAAAGCTTTCCCGTCATCAGTGAGTTCAATCGAATTTCTTCTTCTGATAAAGAAATGGCTTTTATAGGCTTCTTCTAAATTTTTTATGGTTTTTGAAACTGCTGGCTGGGATATAAAAAGAAGCTCAGAGGCCTTTGTAAAACTCAATTGCTCGGCCACAACTTTGAAAATGTGCAATTTGGTTTTCATCTTACTTTTTTCTACTTATCGTCAAGCCATCACGAATAGGTAGCAGAATGGTTTCAACACGATCATCGTCTTTAAGTAGTTTATTGTAGGCCATTATAGCTTCAGTTGAAAGATCATCTTTCTTCAGTGGTTCAAGCACTTTTCCACTCCAAAGAACATTGTCTGAAAGAATGACACCTCCAGGATTTAGTTTGTCCATGATGAGATGAAAGTAATTGCTATAGTTTACTTTATCGGCATCTATAAAGACGATATCAAAATTGGGCTTTAGCTTGGGAATGATGTCCAAAGCATTCCCTAAATGCTGATGGATTTGATTTCCAAAACTTGATTTATTAAAATATCTGCGTTGAAAATCTACCAATTCCTCATTGTTGTCAATAGTATGAAGTTCACCTTCTTTTTGGAGCCCTTCAGCTAAACATAAAGCAGAATAGCCTGTGTAGGTTCCAATTTCCAATATGTATTTGGGATTGACCAATTTCGATATTAAACTCAATACCCGACCTTGATAATGGCCACTGAGCATGCGTGGTTGTAATATTTTTTGATGCGTTTCCCTGGAAAGTTGTTGTAATAATTCTGGTTCGTTTTCAGAATGACTTTCAATATAATTCTCTAATTGATCTGATATAAAATGCATGATTTTCTCTTTAATTGGTTTGTGGTCGTTTATTTTTAAATTACCTCATTCAATTTAAATTAACTAACGAATTGGATTTACGGAAACTTCCACGATAATGCTGGCTAGCTAAACATTATTTAGCCTAAAATTCTATTGAGTAGTCTTTGCTTGGCCTCCTCATCTTCACCACATAACCATGTTATCACGTTGTCTTCCCAAATGGCGTCACGCTCTTCTTCCGTAATAATTTCGCGCTTTATGGCCAGATCCAAGATTTTTCCAGGATATGAAGATTGTTGTGCGCTTTCCATTTCTCCCAATGGATAAGGATCATCCAAGCCCATAATGACTTGTTTTGAACCTTGGTTTTTGATCAATAATTGCAAACCTCCAGTGTCGTGTACCAAGGTGTCAAAGAAAATATTTTTGTGACCAACCGCTTTTCTTGGATGGGTTTTTCCTTTGAATAAATCTGGTCGACCATCAAACCCTTGGATCCTTCGTCCTAAATTGATTTGTGCCAATTGTCCCCCATGGGCAAAACAGGTACGCATATTGGGATATTTTTCTTGATAGCCATTTAGAGTTAAAAAGTGATAGGCATCAGCACATTGTGCCAACATCCAAATCAAGTGGAATCGCCAGGAGGTATTTTCTAATTTGATGAATTTCTCGCCATCATAAGGATGAATTTCAACGGCTAAATTGTATTTATTGGCCATTTCAAAAATGGGCTCATTTTCTTCGTCAAAAATACATCGCCAGGTACCAATAGTGTCCATATAATGGGTGGGTAAGCACAATAATTGCATGCCCAATTCTTCAACACAACGCTCAATTTCCCAACAGGCACCACGTACAAATCCGGGATGGACAACAAATCCGCAAGTAAATTTGCTCGGGTTCTCCCGTTGTATTTTGGCATTAAAATCGTTTTGAAATCGCAAAGCCTGTTTCATTTCTTCAACACGCAATCCATTGCCGTACAATTGAGACAGATTTAAAACAACCGCATGATCAATGTTAAACCGCTCCATCCACAGCAACTTGTCATCCAAAAAAAAACTCGAATCCGTTACTGGTCGACTCCAATCTTTTTGAAGCATAAATTTCCGGTCTTTATCCACCCAAAAAATTTCTTTATCCTTCATGAATTGAGGAATCTCCTCCGGATAAGGCAGGAGATGTGAATGGCCATTGATACGAAGTTTACGTTTTGTCATGATTAGTTCCCAACAAAATGGGTATAGTTTTTTAAAGTAGTTTATAATTGAAAATTAAACCCTGATTTCATCTCAGTTATTGTCGATGAAACGGGGTTTCTTTTAACAAAGAAGAGGAACTTTGTCAATCTATTTGTACCTTTTTGGGTGGTTCCATCAATTCACCACAATTGGGACATTTTCTTTTGTCTTTATCGTTGTAATATTTATCGAAAATTTTAGGCATATCTGTTTCTATATTTTCAACGGTAAAATCTTCTTCATATAATTTCGTGGTACAGTTTTCACAAAACCACAGCAGTGCATCACGCATCCCTTCTGGGCGCTTGTATTCTATGACCAAACCGACGGTATTTGCGCCACGTTGCGGGGAGTGCGGTACTTTTGGAGGTAACAGATAAATATCACCTTCCTTGATGTGTACATCCTTTGGTGTGCCGTTGTCGATGATTTTCAAGACGATGTCCCCTTCCACCTGATAGAAAAACTCAGGGGTTTCGTTGTAATGATAATCTTTCCGATTGTTAGGGCCACCAACCACCATCACGATGAAATCGCCGTCCTTCCAAACCACTTTATTTCCAACAGGAGGTTTTAATAAATGACGATTTTCTTCAATCCATTCCTTGAAATTTATGGGAGATACTAAGTTCATGGTTTCTGTTTTTTTTGCGTTAATTTTCAATACCTGCAAGGTTTTTGAAACCTTGCAGGAGGGATAGGTCAGGCTGTCGGCAGTTGTTCTCTCCGGATACTTTAGTGAGAGGAGCTCCAATCCAGATAGCTATCGGGACCTCCATCCTTAACGCGAGATTTCGCACTTAAAATTAAGTATAAAACTGCAGAACAAAAAGTCTTCCTTTCGGTTCTTATTTACAAATTCATTCTTTACTATAATGATTTTGTTCGTCCGCCATCAACAGGCAGATTGATGCCATTGATATAACTGGCGCATTCACTTGCCAAAAAAGTCACCGCATAAGCCAGCTCTTCTGGTCTTGCAAATCGTTTTGCAGGGACTGAACTTTTCATCGCATTGGCAGCTTCTTCTTCGCTACGGCCAGTTTTAGCTGATTTATCTTTAATTATTTCCGTCAGTCGATCCGTTGCTGTTGCTCCTGGAAGTACATTGTTGACGGTGATCCCATATTGACCGAGTTCATTGGCTAATGTTTTGCTCCAATTGCCAACGGCACCACGAATGGTATTGCTCACGCCAAGCCCATCCAAAGGTTGCTTTACGGATGTGGATATGATATTGATGATGCGGCCATATTCTTCATCCTTCATAAACGGAACAACAGTTTGCGCCAAAATATGATTGCATTTTAAATGTTGGGTAAACGCCTTATCAAATTCGTCGAGCTTTGCCGAAAAAACGGGACCTGCTGCTGGTCCGCCAGTATTGTTGACCAAAATATGGAAGCCATGGTGTGTTTTGATAAACTCAGAAACCTTGTGTTGCAGTTCTTCAGGGTTTGAAAAATCCGCCATAATATAACTGTGATCTTTTGAATTGGGGAGTTCAGCAATTACCTGTTTCAGTTTTTCCTCATTTCTCGCCACCAAAGTGACATGTGCACCTTCCGAAGCTAATGATATGGCCGTTGCCTTTCCTATTCCCGCTGTACTTCCGCAAACCAATGCGTATTTGTTGTTTAGTTTTAAATCCATAATATACTCCCTGCGAAGGCAGGGATCTTTTTAAGGTTAATTTATATTAGAATAAAGAATAAAGAATAAAGAATAAAGAATAAAGAATAAAGAATAAAGAATAAAGAATAAAGAATAAAGAATAAAGAATAAAGAATAAAGACATGGTTATCTATTTTCTCTTCTCTCTTTTCTTTTCTCTTTTCTTTTCTCTTTTCTAATATTTTATACACACATTCTTTGCTTCCGTAAAAAACCGTAGCGCTTCGAAACCGCCCTCACGACCCACGCCAGAAGCTTTTATGCCTCCAAATGGCGTTCGCAAATCGCGCATCATCCAAGTGTTCACCCAAATAATTCCAGCTTGTAATTGGTTGCTCATTCGCATGGTACGCTTTAAATCGTTGGTCCATAGGGTTGCTGACAAACCGTATTTTACGTTGTTGGCCATTTCCAATACTTCATCTTCACTTTCAAAAGGCATGATAGTCACTACAGGACCGAAAATTTCTTCTTGATTCACTCGGCAGTCATTCGATGCAACTTCAATAACCGTCGGCTCTAAATAATAACCATGTTCATAATTTTTGACCACCACTTTATTGCCGCCGCAAAGAATGGTTCCGTTTTCCGTTTTGGCAGTTTCAATATACTCCATCACTTTTTCCAAATGTGTTTTTGAAACCAAAGCACCGATATTGGTTTCTGCTTCTGATGGATGTCCAACTTTAAGTGCTTTTACTTTAACAATAAAATCCTTTTTAAATTTTTCATAAATAGAGGCTTCCACAAATATCCTGCTCCCGCACAAACAAATTTGTCCTTGATTGGAAAATGAAGATCGTACCGTAGTATTAAGCATATCGTCATAATCACAGTCAGCAAAAATGATGTTTGGATTTTTCCCACCCAATTCCAAAGATAGCTTTTTGAAAAGTGGAGCGGCAATTTTTGCGATATGGGCGCCGGTTGCAGTACCTCCAGTAAAACTAATCGCTTTAATTTCTGGATGTTCAATAATGGCCTGTCCTGCGGTTGAGCCCAGTCCGTGAACGATATTAAGAACGCCTCGTGGTAAGCCGGCCTCTGTACAGATATCGCCAAGTAAGTAAGCCGTCATTGGTGTGATTTCACTTGGTTTTGCAACCACACAGTTACCGGAGGCTATGGCAGGGGCGATTTTCCAGGTAAACAGATAGAGTGGAAGGTTCCAAGGTGATATACAGCCAACTACACCGATTGGTTGACGCAACGTAAAGTTAATGGCATCTTGGCCGACACTTTCGTGACTTTCACTGGCAAATTGCGTAATGGCATTTCCGAAAAAGCGAAAATTACTGGCCGCTCTTGGGATATCTACTTGTATTGCCAAAGAAATTGGCTTTCCGTTATCTTTACTTTCTGCTTCAGCAAAACGTTGTAAATTATTTTCTAATAGTTCTGAAATTTTAACGAGAATTCTACTGCGCTCTTCCAAAGTGGTCTGTGACCAAATAAGAAACGCTGATTTTGCGGCAATATAGGCGTTCTCTACATCTTCCTTAGTGGAGTTTGGGATCTGTCCGTATACTTCCCCATTGGCTGGACAATAGTTGTCTAGCCAATTGTCTTGGACTGGATTGATATATTCTCCGTTGATGTAGTTCCTAATTCCTGCGAAGGCAGGAATCTCGTCTTGTATTGCCTTGTTTACCACGAATTCACGATTGTTTTTGAGACCTTTCAGGTTTGGGAAACCTGAAAGGTCTGATTCTAAAATCTTGTTCCTCCTCGTTCAGTGGATGGGTAGACAAGATTTTCGTATTGTTTTTCTTTTTTTGTCACGTTTCAATAATTATCGGGATCACGAGTGTTTTAGGGGCCCTAAAACCTCACAGGTTTTCCTCCTACACTGACGCTTTGGCGGACAAGTAAAAACCTGAGAGGTTTGATTAGTCTTCTATTTCAAAATACCATCTTTAATCATGAGATTCCTGTTTCCGTAGGAATGCTACGACCTTAATCTCTACCACCAAATCTGGATGCGGCAATTGATGCACAGCTACAGTGGTTCTTGTCGGTCCGGTTTCCTGATCAAAAAATTCTGCGTAAGCCTTATTATAGCCCGCAAAATCGTTCATGTTCACCAAAAAGGAGGTGACATCCACCACGTCTTTAAGCGTGGCACCTTCCTTAGCGAGATTTTTTTCAATGTTTTTAATGACCTCACGGGTCTGTACTTCGGCGTTTAAATGTTTAGTACCCATATTGTCAAGAATGTCAACACCAGCAATGGTATTGTCGGCACGACGGGAACTGGTTCCTGAAGCATAAATAAAATCGCCAGCGCGTCTGGTGAGCGGATAGGTGCCTCTTGGTTTTACTCCAGTTCCTGCGAAGGCAGGAACCTCATTGTTATCTTTACTCATAAATTTGTCTTTTATTAAACCTGACAGGTTTTTAAAACCTGTCAGGTTACGGTCTAAACCTACAAGGTTTTTAAAACCTTGCAGGTTGCTATCTAATGTTTAAACTCCTTCGCTACCCGATCCTCATCCAAAATTTCTTCTGTGGCAGCTTTTACTTTTTCCAAATTCGTTTTTAAATCGTCGTTGAGGTCAAGTTCTTTATCTGCCAACATATTCAGAATTGCCTTGTCTTGCGCCCGGCCTCTCAACATGGCTTCATAATAGCTGATTTCCTCATTAAAGGTAACCAATGAATATTTTGAGGAATAGTCATTTGGGAAAGTTTTTTCCAATGCCATTTCCAAGTTACGCTTTTCCCTGAAAATAGCATTGTTTACATGGCCTTTCATTTCATGAAAATTGTCGATGGCTAAATCTGCAATGGCATCGGTGTCTCTTTTACGATTCTTCTCATAAGTTTTGAATATGGTTTCCCAGTCCTGATGACCTTCATCCAGAACCTTGTCAAATACGGTGACATCTTCAAACGAGGCGTTCATCCCTTGTCCGTAAAATGGCACAATGGCGTGTGCGGCATCGCCCATCAATAAGGTATTGCCTTTATAATGCCAAGGGGAACACTTTACGGTTCCTAATGGTGACGTGGGATTGGTGAAAAAGTCTTCAATGAGATTTGGCATTAACTCCAAAGCGTCTTTAAAATATTTTTGGAAAAATTCAACGACCTTTTCTTCAGTGGTTAGATTGCCAAAATTATATTCGCCATCCTCATAACTTAAAAATAGGGTGACTGTAAAACTGCCATCCAAATTTGGTAAGGCAATCAGCATAAAACTATCGCGCCCCCAAATATGCAAGGCGTTTTTATAAGTTTTAAAACCTCCATTTTTTGTGGGTAGAAAACTTAATTCTTTATAGCCATGTGACAACCATTCCTGAGAAAAGCTGAACAAAAACTTTTTGCCTAAAAAGTAGCTTTTACGTAAGGCTGAGCCAGCGCCATCTGTAGCTATTATGACATCGGCATCCTCTACAAATTCGGTATTCGATTCATAATCTTTGAATAGGGCCTTTGTTTTTTCAAAATCGACTGATTTACATTTTCTGTTAAAATGAATTTTGACGTTGTCGTGCTTTTCGGCTTCGTCCAACAACAACCCGTTTAAGAGTCCTCGGGAGATGGAGTTGATATATTCATGTTCTCGTCCGCTGTAAGGCGCCATGACCATATTGCCTTCAATGTCATGCAACATGCGGCCATTCATGGGAATGCATAATTCTCGGACTTTATCTTCAATACCGGCCAGTTTCATAGCCTTAATGCCACGATCGGAAAGGGCTAAATTGATGGAACGTCCTGCGCTAATATTGGCTGTACGTATATCCGGACGCATCTCGTAAAGCGAGACGTTATATCCACGTTGTCCCAAGCGTAAAGCGAGTAAACTTCCACACAGACCTGCACCGATAATGAGTATATTTTGTTGTTTATTCATGCTACTTCCCGCGAAGGGAGAATCTTATTATTAAACTTACAAGTCCCGATGCTTCGGAATGGAAACCTTGCAGGTTAGGTTAGTACTTCTTTTAACTTCTCCACCAATTTATAAACATCCTCATACGAATTATATAATGGTACAGGTGCGCATCGTATGACATCTGGCTCGCGCCAATCACTGATAATTCCAGCTTTGGTTAATTGGTGATGTAAGGTCTTATCGGCATTTTTCACCTGAATGGAGAGTTGGCATCCGCGTTCGTCAGGATTTGAAGGGGTGATGACTTTGATGTCTTTATTATTCAGATCGTTGATTAAAAATTCAAAATAGCTTGTAAGATGTTTTGATTTTTCGGTGAGTTTTTCCATGCCTACTTCGGCAAACATATCTAATGATGCTCTGATTGCTGCCATTGATAAGATCGGAGGATTGCTCAATTGCCAACCTTCAGCGCCCGGGAGTTGGTCAAATTCGTCGCGCATTTTAAAACGTGTTTCTTTATTGTGGCTCCACCAACCTGCAAACCGATTGAGGTTTTTATTGTACGCATGGCGTTCATGTACAAAACAGCCGCCTAAACTACCTGGTCCGGAATTCAAATATTTATAGGTGCACCAAACTGCAAAATCGGCTCCAGAATCGTGAAGATCCAATTTGACATTTCCAGCCCCATGGGCACAGTCGAAACCGACCATACATCCGTATTGATGTCCAAGTTGAGTAATGCGTTTCAGATCAAAAAACTGCCCAGTATAATAGTTGACACCGCCAATCATCACCAAGGCTATTTCGTGTCCTTGCGCTTCTAAAATAGCTTCTAAATCGTCATAATTAACCAATTCCTCACCTTTTCTTGCTTTCCAAAGCACCAATCCGTCCTTCGGATCGAAACCATGATGGCGCAATTGCGATTCCACAGCGTATTTGTCTGATGGAAAAGCATCGGCCTCAATCAGAATTTTGTAGCGTTTTGAAGTCGGTTTATAAAAGGAGACCATCATCAAATGGAGGTTGGCTGTCAGGGTATTCATGACCACCACTTCGATGGGTTTCGCGCCAACAACATTTGCCATATTTTCTGTCAAGAATTCGTGGTAATGAAGCCAAGGATGTTTGGCATTGGTATGGCCTTCAACACCTAAATTGGCCCAGTCTTCCAATTCTTGATGGATATAGTCTTTCGTTGATTTTGGTTGGAGTCCAAGTGAATTTCCAGTCATATAAATTAACTCCTTGCCCTGATTGTCCTTTGGAATATGGAAACGACTTCTATAAGATGCCAAAAGATCATTTTGATCTTGGTGTTTGGCATATTCTAATCCTAATTGATGGTTTGACAAGGTGAATTTATTTTGGGTTTCACACAAAAATAAGAATTAAAAGTTTAGGATTTAATACAGGACAGACTTTTGAAAATTTAGTTTCACCAAAAAAAAAGAGCTTCAACTTTAATTGGTGGAAGCTCTTTGAATATATATAGACGCATACTGCGGAATACTCTATCGGTATATCTTATATACGTCCTATATCACTAGTTTGGATTACGACAACTTTAATTTTAAAGCTTATAACTACTAGTAGGGAATGCCCCGAAGTTCTTGATTTAACAGGATTTTTACTTCACAACTTTAATATTGGTAAAATGAAGTGTCCAATCCTCATTTGGCCTTTTGTGGGTTTTTGCAATTTTAATGCCGTTGAAATCTTCGTAATTTTCCCAAGTGGTCATCATGGAAGGTTCTTTAGAATTCCCTTTTCTATAGATCCATTCTTTAAGCATAAAGTCATCATCATAAAATAGATCATAGGCGTCACCAGGCGTATATCCACCGTCATCAGAATAAGTGATCGTTATTTTATTTAGTTGCGTTTTGCTGATTGGAGCTTCAACTACGGAAGTGTCTGAAATACTGGCAGAAGTGTCCCATACCAATTGAAATGGTGCCAAAAGCCAATACTTATCGTTGATAAAGGCCTTGTCCGCATTCATGGAGGTGCTATCTACAGATTTACGATTGTAAACTATAGTGTCTTTGCCCAAAACCATCATGACCTCATCTGTTTTCGGATGCCAGGTCCACGAACGTTCAAAATGGGTGGTATCTCTATCAACGTTGAACGTAAACTGCAATTCGGATACCTTCTTCCAGTTTTCAAAACCGTTGGCGTTCGCTATTTTTTCGGCAGTGGACCATTCTTTTTCGATGGTTTTTGTTTCTTCTTTTTGTTTACAAGAAAAAACAAAGACGAATACAGTGACAATAATTAGAGTTTTTTTCATTTTAAATCTTTTTATAAAGATACGGAAGAATGTTTCAGAAGCTTTAATTTTAGATTCTAAATCAGAAATTATGGCTCGAAATGATCAATATTTTAAAGTAAATAAAGCGACATGGAACAACAAGGTTAAGGTTCATGCTGAAAGTAAAATGTATGATATGCACGCTTTCAGGAATGGAAAATCATCTTTAATGCCTTATGAATTGCAGGCTCTTGGCGATGTGAATAGGAAAAGTTTATTGCATTTGCAATGTCATTTTGGACAGGACACCTTGAGTTGGAGCAGGATGGGAGCGCAATGTGTGGGAGTTGATATCAGTGATGAAGGGATTGCGTTAGCGCAACAATTGAATGAGGAATTAGGTCTGAACGCTCAATTTGTTTGTTGTAATGTGCTTGACACCTCTGAAAAGGTTTCGGATACTTTTGATATTGTTTTCACCAGTTATGGCGTGATCGGTTGGTTGCCCGATTTAAAACCTTGGGGACAGATGATAGCAGAACGTTTGAAAAAAGATGGCACTTTTTTTATGGCAGAATTTCATCCTATGGTTTGGATGTTTGATTATTTGGAAGGCAAGCCCAAAATGAAATATGGCTATATGTTGGACGAGGTTATTTATGAAGAATATAAAGGAACTTACGCCAATACCAATTCGAATATGATAAGCAAGGAATATGGTTGGAACCATGGTTTGGGCGAAGTGGTTTCTGCATTATCCGAAGCAGGATTGCATATTGAGTATTTAAAGGAACATGATGAAAGTCCGTACAACGTGCTTCCGGACTTGGTGGAAACGGATTCGGGAATGTACGTTACTAAAGATAGACTTTATCCGCTGATTTTTACATTGAAAGCGACTAAAATCAACAGATAAAACCTGACAGGTTTCAAAAACCTGTCAGGTTTGGTTGCAGTTTTTCAATCTTTGATCAACTCTGGAAACTTTGCTTTGAAGCGTTCATATCGTGGGATGGATACATTCTGGATATAGGGATTATTAGGATTCTTTTTCTCATAATCTTGATGGTAGTCTTCTGCAATCCAGAATTTTTGAAATGGATAAACTTCCGCTGCTATGGTTGCATTTAGTTTTTTTGCCAAGGCTGATTTTTTCTCTTCAATAATCTCTTTCTGCTCATTATTTTGATAAAAAATGATGGATCGGTATTGTGAACCCCGGTCGCCACCTTGACCATTGACTTGAGTGGGGTTCTGTGATCCAAAATAAACATCTACCAAAGTGGCAAAACTCACAACATTTGGGTCATATATAACCTCTACGGCTTCAGCATGGCCTGTTTTACCAGTATTGCTCGATTCGTAAGTGGGGTTTTTGGTGTGACCACCGGAATAGCCACTGATGACTTCTTCAACGCCTTTAACATGCTCATAAATGTTTTCGACACACCAGAAACAGCCACTCGCAAAATAAGCTTTTGCTTTTCCATCTTTCATTGGAACTTCAATAGGCTCTGACATCTTAACCGCTTCTTGTTTGGGATTATTTTGTGCTTTATTTTGACAGCTGAATAAAACAATAAGGGATAAGGATAAAATAAGAGATTTCATACGTTTTGTTTTGTGAGTAGTCGTTCGATCGTTTTAAAACTTAATATGTAAATATAAAAGTTATGTTAAAATAAAAAGCCTTCACAAAATTGCAAAGGCTTTATAACTGTTTATGAGGGTTTGTTTAACCTAATTTAGCAAACATTTTCTCCATTTTTGCTTTTTCTTCTTCGGCTAATTCTGCATCAACCAAAATACGTCCACTGTGTTCGTCCGTAATGATTTTTTTACGTGAGGCAATTTCTACCTGTACTTGTGGTGGAATGGTGAAGAAAGACCCGCCAGACGCTCCTCTTTCAATAGCAACAACCGCTAGTCCGTTTTTAACGTTGGCTCTTATTCTTTGATAAGCATTCACCAAACGTTGATCAATAGTTTCTTTATATTCTTGTGACTTTTTGATCAGTGCCGTTTCTTCTTTTTCAGTTTCGGCCAAAATAGCATTTAACTCACTTTTTTTGTGTTTTAAATGTGTTTGACGCTCTTTCAAACGCTCCTTGGTTTCAGCAATAATTTCTTTTTTCTGCTCAATTTGGGCTCTAAATTCTTTAATGTGCTTTTCTGCCAATTCAATTTCTAAATCTTGATATTCGATTTCTTTGGTAATTGAATTGAACTCTCTGTTATTTCTAACATTCTTTTGCTGTTCAGCGTATTTTTTGATCAGAGCTTTAGCCTCTTCGATCAAATTCTTTTTTGATTTGATGTCATCATCAATCAGTGAAAGTCCGACGTTTAATTTTTCAAGTCTCGTATTAAGTCCCTCAACTTCATCTTCTAAATCTCTTACTTCCAAAGGAAGTTCACCTCTAATATTTCTGATCTCATCAACTCTTGAATCAATAAGTTGTAAATCGTACAACGCTCTTAATCGGTCTTCAACAGAAAGTTCAGCTTTTTTTGCCATAATTATAAATACTTTACAGGATTGGTGTTTATCTTTGATAAAACGACTGCAAAATTAGTAATTTTTTTTGAGAGATAGTTAGCTAAAAAGGTTTTTGTGAACTGTTCGCTTTCATAATGACCAATATCTGCTAAAATAATTTGATCTTCTGCCGAAAAAAAATCGTGATATTTTAGATCTGCAGTTACAAAAACATCAGCTTTTGTCGACTTCGCAGCGGTAATTGCGAAACTACCCGAACCACCAAGTACTGCAATACGCTTCACTTTATCTTTGTTTAAATTGGAATGCCTTAGGCATGAAACATTCATTTTTTGTTTTAGATACTGTAGAAAATCTTCTGTTTTCATTTCATTTGGAAGCTCACCAACCATTCCCATTCCAATATGCTGGTTATAATTGTCTAAGGTAGTTACTTCAAAAGCAACTTCTTCATAGGGATGATTTTTAAATAACGCATCGAGAATTTGACCTTCCAAATGTTTCTGAAAAGTAATGGAAATTTGGGTTTCTTCCTCTTGGCGATATTCTCCCCGTTTTCCAACTTTCGGGTCGGAAGCTTCATTTCCCTTAAAAGTGCCTGTGCCCTTGGTGTTAAAACTACAATTTTCATAATTGCCGATAGTGCCGGCTCCAGAATTGAATAAAGCAAGGCGTAAGACGTCGGCATCCTTTTGTGGAACGTAAGTGGTCAGTTTTTTTATGGTGCCCTGCTGCGGCAATAATATTTTTTTATTTTCTAAACTTAGTGTGTTGCATATAATATCATTGACGCCTTGTAAACTGTTGTCTAAAGCCGTATGAATGGCATAAATGGCAATATCATGCTTAATGGCTTTAAGAACGACGCGCTCAACATAGTTAGAGCCATTTATTTTTTTTAAGCCCTTAAAAATGATGGGATGAAAACTGACAATCAAGTTGCAGTTGTTGTCGATGGCCTCATCCACAATACTTTCTAAGGTGTCTAAAGTTACCAGAACCCCTGTAAGTGGCTTATTTCTATCACCAACCAATAGGCCTACATTATCAAATTCCTCAGCATAAGCTAAAGGTGCCAATTCTTCGAGATGAGTGATGACATTGTGGATTAACATATGATTTTTAGGTTTTAGGTTACTTGCAAAGATAAAATATTATATTTTCGTTGTAAACATGTCCTTTGATAATTATGAAATACATCCTTGCCCTCGTTTTTACTCTAAGTTTATTGGCCTGTCAATCTGAAAAAAGGAACCTGTCTGAAGGGGTAGCTATTGAACTTCCAAATACTGATTTATACGAGCCCTTAGAAAGTGAAGCTACTTCTGATGACGAGAACTATCAAGCGGCACTCGATTTTATCAACTCCTATGTTGAAAGTATCGATAAAGTTGAAATTCTTGAATTTGTTAAGAACTCACCTCTTGCTAGTGAAAAATTAAAATCGGAATTAGAAAATATGGTCATTTTGGCCTGGGAAGAGAATCCGAGAATTGGGTTATTGGCAAATCCTTTGTTTGATGCGCAAGATTATCCACCAAATGGTTTTGAGCTCCATGAGTTCAATGCCCCAACAGGTTACGTCATTGTCAAAGGAATAGATTGGGACGATTTTAAAGTAGCATTGCAATTGGTCAAAGAGGACGGTCATATATTAGTGGACGGTTGCGGAATTGTGAACATACCTGAAAACATGCGTATTGAACGGTAGGTGCGGGAAGTACATATTTTTTTGAAGAAAATTGTTGCTCGTATTTTCCTTGACGACCATATAGTTAGCCAATGATGAAAATATTAAGATATCTTCTTTTTCCGATTGTTCCTGTTTACTATTTGGTAACCTGGTTCAGAAATAAATTGTATGATTTGGGGATCAAAACATCCACATCCTATAATTTCCCTGTGATCTGTGTCGGAAATTTGAGTGTAGGAGGTACTGGTAAGTCGCCAATGATTGAATATCTAATCCGATTGTTGAAATCTGAGCACCATCTGGCAACACTCAGTAGAGGCTATGGGAGACAGACCGAAGGTTTTGTGATTGCGGATGATACTGCTACAGCGAGCTCAATTGGTGATGAGCCTTTCCAGTTTTATCAAAAATTTGATGATATTATAGTGAGTGTTGACGCCAACCGGGTTCACGGCATTTCACAGTTATCGACTTTAGCTAAGCCTCCTGAAATCATTTTGCTTGATGATGCTTTCCAGCATCGAAGGGTCAAGGCAGGTTTTAATATTTTATTGACTGCTTTTGATGATCTTTATACAAAGGATATCTTATTGCCTACTGGAAATTTAAGGGAGCCAAGACGAGGAGCCAAGCGCGCCGACATTATTGTGGTGACCAAATGTCCGGAAGATTTATCGGAAGAAAAGAAACAACAAATCAAGAATGATATAAATCCTTTACCGCATCAAGATGTTTTTTTCGGAAGTATTGCGTATTCTAAATCCGTTAGAAATAACCAAGATCGCTTGGATTTGGAAAGGTTAAAAGACACACCATTTACCCTGGTCACTGGAATTGCAAATCCGAAGCCTTTAATTGCCCATTTAAAATTATTGGGATTAAAGTTTGAGCATTTAAGATTTAAGGATCATCATGATTTTAATGCAAGTGAAATTGCCATTTTAAAGCAAAAATCATTAATAATCACCACCGAAAAAGACATGGTGCGCTTGCAAACTCACTTTAGTGAAAGTGGCTTATTATATTATTTGCCTATTGAAATAAGAATTGATAGACAAGTAGAGTTTGATACGTTGATAAGTAATTTTGTTAAATAGACGTTGCAGGTTTTTGATTAGACTTTAAGACGTTGTAAAGTTTCTTTTCGAAGTCTTCCTGCTTAAATGGTTTTGAGATAATATCATCAAATCCAGCTTCGTCAAATTCTTGCATTTTATCTTCTATAGTAACGGCTGTAAGCGCAAAAATAGTGAGTTCCTTATCAAAGGTTCTAATGATTTTTGTGGCTTCAATTCCGCTTATACCAGGCATGTGGATGTCCATCAAAACAACGTCATATTGTTCTTGTTGGACGCGATCCACCGCATCTTCACCATTATCGACAACATCACAATAAAGGTTCATCTTGTTTAAAATCTTTCGGGTTATCATTTGGTTGATCTTGTTGTCTTCAACAACCAAAATTTTGATATTTGTCAAGTCCAATGTGTTAAATTCGTTAAGGGTTTTAGGTTTTGCAGTAATTACTGGTTCAGGCGCATAGAGTAGAGGGATTTCAAAAATGAATATGGATCCTTTTCCGAGCTCACTTTTTAAATAAATTTTTCCTTTTAAAATTTCAATAAGTCCTTTTACAATGGAAAGCCCAAGTCCTGTCCCTCCATATTTTCTGTTGATCTGAATAGAACCTTGAGAGAAGCTTTCAAACATATTTTCCTGCTTTTCTTTAGTGATACCAATACCATTATCTTCTATCTCAAATCGTATTATATAATCGTCATTGGTTTGGATGTGTTTCTTTACTCGCACCCATATATCTCCGTCCTTGGTAAACTTAATCGCATTTCCGATGAGGTTGATCAGAATTTGCGAAATCTTTAATTGATCGGCAATAAAGGTTGATGGAAGGCTATCGTCGTATTCATAATGCAATTTGACATTATTGTCCAAAGCTGAATTGCTCAATGCCGAAACCACGTTTTCTACTTTTTTCTGCAAATTGAAAACCTCAGGGTCCAAGTCCACTTTATTGGCTTCAATTTTATTGATCTGTAGAATATCATTGATAAATGTCAATAAATAATCTCCAGAAAATTTTAGAGATTTCAAATGAGGTAGTTGTTCTGGCTTTGGCTCCTCATCCAATAGCATATTGGTCAAACCTGTAACGGCATAAAGCGGTGTACGAAGTTCGTGGGTTACCGTTGATAGAAAGTTAGCTTTTGTTTTGGACGCCAATTCGGCTTTTTCTTTTGCAATAATAAGCTCATCATTTTTCTTATGGAGCATATTATTGGTTTTAAGCCTAATGTTATTGTTTTTGTATAGCGATAATGTCAATAGAGATAAAATCGTAATTAAGGCGATACTCAAGATGGTGGTAATTCTGGTTAGATTATTTGAAGCATCAGCTTCTTCAAGCTTTACCTCCATTTGTTTACGTTCAGAATCCTTGTATTCAGATATGAATTGTGCTTTTTTTTCTGGCGATAAATTTTCGCGTTTAATGTCAAGTAATGAATCTGATAACTGAATGTGCTTCCTTAAGTATTGATTGGAGAGCTTATATTCTTCACTTGCCTGATATATATCGCTCAAAGTCAGATATCCATCATTAATATATTCCGGAATTTTATTTTCTTTGGCAAGTTCCAATCCTTTTTTAGCCATAGAAAGCGCTAAATCGTCGTTTCCAAGCTTATGAAGCACTTTTCCGCTATTAATGTAGGCGCTGCTTAAAACTCCTATCTGGTTATGTTTTTTGGCTAAAATTATTGTTTTTTCCAGCTTTGCCTTGGCTGTTTTATAATCTTCTAATTCTATATATACCTTGGCTTCATTTAAATTGACATCTGCAATGAGGCGCTCTAAACCTTCTTCTTCAAACTTGGTTTTTGCAGAATTAAAGTAATCCAAAGCAATTGGATATTCTTTTTTGCTTGTATGCAAAATGCCCCGTATATTATAGGTAATGGCCAAATTTGCATAATCATTGGTTTCTCTCTGCAACTCAGCTGCCTTTGTTAAAGACACTAGAGCACTCTCGGGATCCTCAACAATAAATTGAACCTTTGCGATTTTTGTATGGATACTGCCTTCAGATTTCTTATCGCCGATCTGCTTGGCGATAATTAATGCTTTTTCGAGATTCTCTTTAGCGTTATAATAATCACCGCGCTCTGATTCAAAACCAGATTGGGTGATATAATTTTGAATACGCATCTTGAGAATGTCAATATCTTCACTGGCATTATTCTGTGCAAATAATGTCATGGAAAAAAAGACTAGAAAAGTAACTATATAGTATTTAGGTTGGGACATTTTTGGTCACTTTATAAAAACAAATATAATTATTTATTCGACAAAAGTGGTTATTTCTTCGGTAAATTGCAAATTAAATCTAATATTCTACTTGAATATCCAGTTTCATTATCATACCAACCCACAATTTTGATCATATTCCCGATAACTGAAGTCATTTGGGAATCAAAGATACAAGAGTGCGGATTGCCAACTATATCGATAGAAACAATAGGGTCTTCCGTGTATTCTAAAATGCCCTTTAGGTGGGTTTCTGAAGCTCTCTTAAAGGCTTGGTTTATATCGTCAATGGATACGGTATTTATGACGTTTAAAGTAACGTCAGTCAAGGAGCCATTGGGAACAGGAACGCGAATACCACAACCGCCAATGACATCTTTCAGTTTAGGGAAAATTTTGGTCAGTGCTTTTGCTGCGCCAGTGGTTGTTGGAACTATAGATTGACCTGCAGCTCGAGCGCGTCGTAAATCCTTATGTGGTTGATCATGTAAACTTTGATCAGTGGTGTATGAATGAACTGTAGTAATGTACGCTTGTTTTATACCACAAAGATCGTTGATTACGGCAAGCATGGGCGCTGCATTATTGGTGGTACAGGAAGCATTGGAAATGATGGTTTCTGTTCCAGTCAGGATGTCGTCGTTAACCCCTAACACGATGGTTTTTATGGAATCATCAATAGGAGGGACCGATAAGATGACTTTTTTGGCACCATTATTAATATGGTTTTCTAAATCTTCTGTAGTTTTGAATTTTCCTGTAGATTCAATGACAACGTCAACGTCGTAAGGTGTCCAATCAATATCTTCAATTTGCTTGTGGTTCAGTAAGGGCACCAGCTGCTGGTCAAATATGATATGGTTATCATCAAATGTAACTTGGTTTTTTAAGACCCCATGGATACTGTCGTATTTCAACAAGTGACTTAAGGTGCGGGCATCAGCCAAATCATTAATGGCCACCACCTGGATACCTTCTCGTTCTTGAATCAGTCTGAATACGCGTCGGCCAATTCGTCCGAAACCGTTAATAGCAACCCTGATCATTAGTGGATGTGTTTTTGAGCTTTGTAAGAGGATCTTACCAAGGCACTACTTTCCACGTGTCTGAAACCAAGATCCAAACCTATTGTTTCGTATTCTTTGAACTGGTCAGGAAGAATGAACTGCCTTACCGGCAAATGCCTTTTACTTGGTTGTAAGTATTGTCCAATAGTCACCACATCAACGTCATTTGCTCTTAAATCGTGAAGCGTTTCAATAACTTCTTCACGAGTTTCGCCAAGTCCAAGCATGATGCCCGATTTTGTTCGTCGTTGTCCTTGAGCTTTTAAATATTTAAGAACTCCTAAGCTACGGTCATATTTTGCTTGAATCCTTACTTCACGTGTCAATCTTCTGACGGTTTCAATGTTATGGGAAACCACTTCAGGGACAACCTCAATAATCCGATCAATATGTTTTTCTATTCCTTGAAAGTCAGGGATGAGTGTTTCTAAAGTAATTTCAGGATTCATGCGTCGCACCGCCTTTACGGTTTCTGACCACATAATGCTTCCCATATCTTTCAAATCGTCTCTGTCTACACTGGTCAAAACCGCATGCTTAATATTCATGATTTTTATGGAGCGTGCTACTTTTTCAGGTTCGTCCCAATCTAAAGTTTCGGGACGTCCGGTTTTCACACCGCAGAATCCACACGAACGAGTACATATATTTCCTAAAATCATAAATGTAGCTGTTCCTTCCCCCCAGCACTCGCCCATATTTGGACAGCTTCCTGAGGTGCAAATAGTGTTCAAACTATATTTGTCCACTAACCCCCTAAGTTCTGTATATTTTTTACCAGTAGGTAGTTTTACTCTTAGCCATTTTGGTTTTGGTTGGCGTTCTGGGATTATTTTAGAAATGGTATCTGCTTGTGAAATAGTCTCTGCACTCATTTATTAGGAAGTTTACAAACACAAAGGTACAAAGTAAATTTGAAAATATACATTATAGAGTGGTCAGATACCAAAGGCTAAATCCAATTAAAAAGAGAATTCCCAACCAACTTAATACATGTATTTTTCGGGAAGGACGCCATTCAACAGGAGTATGTTTACTACTGATGAGCTTATAATTGATAATGGCATAAAACGGGGCTGTCAAAAAAGATATGATAGTGGCGACTTTTATGAGCAAACCCATTTCCGAACCCAAAAAGAAGTAAATAGAAACAGTTCCGGCAATTAAAATACCGATCCATAACAGGTAATTCCGTTTTGAAGAATGGCCAAAAAGCAATTCAGTTGTTTTGGCCATTGTTCTTGGCGAGGCGTCCAATGTGGTCAATGTGGTGCTAAACATGGTCGTAAATGCGGCAATGCCGATAATAAGATAAGCCCAGTTTCCTAAGCTTTTGGTGTACATTGAGATTAACTGATTGGAAAATTCGCCAGCTTTATCACTAAATGTGGAGCCGCTTTGAAACATTACCAAGGCACCAAGAGCCATAAATCCCAGGCCAATAATAATGGTTGCCAAATAGCCTACATTAAAATCGAAAAGCGAAGATTTGACGTTATAAGTGTTGTTCACTTTACGTTTTTCCAAAGCCCAAAGTGATTGCCATACTGAAACGTCCAAAGGTGCAGGCATCCAACCCATGAATGCAATCAAAAAACTAATTTCCAAAGTGTTCTCTGGTAGTATCTGTTTGAATGAAAGCGCATGTGGGTTTGAGTTTAGAGCAAGAACAACAGCAATTAAGGTGCTTATAGTTAATGTAATGACAATGACTTTCATTATTTGATCAAGAAAGCTGTATTTGCCTTTGATCAAAATAAGAGCACAAATTGAAAGAATAATAACGGCCCATATTTCTGTTGAAATCAGATTTCCAAAAAGAGTGGAAGCAATGCCTGCCGTAACAATGGTTACCGTAGTTTGGATGGTAAACATGGTCGTAAATGTGAGGATGAAATAAGCAAATAAGACTCCCTTGCCCATTTTCTTATAGCCATCCAATAGGCTTTCCCCAGTTGCCAAAGCATATCTTGGAGCAAATTGAAAAAATGGGTATTTAAAAATATGGACCAACAAAAGGGCCCAAATAAGACCATAACCAAAATCGGCACCAGCTCGAGTAGATTGCACTAAATGGGAAACACCAATAGCAGCTCCGGCAAACAATAAACCAGGTCCTAATTTTTTAAAACTGATGTTCACGGTTATTTAATTATTATATCTGCCAGTAATTTTTTTGCTCTTAAAAGCTTGACCTTAACGTTATTTATTGGTTCGTTAAGCTCTTCGGATATTTCCTTATAAGATAATTCCTGAAAGTATCTTAAATTGATCACTTCTTGATAATGTGGTTTGAGTTTTTTAATATCCCGAAGCAACTTGGCTAAATTCTGTTCGGTGATCAGTTTGTCTTCAGGAGAAGGAGACTCATCGATAATATTATGAAAATCTTCATGGTCTTTACGGCTTGATCTATTTTGAATAGAGGACTTTCGTTTCCTTATTAAATCAATATGAATATTTTTAGAGATGGTAAGCAACCAAGTCTTAAATTCGTATTCTTCATTATACGTCCCAATTTTGTCGAATGCCTTAGAAAATGTTTGAATGGCGATATCTTCGGCATCATTTTCATTTTCAGTTCGCTTCAATTGAAAACCGTAGACATCATTCCAAAAAAAATCCAACAAGGCATTAAATGCTGATTGGTCATTTTTTTTTGCCTTTTTAATGATTTCTTTTATTTCCAACGATTTGGTTTTGAGATGAGATTTTTTATAAAGATAGAGAATTGGGACACAATTAAAAATATTTCGAGAATTGGAAATAATGGAATCAAATCTTTCTCTTCTAATTTTTTAGCTGCTAAAGTCAGGGTGATAAATAAAACTATATACCTTAAACTAATTAAACCAACCACAACTTCCCAATAAAACAGAGTGCTGATTAGGGCGATACTTAATGTTAAAAACAAAAACTGCGATAGGTAAAACAAAGTCAGCATTGCCTTGTGCCTTAATTTGTAATGTTTAGCGGTAGTGATATGTCTGCGTTTCTGAATGATCCAATCACTATATGATTTTTTTGAAGGGGATTCAGTAAAGCTGTTTTTCGACAAACAAATGACTGTGTTCTCCGCTGTGGCAATTTGATTTACAAAGAGATCATCATCACCTGATTTGATATGCATATGATCCATAAAACCTCTTGCCTCAAAAAACAACTCTTTGGTATAAGCTAAATTTCTACCAACACCCATAAATGGTTGGCCTAACCTGGAATATGAAAAATATTGTACGGCAGTCATTAAGGTGTCAAAGCGAATCAATTTATTTATAAATGACTTCTTCACTTTTGCATAGGCACCATAGCCCAAAACAATGCGATGATCCTTTGAAAAACATCTGCTCATCTCCGCGATCCACTGATTGGAAACAGGTTTGCAATCGGCATCGGTAAATAAAAGGTGGTTGTGTGTTGCGGCTTTAATGCCTAAAGTAAGTGCGTATTTTTTGTTGCCCCAAAACGCTTCGATGTTTTTGACGTTGACAATTTTTATATTGCTATGCATTGCCTTAAAGCGCTCCATAACTCTCAATGTGCCATCGGTAGAACTGTCGTTGATCAATACCACCTCGAAGTCTGGATAATCTTGATTTAAAATGGAAGGCAGAAATTTCTCTAAATTGTTGGCTTCATTTTTCGCACAGACAATTACGGAAATAAAAGGCCTATCGGTGGAGATATTGCTATGGCTTTTCTGTTTGACCTTAGAGAAAACATAAGCGTAAAAGAACAATTGAACAAGAATGACTACAACAAAGATGTAGAAAAGCACATAAAAAACAATCATTAACCGCTAAGAGTGTTGAGGTTCGTTACAGTTTTCAAATTGATCAGGTGTTTTACCGCAGAAGCCGCACGATTCGCCCTCTTTATTAAGCATGGGATTCTGACTAGCACAAGTTCCAGCAAATTTACCGTCTTTTTTTGCCCATATTTTTATAGCAATACCAGCAACCCCAAGACCTAAAAGGATGAGTGTAATGAATAAAAGTTTCATCAGTTAAATTTTATACAAAGATACAGGTTTTTTGGAATATTTTCAGTTATCTGATGACTACATCTGCGATAACTTTATAAGAAGCTTATTTTTTGATTTAGCTCACATTGTACTGTTCAAAAAACATTGAAAAAGCTGACAGGGAAGTCATTGAATTGGGTTGATTTTGACGAATTGATTGGTGTTCCAATCCAACTACATCTCAATTCTGTTTTTAATTCCACACTATGAAAAAGCAACTGGTACATGATCGCCGTACAATATGTCCTTTATACCTGATTATTATAAAATAACGGAGGCCACCTTTTTAGGCAGCCTCTTTATTATTTTCAATAAAACAATGAGTGATTGTTATTTTGATCTTTAAATAAAACTAATTGTTTTTTAGTGTGATTTCCGCTACAGAGTTTTCAGCATGTGCCTTGTTGATCTTGGAACCCACTTTCTGCTCAATCGTAATGCTCAATCCGAGTGCATCTTCCATATATGGAATGGTCTTGAGCTTACGCTCTGATTCATCTAAAATACCGAGATTGACCATTCTATCTTGCAATTCGGCCCAAATTTGATAAGTCTGATTCTCAGGAAGCTTTGGTAATGAAACCACATCAATCATCGATGTTTTATCTACAGCGTTGATATATGCCACAGTTTTAAGGTCTTTAGCTCTTGAATTTCCTCTTAAAACATACTTTTCCGTTTCCGGGTTGTTCAATTTCATAAATTGAAGCATGACGTTCTCGAGTTTTTTGTTATTGTCTTCAATATCGCTTCTAAGGTCAAAGATCTCTTCAACAACCACTTGGTTTTCGTGATTTAGCGATATATTTTGCTCATAGAGTAAGAAAGCTGTACCAGCAAAAATAAATGCTGCTATACTTGCCGCAATACTATACCATGGAGTACGATGATGTACTGGGGATGCATTCATTTGAATAACCGGAGTCTCCTCTGAAATTTCTTTAATAATAGCGTCTAATATATACTTTGGAGCTTCTACCGTATTTGCCTTCGCTAAGATTTCCAAATTATCTTGAAGCCTCTCGTACTCAGCTTTTACTTCAGGAAATTCAGCAATATAGCTTTCAACTTCTAAATTTTCATCAGGAGTTGTGGTGCCTAAGATATAGCTATCCAATAGGCCCGAATCCATAAAAATTTGTAAATTTTTTTCCATTTTTTCTAAACTTTAAACTGTTCTTTAGTTGAAGAGTTTTCGTAAGTCTCTCAAACCGATTTTCAACCTAGATTTTATAGTACCTAATGGAATATCTAGTTCTTCACTAGCTTCTTGTTGCGTCATGCCCTCAAAAAACAGGGCATTTAATACTATTTGATACTTCTCTTCTAGTTTCGTAACGTGCTCTTTCAAATCAATAACATCTTGATTTAAACTTGAGGTTGGTAGAATATATACGTCTGATTTGTCAATTTGGACTTCTTTACTGAAACGATTATTGAAACTTCTCAGTTTATCAATAGCTGTATTGCGTGCTATTCTGTAGAGCCAGGTAAAGAGTTTTGCTTTTTTTGAATCGTATTTTTTCGAGTTTTTCCAGATCTTCACGAAACTTTCCTGCAATGCGTCTTGTGCGAGCTCCTCATTCTTGGTTATTTTTAAAATAACGCCATAGAGGCTGTCAGAATAATTTTCATAAAGTAAATTAAGGGCAGCTTTGTCTCCTTTTTCAAGAAGTTCGACAATATGTTCTTCTAGTGAATAGCTCAAAAAGTTAAAATTTAATTTAATTTAAGGTTTAAAAAGTCCAAATATGTTTTTTGGACGTATATCATATTAAGGTGGTAAAATTACAAATAAACTACTTTATTATTAAAATATTGTTTGTATATCGGTAGTGTCTAAATTTCTTCTTTTTAAGAAAATTGATTAATAGCTTTTTCATTTGACACTGCAGGAATTATTTTAAGGCTTCAGCTGTTGTGTTGGGGCCTTTTTATATGATGTTCACTTCGGTTTCTATAGAAATTCCAAAAATTCGATCAATTGTCTTTTGAATCAGTGTCGCCAATTTAAGAATATCTGATCCCTTAGCATCTCCATAATTGACTAGTACCAAGGCTTGTTTTTTATGAACCCCGTAATTATTAAAGGTCTTGCCTTTGAACCCTGCTTTTTCAATCAGCCAACCTGCAGGTATTTTTACTTCTTTTGTTGATACTACATAGCTCGGAATGTCTGGAAAATTGATTTTGAGCTTTTCAAATTGGGAGTTGGAAATCACAGGATTCTTAAAAAAACTACCACTATTTCCAATCTCTTTGGGGTTTGGAAGTTTGCTTTCCCTAATCGAGATTACTGCCTTGGAAATGTCTTGAATCGTAGGATCTGTAATACCCATGGCTTCTAATTCATTAGTAATTGCACCATACTCTGTATGCAATTGGTGCTGACGCTTGCTCAATTTCAAAGTGGTGCTTATTATAATGTGACTGTGCTTTTTCTCTTGCTTGAACACCGATTCCCGGTACCCAAATTGACACGCGTCTTTCGAAAACGTTTCAATTTTTTTTGTACTTATGTTCAGCGCATCACAAGACTCGAAAACGTCTTTTAATTCTACGCCATACGCACCAATATTTTGAATGGGAGCGGTACCCACGTTACCCGGAATTAAGGATAGATTTTCTATACCCCCATAATTCTGATCTAGACACCATAACACAAACTGATGCCAATTTTCGCCAGCATATGCCTTGACGAGGACGTTGTCATCGTCTTCGTCAATAACTTCGATGCCCTTTAAGGCCAAATGAACTACCAAACAATCTAAATTTTTAGTGAGAAGCATATTGCTTCCACCACCAAGAATGAATTTTTCGGGATAGTTGTCCAAACTTACGGCCTCCTTTAAGGCTTGAATGCTCTTAACCGTCACAAAATATTTTGCACGGGCATCCAACCCAAAAGTGTTATAGGGCTTTAATGATATGTTTTCTTGAATATTCACTAATTAGGGTAAACTTTCAAGGCTTCTTTTAAAATGGAAACGGCTTTAATCAAACTTTCTTCATTGAGCACGTAGGCTATCCTAATTTGATTTAATCCTACATTAGGTGTTGAATAAAATCCTGCCGCCGGTGCAACCATGACAGTTTCCTTATGATGTTCATAACTTTCCAAAAGCCATTGTGCAAAATGATCAGCGCTTTTAACTGGCAATTCCACAATGCAATAAAAGGCACCTTTTGGTTCTGCAACCTTGAGGCCATCAATTTTTTTCAACTCCCTGATGAGGATGTTTCTTCGTTTACTATATTCTTTAATAACGTCATCAAAATAACTTTGGGGTGTATCCAATGCAGCTTCACTTGCAATTTGTGCCAACGTAGGAGGGCTCAATCGCGCCTGTGCGAACTTTAACGCTGTTGAAATGACTTCTTTGTTCTTAGAGACCAAGTAGCCAATTCGTGCGCCACACATACTATAGCGTTTTGATACAGAATCAATTATAATGGCATGATCCTCGAGCCCCTCTTCCTGCATAATGGAATAAAATTCGTTGCCGTCGTAAACAAACTCTCTGTACACTTCATCAGCAATAAGAAACAGATCATGCTTCTTTATAATTGCTGCCAGTTGTTTGATTTCTTCTTTGGAATAGAGATATCCAGTAGGGTTTCCAGGGTTGCAAATTAAAATAGCCTTGGTTTTATCTGTTATCAACCTTTCAAATTCTTCAATGGGTGGCAGAGCAAAATTATCGTCTATTTTAGAAATAACCGGGACCACTTTAACATCAGAGGCTGTTGAAAATCCGTTGTAATTGGCATAAAATGGTTCTGGGATTATGATTTCATCGTCAGAATCCATCACGCTTCCAAAAGCAAACAACAAGGCTTCACTGCCGCCTGTGGTTACAATGATATCACTGTGGTCCACATTGATATTGTTTTTGGCGTAGTATTGCGCTATCTTTTTTCTATATTCCTCTGATCCTTCAGATCGGGTGTAGGCTAGAATATCCAAAGAATGCACTCTAACCGCGTCGAGGGCGATTTCAGGAGTTTTGATATCAGGTTGTCCAATATTTAAATGATAGACTGTTTTTCCATCCTTATAGGCTTGTTCGGCATAAGGGACTAACTTTCTTATTGGAGATGAGGGCATCATCTGACCTTTTTTTGAAATTTTCGGCATGAACTGAATGTTTAAGAGGGTAAAGTTCTGAAAATTATCTCAAAGATTTTTGAAAATCGTCATGTAAAAAATGAATTTGGGCCTAAAGATTTGTAAATTGGTATTACTCTAGCTTCGATTAGGATGATTAAGAGATATTTTACCATTTTTTGTATCGTTTTGTTTTGCGGACAATCTTTTTCGCAGAATGGTTTTCGTTTGACCCGGTCCGAACGTACAAAGGTCAAGTTTCAACTTATTGACAATCTCATTATTATTCCTGTAGAAATAAATAAGGTAAAGTTATCATTCATTTTTGATTCTGGAGTTAGCAAGCCCATACTGTTCAATATTATCAACTCATCAGATTCTTTAAAATTGAAAGACGTAGAAAGCATCTACTTGAGAGGTTTGGGAGATGGGGAATCTACAGTAGCGTTAAAATCGAGAAATAATATCTTTAAAATTGGTGAGGCCATAAACGTCAATCAGGATGTGTTTATAATTTCTGATGAAACCATAAATTTCACACCTCGATTGGGCATTCCAGTCCATGGAATTATTGGGTATGATATATTTAAGGATTTTATTGTTGAAATCAATTATGGTTCCAAGTTTATTAGGTTGAATAATCCTGATACCTACAAGTATAAAACCTGTAGAAACTGTGAAACTTTAAATCTGACTTTGTTTAATAACAAGCCATTTATTGACGCCATAGTTGAAGTAAAAGGAGAAGAAGTTCCCGTAAAATTGCTGATGGATTCTGGTGGGAGTGATGCGCTGTGGCTGTTTGAAAATGAATCCTTGGGATTGATCCCTGAAAATGGTAATTTTTTTATAGATTTTTTAGGAAAAGGATTAAGCGGAAGCGTTCACGGTAAACGATCAAAATTAAAACGTTTTAGCATAAATGGTTTTCATGTCCACAACCTAAATGTTGCTTATCCGGACTCTGCAGCTGTTAGTTTTGCTAGAAAATTTAAAGCGAGAAGTGGTAGCATGGCAGGAGAATTGTTAAAGCGGTTCAATATTGTTATGGATTTTAAGAACTCGAAAGTTACTTTTAAGAAGAACAGATATTTCAATGATCCGTTTGAATACAATAAAAGTGGCATTGTATTGGAGCAGGATGGAGTTAGAGTGGTTAAGGAGAGAGATCAGGGTTCTCAATTCAAAAATGACCAGTCCAATGAAGAGCTGTCGAGACTTTCCGTAATAGAAGCTTATAAGTTTACCCTTAAACCCGCTTTCAGAATTGTTGAATTGAGAGCCAATTCGCCGGCTGAAAGAGCAGGCTTAATGTTGGGAGATGTTATTTTGACCATTAATAATAAGGAGGTCCATAATTATAAACTGCAAGAGGTCAATTCGTTCTTTCGGGCACAACAAGGTAAGCTTATTAAACTCAAGATAGATAGGGATGGTGTAATTATGACCTTTCATTTTAAATTGGAAAGTTTATTGTAAAAAAAAAGCCCTCAAAAAATGGAGGCCACTGAAAAAGCATCTCATTTTTAGTGATTACTTTAAAGAAGCGATAAAATAAACCAAAATTTATTTTATCGCTTCTTTTTTTGGATCTGTTTTGACGAAGCTGATTAGGCTTTACCACAACCTTAAAAGGCATTATTTCACCGTATCCAGCTATTATTGCACGATTCTCCTTTTTATACGGCCAATCTAAGGATTCTTTTCAGGTTCACCGTAAATATTGCAATTGCCCCTTGCATTTGCATGTTTTCAATACCATATGCACAGG